>NZ_ADEG01000031.1 GCF_000177075.1 Hoylesella buccalis ATCC 35310
GTCCAGTGGTAATTTATAGAACCAGCCTTAAATCTTATCCTAAATATTTCATCAGGATTTTTGCATTACCGCTGTCGCGTAGCTTCGCAATACTTTTTTCGCGAATTTGTCTCACGCGTTCGCGCGTCAGTCCCAGCTGATCGCCAATTTCTTCCAGTCCCTTCTCGTGACGACCAATGCCGAAGCATTCTTTGATAATGATGATCTCACGCTCTTTCAGCACCTTGTTGAGCACCGCATCGAGCTCTTGTGCCATCGACTCGTGGTCTACATGCCTGTCGGTTCTGCTGTCTTCGCCACTAGGCATCACGTCGAGCATGGTGTTGTCTTCGCCGTCCTGGAAAGGGGCATCTATGCTCACATGGTGTCCGTCGGCCATCATGCTCTGACTGATTTTGTCTTCATCGATGTTCGTTGCATCCGACAATTCAGAGATAGAGGGGCGGCGATGGTTCTCTTGCTCAAACCTGTTGATTTCGTGATTAATCTTGTTGAGCGATCCCACCTGGTTGAGGGGCAGCCTGACGATGCGGCTCTGTTCTGCAATAGCTTGCAAGATGCTTTGGCGAATCCACCAAACGGCATACGAAATGAATTTGAATCCACGCGTTTCGTCAAACTTCTGGGCTGCCTTAATCAGCCCAATGTTGCCTTCGTCAATCAGGTCTGTCAGTGATAGTCCTTGATGCTGGTATTGTTTAGCTACAGAAACAACGAATCGCAAATTGGCAGTGACAAGCTTGTCTTTGGCTCTTTCGCCTTCTGGTCCGCCCTTCTTAATCTTTTGTGCGAGTTCTATTTCCTCGTCAATTGATATCAGGGGTGCGCGGCCTATCTCTACAAGATATTTGTCTAACGCTTCACTTGAACGATTGGTAATGCTTTTCTGAATTTTTAATTGTCTCATCCTAAATACCCTAAACTTCTAACTGATTGATAATCTGAATATTGAATTGATATGTACAATAAACCTTGCAAAGGTACTTATTTTTATCGAAATATCCTAATGATTGTGGCGGCTGAACATTTAAACTTCATTAAATGTACTTTTTTAATGTTATTTCCCGTCGTGGGCGAGCTTGCTCATGCCATGGTAGTAAGGATTGACCACGTGGATAGGAGAGGCGAAATGTGATGCTGAATTTTCTTGACAACATGGCTTTCGCTCCTTGGCTTGTTTGCAAACAACTGTGATGGGCGTTGCAAATACGGCAAGCACGGATTGTTTTTGTAACCACTTGGTATTCATCAGTTTATTATTTTTATGCGTGTTTAAAGATTCGTTTAATATGGATTTTTGATGAAAAGCATTGCTTTAACACGCCAATCTACATGCCTTTGCAAGTCAATGGCATGCAGATTGCTTGCCAAAAGGGTGCAAATAGGGCGACCAACTCATAGCTTTTGCTCAAAAATGGGTTGTTTCCATCCTGCTTATCTCCTGTTTTGCATCCTGCAAGCCTAGTGATTTTTCCTAGTTTGCAGGTTCTGAAACCCTGTTTTTGAGGCGTTTTTCGAGCAAAACATTTTACATTTGTAGGGTGTGATTATTCGCTGGGCTCATCCACTCGTCATCACGTTCCGAAATACGTAGGGGTGTGATTGAGCACATTCCGACACGCGGATGGCTCTACGGGCGTGATAAATTTCGCCTCTACTGGTAAAAATTTCCTCTGCGGGTAGATGCATAACCAAATTGTAACCAATATGTAACGATTATATGAAAATATTTAGTTAATTTTGCAGTGAAATAAGTATAACAGGTTTTCATGCCTCTTTTTTAATTAAAAATTAACACAAAAATGCAGAAAAAAATTGTTTTTCTGATGTCCATGATGATGTGTTTGTGCACATCAATGATGGCACAGGTTACAACTTCCGCAATGAGTGGTAAGGTTACCCTTGAGGGAACCGGCGAAGAACTCATTGGTGCGACCGTACAGGCGGTACACGAGCCTTCTGGAACTACCTATTCGGCAGTGACCAACGTGAACGGACGTTTTAACATTCAGGGTATGCGTACTGGTGGTCCTTATGCCGTTACGGTGAGCTATGTGGGGCACCAGACGAAGACTTACAAGGATATCACGCTTCAGTTGGGTGAGGTGTATAACCTTGGTGTCACTCTTTCGGAAGATGCCGCCATGCTGGGCGAGGTTGTTGTCAGTGCAACGGCATCCAAGTTTGCGCAAGAGAAGACCGGTGCTTCGACCAACATCAACAATTCGCAGATGATGAATCTGCCTACGGTGAGCCGCAGCATCACCGACATCACGCGCCTTTCTCCTTATGGAGGCAATGGCATGAGCTTTGTCGGAACGGATGGTCGTACGGCCAACTTCACCGTGGATGGTGCCAACTTCAACAACAACTTTGGCCTGTCATCGGCTCTTCCCGGTGGTGGCAACCCCATCTCCATTGAAGCTATTGAAGAGTTGCAGGTGGTAATTGCTCCCTATGACGTGCGCCAAACCAACTTCATCGGTGGTGGCGTGAATGCCATTACCAAGTCGGGTACCAATGCTTTCAAGGGCAGTGCGTATGTTTATCACAGAAATGAGAACATGCGAGGCGATGCTGTCGAAGGATTCCAAATGACCAATGCCCGCGAGAAAGACCGCAAGACTACCTACGGTTTTACGTTGGGTGGCCCGATTATCAAGAACAAGTTGTTCTTCTTTGTGAATGGTGAAACTGAAAAGGTTCCTACGGTAGCCAACCGTTGGAGAGCCTCTGAGGACGGTGTGGCCAACGCTCAAGAGTATATTTCGCGTACAACAGCCAAGGATTTGCAGACCGTTTCTGATTTTGTGAACAAGAAATATGGATATAACACCGGTTCGTACACCAGCTTCCCCGCTGACATCAGCAACACCAAGCTGTTGGCGCGCTTAGACTGGAACATCACAGACCAGCATCGTTTGGCCTTGCGCTACAACTACACCAAGAACATGACCTGGCGCTCGCCTAACGCATCGTCTATGGATGGCGGCACACGCATGTCGGAAGGCCGTCTGTCGCAGGCATCTATGGCGTATGCCAATACCATGTATTCGATGGACAACCTGGTACACTCGTTCTCATTCGACTTGAATAGTCGCTTGACAGAGAATCTTTCCAACCAGTTGTTGGCTACCTATTCAAAGTTGGACGACTTGCGTAGTTCTAATTCTTCTGAATTCCCCTTCATTGATATCCTGAAAGGCGGACAGGCTTACCTGTCGTTGGGCTATGAGCTGTTTACATGGAACAATGCCGTTCATAACGATGTTTGGAACGTGAAGGACGAGCTGACTTACTATGCTGGAAAGCATAAAATCACCGGTGGACTGGCCTACGAATACAAGATGGCGGACAATGCCTACATGCGTAATGGTACAGGTTACTATCGCTATAGCAGTTTGGACGACTTCATCAACGGTGCCGCTCCCGAGATTGTGAACCTCACTTACGGTTACGATGGCGAGAGTGCGCCGGCCGCTCGTGTACGCAGCAACAAAATTTCTGTATACGGACAGGATGAATGGTCGGTGATGGACAACTTCAAGTTGGTTTACGGTCTGCGCATTGACAATCTCTCATTCGTCAACAGCGACTTGATCACCAACAAGGCTATCTACGACCTTGATTACGATGGTCGTCGCATTGATACGGGCAAGTGGCCTTCAGCCAACTGGATATTCTCACCGCGTGTTGGATTTACCTGGGATGTCTTGGGTGACAAGTCGCTCAAGGTGCGTGGCGGTACGGGTCTCTTTGCCGGAAACTTGCCACTGGTGTTCTTCACCAACATGCCTACCAACGGTGGTATGGTGCAGTATCAGGCACAAATTAACGCTGCCAACGCTGCCAAGCGAGGCTTCGATATGGATACCTTTGCAGGCGGACTGGTGACCGATGCCAATGGCAAGGCTACGCAGAAAGCGCTCTATGACAAGCTGATTTCTTTGGGCTATCCTTCTACCATCAAGCCCGAGGACGGAACAGTTCCATCTGCTATCGCCGCCGTGTCAGAAAACTTTAAGTTGCCACAGGTATGGAAGGCATCATTGGCTATCGATTATCAAGTACCAGTGTCGTTCCCATTCACCTTGTCGGGTGAGTTTATTTACAACAAGACGCTTAACGAAACCTCCATCTCAGACTGGAGTATTCCTTCTGTAGGCGGGTTCGCTCGACTGAATGGTGTGGACAACCGTCCTATCTATCCTACTGGATTCCGTACCAATACCAAGGCTTTTGTCTTGGAAAATACCAGTCGCGGCTATGGTTGGACGGCTAACTTAACCGCCAATGTACAACCGGCAGAGTGGGTTAGCTTGATGGCTGCCTATACGCACAACGTGGCTAAGAGTGTGACGGGCATGCCTGGTTCTAACGCAGAGTCGGCATTCACCTACGTTCCAACCGTGGAAGGACCGAACCATATCAAGTTGCACAACTCGCAATACAACACGCCCGACCGATTGGTGGCATCGGCTACCATCCACGACAAGAGCGGTAATCACTATAGTTTGTTCTATGAAGGATGGAGAGGTGGAGCCAACTACTCGTTCATGACCACCAATGATATGAACGGTGACGGATACAATTATGATGCAATCTACATTCCTACCGATCAGCAAGTGGCCGACAAGCAATTCCGTTTCGTATCGGAAGACGACCAAACTCGTTTCATGGACTATGTGCATGCCAATGGTTATCTGAGCAAACATCAGGGAGAATATGCCGAGGCTTACGCGCTTTACTCTCCTTGGGTGCATCGCATTGACTTCGCTTACAAGCACGATTTCAAACTCAACGTAGGGAAGACCAAGCATGGTTTGCAGTTGAGCTTCGACATTAAGAACCTGCTCAACCTCTTTGACTCAAAGTGGGGTGTGGCCAAATACTTGAATCCTGCCATCGGTTCAGATGCTCGTATCCTCAAATACGAGGGTGTTGACACAGACGGTGTGGCTAAGTTCTCTACACCAAAATCCATCAATGGCAATACCGAAACGTTCACACCGAGCTATTCTATCGGCCAGTGCTGGTACATGTCGGTGGGTATCAAGTACACGTTCAACTAAAGTCAAGCATACATTTAATTAATAGTAAAACAAAAGGATATGAAACTAAAATATATCATTCCATCGTTCATCGCAGTCATTGCCATGTTTACAGGCTGTGCGGACGACAACGAACCCACCTATTTGAGCAACTTGAAGGTGTCTTCTTCTTATGTGGCCTTCGATGTGAAAGGTGGAACACAGAAGATTACCGTGACGGCTACGGAAGACTGGAGCATGGACTTCATGGTTCCGGTTAAGGCCGATTCGCTGGATGATGAAAAGGGTATCGTGAAATACAACGTGCCAACAAGTCAGATGGCAACCAAGGAAAACAGTTGGATTAAAGTGTCACAACTGAGTGGTGGCGCAGGAACTACCGACATTTCTTTCACCGTTGGCGCTACAACGGCCACGCGTTCGGTTACCGTACGCATCAAAGCCGGTGACAAATATCAGAACATCATCGTTGCTCAGATTGACGATTCTCCTACGCCCGAAAGTACTGTGAAGGACGTATTGAAGGGCGTTGACAGCAAAACCTACCGCGTGACAGGTATGTGTGGCAAAATCATTAACACTTCATACGGCAACTGGTACATGGTAGACAACGAGGGCAACGAGCTCTATATCTATGGTACAAAGGACGCATCAGGTGCATACAACTGGAAGAAGTTCAATATCGCTCCTGGTGATCTTGTCACTGTTGAAGGTGCCAGGACGACTTATAAGTCGACAGTTGAGATTGTGGATGCCACATTTGTCTCAGTGAAGAAGGCGCTCTTGCTCAGCAAAGAGACCAACAAAACCATCGACAAGGAAGGCAAACCGTTCAACATCACCATCACACAGAAAGGCGAAGGCTTGAGCTTCAAGTCGGATGTTGACTGGATGACGATAGAGCCAGGCTACACAGTCAACAAGAAGGGTGACTTGGTGTTCACCGTCAACCCTTCTACAAACGCTACAGGCAAGAACCGTGAAGGCACACTTACGTTCAAGAGTACCAAGGGAAAGGAAGAGTCTGTATTGACAGTTTCCATCATTCAGCTTGGCACTACTCCTGTCACCACAGGCGGTATCGCTGGCATTTCATCTGCCATATCAGCCAGTACTGATAGAAATAAGCAGGTGAACTTCGACATCATCCTCACTGATGCGAAGGTAACCTACAAGAATGGCAGCAACATTTTCGTCGAAGACGCAACGGGTGGCTTGCTACTTTACAGTGGAAATTCAAGTCTTGCTGTGGGTGATGTCATCAATGGACGTGTGTGGGGCGCTGGCTATGCATACAACGGACTTCCTGAAGCCACGTCGTTGCAAACCGAATTGGCCAAAGTAACCAAGGGTGATGCACCCAAACCAATGGAAGTGACGCTTGCACAGCTTGCAACGGACTATGATAAATACATCAACCGTTACATCCACATCAAGGACGCTACCGTGGGTAAGACCATTGACGTGAAGTACTCGGGTGTGAAAAGTGCAGGTGAGTTGACAGATGGCACAAACACATTTGCCTTGAACCACCAACGAACAGGCAAGTACAAAGGTAAGAATATTTACTATTATGTGCAGGCCGCCAAGGACAGTAAGGTGAATGTTGTTTGCATTCCTTCTGTTTACAAGACGAAAAAACAATTGAATATCTGGGACAAGAGTTGGATTCGTAATAAGTAACGATTCCTGAATAAGATTTATTATGGAGAGGGTGTGCTTCGCAGCATGCCCTCTTTTGCTTTGAAATGATAAAGAAGATTAAATGTCATCATCTCTTTGTGGTGTGTCATTATTTAATTATCTTTGTCGTACAACTAAAACATACAAGAACATTATGGTTATAGATTTCAATGATTTAGACGAACAGACCATAGAAGGTTTCAAAGGAGGTAAAGGCACATATGTTACGCGCAACTTTGCGGATGATAAGTGCAAAATCATGTTGAGCACACTCAAGCCAGGCGCTTCGACCGGACTTCATACCCACGTTGATAATTGTGAGGTGGTCTATGTCTTAGAAGGAACGTTGACGTGTCATGATGACGGAGAGGCAAAGCAAGTGCAAGCCGGTCAAGTGCATTATTGTGCAATGGGACACCATCATTACATGGAAAACCTTACTTCGTCGGATGTCCGTTATTTTGCCATCGTTCCAGAGCATCATTAAGAATATGTTCACAGCATGAACAGTTATGTATCAAGGCAACATTTTTGTCGTATGTACGGGGCAAGTTGCTGATAGATACGAATGTTTGCTATCCATATTCTTTTGATTATGAGGAAAAATATTTAACTTTGTGGCTGTTATGACGGAAGGAAAGATTATCAATGGGCGTCCTCAACTGGCCATCATTGATTCCAATACGCTGGCTGTGTTGGGGTTGAAGCAAATCTTGCAGAATGTGATGCCAGTCATGGATGTAACCACATTCGGCTCGTTTGAAGAGCTGACCGAATGTGCCGTGGACTCGTTTTTCCATTACTTCGTGTCGATGAGCATTGTGTTGGAACATCGTCAGTTCTTCCTTGACCGACAAAAAAAGACGATTGTCTTAGCCGCTTCCATTGACCCATCTACGCAACTTTCTGGATTTCATAGTCTGTGTGTCAACGTTCCGGAAGACCAGTTGGTGCGTTCGTTGTTGATGTTGGAACAAAATGCACATGGCGGGGGACAGCGTTTCCCATCTTCACTGAAAACATTGAAGACTAAAATTCTGTCTGATCGAGAGATTGAAGTGTTGTCCCTCATTGTTCAAGGATATATTAATAAGGAGATAGCTGACCAGTTGAACATTGGTATGACAACGGTTATCACGCATCGTAAGAACATCATGGACAAGCTGGGAGTGAAGAGTGTCTCGGCTCTCACCATCTATGCCGTGATGCATGGGTATGTAGATATCAACAAAATATAAAGGTGTAACCCACCAATGTGGCGTCAAGAAACCTCTTGGCGTTGGTTGCTTTTTAGGTCAATGGCACTTTTTAGGCCGCTGTTTATCGTTATAACACGGGCGCTAACAAGTGAGCAAACCATCCACGCAGCTTCTGCCAAGGCGTTCTAAACTCATCCCAGCTCTTGGGAGTGAGCAGAAAACTATCTTTCTTGTCATCATCAAACAGCTTGTCCAGCTGGCGAGTAGTGCAGCGATCAACAATCACAGCGTTTTCTTCATAGTCGAAATTAAGGCTCCTGGCATTGAGGTTGGCACTCCCCACCGTACAGAATTTGCCATCTACCATAATCACCTTGGTATGGTGAAACCCATCCGTAAACATCCACACGTTCGCCCCTTGCTTCATCAGTTTGTGCGCATTGTAGAACCCACAGTCGGGTGTTAAGGGAATATCGCTGCTGGTCGACAGCATAATCTCTACTTTCACACCTCGCTTGATGGCCTTTTTCAGTGCTTTCTTGATGCCCCGATTCAGTGTAAAATAAGGATTGATGATTTTCAAACTGTCTCGAGCTGCATCGATAGCTCCCACATAGAACGCCCTGATCATCTCGTTACTGATGCGTGGTTCACGGTTCACGATACCTACCATCTTATCGCCTGAGGTGCTGCAAGTGTCCGACTTGAGTCCCTTGATATGCCCCCTGTTGCGGTGACCTCTATAATATTTTGCGCCATGCACGTTCTGCTTCGCCGTTTTATTCCACATTTTCAAAAAGATACGTTGCAGATCGTTCACCGCTAAACCCTCAATTCTACAGTGCATGTCGTGCCATTTTCCCACCTGACGGGTGCCCTTAATGTAATAGTCGGCCACGTTCATGCCACCCGTGTAGGCCACCTCGCCATCAATGACAACAATCTTGCGATGGTCGCGGCTCAGTACATGATTGATCCAAGGAAAGGTGATGGGGTCAAATTTGTAAATTTCAACACCTTTGGCGCGTATCGAGTCTAGGTGTCGTTTCATCAGTGGACGGTTGTTCGACCAATTACCAAAAGCATCAAACAAAGCTCTTACCTCCACACCCTCAGCCACTTTCTCTTCCAAGATGTCGAACAACAGTCGCGCAATGGAATCGTTTCTAAAGTTGAAATACTCCAGATGCACGCTACTCTTGGCTTGCTTGATGGCCAAAAACAAGTCATCAAACTTCTCTTGTCCGTCCATCAACAGCGTCACACTATTGTCATGTGAGAACGTCACACCCTTCTCTCGCAAGGTCTCAACGATGAGTGAGTCTGAACTCTGCGCATCAACTGACGTGCAGGCGATGAAACATAAAATGAATAATAGAACTCTCAAATTTCAGTCAATGGGGGCTTTTATAGCATGCACGAATAGTGGTCGACGACCCCTAACAAATGGTTGTCGCTGTCAACAACCAGTACCGTATGTATTTTGTACTTGTGCATGATGGTTTGTATCTCTGTGATTTTTGTGTTCGGTGAAACCGTTTTTGGACTCGTTGTCATGATGTCGCTTACCGTTTTGTCGAAGAATTGGGCTTGCCACTTCTCCATGGCGCGTCTAATGTCGCCATCTGTGATTAGTCCTACCACTTTCTCGTTCTCCAATGACACACCCAAGCCCAGTTTTCCTTTGCTCACATGAATGATGGCATCGCCCAGATGCATCTCTTTGGGGATGATGGGCAGGTTGTCTGACCGCATCACGTCCGAGGCTGTTGTGAGCAACCGCTTGCCCAGTTCGCCACCCGGATGAAACTGTGCGAAGTCGTTTGGCTTGAAGTTTCTCACCATCATCAGGGCAATGGCCAGTGCGTCTCCCATGGCCAGTGCGGCCGTTGTGCTGCTCGTTGGAGCCAGATTCAGCGGACAGGCCTCTTTCTCTACACGGCATGTGATGTGCGCTGTCGAGTATTTGGCCAGCAACGATTTGGGATTTCCACTGATAGATACCACCGGCACGTTCATGTGCAGCACCATGGGCAGAAAGCGAAGCAACTCATCAGTCTGCCCGCTGTTGCTCAAGGCCAGCACCACATCGTCGGGTGTCATCACGCCCAAATCACCATGGTAGATGTCCAGCGGATTGATATAGAACGCCGGCGTACCCGTTGAAGACAATGTAGCAGCTATCTTGGCTCCTACGTTGCCACTCTTGCCAACACCGGTGACGATGATTTTCCCCTTGCAGTTGAACATCATGTCTACGGCCTTTTCAAAGTTTTCATCCAGCTGTGGAATCAACTCCAGCAGTGCCTGCGCTTCATCCTTGATGCACTGTGAGGCGTATTCTCTTGCATGTTTTAGCGATTCTTTCGTATTTTCTTCCATGAATCTGTTATTATGTATGCGGTGCGTCTATTGTAGTAGTGATGCGATGAGAGGTTCCAGCTTGTCCAATTCCAGCATGTTGGCAGCGTCACTTAGTCCTTCATCCGGTGTTGGATGGGTCTCAAAGAAATATCCCGTTGCCCCAAAAGCTTTCGCAGCGTGTGCCATGGCCGGTATGAATCGTCGGTCACCGATGGTTTTTCCCTCACCCGCACCAGGTCTTTGAACACAGTGTGTGCAGTCCATAATCACCGTTTTAACAATCTCTTTCATGTCGGGGATGTTCCTGAAGTCAACCACCAGATTGTTGTACCCAAAGCAGTTACCGCGCTCGGTGAGCCATATTTCCTTGGCACCGCTCTCCATAGCTTTCTCTACGGGGTGCCTCATGTCCTTTCCACTCAGAAACTGTGCTTTCTTGATGTTCACAATCTTGCCTGTTGCAGCAGCAGCCATCAGCAAATCAGTCTGCCTGCACAAGAATGCGGGTATCTGCAAAATGTCGCACACTTCACCCACTGCTTCCGCCTGCCAGCTCTCATGAATGTCCGTGGTAATCCTCAGTTTGTAGGTTTCTTTGATGTGGGTGAGCATTTGCAGGCCTTTTTCCAGACCAGGACCTCTGAACGAATGGATTGACGTGCGGTTGGCCTTGTCAAACGAAGCCTTGAAGATGATGTCCGTACCGAGCTTTCGGTTGATATCAACCAGTCGTTGGGCAACGGTGTCCAACAGTTCTTCCGATTCGATGACGCAGGGGCCTGCGATAAAGATGGGTTGCATAATCCGTCGTATAAGTTATGTGTACAAAGTTACAGAAATAGCGTTTAATTGCCAAAGCTTTAACATTTCATTCGTTGTTCCTTGCCAACTCATCTTGCAAAATTAAGAAATTTTCTGCATTTGGCCCGTCCTTTTCTGTTTTTCCATGCACATTTGCACAACTCTTTTATGGAAAAGGTAGCGTGTTGGCTAAAACCATCAGCTGCTTTCGTTTCAACTACATTATCTTAAAAGCCGGTGGCCTATTTTCAGTCTATTATATCCTATGCCTTTCAATCTCATTGCCTTTGGTGTGCAAAAGCATTGACTTTGACCTCCAATCTCTATGCTATTGAAGGCCAAAGTCATGGAGATTGCAACTCCTTAGTCATCAGGTTGTTGTGTGGTAGATTTGGGGAAGCGAAATAAACCTATAAATTCGGATTACGCTTCACCATGAAATGGCCGAGGCGATGCCGATAGCCTTTCCTGTTGATAGAACGCAGCACATACATACCCTCGGGCAGTTTTGACACGTCGGCATACTTTCCTTGGTATACACGGGTGGTGACCATGGTGCCTTGCAGCGATTCGATAAGCACGAACAGGGCGTCCAGCGTTTGTCCCTTGTCGGGCAGTTGCAGGCGCAGTCCGTCACAGGGCAACAGCGTTGCCGGTGGAAAGTGGGTGGTTTTGATGGGCTTTTGGTGTGTTTGTAGCGGTTCACTCTCGTTGCCATAGCGATCCATGGCCGTCACGGCGTACGCCATACCTTGTGCGGTTGGCACGCGAGTGGAGGTTGAGGGGATGCGGGCGGCCACGATGTTGCGTGCGTCATGAATGTCAACGGGCGCCTGCCGACTGGCATAAACGTTGTACACCAGGTAGGGAGCGTCACTGCGATCTTTCGCTCCCGACCAGCTCAACGTGGCTTTGATGCTATCCAACCGGAGGCGGGTTGGCGGCATTGGCGGCGTACTGTGTTGCCAGGTCATGGCTGGCACGAGTGCCGGATAGCGGGTAAAATCGTTCTCTGCGAAGTCGTAGATGCCCTTGGTGTTGTCTGTCAGGAACTTTCCTCTGAAGTATGCGTGCCCCATACCGTATTGTCTAACAACGTTCAGCTCTTGTTTGATGACGTCGATGGGCCAGTTACGCTCACTGGGCGACATGAAATAGATGCCCAGTCCGGGAACAATCATCCTTCCGTAACTCTCTTCTTTCCAGTTGATGGCGAAGGGAAAGAAGTTGTTGTCTTTGAAGTACAGCATGGGGTAGAGCTGATCCATCAGTCCCGTTTTGAGCCATCCTTGGGCGTCTTGGCACACCTTGGTGTAGGCGTTCCATCCCCGACTGGTGTATCTGGGCAGGTCATCATATTTGCCAATGGGCGAACAACTCATCTTCACCCAGGGCTTGAGCCGCTTCACTTTGGCGTGAATGGCTTCCACGATGCGGGTGATGTTGCGGCGGCCTTCCGTTCTGTTGATGCGAAGGGGCCAGTTTTCGGGATAGCGAATGTAGTCGAGATGAATGCCGTCGATGTCGTAGTTGCGCGTTATTTCTTCGCAGATGGTGGCGAGATAATCGGCTGTTTGGGGCTTTTCGGGGTTCATATAGCCATCTGCGCCAATCCTTCTGACCAGTGCCGGCAGCTTTCTCCTCATGGTTTTGCAGCCCAACCCGTTCCATTTTCCCAGCGGTATGGTAACTACCCAGGCGTGCAACTCCATGCCGCGGCGGTGGCATTCGTCAATGGCAAATGCCAAAGCGTCGTACCCCGGACTTCTTCCCGGCACGCCCGACAGGCAGCCGTCCCATGGTTCGTGGGTGGATGGGTAAATCATCGTCCCCCTGACGCGGGTTTGCAGCAAGATGGTGTTGATGCCGGCACGCTGGTATTGGTCGAGCAGGTTTCGCAATTCTTCCTGCTGTTTTTCCTTTGTGTACGCAGTGTGGGCGTAGGTTTTAGGCCAATCCAGTCCGCCGATGGTGGTCAGCCACACGGCTCTCACTTCGCGTTTGGGCGAGGAGCATAGCGCGTTTTGCAGCAAAGGGGTGGGAGATTGGGCGGATACAAGAAGAGAGAGCGTTACCAATATGATGGATAGTGAGAATCGTTTCATCCTGTCTGTTCGTTCAAAAGAATTATGCTGACAAAGATACGGATATTTTTTCGGTTCTCAAATATATTATGTACTTTTGCAAAATACATCACTGCTCCAGCCGTAACGTTCAATTTAGGCTGCAAATCAGCGTCAACCTTGGTGCAGAAAGGCTTGTGTGTGCGGAGAAAAACGGTGTGAGTGGAGCCTGTTGAGGAGATGGAAAATATACTTACATAATAATTCTTTGATGAAAATGAAGAAGCTATTAACAATGATTGCGGCGTTGCTGATGACCCTCACGGCCAGCGCACAGTTTGAACAAGACAAGGTGTATATCGGCGGCTCGTTGACCGGATTGAATCTGAGTTACAACGGTTTGGACAAGCTCAATTTAGGCATTCAGGCGCAAGCTGGTTATCTCTTTGAGGACAACTTGATGGTTTTGGGCAACCTGAGCTATCAACACAGCGGATATGAGTCGGTTCCCGATTATATTTCTGTGGGTGTTGGTGGGCGTTACTACATTGTTCAAAATGGCATCTACCTGGGCGTTAACTGCAAGTTGATTCATGCCAACCATAACTACAACGATGTGATGCCTGGCGTAGAGGTTGGTTATGCTTACTTTTTAAGTCGTACGGTGACCGTTGAACCCGCCGTGTACTATGACCAGTCGTTCAAGAAGCACAGTGACTTTTCCACCATTGGCTTCAAGATAGGGATTGGCGTGTACCTGTAAATGGAACAACAATATCCGTCTGTTCTACTCGAAAAAGCCGTCAACGAGTTCTCCAAACTTCCCGGAATAGGGCGAAAAACGGCCTTGAGACTGGT
Source organism: Hoylesella buccalis ATCC 35310 (assembly GCF_000177075.1). Lineage (GTDB taxonomy): Bacteria > Bacteroidota > Bacteroidia > Bacteroidales > Bacteroidaceae > Prevotella > Prevotella buccalis. The sequence continues at coordinate 14,020 of NZ_ADEG01000031.1, forward strand.
TCTGCATCTGCTGCGACAAAGCAACAGTGACGTTGAACAGTTTGCCTCGGCCATCGCTAAAGTGAAGCAGGAGGTGAAATACTGCCAAGTGTGTCACAACATCAGTGATGAAGATGTGTGTCCTATTTGTTCGGACCCACGTAGGGATACGTCGCTGATTTGTGTGGTGGAGAACATACAAGACGTGATGGCGGTGGAGAATACGCAGCAGTTTCGCGGACTTTATCATGTGCTGGGGGGCATCATCTCACCCATGGATGGCATCGGTCCCGACCAGTTGGAAATACAGTCGCTGGTGCAACGGGTTGAGCAAGGCGGCGTCTCGGAGGTGATTTTGGCCTTGAGTTCGACGATGGAAGGCGACACAACCAATTTTTATATCTCACGAAAATTGGCTCCTTTAGATGTGAAGCTCTCCGTGATAGCGCGCGGAATATCCGTAGGTGATGAGCTGGAGTACACGGACGAGGTGACTTTGGGGCGCTCGATTGTGAACAGAACACCGTTTGAACGATAAGGAAAAAACAAATCTGGCCAAGCTCGGAGGAGGTTGGTTGGGTGTTACATTGATATACATTGAATTCCATGAACCAGATAAGAAGCGTGCAACGCCTGTTGATGATTCAGTTTTTTTTACCCATCATCCTATCCTTATTGATGGTGGTGCTGTTTGAAACGGGTGCCTTAGTATCAGGGGCTTGGGCCGGTTCGGGCCAGAAAGAGTTTGTTTGTTTGGTGGTTATGGAACTACTCACCATCTGTTGCATTCCGCTTTCGTTGCGCTTGTTTAAGTATAAAAAGGTGGCAGAGGCACTGAAAGGCGATGACGCTCAGGCGTTATGCGCGCTCCAAAGGTGGGGCAGTGTGCGCTTGGACGTGTTGGGCGTGCTGCTGGTGGTTAACGTCTTATTTTATTATCTCTTCGTCCATGCGGCGTTTTGTTACATGGCAGTCATTGTTTTTCTGAGTTTGTTTTTCATCTATCCCTCCTTGGATCGTTGCGTGACGGAAACAAAAGGTGACGAGAAGGTTTAACCGTGAAAGATCATGCAAGGAGTGAAGCTGTCTGTCATCATCGTCAACTATAATGTAAAGTACTATCTTGAGCAGTGTTTGATTTCATTAACACGGTCGCTCAAGGATGTAGATGCCGAGATTTTTGTGGTAGACAATGCCTCCGTAGACGGGTCGGTAGACTATCTTTCAGTTAGGTTCCCCACGGTGAATCTCATCAGCAGCAATCATAATTTGGGCTTCGCCAGGGCGAACAATCTTGCCATTAGGCAAAGCAAGGGTGAGTATGTTTTATTGTTGAATCCCGATACAATCGTCGGTGAGCATACCATGCGCCAGCTCATTGATTGGATGGATTCGCACGAAGACGTTGGTGGCGTGGGCGTTCGGATGATGAATCAGCAAGGCTTTGATGCGAAAGAGTCGCGCAGAGGGGTGCCAACACCATGGACGGCCTTTTACAAAATGTGCGGATTGTGTGCGAAATATCCTACGAGTAAACGCTTTGCAAGATACTACATGGGGCACCTACCCTGGGATGAACCAGCCGAGATAGAAATTGTCAGCGGTGCGTTTTTCGCCGTTCCGCGTAAAGCACTCGAGGATGTGGGCTTGCTCGACGAAGATTTCTTCATGTATGGAGAGGACATAGACCTGTCTTATCGCTTGCTTCAGAAGGGTTATCACAACTGGTATCTGCCGTTGAGAATATTGCATTATAAAGGTGAAAGCACCCAAAAATCGTCCTATCGTTATGTGCATGTGTTCTATCAAGCCATGCTGATATTCTTCAAAAAACATTATGGCGGCATGAGCATCCTGCTGGGGTTGCCCATTAAGATAGCCATCTACGCGAAGGCATTCATGGCTTTGATAAGCATGCAGGTGGTAAAGGCCAAACAGGGAGTGGGACTTTTTCGGAGAAAGAAACAAGAGACTGTGCAGTATGTCTTCATCGGAAGTAGCCAATCCATGCGCGAGTGTGAGGAGATTGCGCGGCGAAAAGGACTTAGCGCTCAGTTTGTGACATCCACCTATCGCGATCATCCCGATGGTCATCTGACTTTGAAGTTGCCACAAGCCGACAAGGTGTATATGGTTTACGATACCCAAGCCTACAATTTTGATGAGGTATTGAATATCTTTGCCTCACAACCTAGCGAGAAAGTGTGCCTCGGAACGTATCTGCCAGAAACGAAAATGGTGATTACCGAATCGGAAATATTCTCATAAAACATAGCCAAAATCATGATACATGCGCAGCTAAGGGCCATGGAGCCCGAAGATCTTGACTTGTTGTATAAGATAGAAAACGATGTGAAGTTGTGGAATGTAAGTGCGACCAATGTTCCTTATTCAAGGTATGTGCTGCACGACTACATTGCACATTCCTCCGGAGACATCTACACTGACAAGCAAGTAAGACTGATCATTGAAAACGAATGCGGCAAGACGATTGGCATGGTTGATATCGTTAACTTCGCTCCGCAACATCGAAGAGCCGAACTGGGCATCGTGATTCAAGAGCAGTTTCGTGGCAAAGGCTATGGCAAGGCGGTGGTACAGGAAGTGTTGAAATATGCCAAACGCGTGCTACATCTGCATCAAATCTATGTCGTGGTAGCCGCTGACAAGGGCAATATCTTGGCTTTGTTCGCACAGTTGGGCTTCACCGAGGGGTGCAAGTTGGCCGATTGGCTTTACAATGGAACGGCCTATCGTGACGCTGTCGTGATGCAATATATCTTCAGTGCTGAAGAGGAAGCGAAAAATAAGGGGGAGAATAAATAAAGATTGAGCGGAATACGGGAATCGAACCCGCCTCTCAGGCTTGGGAAGCCCACGCACTACCGATGTGCTAATTCCGCAAGAGAGCCGATACCCGGACTCGAACCGGGGACCTACTCATTACGAATGAGTTGCTCTACCAACTGAGCCATATCGGCGATTCTCTTTAAAGTGAGTGCAAAGATAGGCATTTTGATTGACAAACAATAACAGAAGTGCTTGCAGTTGTTATGCTATTAACGAAAGTTAACATACAATCAGCTGCTGAAGTTGGATTCCTCAAGTTTTTTAGCTGGTTGATTCTTTTCAAGAAGGATTGGAAGATTGTGTCTTGTTTTGCTTGCGCTTGTTGAGAAAATGCTTGATAATAAAATAGGCTACCATCAGGCCAAACAGACTTAAAATCACCACCTTGATATGATCGTTGTACTCTAAAATCTTGTCGTTGAGTTGTTCTTCCGGTACAATGGAGTGCAAATACCAGCCCAAGGCGGCCAGCACACAATTCCAAATGCCCGCCCCGATGGTGGTGTAGAGTATGAATTTCCAAAACTTCATCTTGGCTAAGCCGGCGGGAACCGATATCACTTGCCTGATTCCGGGCAACAATCTGCCAGTCAAGGTGGCTATCACGCCATGGTCATTAAAATATTTTTCGCTCTTTTCTATCTTCTCTTGGTTCAGCAAACACAGGTGTCCCAGCTTGCTGTTGGCAAACCTATAGACGATGGGGCGGCCCAGATAGTAGGCTGCCACATAGTTGGTTGCCGAACCAAGGACAGCACCCAGGGTGGCAAAGATGATGACGAGCGTGACGTCCAGATGACCAGCTGCGGCATGATAGGCAGCGGGTGAGACAATCAACTCGGAGGGAACGGGGATCACTGTTCCCTCTATATACATTAATAAGAATACTGTCCAATAGTTAAGATTCCCCATCAGGGAAGAAAACCAATTCATTGTTTTGTCTATTTTGGCTGGTTATTTTTGCTTTCTCTCATCCGTATTTGTTGAAAGCAGGTAGGGATAATACTCTTCAGTACTCATTCCTTCGGGAAACAAGTCGGCCAAAACCATTTTCGCTTCCATCGGATTTCTCTCACAAGCCAGCTTCACGGCGTGGGCAAATTCTTTCTTTTTTCCCAGTTCATTGGCACAGCGAGCGAAGTAAGCGTAGCCGTCTTGACAGGTGTCGCCCATGTCTTTGAAATATGATAAGAATAAGTTGTATGCCAAGTGAACGTATCGACAGTCGTAAACGGATATGGCTATCTGTAAAAAAGTGCTGGGTGAATTGTCCGAACTTCTAATCGCTTCCTGAAAAACCTCTTGTGCCTTCTCCAGATAGTCGTTCTCCAAGAGAATGTGTCCTTTGAGCAGCAAGGTATCACAGTGGTTGTCGTTGGGCAGCTTTTCCTTCTTGTCCAAGTAGGCGAGAGCTTCTTCCACGCGCCCCTGCTGTGACAGAGTGAAGGCAATTTCCTGATAGATTTCAGGCAAGTTGGAATCCGAATGACGCCCCATCTTCTCTGCTTTCTTGAAGTGTGTGAGTGCTTCTTCGGGTTTGTTGAGGTGCAAAAGTGTAACGCCTTTTAGCATCACTACCGACAAATCATCAGGAACCAGCTTGCTATATCGGTCGAAATAATTCAGTGCCTCTTCGTAATTGCCCAAGCTGAATAGTCCGTTTGCTTTGGTAAGTATCGCTTCTGCGTCATCGGGGTTGATGGCAATGGAGAACTCGCTGCTGGTGATTGAGTCGTTGAAATTACTCTTCAAGAATTGCAGCATTGCCAGATTGTTCCAGTAGCTCGTTGAGTAAGGGTCTTCATCAATCAGCTCTTGGAAGATGTTCTCGCAGTCTTCAAGGTTGCCAGTGCCCAATGCAATGCGTCCTTTCAGTTCTTTATAACTGTTGTCTTCATTGGGTTCTAATCGGTCGAACCACTCATTGGCGAGGTCAAACTCCTCATAGTCGGCGTATATAGTGGCGACATCTTGCTTAAATTCTTCCCGTTCCTCTTCATCTACCCGCTCAAATCGACGGTGCAACAGTTGGTCTGCCTGCTTTGCTTTTCCATCCATGATCATGATTTCGGCCAGCGTATAGGTATATTCCACGTCGTCCTTGTCGTCAACATGACTGATGTATTCGTAAGCACGCTCCACATCACCGCCTTCCAAAAGCGTTATTCTGGCTTTGAAAGTCCATAGGGTTGTTGACCCTGGGAACAGATTTATCGCCTCGTCTAACACCGCATGCGCTTCGTCTATGCGACCTTTGCCGCGGTAATACTCTGCGATATCGGCAAAATCATCCGCATCCAGATAGATGGAAAGTCCCTGGATATGAGCCTCTTCATATCGTTTTAGGTTATCCTTGAATTCCTTATTATCAAAAAAGTTATATGCTTCTGCCATCGTACAACGAATGAAAAAACACCCAGAAGGGCAAGGTTATTTGTTAACCTTTGCCCAGGTGTCTTTCAGTCCTACTGTCTTATTGAATACTAAGTGGTCGTCTGTTCTGTCCGGATCGGCCATGAAATAACCGATTCTTTGGAACTGTAGATACTCTCCCGGCTGTTTGTCTGCCGCGTATGCTTCAACGTAACAGTTCGGGAACACGCGCAAACTGTCAGGATTGAGCAGTTCGTGGAAATCCCTTTCATCTGCACCAGGGTTCTCAACGAAGAACAATCGGTCGTATTCTCGCACCTCTGCCTGCCTACAGTGGTCGGCAGATACCCAGTGTAGGGTGCCTTTTACCTTTCTGTTGGCTCCCTCCAAGCCGCTCTTGCTCAGTGGGTCATACTCTGCTTGTATCTCTATAATGTTTCCTTCCTCGTCCTTCGTGCATCCCGTACACTTCACGATGTAAGCGTTCTTCAATCGAACTTCCTTGCCTGGGGTCATGCGGAAGAACTTCTTCGGAGCGTCCTCCATGAAGTCACCACGCTCTATCCAGAGATTCTTACTGAATGTGATGTGGTGTGTACCATCGGCCTCGTTCTCCGGGTTGTTGATGGCTTCCATCTCTTCTGATTTCCCTTCGGGATAGTTGGTGATGACCAGTTTCACCGGATCAAGCACTGCACTCACTCGACATGCCTTCTTGTTGAGGTCATCACGCACGGCAGCTTCGAGCAAGGCAACGTCGTTCAAGGCGTCAAACTTGGTGTAGCCAATGGAATTGATGAATTTCCTAATGCTTTCAGGCGAATAGCCACGGCGACGCATACCGCACAAGGTAGGCATACGAGGGTCGTCCCATCCGGACACCAATCGCTCTTCCACCAGTGAGTGCAGCTTACGCTTGCTCATCACGGTGTAGGTGAGATTCAATCGGTTGAACTCAATTTGTCGCGGACGGTTGTCCTGCATGTTATCATCCGAACCATCCATCGTCTTGAGAAAGTCAACAAGATGGTCGTACAATGGACGGTGAGGAACAAACTCGAGCGTACAAATAGAGTGGGTAACACCTTCGAAATAATCGCTTTGTCCATGGGCGAAGTCGTACATGGGGTATGCGTTCCATTTGGTTCCTGTCCTGTGATGCGGAATGTGTATGATGCGATAGATGATTGGATCGCGGAAGTGCATGTTCGGGTTGGCCATGTCTAATTTGGCACGAAGCACCATGCTGCCTTCCACAGCCTCTGGAGTGTTCATCTTGTTGAACAGCTCCAACGACTCTTCGATGGGTCGGTCGCGGTAAGGCGAGGCCGTACCAGGTGTGGTGGGCGTGCCTTTTTGCTGAGCAATCTCTTCAGAGGTCTGCTCGTCAATGTAGGCGAGTCCTTGCTTAATCATCCACACTGCAAAGTCCCAAAGCTTCTCAAAATAGTCGGAAGCATAATAAACATTTCCCCATTTGAATCCCAACCAACTGATGTCATGCAGGATGTTCTCCACATATTCGTTGTTTTCTTTGCTGGGATTGGTGTCGTCGAACCGAAGATTGCACACTCCATTGTATTTCTCGGCAATGCCAAAGTCCATGCAAATGGCCTTGGCGTGACCTATATGCAGATAGCCATTGGGTTCTGGAGGGAAGCGTGTTTGAATGCGACCGCCATTCTTTCCCTTGGCAAGGTCGTCTTCAACGAGTTGCTCCACAAAACTCAAACTCTTCTTCTCTTCCGTGCTATGATCCTCTTTTACTGTCATAATATTTAATGTTAGTGATGCAAGAACCATGTTTCCATGCGTCTTGTCGTCTACATGATCTTTGTAATGACTGCAAAGATACGAAAAAACTTAAGATATAATAGGTGTGGATGGATAAGAATTTACTCCTTTTCCTCGAATTATGATATAGACGAATCGTGTTTCAGCACAATTGCAGTTCATGATGACGTGCGGCATGCGTCCTGTCATACCCAAACGAAAAACGCTTGAAACTCCTTATTTACAGGACTTCCAAGCGTTATAGTTGCGGAGACATGACTCGAACATGTGACCTCCAGGTTATGAGCCTGGCGAGCTACCAACTGCTCCACTCCGCGATGTTGTTTTCTTGTTTGCGATTGCAAAGGTACGGCTTTTTTGCGAGATAAACAAATATTTCTTTCTTAATTTTATTGAAATATGGTAGATAATCCTTCTAAATGATTAGAAATCAGTTGGATAATACAGATGTCATCCTGCGTATCTATTCAACGGTAGTATATACCATCTTGCCTCTGTCTTTCATTTCCCGCAAAACATACCTCAAAGGCCTTTGAAAATGCGGTATGTTTTCGTGTTTTCAATTGCATTGACTTTGAACGCCAAAGTCAATGCAATTGGACGTCAAAGTCAATGAGTTTGGGTGTCAATATCATAGACATTGGTTTTCGGGGTGGATGCGCTTGTGTGCCAGTTGGATGGTTTACTCAAACTAAATCACTAAATAATGGTTGCCCATCCTGTAAAGAGTGTCTTAAAAAACCTTTTTTCTGTCTTGTATGCTTGCACGCATAAAATAAAAAAACTACATTTGCACAATATACAAGGGATGTGCAATAACCTGAATAAAGGAGGAAAATAGATGTCAATATCAAAAACAAGACGGCTATTGGTGGACGTGGCGAGGCAATTGTTTGCCAAGAATGGCGTGGCCAATACCACCATGAATGACATTGCGTTGGCCTCTGGTAAGGGGAGGCGCACGCTGTACACCTATTTTAGTTCCAAAGAGGCTGTGTTCTATGCAGTCATCGAGTCTGAACTCGAACGCCTCAGTGACAAGTTGGATGAGGTGGCCAACAAGAAGATTGCGCCACAAGATAAAATCATCGAACTCATTTATACCCATCTCAGCATGATACGCGAAACGGTGGTGCGCAATGGTAACTTGCGCGCAGAGTTCTTCCGTAACATCTGGATGGTAGAGAAGATGAGGAAGAATTTTGATGAAGATGAGATTGAACTCTTCCGTCGTGTATATTCGGAAGGGAAGGAGGATGGAGAATTCGACATCGAGAACGTTCAACTGGTGGCTGACATCACACATTATTGCATCAAAGGACTTGAGGTGCCATTCATCTACGGACGCTTGGGACATGGGCTGACAGAAGAGAGTAGCAAGCCACTGGTTGCCAAGGTGGTTTACGGTGCTTTGGGCAAGTTGAGCCCCAAAAAGGAGTAGCAAGAAATTCACAATCAAATATTAACATCAATATTAACACATTCAATTATGGGAATATTAACAGGAAAAACAGCCCTCATCACAGGTGCTGCACGCGGAATAGGAAAGGCCATCGCCATGCGATTCGCTCAGGAAGGTGCCAACATCGCATTCACAGATTTGGTGATTGACGAAGAACATGGCGGTAAAGAAACCGAGCGTGAGCTTGCCGCACTGGGCGTACAAGTGAAAGGTTATGCAGGTAATGCTGCCGATTTTGAAAATACAGCCGCATTGGTTAGTCAAATAAAAGAAGATTTCGGTTCAATTGACATCTTGGTCAACAACGCCGGTATCACCAAAGATGGCTTGATGTTGCGCATGACCGAGGCTCAATGGGACGCTGTAATCAATGTTAACTTGAAGAGTGCGTTCAATTTCATCCATGCTTGTGTGCCTGTCATGATGCGTCAACGCCAAGGTTCTATCATCAACATGGCTTCCGTGGTGGGTGTTCATGGCAATGCCGGTCAGGCTAATTACGCCGCATCAAAGGCGGGTATGATTGCGTTGGCTAAGTCGGTTGGACAGGAAATGGGTCCCAAAGGCATCCGTGCTAACGCCATTGCACCGGGATTTATCGATACGGCCATGACCCAGACATTGCCCGAGAAGATTCGCAAGGAGTGGATTGATAAGATTCCTTTGCGTCGTGGTGGAACGGTTGAGGATATTGCCAGCTGCGCATTGTTCTTAGCTTCCGACCTCTCAAGCTACATCAGCGGCCAGGTAATCCAGGTTGATGGGGGGATGAATATGTAGAGTTTTTAGGAGTTGACGAGTTCACAAGTTGACAAGTTCACGAGTAAATAGTTTCGTTGCTTGATGAGTCTACGTGAGGTCTAACAACTTGTTAATTTGTCAACTCGTTAACACTAAATCACAAGTTCACGAGTAAATAGTTTCATTACTTGATGAGTCGGCAAAAGTTCTAACAGCAAGTTAACTCGTTAACTAAATGACAAGCTCACGAATAAATAGTTTCGTTATTGTGCAAATCAATAATAGGTCTAACAGCTTGTCAACTCGTTAACTCGTCAACTCGTCAACTAAACAACTAATCCTTCCATGCTCCCTCTTTACGAAGACAATCACATCATTATTGTTTCCAAGCGGAGCGGTGAAATTGTTCAAGGTGATAAAACCGGAGATGAACCGCTTTCGGAAACAGTTAAACAGTACATCAAGGAGAAATACCACAAGCCGGGAAATGTTTTCTTGGGCGTGGTTCATCGTCTTGACCGTCCTGTTTGGGGACTTGTTGTCTTCGCCAAAACATCCAAGGCGTTGACACGACTCAACAAGATGTTCAAGGAAGGACAGGTACATAAAACGTATTGGGCCATCACCAAGAATGCGCCACCAGCAGAAGAAGGTGTGCTGACCGATTGGTTGGTGCGCAACGAACGGCAGAACAAGAGTTATGCGCATCCGCAAGAGGTGCCAAATGCGAAGAAAGCAGTACTCAAATATCGTGTCATCGCCCATTCGGATCGCTATCATCTCATAGAGGTGAATTTGCTAACGGGTCGACATCATCAAATACGTTGTCAGCTTGCCAACATGGGATGTGCTATCAAAGGCGACCTGAAATATGGTGCATCTCGCAGCAATCCCGATGGCAGCATCAGTCTGTTGGCACGCCGAATAATGTTTGTTCACCCCGTTTCAAAAGAAAATATTGTTGTTGAGGCTCCGTTGCCGCCCAATGATAAATTGTGGGAGGCATTGGCATCGGCCGTTATACCCTAAATAAGATATGAAGAAAATCGTGATTGCCATTGACGGCTATTCATCATGTGGCAAAAGTACCATGGCCAAAAATTTGGCTCGCCAGTTAGGATATGTCTATGTAGACACGGGTGCTATGTACCGCGCCGTGACGCTCTATGCGCTGCGCCATCAGTTGTTTGAAGCCGATGGTGAGGCGGATGCGGCATCCTTGCAACGGGCCATGCCTGACATCCGCATTTCTTTCCAATTCAATGCACAGACGGGCAAGCCCGACACTTACCTGAATGACGAGCTAGTGGAACAAGAAATCAGGACGATGCAGGTGAGCGAAAAGGTTAGTAAGATTGCGGCTCTCCCCTTTGTCCGCACTGCCTTGGTGGCTCAACAACAGCGCATGGGTGTGGACAAGGGCATCGTGATGGATGGTCGTGACATCGGAACGGTGGTGTTTCCGCATGCCGAACTCAAAATATTTGTAACGGCTTCTGCCGAAGTTCGTGCGCAACGTCGCTATGATGAGTTGCAGCAAAAGGGCATGTCTGCTCGTTATGACGACATATTGAAGAACGTGCAAGAGCGCGATTACATCGACTCTCATCGTGAGGTGTCGCCTCTTCGCAAGGCTGATGATGCCATCGAACTGGACAACAGTAACCTGACGATTGATGAACAACAACAATGGTTGTTGCATCAAGTAGACAAAGTGCTTCAACAGGGGTAGTGATGACCCTTTTTGACAGTTGTCCTTCTCATAGACAAAGCTCTCGTTGGATGTAACGATATACAAATTTAATTTTAAACAATTATGAAGATGAGCAAATCGATTTCATTTAGTTCGGCCTTTCGCCTCTTGGCCCTTGCGCTGTTTGTTACGCTCACTGTCCAAGTAAAGGCGCAGCGTCGTCCTGCCGATTACCAAGTAGCAGGAGGTGTGGTGCTTTATTGCGGCACGCCTTTATCCATGGCCGATGTATATTCTTTTGTCAATTTGGGGCATGGTTATGCTAAAGATGCTTATCATGTTTACTATCTTGGCGATGTGTTGCGGTATGTTGATCCTCGTACATTCAGGTTAAAACGTGATGACTACCATCGTCCGTACGATGGTGATGAGGGTTTTATGTATCGTACACGGGGGTATATGATTATGTCGCATGCCGTGCTGTTCAATGGCAAGAACGTAGAAGGAGCCTCGGCGCGAAGCTTTCAAGACCTGGGTGGATATTACGGAAAAGATACTTTCAACGTGTTCTATATGGGACGCAAGCTGTCTGGTGCCAGCGGTAATTCGTTTCGGTATTTAGGCGATGGTTATGCGAAAGATTCTTTTGACGTTTATTTCATGGGCCGTAAAGTTAACGGTGCCAGTGCTAGTTCCTTTCAAGTTGTGGGCGATGGCTATGCCGAAGATACTTTCAACACCTATTATCAAGGGCAGAAAATCGCTGACTAAACTCACCAAACTTATCAGCTTACGAACTTATAAACTCACCAAACTCATAAACATATAATCTCACAAACTCACCAACTTATAAACTTATAAACTCAAAAACTCACAAATGATACATGGACATGAAGTCCTGCAAATGATGCAGGGAAACAGCTATTCAAGCAAAGAAGAATTAGTAAAAGCAATTATCAGTCGTTTCGGAGAAGTCGAACGCTTTTATACTTGTTCGGCAGAAGGAATGACAGCGGCGCAGTTGGTCGACTTTCTCGAGCAGCGCGGCAAGTTTAAGCCTGCGCATTCAGATGGTTTTACCGTTGATACGTCAAAAGTGTGTAACCATTAAAGCGGCAAACTTGCACCTTTATTTTTCTTATCAATAAAGGTATCAACGCCCTCCTGATTTTTGATAAAATACAAGGCGAAAAACAGAAAACTGTACGTTTTTTCGGCTCTATAATTTCAATATTCGCCAACGCAAGGTAAGTTGCTTCCAAATACGCTGAAAATAGGAGGCGTTGATAATCAGCAATATAGGCTCTTTGCTCACCAGAATCTCATCTGTTTTCTTGGTAAAAGCACTGCTTTTGTGCCTTTTTGAGCGTGTAATAAGCTATCTTTTGCCCTCTTATTGCTATGCTTTTGTACGATAAAGTCATTGAGTTTGCATGTTAAAAGCTTTGCTTTTGAATGCAAAGAGGATAAAACGTGTCAAATAAGGCACATGAAATAACCTGTTTGATGCTAATTTACAGAAAACTCAGTACAAAAAACCGACGTATCTGAGCAGTAAGTTTTCTTTATAATTGAAACGCTGTACTGATAACAATCGACTGGCTTGAAACGTGATACTTGCCGTAGGCCAGGTTCAACTTAAAGCGGTTGAGGTTGATGCCTGCGCCACATGAGAAGCCTGCACCGTGGTTGCTCTCCTCGTCTGTGCCGGCAATGGTCATCTCGTCGGCACGCCGGAAGTTGTAACCAGCACCCACCCAAATGCGGTCAGACAGCAGAATATCAATGCCGCCCACCAGGTGATTCATGAATTTATAGTTCCAATGCGTGAGGTCAACCAGTGTGGCGTGAAACCGTAGTGGCGTGTGTACCAGTCTTTTGCTTACGCCAAGCTGCACGTCTAAGGGCATGCTTTCGTAGGTGTCGTCGTAGCTTTTGAGCTGTCCGCCCAGGTTTTTGGCCACGAACGACAGTGACAGTTCGCGCTCAGCATCGTAATAATTAAGTCCGAGGTCAACGCCCATGGCCAGCGAGTTGTAGCCGGCGATGTACGAGGTGATGAACTTAGCGGTGATACCTCCGGCCAATTGGTCGGTGAGCAGGTACGAGAAATAGCCAGACAAGGCAATGTCTTTGGCCGAAAATTCGCCAAGTTGCTGGTTCTCGGCCGTGGTTTGTTTCATTTTACCATAGTCAATGTATAGTGCGGAAACGGCTGCCGAGGCCCGCTCTTTAATCACTTTGTTGAACGCAGCGCTCAACATGTTGGTCCCGGCCATATAGTTCATGTAGTTCAGGTTGATGGTCTTGTCGCTCACAGTCGACAGCAGTGCCGGGTTATGGAATATCAGTGCCTCGTCGTCTTCCACCAACGAGATGTTCTCACCCCCCAATGCTGAGGCGTGAGCACTTGCTGGTAGACGTAGAAAGTTGTACACATTCTTACTTTCTTGCGCGACGGTGGTTGTGGCAACTGCTGTGAGCAAGAGGACGAAAAGGGCTTTTTTCATTTATTTTTCCTAATTTATGGGCAAAGATACTACTATTTTCAAATAACTCGTTATCTTTGTACATCTAATCTGTTTGGTAAACAACGTAAAAAAGAAGTGTTTATTGCGGTCGTTCAGCAGTCATTGCACGGCGTCCGATTATTCTCATCGTGAAGCAACAAAAATCAGACATCCCCACAGTAGAAGAGCATCGTGCCACGGCATTCTTGCTGGGGCTCGTGTTGATTCTGTCGGTCTTGTATGTGGCATTTCAATACAATAGCGCACCGCAAGGCATGGCTTTGTCTGACCAATCGCTTGACGAGCTGGTGCAAGATATCGAATTGCACCCCGCCATGGATGACAAGGAGATGGTTAACACCATGGCCGTTCAACCGCCACAAAAAACCTTCAGCGAACGAATCAAGGCGGTGGATCAGCCGCTGAAACAACAAATTGAGAAACTATCGGCTTCCACTACCAGTCCACTCTTGGTTGGTGATGGCGAGGCCGAGGCGTTGAATGCCAAGCTGTCGGCGGCACTTCCACCCGTCCCCGTGGCCTCTGAACAGCCCTTAAACTTTCGCATTGTTCAGCAAATGCCCGAGTTTCCCGGTGGTGGATCAGCGTTCATTCAGTGGCTCACGCGTCAACTGCGATATCCACCATTGGCTCAAAGTCAGAGAATACAGGGCAGAGTGGTGGTGTCGTTCATTGTCAATAAAGACGGAAGCATTGCCGATGTGAAGTTGGAAAAGTCGGTCAATGCCCTGCTGGATCGTGAGGCATTGCGCGTCATTCGTATGATGCCCCGGTGGAAACCGGGTGTGCACAACAACCAACCGTGCCGCACCATGGTGGCCGTGCCGGTGGTATTCAAAATTTAGCAATTGATTAAAATACAACAATCTATGATGACATCTCAAGAAATCCTCAAACTGGTTAACAATCATCTCGACAGTTTGGCCGATGAACGGCAACCCCGTCATCTGTACGAACCTATAGAATATGTGCTCAGTCTGGGCGGCAAGCGCATCAGACCCACGCTCATGCTGTTGGCTTACAACCTGTATCGGGAGCATCCGGAGGACATTCTGATGCCCGCTTGTGGTATCGAAACCTACCATAACTATACGCTCTTGCACGATGACCTTATGGATCAGGCTGACCTGCGGCGTGGCCATGAAACCGTTCACAAGCGTTGGGATGCCAATACGGCCATCCTTAGTGGCGATTCAATGCTGGTTCTGGCCTACCAACGCATGGCGCAATGCAGGCCCGACAAGCTGAAAGAGGTCATCGACCTGTTTACACAAACGGCTCTGGAGATAGGTGAAGGACAGCAATATGATATGGATTTTGAACATCGCAACGATGTCACGGAGGACGAATACATCGAGATGATTCGTCTCAAAACAAGCGTCTTGCTGGCGTGTGCCTTGAAGATTGGCGCCATCTTGGGCGATGCTTCTGCCGAAGATGCCAATAACTTGTATCGCTTCGGCGAGAAAATAGGCTTGGCATTCCAACTGCAAGACGACTTTCTGGATGTGTATGGCGACTCCAAAGTCTTTGGAAAGGCCATCGGAGGTGATATCGTCAGCAACAAGAAAACCTACATGCTCATCAACGCTTTCAATCGGGCTGACGCCCAACAGCGTGCCGAATTGGAACGCTGGACGCAGCTCAAGGACTTTGACAGACAGGAGAAAATCGATGCGGTGACGGCTCTTTACAACGACATGGGCATCGATCGTCTGGCACAAGACAAGATGGCGACCTATTATGAGGAGAGCAAGAAATACCTCGCTGCGGTACAAGTGCCAACTGAAAAGAAGCGGGAACTGACGGCTTATGCGCAGCAAATGATGAAAAGAACCTACTAAGGCGACTCCAATCCTCATCTGAAGCTCCTGCAACCCACCTCACCTATAACCTATTCACCCTGTTAAAATTCGTTTGTTTTGCCCTATAGAAGACTCCCTAAGACTGATGCCGCACGATTGAAAGCTCTCAAGACGCTGCTGGACAATAACGATATCTATACCGTTAGGAATAGATTCGTGGACTGGAAGTTGCTGAACAAGGCTCAACAATTGTACGACAGATTGCTCACAGCTTGCGACCAATACCGTATCAGTAAGCAGGTTCAGGCTCGACAGAGCCGAAGGGTGAGCAAGCTACAGCGCAATGCTACCCTGTATCTCAGTCATTTCTTGCAAGTTTTGTTCATGTGTGTTGAGCGGGGAGAAATCAAGAGTAAGCAGCTACAGCTCTACGGTTTGGAGCCAAATGCGGCGAGTTTGCCCGACATCAAGAATGCAGAAGCCTTGAAAGAGTGGGGGAAAAAGGTGGTAAAGGGAGAGAAAGAGCGAATCAAGAAAGGCGGATGCCCCATCTATAATCCTACTATCAGCATGGTGTTTACGCATCATGACATATTCAAAGAGGCACATGAACAACAGCAATCACTGACGGCCAAGACAAAAAAGACGCAGGAAGAAATCGCCCTCTTGCGCCCAGAGGTGGATGAAGTATTGTTGGATATTTGGAATCAAATAGAGAAACATTTTGAGAACGAACCGCCCGAAGTGCGCTTTCCTGCCTGTCGGAAGCTCGGCGTGGTGTATTATTATCGCAGACACGAGGAGCATCTGTATGGCGAATAGTCTTACCCATGGCCTGCCAAAAGGTTGTAGAGCAAATGCAAAAGGTTCGCCGGACAGGTGAAAACAGCGGCCTCCTACACGTTCTGTCTTTACTAATTCTACGTTCTATAACAACGACTGTCACACTTTATAACAACTTCCGTCACATTCAATAACAATTTTTATGACGACAACTTTCATAGATACACACGCTCATTTGGATGGAGAAGAGTTTCAAGACGACCTTCCCGAGGTTATCGCGCGTGCCAAAGCGGCAGGTGTGGAAAAGATATTCGTGCCTGCCATCGACCTTGTTCATTTGCCTGATTTGATGAATGTGTGCCGAAAATACCCAGACACGCTGCATCCCATGATAGGATTGCATCCGGAAGAGGTGAGAGATGATTGGAAGGACGTGTTGAAAAACATGAAACAACACTTGCTTGACAACTTGGCTGGAACGAACGATGAGCCACGATGTATCGCCGTTGGTGAGGTTGGACTGGACTATTATTGGAGTCGAGAATACGAACACGAACAACTTGAGGCTTTTGAAGAACAAGTGAAGTGGGCCGTGGAATGTCAGCTGCCACTGATGATTCACTGTCGAAAGGCGCAAAACGAAATGGTGAAATTGTTACGAAAATACGAAAAAGACTTGCCTGGTGGCGTTTTTCATTGTTTCACTGGCAACGACAAAGAGGCTGCCGAACTGTTGAGTTTTCAACGCTTTGTGCTGGGAATTGGTGGCGTGCTGACGTTCAAGAGCAGCAACCTGCGAGAGATGTTGCCTACCCATGTGCCGCTCAACCGCATCGTCTTAGAAACCGACAGTCCGTACATGGCGCCCACACCCAACCGCGGTAAGCGCAATGAAAGTGCTTTCGTGGCCTTGGTACTCAAGCAGTTGGCTCAGAGTTATCAGGTGAGTGAGGAAGAAATTGCAGTCCAAACCAATGCCAATGTACAACGAGTGTTTGGGGTAGGTGTGATGGATAAAGCCGTTTGATGGATGAGAGTGTTGCCGTTGATTGTAGGATTGCTCTTGATGAGTACCGATGTTTGCGCCGAACAGGCCGACTCGTTGCACCATTACAATTATTCTTTGCAGGTCATGCCTGGTAGGTTAGTCGCCCTTGACCAATACGCTGAACGGTGGATTAAGAAGACGCCAAACCTCTCGTTGGCCGCAGAAATAGGGCGTGTGGCATTGCCTAACGACAGTGATGCCTTTGCTTCTGACTTTAGATATCCGTCGCTTACCTTGGGCTTGCGTTACACTTTGAATAATCAAGTGAGCCTACATCGCGACCCAGACCCTGCATGGGGACAGGCAAAAGAGGTGGATTACAATTCTCGTTTGGGCAACACGGTGTCGCTGTACGGCAAGTTTTATCGCCCTTTCTTTCGCCATTTGCGGTGGGAAACGGCCTATTCGTTCAGCTTTGGCGTAGGCTACAGCCACCTAAAGTACAACAAACAAAACAATATTGACAACGAGTTGATAGGGACCCATGCTCTTATTTATTTCGGTGCCGGTGTGCATGCCACCTTTCATCTCAACAATCAATGGGGCATACGCGGCGCCATCGAATTCGTCCATCACAGCAATGGTGCTTTATATCGGCCCAACAAAGGCTCCAATGCGGTGGGTACATCCCTTGGAGTGGTGTACGAACCGTATTACAAACAACTGGTCAATACCGCCCATCCTCGTTTTTATCAACCTTTTGAACGCTATTGGTATCTCAATTTTGCAGCAGGTGTAGGAGCGAAAACCATGTTGGAGGATTGGCTGACTACGCAATTTAGAACCGATCCCTCGCATCCAGATTATCGTACCGAACATTTTAAGGTGTATGCAGCCTACTCGTTACAGGCCGATGTGATGTGCCGTTATGCGCGCAGGTGGGCATCGGGCGTGGGCATTGATTGGTTTTATGGAACCTATGCCTCGCACATAGCCGACTTAGATGCGCGGCAAGGTAACGCTGCCAAGCATAGTCCGTGGTCGTTAGGAATCGCTGCCAAGCACGAAGTGTTCTATCATCGGCTGTCTTTGGGCCTGTCGTTTGGCTGGTACTTGCACCGCCAGATGGGCTACAACGCTTTGTTCAACGAGTCGAGATATTACGAACGCATTGGCTTGCATTATGCTTTTCCGGTGCTGGGCGGATTGAAAGCGGGCATCAACATCAAAGCCCATCAAACTAAAGCCGACCTCACGGAGCTGGTCGTTGCCATTCCCGTGAGGTTGTAGGTCAATCGCCGTCTTAATAACTTGATGGCTTGTCAGTTCCTCATCCATTCATCGTTGGCCTTTGGGGTGACAATCTGTAGCTTGTCGTCGTTGAGCCGAACGACATATTTGTCTGTGGTGTTGCTGATGCTGTCAGCCACATTCAGTTCCAGTTGACCTGTCTGAAGGGTGGTTAACTGGTTGCATCGATTTTCCCATTTGATATTTTTGGGGTCTTCGAGAAAGACACCATGGGTGACCACGGTGATGGGTGAGGTGAACTGGTAGGTCATGCGCAGCTTAGGTTTGGCGTAACTTTCCAGCATTCCGCTTCCCGACAGTTCAAAAATAAATAAGTCAACCTTCGTCTTCCACCATTCTACGGTGAGCGGTTTGTTGGTCACTTGGAAGGTTTTGTCGTACGGTTCGTATTTGATATATTCGTCATCATACACTCGGGTCTTTGTCTTTTGACTGTTCTTCATGTAGAGCAGTGCCTTGGGGAGGCACGAACTTTCACTTATCGTCCATTGCTGCGAGTAGATGTTGTCAATGGTGAGAAAGAAAATCAGCTCAACATCCAAGTGTTCAACGACCGCCTGAATCTTCCATGTGTCACCTTCGGGGCGGGTGTAACTGATGGTATAGTTGTTCCTTCCAGGCATGTTCCAGGCTTTCAGCATATAGATGTCTTCCAGGCTCTTGGGGTCTTTGTTCTTCACGATGTTGATGTTTTTGAAGTAAAGTGCGTTCACCGAGTCACGACCTTCGAGGGTGTTTTGGCGGACATATTCCCTGAACATGCGCGTGTAAGCGATGATGTCGGTAAAATATTCGAGGTATTCTTCGGTGTATCCGTATGCCCGATATCCGGCTTTCGTCATCGTGGTGCTTTCGTCACTGTTGTTGTATTCGGTCAAGCCTCTTTCACATCCCGAAAAAGCCAGTATGGCCATGATGCCTATCAATAGTTTTGTTTTCATTTTTCTGTCTGTGTTTGTTTTTAAAATCTGTAACCCATGCCTGCCCTAAGCGAGCCCATTTGATAAGAGCCCAGTTCGCCAAAGCCATACAATTTGGTGCCAATCATGAAACCAAATAAGGTAAAATCGGCTGCGATGTTGTACGAACTGGTGAAGTTGTGGTCGGTATAACTTTTGTATAACAGCTGCCCCACACCGAGCGATAGGCCGCTGTAAAAGCAATGTTTCGCCCGAATGGCATAATAATATCTCATACTTGCCATCAACGCCGTATGGTGCAGGTTGAAACTATAGGCATGGTTGCCAGTCGTGGTTTCGTAACATTGTCGCCACATATGGTGATAGGAGGCTTGCAAACCCACAGCCCAATGTTTGCTGAAGTGATAGTGTAGACCCAAGGAGAAAATGGGTGAGGTGCGTTCACCCTTGAGGTAGTACTTGCCCCAGTGGTACTTGTTCAGAGGCGTTGCATTGGGCAGCGATGTAGAGGGGTAGCCGAAAAAGTTGGAAGCATCTTCGATAGGCATACCCACAGCGAATGTTACCTCATATTTTTGATACGGATAACCTTTGCTTTCGGTTTGTTGTGCCCACAAAGGCGTGGTGGCGAATAGCAGCAGAGCCGTTGCTAAGAAATGCCTTTTCGCATGGTAGAATTTTTCTTTCATCGTGTTTGTTAATTTGACTTTTTATAACTAAACACAATAAGTGGTAAAATCTTGCATCGACTCTGCCATTTTTTTTATTTTTTTGAATTGAACCATGCTGCACCTCGCCTATTGAGGTTGAATTTCAATCTCCATGCTTTTGGATGCCAAACCCAATGACTTTAGGGGCCAAACTCAATGACTTTGGATGCCAAAGTCAATGCTATTGGAATTTGAAAATGTGTGGTTTTGTAACATATTGATTTCCATTCCGTTATGATTCACTAGGCAGATTCGTTTCATCCGTAGGACGTTTGCGTTCATTATCTTGTTTGGTTCATTGGTTTGATTGGTTTTATTCGTTGTTCCACGACATTGCCTTTAAATGAAAGAACCATAGCTGAAACAAAATAAATGGAAAAAACTTGCGCCCGCCATGCAAGATTTTCTATATTTGTAGTTATAACCATAAAAGGTAACTGTATTCAAGGTAGAAATCAAGGGGATGATGCCGGGAATGCAGAAGAAATAAAATGAGAATGATGAAATATGTTTTTTGCTTCTTGATAGGTCTGCTGTGCGTGAGTTGTGCGGTTGGTGACGGGGACGAAATGAGCCATGGCACCCTGGATTCAGCGCATCTGTCGCCAGAATATTACGGGCAGTTTGAAGGGATATGGAGCATCAATGGTCAGAACATAGGCTCGGCTGAATTAGCGATGGGCGTACAACAAGTGTATTCAACACTACCGTTGGCCCACGACGTACAACAGGCCATCGCACGCAAACTGGGCGTTGAGGCGTTGGACGATGTGCAGGGTGGCAGCTATAGTGTGTCTTATTTGGAAACCGCTTACTCGGCCAGTTCGCGCTATTTCACGCTCCTGCCACACGATGTCGAGATAACGGTGAAGGCCAAGGGCCACACACACAAGGTGCAATTGGTCATGGAACTGGACAATGGCAAGGCGGTTTACGACAAGCAGACCACGGCCTTCGTCGCCTTTTTGCATTTGGTCGAGGTTCGGTTGGACGGGGAGTTGCTGAGGGAATACAAACCGTCGCAGACCATTCAATTTAAATCTACGAAGAAAACTAGAACAAGTGGAGACTGAAAAAAGTCTTTTGGAGGATATACTTCAAGGTAAACGTACGGCCATGCGCCGGTTGTATGAGCGTTACAGTGGGTATGCCATGGCCGTTGGGCTGCGGTATATAGCCGACCGTGACGCTGTGCAAGACGTGTTGCAGGACAGCTTCGTGAAAGTGTTCGCAGCCATCGACGGGTTCAGTTACCGCGGTGAGGGATCGCTGAAGGCGTGGGTGATGCGCATTGTGGCCAACGAGTCGCTGAACTATCTCAAGCAAAATCAGCGGCTGCAATTCGTGGATGAGATGCCCGACGTGGCTGATGAGGATGAAGAGGTGGATGTGAAAAACATTCCCATGAGTGTGGTGATGCAGATGATACAGCAGCTCCCTGCTGGCTACAGGACGGTGTTCAACCAGTTTGTGTTTGAGGAGAAAAGCCATCGTGAAATCGCATCAGACCTGGGTATCAAGGAGAGTACATCGGCTTCGCAGTACTTCAGGGCGAAAAACTTGTTGGCAAAAATGATTCAAGAATATTCAAAGACGACGACAATATGAAGAAAGACGATTGGATAAAAGATATACAACGGCGCATGGCGGACCACCAGGAACCTGTTAAGGATGACTTGTGGGCTGGCATTGAACAGGCGCTTGACCAACAAAAGGTTGTTGGGAAGCCGTCTGTGGTGATGCGCTGGCGGCGTTATGCAGCAGCGGCGGCCATCGTTTTAGCTTTGATGGGCGGAGCAGGATATGTGCTGTTCAACCATCAAGAACAGATGGGAAAAGAGGTGGCACGGACGGAAACCGAACAGCAACCGGCCGGTTTGCAACCCAGCACCCAACAAATGGAACCGATGGTGCTTGCCGAACAAACAGGCGAGTCGGTGGCCTCGCGTGTAAAAAAGGTGTTGACGGCTGTGCGGAAAGACGCAGATAGTGAGCAATTGTTGATGGCTGTGGTGCAGGAAAAGGACGCAGTATCTTCGGACAGACCGCAGGATTTGATGAATAAGGATATGGAACCAGGCGGACAACCGGAAGCGTCATCCGCTGAATCAACGGGGAAAGTGGCAGAACAACCGCAACCATCGGCCGCGCAAAAGAATGAGGTTGGAAGGTCATCGCAAACATTTTTGCCTGCCGAGAGGCAGCGCATCCATGCTTCACGCCATGGCGCGAGGGTGACGATGAATCTCTATGCGGCTAATTCGGTGGGTACCTATTCGGGACGTAACGGTCTTGCAACGCCTGCAGAGATGGTGGCCAACTACAATTTGGCAAAGGCCGCTCCTGAATTGTTCTTTGCAGAGGCGGCATCGCCCATAGCCCTTCAGTCACACGAGGAGACTGATCATCACCAGCCAGTGTCATTTGGATTGACGGCAGGCTATGCCCTCAATCAGCGATGGACATTGACATCGGGGGTGGTGTACACGAAACTGTCTTCCGATTTCATTCAAGTTTTTGATGACAGTAGGCTTACCCGTCGCCAAACTTTGCACTATGTGGGAATTCCCCTGAATGTGAATTTCATGGTATGGGGCAACAAAAAACTAAAAACATACGTCACTGCGGGTGGGCAAGTAGACTTCAATGTGGATGCCAAGACGGTGAAAGAGGGCATCAAACACGACATGCCCAAGGACAAATTGCAACTATCTACCCAGGCTGCTTTGGGCTTGCAGTATGACTTTACGCCGCTTCTTGGGGCTTATTTCGAGCCTGGTGTGAAATATTACATCGACAACAAGAGCGAAACGCAGAACTTCTTTAAGGACAAACCGCTGAACGTTCACCTGCAAGTGGGGTTGAGGTGGAATATCCAGTAAGCGTCAGAAGGGGGATTGGGTGTTTGTTCACGCTGGTTGAAAGATGGTTCGGCGCATGCCCTTGTTGCACCTTACCCCCGCATTAGTTTTTGGTGTGCTGGTTCGAACTCTTTGGGATATTTGGCTTGCAGACAGAGGTTGACCAACGCATTGGCCAGCAGTTCTGCGTCATTTAAGTCAACACCTTGCCCACGCGATATGTCCTTACCCAGACATACTTCCCAGGTAGCGTTGAAACAGCTGTCTTCAGCACCCACATAAGAGTGGTCGGGCTTGTCGCCGGGCATGACCTTGTAACGGATGGCCTTGCTGTTGTTCACAGGTTTCATGGTGAGCAGCATGTCGTATGCCATCTTCAGCTGTGGACGGAACTTGTTGGTTCCAGGAAACATGTCATTGATGACGGGCATGATTTCATCGAATTCGTAGGCTTGTAAAAGGTGAAATAGTTTCATAATTCTTTGTTATTGTTGTCTTTATTGTATTCAGTGTGTATGGATATGTGTGCCGTATGGGTTGAAAGTAGTGGCTTTTAACATCGTTCATCCTACCTGAGTTGGGCGTGAGTGCTTGTTTTTACGCACGTTGTTCGTCTTCGTTTTTCGTTCGTCAGAGGATGTTTAATGCGATGACCGAGCAGGCTTCAGCATCGGCTAAGGCGTGGTGATGGTTCACTAAGTTGTAACCCAAATGGGCCGCTACCGTGTGTAACTGGTGATTGGCCAATTCGTGATGACAGAAAACTCTGCGTGAAGCGATCAACGTACAATAGAAAGGATAGTTGAGATAGGCCATGCCGTAGGTCGCGAAGCAGGCCTTCAGGCAGCTCTCATCAAAGGCTTTGTTGTGCGCCACCAATGGAAGATGCTTGATGAGGGGTGCTATTTGGGCCCACACTTCAGGGAAGGTGGGCGCATCTTGCGTGTCTGAGGGTAAAATACCATGCACGGCAATGTTGCGTGGATGGTAGTAATTGGGGTAAGGACGAATGAGGTGATAGTACGAATCGGTAATCTTCCCATTCTCTACTATCACCACACCTACGCTGCAAACGCTGCTTCTACAGCTGTTGGCAGTTTCAAAATCTATGGCTGCGAAGTCTTTCAATGTTCGCTGCTGATATGTTCTTTTTGTTTGATGGGCCTTGTTCTGGCTTGTTAAAACTTTGCCATTTTGATGGCTACCACGGCACATTCATCTCCCTTGTTGCCCAATTTGCCGCCGCTTCTGTCTTGAGCTTGCTGTAAATCGTTGGTTGTCAGCAAGCCGAAGACTACCGGTATCTCACTTTTAGCATTGATGTGAGCAATTCCCTGAGTCACACCTTGGCAGATATAATCAAAGTGGGGCGTCTCTCCACGAATGACACTTCCCAAGATGATGACGGCATCATACCCGCCATTGAGTACCATCTGATGGGCACCATAGATGAGTTCAAAGCTGCCGGGTACCGTCTTTACATGGATGTTCTCGGGCAATGTGCCATGTTTCTCGAGCGTAGCTACGCATCCATCCAGCAGGGCACCCGTTATTTCGGGATTCCATTCAGACACCACAATGCCGAAACACATGTTGCTGGCATCAGGCACTTTCGACGCATCGTAGCTGGAGAGGGGGTGTAATGAGGTTGCCATGGGTGTTATCGTGAAGCGCGTTCGATGTATTTGTCAATCTCTCCACTCTGTACAACAGCCGAGTTGACATACGTTTTCTTGATGTCTTGATACATCGTCAGTGCATCGCTTTTCTTGTTCTGGCTTTCCAAAATCTTGGCAGCCTGCATCAAGAAAGTGGGCGACAGACTGTTGTTTACGCCGTCATCCCCTTTGCTGTCAGCTTTTTTGGCAGCCTTTTTCAGGTTTTCTACCGCCTTATCCAGTTGGTTGAGGTGTGCGTATGCGTTGCCAAGTGCGGCCAAAGCAGCCGGGCTTACCATGGCATCATTGGCACCATTGTATTCGCTCAAGTATTTCACAGCTTCCTTCCACTTGCCCAGGTTGGCATAACAGAGGCCAGCATAGAGGTTAGCTAAGTTGCCTGCATCGGTGCTACTGTAGTCGCTGGCGACCTTTACAAAACCTCCATATTTAATCTTGTCGCCGTTAAGCGCTTTTTCATAATCGCCTTCATTGAAATACTGTTGACCCTTACCCAGCTCTGTACTGGCTTTTTCAGCTCGTGGTTTGGAAACGTAAGCCTTGTAAAGGAATGCCCCGACGATGATGACAACGAGGGCTACGACTGCAATAATGATGGGCTTTTTGTATTTCTCAAAGAAAGCCTGTGATTGGGTGAGAGCATCTTTGTTTTCCTGATCTCTCTTCACTTGATTGTTTGCCATTTATTGATGATGTTTTTTTATTGTTTTTTCTGATATGCAGTGACGTCGGTCCTAGCTGTATAGTGCCTTCCCGACTATGATGCGTTGCAAAATTAACGCATTTATCTCATATATTGAAATATATTGCTTACTTTTTTCGTTTTTCCCCTTCAAAACACTTAACTTTGCATGAACCCGACGGCTGTAACACAGTCTGTCAAGGGCATGTTTGCTATGATTCTCAAAAAGATATCCATACTCAATTATAAGAACATTCAGGTAGCCGACCTTACCTTTTCGCCTAAGTTGAATTGTCTCATTGGACACAATGGTGAAGGTAAGACCAATTTGCTGGATGCCGTGTATTACTTGTCGTTTTGTCGCAGTGCTTTCAATCCCATTGATTCGCAAGTTATCACGCATGATCGTGACTTTTTTGTGCTCGATGGCCTGTACCTCAATGACATGGGGGATGAAGAACGCATCTATTGTGGCATGAAACGAGGCACGAGAAAGCGATTCAAACGCAATCAGAAGGAATACAAACGCCTGTCACAACACATTGGATTGATTCCGCTCATCTTTGTTTCTCCAGCTGATACCGCCTTAATTGATGGCGGAAGTGACGCTCGTCGTCGTTTCCTGGACATGGTTGTTTCGCAGTTGGATCATTCGTATATAGAACTGTTGAGTCGCTACAACAAGGCCTTGACACAACGAAATGCCCTACTGAAAGCCGAACAAGAGCCTGATAGTGCATTGATGGAAATCCTTGAACAGGAAATGGCAACGCAGGGAGAGGCCATCTATGCCAAGCGCGATGCTTTCGTTCGTGAGTTCATTCCTGTGTTTCAAACGATTTATGACCATGTCTCCGGATGTCACGAAACGGTGTCATTGCAATATATCTCGCATGCACAGCGTGGCCCATTGCTTGACGTTATCCAGCGTGACCGACACAAAGACCGTGCCGTGGGCTATTCGCTTCACGGGGTACATCGTGACGATTTGGAGATGATGATTGGTGGTTATCAGCTCAAACGCGAGGGAAGTCAGGGGCAAAACAAAACCTATGTGCTGGCATTGAAGCTGGCTCAGTTTGATTTTCTCAAGCGAACAGCCTCGTCAACCACGCCACTTCTCCTGTTAGACGATATCTTCGACAAGCTGGATGCGGGTAGGGTAGAGCGCATTGTGAACATGGTTGCGGGTGATGCCTATGGACAAATCTTCATCACCGACACTAATCGAGACCATTTGGACAGCATCCTCCGCCGCCATTCGTTTGATTATAAGTTGTTTGAAGTGGCGCATGGAGAGATCAACGAGCGGTTAACAAGTGGGCAAAACGTTGCCGTTAGTGATGTTTTGACACCCCAAAAAGAAACGGAGGAGACGGATGTTTAGACGAAAAGTACAGACACTCGCGGACATCTTGCAGCAGACTTTGCGCGAAAATGGATTGGAAACGCCCTTGTTGCAGCGCCGCCTGATTGACGCATGGCCTACAGTTGTGGGCAAAACCATCGATGAATATACGGGTGAACGCTTTATAAAAAATCAGACACTCTTTGTCAAAATACTCAATCCGGCTTTGCGACAAGACCTTTCCATGATGCGAACGCAACTGGTGAAGCGGCTCAACGAGCATGTGGGAGCCTTGGTCATCACCGAGGTGAGGATATACTAAGCGCTCAATCCTCGGCGCACTTTTGCGTGATGATCTCGTCCATTCGTACGTCATGCTCATCGGTTGGTACTTCGTCAACCAGTTGAAACGGGAAACAGACACCTATTTTATAACAGTCTTTCGCTTGTGAAAGAAAACGATCGTAATAGCCTTTTCCCCGACCGAGCCGATGACCATGGCGGTCAAAGGCCATTCCTGGAACCAAAATCAGGTCGATTTGCTCATAATCAGTGAACGCATCTGCTTGGGGTTCCATGATACCAAAGGCTCCATGCCCTACGTTTGTATCGTGTGTATAGCGGCATATTTTCATCGTGTGGTCATCCACTACGACGGGCAGAAGTAGCGTTTTCCCTTGCTGTAACAGCGTGTTGATGAGTTCATGCGTGTCTACTTCATCGGCCAGTGATGCATACAGTAAGATGGTGTGAGCCGACATCAAACGAGGATGAGCAAGCAAAGCCTCGATGATGGGTTGCGACATCCGGTGCAATTGCTCACTACCGTAAGCCTTTTTGCGTTGTCTCATTTCTTGTCTGAGGTTCTGTTTGCTCATCTTTCGGTTATTTTTATTGTCATGTTCGAACCAAAATTCCTATGCCCTGTAGGTTTGTGGCAGTCGTCTTACCTCGGGTTGTCGTTGCAAAAGGTTAGCATTGGCCACCTTCTTGTTTTCTTTCTTCCCATTTTTCTGTTGCTCCGGAGCCTTCGGGAACGCTGCATTGTTTCTGAATGTTTTCAGTGCTTCCCGAATGGATGCATCGTCCTGGTTGATGTATTGCAGCCAAGCTTGTTCGTTGAGCATGTTGTATATCACGCGACTGTTGATGTAGCGGTCGAGCAAGTTGTACGACTTCTTGATCATCAGGTTGCGCCGTTTCAGTCCCTTCTTGTCGGCATAGGTGGCGAACTTGTCCACCAGATTCTGCTTCTTGAGATAGTCTTCCATTTCCATCATCTCCTTGAAGTTGTTCAGTTTCAATCGGTTGTCGTCCGTATACGAGAAGGCAAACTGCAAAATCAGTCCGCTCATGCTGGCTTGCTTATAATAAGAGGTGTAGGCTGTGGTATCTTCCGGCACGAAGAGGTCTGGCGTAATACCACCTCCACCATATACGCTACGTCCGTTGGCGGTATGGTATGCCGGTCCGGTATGTTTGATAGAGTCTTCCGAGAAGAACTCCCCATGCTGATAACGGCTTAGCAAATCTTGCGCATAGTCTTGTTCATCCCCCGGCACATAGGGCTTCTGGATGCAGCGTCCCGATGGGGTATAATAGCGTGCGATGGTCAGTCGGACCATGCTTCCGTCAGAAAATTCAATCTGTTTCTGCACCAGTCCCTTGCCAAACGAACGCCGTCCGATGATGGTGGCGCGGTCGTTGTCCTGCATGGCACCAGCAAAAATTTCACTGGCCGATGCCGATCCTTCGTTAATCAGTACCACCAATGGCATCTGTTTGTAGCTGCCTCGCCCGTCTGACCTGAACTCCTGCCTGGGCGACTTGCGTCCTTCGGTGTAGACGATGAGCCTGTTCTTGGGTAAAAACTCGTTGGCCATCTGTACGGCCGACTGCAAATAACCGCCCGTGTTGTCGCGAAGATCAATGATAAGGTTCTTGAATCCTTGCTCCCCCAGCTTCACCAGCGCCACTAACAGTTCAGCATAGGTGGTTTCACCGAAGCTCTTGATGCGGATATAGCCTGTGGTGTCGTCAATCATGTAGGTGGCCGACACGCTCTTCAGGGGTATGTCACCGCGGGTGACAACAAACGATTGTGTTTTTTTGTCGCCATATCTCACCACGCCAATCTTCACCTTCGTGTTCTTGGGACCCTTGAGTCGTTTCATCGCTTCCTGATTGGTCACCACTTTCCCCACGAAGGGTTTGTCGTCAACCGCCACGATTTTGTCGCCTGCCAGGATGCCTGCACGCTCGGCAGGACCGTTCTGAATGACGTTTTGTACATGGATGGTGTCCTCGCGGATGGTGAACTCGATGCCCACACCCGAGAACGATCCCTGCAATTCTTGGTTGGCTGCCTGCACGTCTTTGGCACTGATGTAGACGCTGTGAGGGTCCAAACCCGTGAGAATCTTCGGCATGGCATCCTCCACCAGCGAGTCAAGGTTCACCTTGTCCACATACTGGTCGTCGATAATGTGCAACAGGTTGTTGATTCGGTTGGTACCCGTATTGATGATGTTCAGTCGGTTTCCCGAGAAATGATTGGAGTAGAACGACCCCACTCCGATGCCGATGATGCCACAAAGGGCCATCAGCAGAGGCACGAATCGATTCGACTTATTTGGTTTCATTGTCATTGATGTTTAGATAGATCACTTCTATGCCAGCTCTCTTCAGCAGGTTGATGCCGTCTTCCAGTCTGTATTTCTCGGCATACACCACCCGCTTGATGCCCGCTTGTATGATGAGTTTGGCGCATTCTATGCACGGTGAGGCCGTCACATAGAGCGTAGAGCCGTCGCTGTTGTTCGAACTTCGTGCCAGTTTGGTGATGGCATTAGCCTCCGCATGCAGCACGTAGGGATGGGTAACCCCATTCTCATCTTCGCACACATTATCAAATCCACTCGGCGTACCGTTGTATCCGTCGCTGATGATCATGTTGCCTTTCACCACCAACGCACCCACCTGTCGGCGGTGGCAGTACGAGTTTTCGGCCCAGATGCGAGCCATGCGCAGGTAGCGTTGGTCCAGTTGATGCAGTTTGTCATTGCTCATGGCGATGTTGTTTTTGGGGGTTATCGTGGATGTCGGACTGATTAGGCCAATTTGGCTGATTAGGATAATTGGGTTTCTCGCTGCTCTCGCTTGATGCCGTTGCGCTCCAACAGGGCGTCGATGGTGGGCTCTTGTCCACGAAAACGCTTGTACAGCGTCATGGGATGCTCCGTTCCACCCTTCGAAAGGATGCAGTCGCGGAACCGCTGGGCGGTGGCTTGGTCGAAGATGCCGTTTCGCTTGAACACGCTGAAAGCGTCGGCATCCAGCACCTCGGCCCATTTGTAGCTGTAGTAGCCCGCCGCATAGCCGCCGGCCATGATGTGCGAGAACTGCACCGTCATGCACGTCTCGGGCAGCTGTTTGCCGAGGATGGCCTTCTCCCAGGCTTTCTTTTCAAAGGGGATGATGTCTTCGTCGAACGCTTCGCGCTGTGTGTAGTAGGCCATATCGAGCAGTCCGAAGCTCACCTGGCGCAGACATGCCATGCCTGCCATGAAGTTGCGGCTGCGCACGATGCGGTCGATTAGCTCGTCGGGAATCACCTCACCCGTTTTATAATGAAAGGCGAAGGTTTGCAAGAACTCGCGTTCAACGGCGAAATTCTCCATGAACTGCGAGGGCAGCTCCACGAAATCCCACCACACATTGGTGCCCGAAAGGCTCTCGAACCGTGTGTTGGCGAACATGCCGTGCAGCGAATGGCCGAACTCGTGCAGGAAAGTCTCCACCTCACCCAGTGTCAGCAGGGCCGGCTTGTCATCCGTAGGCTTGGTGAAGTTCATCACTAACGACGCATGGGGACGCACGTTGTTTCCCTTGCGGTCTATCCACTGCCCTTGAAACTCGGTCATCCAGGCACCGCCCTGCTTACCCTTGCGCGGGAAGAAGTCGGCATACAGCACGGCCAAATACGAGCCGTCGCTGTCCGAAACCTCGTAGGCTTTCACGTCGGGGTGATACACCGGGATATCTTTGTTCTCCTTGAAGGTGATGCCGTACAGGCGGGTAGCCAGTCCGAAGACGCCCTTGATGACGTTCTCCAGTTTGAAGTAAGGGCGCAACATCTCTGCGTCGAGGTTGTATTTCTCCATCTGTAGTTGATGACTGTAATAGGCCGTGTCCCACGGCTCCATCACAAAGTCGGCTCCCTCCTGGCGCTTGGCAATCTCGCTGAGCGCCTCTTTCTCTTCCAGTGCTGTGGGCTTGTAGGCCGCTATCAGGTCGTTGAGCAGCTGGTATACATTCTCCACCTTGGATGCCATGCGGTGTTTCAGCACATAGTCGGCATACGTGTCGTAACCCAAGAGTTGGGCTATCTCGCGGCGCAGGTTGATGAGGCGTTGGCAGATGGCCAGGTTGTTCTCATCATTTTGGTGCGTGCACACCGTGTTGCGTGCCATGTACATTTGGCGGCGCAGGTCTCTTTGGGTAGCGTAGGTCATGAACGGCGAGTAGCTGGGCATGTCGAGCGTGAACACCCAGCCATCCAAATTCCGCTCTTTGGCCGTCAGGACGGCAGCCTCGCGTGCGGTTTCGGGCAGTCCGTCCAGTTGTTTCTCGTCGGTAATGTGCAGCGTGTATGCCTTGTTCTCTTTGAGCAGATTTTGTGAGAACTGCAACGACAGCACGCCAGCCTCTTCGGTTAGCTTGCGCAGGTGGTCCTTGCCTTCATCGTCGAGCAACGCACCGCTGCGCACGAAACCATCGTACGACTTCTCCAGCAGCATCTGCTCTTCGGGTGTCAGCTCGCGATGATGCTCGTAAACATGTTTCACGCGCTCGAACAACCGCTTGTTCAGCATCACGTCGTTCGCATGCTTGGTGAGGATGGGACTGAGCTTCTGCGCCAGCTCGTCCAACTTGTCATTGGTTTCGGCCGACAGCATGCACGAGAAAACGGTTGACACGCGGTCCAGCAAGTCATAATAATGCTCGCCTTTCGAGGTGTCAACGCGTGCGATGGTGTTCTCGAACGTAGGTTCCTCGGGGTCGTTGATGGTCTTTTCGATGATTTCATCGTCGCGGCGTATGCCTTCCATGAACGCCTCCTCATAGTGTTCGAAGCGAATGCGGTTGAACGGCACGGTGTGGTGGGGCGTGTCGTATTCATTAAAAAAAACGTTGTCGTTTTTTGCTTTCTCTATGCTGTTTTCATCCATACTCGTACAATCTTCTTGATGCGTGATGCAAAAGTACGAAAAATATCAGATACACCTTATTATTATAGGGACATTTAACGAATATTAGACACGCATCCATGGGTTGAGGCACCGCTATGGGGCGTTTTTCCAATCTCATTGAGATTGATGCCCAAACTCATTGAGATTGATGCCCAAACTCAATGAGATTGGAGGTCAAAGTCAATGAGATTGGCGTGTGTGCCGGGCCGGCTTCCGTTTTTGTCGTTATTCTATAGGTTTCTTACCAGCCATCCTTAGACTTTTTACGGATGCGCCATTGCTTGTCGAAGCTTATTTTTTCTTTCCGCTGATGTTCAGTTTGTACATCAGGTGCAGCATGACGTAATGGGGAATGGTGTTGAAGCGTGTCTCGGTCTTGCCTTGTCCATTGACCTCGTACGACACGTTCTTCAGTTGCTGGAAAAGGTCGTAGGCTTCGAGTTTTGCGCTTAACTTTCCCTTGCAGAACGACTGACTGAGGTAGGCGTTGCACACCCAATCATCGGTGTTGAACGACGGGTCGTCGTATCCTCTGCGGCTGAACATCTTCAGATCCATGCCCGTTTCCAGTCCGAAGCCGAAATGATAAGATCCCACGATGCCGTAGTTGAAATCGTAAGCGTTGATGGTGTGGAAGTTTTCCCGCTTGCTGTTGACGTTGCGCCAGCCCAAAGAGCCTACCAAACTGCAGGTGGCACCTTCTTTTTGGTAGTTCAGCGAGAGTTCGTTTCGCGTCCAGTGGTTGTTCACCTTGCTCAGTACGCTCTCGGTATGTCCCTCCACAGCCGTGAGGTCTACGTTGCGATTGTAGCTGTATTTCAATTTATTTTCCAGTGTGAAGTATTTAGCACTGTCCAACGGGCAGTTGTAATAGATGCCTGCCGTGCCATCCCAGTTGCCTTTCACATTCTGCGGTTTGTAGGTGTAAACGCCCGTTGTAGGGTTGAAGGTGAAGCCGTTGGCCACGGCGTTTTGTTCCACATTGAGCGTAAAATCCAAAGTTGGCCACTTGTATCGCCTGTTGTGTTGGTCAGCAAAGTGAATTATGGTAAAGTAGGTCGTGGTGTTTTTGAGGTTTGGGTTGCCCAACGAGATCGCCAAGGGGTTAGAGTCGTCGCGCCTGTCGATTTTCGAATACAGGTCAGGCATGTGGATTCTCATGTGGCCATAAGCCCAGATGCTGTATTGATTGTAGGTGGCGCCCATGTTCAGGTTATATGATGTCTTCCATGTCTGTTGACTGATGTTGGTGTTGAGAGCCGTACTCCTGTAGTCCAGACGTTGTTTTTCGTGTTGAACGGGGATGTAGAGACCCATATAGAATGAGTTCTTGCCACTTTCTTTACGGTAGGTGATGTTCAAAGACAATTCCTGTATCTGTGTCTTCAAATATCCTTGGTAACTGTTGTTGGTGTCCAATGCTCGCCGAAGAGCATCGCGTGACGAGGGCAGGGTTCCCAATTCGTGTGCTTGCTGTTGCCACTCTTGCAGTCGGTCCAGTCTGTATTTTGAGTTGTTGGTGTATTTCATTTGTTGATTGAAAGAGAATTCTGGAAGGAAAGTCCAGCCACTTGGAAGTTGGTATCTATAGTTTACGGATGCGTAATACTCGTAGCTGTGCGAGGGCGTGTCATCGTATCTGTCGCGTTGATCTTTGGCTGTCGCACTCTGGAGATATTCTAATCGATATTGTTCGAATGCCGTTCGTTTGGTGTTGTTATAGTTGAAAGAACCTTGGAAGAAGATGTTGTCTCCCGATTTCAATGGGTAGGAACCATATAGGCGATTGGATGTTTGGAACGAATAACCTTCTCCAAGACTTTGATTTTGCTGTCTGTTGAGGGCTGCGTCTTGCACCCGACGGCTCCATGGCGTGGTGAACAAGGTATCAAGAACGGCTTGAGTGTCGCCCCAGGGTGCTGGGTCTTGTTTGAAAGAGCCTGCACGTAGGTTGCTCCAGTTGTCACTTTTGCGGTAAGTGAGGGCGTTCTCAACACGTAGCCAGAAGGGTTTACTCATCTGAAATTGGTGTTGGAGCTGGGTCTCGAAGTCTTTCGATCTACTGTCTGACACGCTTCTTGAATAGCTGTTGTTGCCCGTGTTGAGGAACGATTCGGTGGCTGTTTGGCTCACATTGTGGCTGTTTTGCCAGGAAACACTGGTTGACACGTTGTCCGTGATGGTGTTTTTGTCGTTGCTGGTAGAAAGGTTCAGCCCCACGGTCTTCTGCGTTATCTGTCCATTGGGCATCTTAGTTGGGTCCCAGTCGCCTTTCTCTCCGGGCTTGCGGTCTTCGTTCACGTTATTGAGGTTGGCGAAGACAGACATCTGTAGCCGTGGGTTGAAATACAGACCGAAGAGCTTCGTGGCGTATCGGCTGTTGGTACCTCCGGCTATGTCGGCGTTGGCGATGAAGTTTTTCTCATACTCTTTCTTCAGTTGGATGTCCATAACGTAGTCTTTCTTCTCAACGTCCACGCCCAAAGCCTTGCTCTTTTCGGTGCTTTTCTCAAACACCTGCAAGTCTTTCACGGTGTAGCTGGGCAGGTTTTCTATCAGTGTTTTGTTGTCTTTCTTGAAGAAATCTTTTCCGTTGAGCGTCAGATAATCTAATTTTCGGCCATTGATGAAAATCTCTCCGTGGCTGTTGAGTGTGGCTCCCGGCAGCTGCCTAATCAGTGCGTCGAGCATACTTCCCTGTGGAAGGTTAAAGGCTTCGGCGTTGAAGACCAAGGTGTCGCCTTTCATCACCATCTTGATTTTGGTGCTTTTCACCACCACTTCGTCCAGCGTATGCTCTTTGTCTTCCATGCGTTTGCGCTGGATGGGCATGTCATCCAAGGCAATGCTGCTCTGTCTACCTTTGAAAAGTAGTTCGTGGTTGATGTAGGTAGTTTGGTAATCGGGGTGCTCTATCTTGAAGATGTAGGTGTCTTCGCTCAACTTCTTTCGTAGGTAGAAGTAGGCATCGGGGTGTATGGCTTCTTTATTCCATGTGACGGTTCGGCAGGTGTCCACCATCACGCTGTCGGAATTCATGATGGTAATCTTGGCATCAAGCACGCAGAGATGGGTGAACGAGTCGACCACACGACCGTAGATGTCAACGTTGCGTTCTTTCTTGTGGTGTGCTGTCTGTGGTAAGGCTTGTGTGCATAACAGCAACAAAGCCCAGCATAGGAGAGTTGATCTTTTCAGGTTCATATATGATTGAATTATATTTTTGTTCGGTTGTCCGTTAGGTTAGTCGCTCCAGTGCCGGCACTGTGATGTGTCCTCTGGTGAGTTTTACCAGACCATCGGCCTGCATAGCGTTCAAAGCAATGGATATATCCAGGCGACTGGCGTTGAGTTCGGCGGCCAATCTCACCATCTTGATTTTGAAAACCTTTTCTCCTGCGGGTCGCAGTGAGCGGTCTTTGAAGAAGTGGATGATGCGTTGACGGAGGTCAGTAGGTTGAGGATGCCATGGCTGTCGCTGCATGCGTTGGCTTTGGGTGGAGATGATGTTCAGCAAATTGAGGCGGAACACGATGAGTTGGTTGGTGAGTTGTACGACGTGGGCCTTGCTGATGGACATCGTGTTGCAAGGCGTTTTGGCCGTGTAGGTACGCATGAAATGTTGGTTGAGGCCAAAGAGATGTTCTGGTTCGATGACCTGTGGCGCCCTCAGAGGTTCCGTCAGCGTGTAGCCATGGTCATCGGCGTGTGTCGTAACGCTCATCGTTCCATCCAGCAAGAAGGTCAACTGGTGGCATGGACTGTCCTCTCTCACCATCACATCCCCTGCCTGATGTTGCAGGAAAGCAAAAGGAATGCTTTCCGCCATGGCCCATAAATCTTGCTGACTGAGCCCTTGGAAGAGGGGAAGGGTGAGGAGTTTGTCGTAGGAGGTCATTTGCTGATCTTGTTTTTCAGCGAGGGTGAGAACCAAACATCATAGCGTCCGTCGGCGTTGGTGTATATCAGATAGACCATCAGGTCAGGATCTCGTTGCAGTACTTCTTTTGTCTTATCCAGTCCTAACACCATGAATGCCGTGGCGTATGCGTCAGCTTTGGCACATGTGTTGGCCAGGACGGTGGCCGAGAGGATGTTGTGCTGTACGGGATAACCTGTCTTTGGGTCGATAGTATGTGCGTATTTCTTGCCGTTCTTGTAGTAGAATCGGCGGTAATTGCCGCTGGTCGCCATGGCCTTGTCGGTGACATTGAGCACCGTTTGCAGTTCGTTGTTCGTCTGAGTGGAGTCGTCTGTCGGCTTGGTGACGCCAATCTTCCACGGCAATCGCTTGTCGCTGTTGCCGCTGGTGATGACCTCACCCCCAATCTCCACCATGAAATTCTTCACGTCTTTCGACCGCAATAGTTGGGCAACAGCATCGCATCCGTAGCCTTTGGCAATGCCCGAGCAGTCGAGCATGATGCGTGAATCTTGCTTCTTTACGGTACTTCCCATGACAGATACTTTGTCATAACCTGTGAGAGCCAGCAAACTGTCTATGACTTGCTTGGTGGGTTGTATGCCAGACTTGAAGCCAAATCCCCATGCATTCACCAAAGGAGCCACGGTAATGTCGAAGGCTCCGTTGGTATCTTTCGACACTTGCTTGGCTAAGTCGAACACTTCGACGAACATTTGGTTGAGCTGAACGGGGATGTTGCGGTTGATTTTTGAGATGATTGACTGTTCTTCAAAGGTCGAGAAGGTCATGTCTACCTTGTGTAGTTGCGCCAATATCTCTTTGTGCAGGTCTTTGTTCGACTGATAAGTAATATTGTATGTGGTACCGAAGACTTGTCCTGAGTTGTGTTGGTACGGCATACTCTGCTGTTGACGGATGATGATGACCGACCCAACGATGAGGAAAAGGAGGAAAAACAGCTTGAGCAACTTCTTCCAACGCAATGGGTTGGAAGGGACAATCTTACGCTGTTCGTCAAGTGGAGCGTTGCTGCGATCCCGCTGCTCTTTGTTTATTTCGTGTGAATTGCTTTGCCTATCATTCATACTTATACTGTCATTAAGTTCAAACTAACTTGTCATTCTTTCGGCCAGTGCCGCTTATTCGCTCTTCATTGCCTTGGAAGATGATGGAAGAGGCATGCAGGTCATCCCTTGTCTACCATTCAATAATTACGTTGAATGTTCCACCCAGGGGCGTTCCACTGTACTTTCCAAAGCCCGGAACGTACCAAGGATGACCCGCTTCGTTCTTGGTATTGGCAAGACGTCGCTTGTAACGAACGCTCCATCCCAAACGGAAAGGTCCCCAGATTTTGGCATCTACACCTACAACCCCTTCCATCCAATGAAACTGGTTGTCGATGTCTGTCAGGTCAAAGGGAATCTGTGTCTTCCAAACGGGGTCTTGAAGGCCCGGATGTGTTACCGAGTATTTGAACTTGCTGTAACCATATCGCACGCCAACATACAGGCGATAGTCGTCGTTTTTGTTCTTCATCATGTTGAAGTCAACGCCTATTCTTCCGTATGGAGCTTTCGAAGTGTAATGCAAGTGCGTGCTCGGATCCTCGCTGTCGGCTTGACCATAACCCAATTCGACAATGGGGAAGTATTTGTTGCGCAGGCTTACTCTTGCGGCTACTTCATACTGTCCGTAGTCGGAAAACTGCATTTGTGCGAGTCCCACCAGGTCTCCAGAAACGGCAACGTGTCTGAAAAAGGACAGCGTATCCTTGGGTTGGATGACGATGGCCTTGTGCCTTTGTGCCATAACGGCCACTTGTGTCACGAGCAAGAGGCTAATGCAGATAGCTCTTGAAATAGATATAGAAATGTGCTTTTGTAGCATCGTAGTTCACGTTTTCATTGTGTATGACCACAGAGTCGATGGTATGTTTGGTGTAATCCACACGCTTAATTTGATGGAAGAAAGCCGGTGGACAGTCAACCGACTCGAAATGTGGATGATCTTCCTTGGTAATGCGCAGCGTATCGATGAAACTTTTGTTCTGCTGAGTGGTCATCTTGAAGTAAAGAATGTCCTCGGGTTGCGTATAACTCATAGGCAGTAGGAAGCTGTCGATGCCGATTGCCTTGTTCAGCAGCACCGTATCACCGTTCGTAGTGCGTGGAGTGGTGATGGTAAGCGTGTCTTGCAGTTTGGCCACATCACCTTTGAGCTTGTACGAAGTGGTCACCGTGTTGTTCAGCGGACAATCGATTGTAGAGCACGAGGTGATGGCCAGCACCATCAAAATAATGTCAATTATTTTTCGCATCGTATGGTCTTTTCTATCTGGTAATCGTTCCTGCCGGGGTTAGAGCGGCTGATGAGGTCGCCTAAGAAGCCCGCTAAGAACAGTTGGGTACCGATGAGCATGGTGGTAAGGGCGATGAAAAAGTAGGGCGAGTCGGTGATCAAACGCATCGGAATGCCGTTCGACAGGGCGTAAACCTTCTCTGCTCCGAGGATAATCACGGCAATCAATCCCACCAAAAACATCAGCGAACCGAGGAAACCGAAAACATGCATCGGCTTTTTGCCGAAGTTTGACAAGAACCAAAGGGTGATGAGGTCGAGGTAACCGTTGAAGAATCGGTTGAAACCAAACTTGGATGTACCGTATTTTCGCGCCTGGTGATGTACCACCTTCTCACCAATTTTATCGAAACCAGCACTCTTTGCCAGGTAGGGAATGTAGCGATGCATCTCGCCATACACCTCAATGTTCTTCACAACTTCCCGCCTGTAGGCCTTCAGTCCACAGTTGAAGTCGTGCAAGTTCTTGATGCCGCTAATCTTGCGGGCCGTGGCGTTGAAGAGTTTGGTAGGAAGTGTCTTGCTCAATGGGTCGTAACGTTTTTGCTTATAACCCGATACCAAGTCGTAGCCATCCACGGTAATCATGCGGTACAGTTCAGGAATTTCGTCTGGAGAGTCTTGCAAGTCGGCATCCATGGTGATGACCACGTTGCCTTGGGCCTCCTTGAATCCGCAGTAAAGTGCCGGACTCTTTCCGTAATTACGGCGAAAGC
This sequence comes from Hoylesella buccalis ATCC 35310, assembly GCF_000177075.1. Classification (GTDB taxonomy): domain Bacteria; phylum Bacteroidota; class Bacteroidia; order Bacteroidales; family Bacteroidaceae; genus Prevotella; species Prevotella buccalis. Next base: position 52,784 of record NZ_ADEG01000031.1, read on the forward strand.
AGATGCCTCGCACATGCTCTGACTGACTGGCAAGGCGTTGGATGACGTTCCAAGAGTCGTCGGTAGAACCATCGTTTACGAAGATAACTTCGTACGAATAGGCGTTTTGTTGCATGACACGCTCAATCCAAGCGTACAGTTCGGGTAGTGATTCTTCCTCGTTGAAAAGAGGGATGACAACGGATATGTCCATAGTATTCTGCAAAAATAACCAAGCATCTTTCCATCCTGTTGTCCATCTGTTCACTCATTGTGATAGGACTCTTTGGGCAAGTGGGAGCGGATGCTGGATTTGATGTTATGTATAAATTGTTTTTTATCGTGTGAGAGCATGTGGGCGTTAGCATCAAGACTTTCCGATATTTGTCATGCCGGATGCCGTTGATGCTTTATATTCTTGTATGATTTTTCACTCGTTTCATGCCAATGGCGGCCACGATGACACTCAGAAGGGCGCCAAGCAAGAGGTTTTGCGTCATGAAGACAAAGGCCAGTTCGATGGGTTTCAGCGTGCTCATGAGGTCGACTGTCTCCATGGCTTGCTTGATGTCAACGCCGTTTTGCTGATATACGCCCTCCATGGTCTGTAGGGCTTGATGCATAATCTGAACGAAATGTCCGCCATCCAAGAACTGGAAATACGCTGTTTGAACCAAGGCAAAGAGCAGGGATGCGTAGAAGATGCAGTAGCAACCGTATGTCAATCCTCGCGCAAAGGATATGACACCATCGAGTGCATAGTTGCGAAACTTGATGAATCGCCATAGCATGAAAGGGGGCGTGGCCAGCATCAGCAGGCCTCCCAATGCACTCTTGGGCATGTACATCATACTCATGAAACTGGCTGTCCATAACAGTGCCAGCCAAAGTCCGTCAATGCGGGCGAACGCCTTAAGCTGAATCAGTGAGGGTACGTTAATCATACTATCTGCAAAAGTACGCATTTTATCTCATATATATTGTACGTACACGAGAGATTTTATAGGCGGTTCCACGGTATAGACGTTAAAAATTTCCAATATCTATGCCGTAATAGTCAGCAAAAGTGCGAGCATTGTCGTTCGCAGGGTTCATGTTGTTTGACGATGATTGTTTGACAAGGCATCTGTTGACGTGTTTCCTAATATCTTATCCAGTATGTCAAACACCTCTTCGGGGCGTTCGTAAGCAAAAATGTGATAATACTTGTTGCCCGTGAGCATGGCCGATAGGTGTGTACGACTCTTGTCGTAAAGGATGAAACAGGGCTTGTGATGACGTTCTGCGTATGCCAATTCATATCCCACGCCCAAGGAGGGTGAGGTACATTCGGCAATGACCAAGTCGCAGCCCCTCAACCACTCTGTGTCCTGAAGGTAGATTTTTTCATCCGCTTCACGACCCTTACTGGTGGTAGACAGTGAGCGGTTGCCGATGTGTTCGGTGAGAACTTTGTGACTTCTTTGGATGTACTCGATGATTTGTTTGTAGAGGTTGGCATCCTCACGCCCGCCTCGGATGGAACCTGCAAAATAGATTTTCTTCATGTTTGATTGATATAGGTCGCCTGTGCAAATATAATAAAAAGGAATGAAAGATTGCCATTGCGCGCTTACCTTTATCAAGTAAACCAAGCATTCGTGGTCACATTTTTTGCTGGCGTCAGCATCATCTGCCCCAAAACAAAAGAGGGTGTATCATCATTCTGATACACCCTCGTTGATTTCTGAAATAAGTGAGCCTCTTGTCGGATTCGAACCAACGACCCCGAGATTACAAATCACGTGCTCTGGCCAACTGAGCTAAAGAGGCGGGTGGGCAAGCTACTCTTATCGCGCCGCTACAACCTAATACCCTTGCTGCGTTCCCACCCTGGGGGATTCAAAGGGAGCTGGCCGTAAAAGACTTGCCCGTTTCTTAGCGGTTGCAAAGGTAAGAAAAAGAATTGATTGACACAAGAAATGTGCAAAAAATATGTTGAGGTAGGTTCAATTTCCATATACAATTACGTTTGCAAAAGTGTTGCTTTCCAATCTCAATGCCTTTACCCTCCAATCTCAATGACTTTGACCTCCAAACTCTATGACTTTGCCGTCCAATCTCCATGACTTTGGATTTTAGGCTTTATTCTTTATGTTATTTGTTTGTTTTTGTAAGATAAAAAACTTATATTTGCATGGTAAGCAAACCTCTTTCAGCAAGTGCTGAAGGTGGTTTTGAAAATGATTTGATGAAATAAAAAAGTGACGGTATGATTAAGATTTATGGTATGAAGTCGTGTCCCGATTGCGTGGCAGTTGACAAACAGGTGGAAGGTGACAGCAGGTATCAGGTGATTGACATCGGTGAGCATGTATCGCTGTTGAAAGAGTTTTTGCGCCTACGCGACAACAATCCAGTCTTTGACGAGGCTAAGAAAAAAGGATATGCGGGCATTCCGTGTTTCGTTTTGGAAGATGGAACGGTGACGCTGAACCCTGAAGAAGCCGGACTGAAGTCGGGAAGGCCTGAACCCACCAGCTGTCGCATTGACGGCTCTGGCTGTTGAGCCGGTTTGCGATGCCGCATGAAATTGAAAAAGCCACCTTCACAGGCAGCTTTGACATATTATACAAAAACATTATGAATACTTTATTTAGCGAACAAGATCTAAAAAAAGTTTATTTTATATTTTATGAGGTTTCATGCTTGATAGCGGTGTCGCACCCGGCGCACGTCCCATTACATTTTTTACATTTGCGTTGACAATACCGTTCGCATTGCAGGCGAATGTCGTAGCCTAACATGGCACCCAGGATGAAATCCTCTTCGGGTGTCAGCTTGTTGAGCGGTTTGTCAATCATGTGGCGAACGGCGTCGATGCAAGCTGCTCTGCCAAAAAACAGATTCAGCGTATGGTTACCCGCCGGCTGAATGAAATAGTCGATGTTTTGGTTCTCCAAACGGTTCACCGCAAATTCCTCGTATTTTTTGTTGAAGGTATAGAGCACCATTTGTCGCACTCCCTTCTTGTACTCATAGATATGGTTCATGAGCACCTTCAACTCTCCTGGTATGGTTTCTGCGGTTTTCATGCTTTTCGGGCCAACGGGGTTATGGTTTCTTCATCACGTTTACAGACTTCCCTTGATGTCGTTAATCCATGCGTCGATGCGTTCATCGGTCTTGTCCTCTTCGTTGAGGTCGTCAAGTGCCAATCCAACGAACTTTCCATCCACCACGGCATCACTGTCATCAAAGGTGTATCCATCGGTTGATACGGCACCTATGATGTTGGCACCTTCAACGGCTTGATATAGCTCAGACATACCGCTGCAAAATGTGTCACCGTAAGATTCGCAGTCGCCGCATCCAAACAGGGCTACCGTCTTTCCTGACAGGCCTGCGCCTTTAAGTACCTCAACTCCTTCGTACCAATCGTCCTGCATGTCGCCAGAACCCCAAGTGGATGTTCCGAGAATAAGATTGTCGTTGTTGTTTACAATATCAGCTGTGAGGTCGGTTACGTCAACGGCTTCAACACCCAATTTCTTGGCTATCTTCTCTGCGATGGCCTGACAGGTTCCTGTCGATGAGCCATATATAACTACTGTTGGTTTCATGATTGTTCTATTTAATTTTACGTTTTTACTTTTGTTCGATGCAAAGGTATGAACAATTTGATGACCCGACAATACCTAAAAATAATGGTTTTTACAAAATACCTATTATTGGGGATGTTTTTGAAACGAAAAGCGAAGAATTTGTATCAAATGTCGACAAGTGGCTATCGGTGCATAGAATACCATGCGAGGGCCTGCCCAGCGCATCACCTCACGAACCTTTTGGCGCATCTCGGGTCTGTAACAATGCACGGGACAGTCTTTACATGCGGGCTTTTGCTCGCCAAACTTACATCGTTGCAGTCGTTCACAGGCATAATCGCCCAACTGCCTGTACGCTTCGGGTACCTCATTTAAACGTAGGCGATGCCGACAATAGAGGTCTATCATCAACCGGATGGTTTCTTGGTCGCGTTCTATCTTCGTCATCGTCGGATGAGTGTTGAGCCGGTCATGGATGCTGCGTGGCTGTTTACCTGCACCACATACACGCCTTTTGGCAAGGTAGATAAGTCCAACGAATAGGAGGTTTGACCTGCTGGAAAGGAAATTCGTTTTACCAACCCGCCTGATACGGCGTATACCGATACCGAGAAATGATGAGAAGCCACATCGTGTAACCGCATTTGTACCAAGCCATCATGCTGTACGGAAAAACGGATTCCCCTGGGTTGATGCTGCGTGATGGTCTTGATGCCACTTACACCTAATATATATAATAGACCTTTGTAGACATCTATCTGTCCGTAGCCATACTTGTTGTTGGGGTAGGTGAGTGACGGGTCGGTATGCGAACAGGTGTGCGCCAGTACGTTCATAATCTCTTCTCTCGTCAGCGTAGGCTTGGCTTGTAGCCACAGGGCGATGGCACCCGCAACGACAGGGGTCGACATGGAGGTGCCTGAATTGCTGTTCCAAGCGTACAGCCGACCCTTGAAGTTGAAATGGGCAACGTCAGACTGCACGTCAAAGGCGCTGGGATTGGTTTCCAGGTAATAGCTGCTGTATGATGAGATGATGTTGGTGCCGGGTGCCAATACATCAGGTTTCATGCGTCCGTCGTAGGTAGGACCTACCGAACTGTATTCGCCTCGTTGTCCATGTGTGCCCTGATCGTACACGCGTCGTTCGCCTTTGTAGTTGGTGATGGCCGTTCGGTAGGATGAGGCACCCACGCATATCACGGACGGTGCGCTGCCAGGTGAGAGAATGTTGTGTGTTCGCTCGCCTGCGTTGAGCTGCGGAGCCAAGGCGTTGTCGGTCCAATTGCCACTGCCGCGATAGGCTTCTATCTCACAGTCGGCCCCCACTACTTCGAACGAAAGCGGAATGGACAGTCCCACCTCGTCATCCGTCTTCACCAAAACATCGTATGCGGTTTCGGTTGAATGGTAGCTGGACGCATAGCCCATGATGCGCAAGCGATAGGTTTTGCCGCCCAGTGTGACGGTGTCGGTGAAGAGCGAGTCAGCACAGGCCAACACTTGCTTTGTCGGTATGGTCAGCGTTTCGGTGTTCTGGCCATAGCTGGTCAGGCGGAGTGTGAAGGGTTGGGTTGATTTCAGCGTGAAATAAAGTGAGTTTCTGCTGTCGGAAACGAACGTACCGGCCGATTTTTTCCCTATTGGTTTGCGGAAAAACGACTTCTTGGCTCCCTCGTTTCCGGCAGACGCTACGATGATACGGCCAGGTCCTGACAAACTGTCCAGAATGGCGTAGTAGAGTTGGTCATCGCCATGGAAGTCTTGATTGGAACCTTCGCTGAACGAAATGACGCAGGGTAGGTTGCGTTCTCGGGCATAGTCCATGATGTACTTAAAGCCAAGGGCGTCGGTGGCATAGGTATATTTATAGTAATCAGCCGAGTCGATGAACTGCTCATCGTCTGACACGGCATTGCTCACCAGGCAGATGTCGCTTTCATAGGCCATGCCCCGATACGGACTGTCGTAACCGCTTCCGGCCGCAATGCCCAGCGTATGGGTGCCGTGTGTTTGTATCCGTCCGTCACGCGAGTGCTGGTAGGCCAGCAAAGCGTCACATCCTTCATAGGCAGCACCCACGTAGAGCGTGCTGCCCAGGGTGTCGGCAGACAACTGATCCCAAAAACGCTTGATGCGATAGTGGGTCGCTGTTGAATCGTAGAAGTTGGGGTGGGTCAGGTCGAAGCCAACATCTTGCACGCCTACCACCACATCTTTCCCCGTAAAGGCATGGGGCAGTGGGTCTGCTCCCTGATAGACTGGGGTGGCGTTGAGCCAAAAAGCCACTGAATCCATCTGTGTGGCGTTGCCTCGACCAGCCTCGATGCGCTGCACCTGCTTGTGTGATGACAGGTGTCCCAACCGCTGCAACGGCACGCTCACGATGTAGATGTCACCGAATTGAGCCAAGGGTCGACAGTCATTCTCTTGAAAAATGCGTGGGGCATCACTTGTCACTCGAACAAAGGCACATAGTTCTGGCTGCTTGACACGAGGCCTGTTCAGGGGTGATGGCAATTTCCTCACGGCTTGATGTCGTTGCTGCGTCTGCTCAATAGCCAGTTGCCTGACCAGCGAAGACATCTTCGCATAATCGGTACGCTGGCCATACAGGGAGGCCGCACACCATATATATATAGATAGGATGAACAGGTATTTCTTCATTGTTTGCAAAATAAGCTAAAATAATCGACAACCACAAGTAAATAATCGTTGTTTTCCAGTCATGGATTGCGGATGGGTGCGTTACGATTTATTCACATTTTCTTTTGAACAATCAAAACATTATTCGTTTATTTTTAGCTACCTTTGCGCAAAATAGGCAGCGCCTCTGATATATCTGCCATGCTTGATGCCGTTAGCTTTGCATAAATAGCGGATAAGATAGGATTTGAGATGCGTCTGCCTACATGAATCTATTAGTCAAAAAAAACAATTTATGAAAAAACAAACTAATAAATTTATTGCCGTTTCTTATCAACTGCATGCTGATGAAAACGAAGGAATGACGTTGGTTGAAGAAGCTACTGAAGCACAGCCATACCAGTTTATCAGCGGCTTTGGTCTGACACTCGATTTGTTCGAAGATGCCCTCATTAACTTACAGGCAGGCCAAGAGTTTGAGGTGAAACTGGCTCCAGAGCAGGCTTATGGGCATTTTCAGCCAGAGCATGTGTTGGATCTCGAGCGGGAAGTCTTCACCGTTAATGGGACGTTTGATGCAGAGAACATCTATGAAGGAGCGGTGGTACCCTTGCAAAACGAGGAGGGTACGCGCTTCATGGGACGCATTCTCGAGGTGAACGACAAGCAGGTGAAGGTGGATTTGAATCACCCCCTGGCTGGAAAAACGCTCAACTTTAAGGGAAAGGTCATCGAAAACCGCGAAGCTACCAACGAAGAAATTGCTGCAATGGTTAACCAAATGGCTGGTGGATGCGGTTGTGGTGGTCACAGTGAGGGCGGCTGTTGTTGCGGAGGCTGTGGCAGTTCAGATGACGGTGGATGTGGTTGCGGCCATTAAGCCAGGGTCAACGCCTCCAAATTTTTCAACATTTCTTTCATAGAGCGAACCTAACTCACGATGATGCGCAATACATTTGGCCATATTTTCGCGTTGACAACCTTTGGTGAAAGCCATGGAGAGGCTGTCGGTGGGGTCGTTGATGGCATGCCGCCGGGCATAGACATCGATGTGCAGTTTGTGCAAAACGAACTTAACCGGCGGCGGCCGGGGCAGAGTAGCATCACCACCGATCGCAAGGAGGCTGATGAAGTGAGCTTCTTGAGTGGCATCTTTGAAGGAAAATCCACTGGCGCACCCATCGCTTTCATGGTGACAAACACCAATCAGCATTCAAAAGATTACGACAGCCTACAGCATCTTTATCGTCCATCGCATGCCGACTTTACCTATCAACAGAAATATGGTTTGCGCGATCATCGTGGTGGAGGACGCTCATCAGCTCGCATCACTTTGAGCAGATGTGTGGCTGGTGCATTGGCGAAGTTGGTGTTGCGACGGTTGGGAATCACCATACAGGCGTATGTGTCACAGGTGGGTGACATCGCCTTGCAACGAGATTATCGCTTATACGACTTGTCCAAGACCGAAAGTAACAGGGTACGCTGTCCCGATGAGGAAAAAGCCAAGCAGATGGAACAACTCATCCGGCAGGTCAAGGCGGACGGTGACACGGTGGGAGGAATCGTGACGTGTGTCATCAAGGGATGTCCCGTAGGACTGGGCGAGCCCGAGTTTGACAAGCTGCATGCGCAACTGGGGGCTGCCATGCTGTCCATCAATGCTGCTAAGGGCTTTGAATATGGCGAAGGTTTTGCGTGTGTCAGCCACCGAGGCAGTGAGATGAACGACCCGTTTGTCAACGACCAGGGACGCATTCACACCGCAACCAACCACAATGGTGGCATCCAGGCAGGCATCAGCAATGGCGAAGATATCTATTTTCGCATAGCGTTCAAGCCTGTGGCCACCATCTTGTTGGAGCAACAAACGGTAGACATTGAGGGCCATCCGGTTGCCTTCAATGCCAGCGGTCGGCATGATTCGTGTGTCGTGCCACGCGCCGTTCCCATTGTAGAGGCGATGGCAGCGATGGTAATCTTGGATAATTATCTTCTTGATTTGACCGTAAAAAAGTTCAAATCCTAACCAGCATCACAGTTCCTTGGTAGAAAAGCAAAGGTAAGACACAACTTGCGCTACTCTACTCGCATGCGAATCAAGTGATTTGTCATGCCTCACTACCTTATAGGGCCTTCCTTTCCGTATTTCTACAGGTGCTCTTTCCTTTCTGGGTGGGCTATTTCCACCATTGAGGTTCATAAGTGATTTGTCCGCATTAGACAATTACATGTTAGCCAAACAAAAAATGTACCTCCATACAAAAGGAGGCACATTTTTTCCTTAAAATAATAGTTAGATACGGAATTATAGAGCATATTTTTGACATGCTCATATCACATTACAGCGCAAATTTGTAACCAACTGTAATCTGGAAAACACTATTCTTACTGCTGTCTTCGTCAATAATCTTGGTTACTCCCCAATTGTATCGTGCATCGATATTTATATTGCTGAACTCGTAGGAAACACCAACGGGAATAGAAATATCAACCTTATTCAGTTTGGCATCAATTCCCGCAGCTTTAAGAGATTTCTCTAAATCAACCTCTGCGTTGACACCATTCTGTGAAACTTTGACTTTATTGTTGATCAAAAAGCCTGGTTGTACACCTAACTTCACGGCAAATCCATGAGCCACATAGACGTTAGCAAGAATTGGAACATTGATATAGTCTAACTTTACTGTTCCATCTACATTGCCTATCTTTCCCTTAGCTCCCTGCATAGAGTAAAGTAATCCACCCGAGAAACTAACCATGTCAGTAGCTTGCACTTCTATTTCGGCACCAACAACTGGCGCAAATCTTGAGTCGGCATCATTATCGTTTGTAAGCGTAGCCATGTTTAAACCTACTTTAGGCTGTAAAGTAACCGTACCTTTTTCACGCTGTCCGTACGCTGCAATTGTTATAAACATAACGCATGCACTTAAAATAACTTTTTTCATAGAAGATAATTATTAAAAATAAATTAAACTTATGCAAAGATAAACAAACAACGTGACACACCAAACGTTAACGATAGATTTTTTAGGAAGAGAGAAATATTTCTACTTGAGAATATACGATAGAAACACATACGAAATCATGCTATAATAATGAAATTCCGAATACAAAAAAGTCGCCGATATTCAGCGACTTTTTATAATTGTATGTAAGTTGTTGTTGATTTGTTTCAACTTATCCAAAGTTATCAAACATGATAGATTCAGGATCTACTCCAAGGCTATCCAACATCTTTTGTACAGCTGCACTCATCGGACCAGGACCACACATGTAGTACTCGATGTCTTCTGGCGCTTCATGATCCTTCAAGTAGGTCTCATACATTACTTGATGAACAAAACCAGCCGTGTATTTCACACCAGCTTCATCAGCTATAGGATCGGGTCTGTCCAATGCCAAATGGAAATGGAAGTTAGGATATTCTTCCTCCAATGCGTGGAAATCATCTAAGAAGAATGCTTCGTTCAGTGAACGCGCACCATAGAAATAATGCATTTCACGATCGCGGGTGTGCAATGTCTTCAACATATACATGATTTGACTGCGCAACGGTGCCATACCAGCTCCACCGCCAACCCATATCATCTCTTTCTTTGAATCGAGGATGGGATGGAAGTCACCGTAAGGTCCACTCATCTTTACCTTATCGCCGGGCTTCAAAGAGAAGATATAACTGGAAGCAATACCGGTTGGAACGTCTTGGAAGCCCACTTGTGGACGTGGCTTGAATGGCGTTGAGGCAATACGCACGGTCAGCATGATGATGTCGCCTTCATCAGGATAGTTGGCCATGGAGTAAGCGCGTACGGTAGGCTCGGGGTTGTGAGCCTTGATAGAAAGAATGTTGAACTTCTTCCATGCGCCAATGTACTCTTCGCCAATGTCATCTTTGTCGAAATCTTTGTCGTAATCAATCACATCGTATGCGGGAATTGATATTTGAGCATACGAGCCCGGTATGAAGTCCATGTGTTCGCCAGGAGGCAACTGTACTTTGAACTCCTTGATGAAGCTCGACACGTTTTTATTGCTGATGACGGTGCATTCCCATTCTTTGACACCTAAAACGGTTTCAGGTATTTTGACTTTCAGGTCACCTTTCACCTTGCACTGGCATCCTAAACGCCAATTATTCTTTATCTCTTTCCTTGTAAAGTGAGGACGCTCTGAGTCCAAGATTTCGCCTCCTCCTTCAATCACTTGTAATCTGCATTGTCCACAACTGCCCTTTCCGCCACATGCAGAGGGGAGGTAAATTCCATTTTGTGTAAGGGTGTTCATGATAGAAGCACCTTGTGGAACGCTGAGAGTCTTATCTTCGTTGATGACGATATTGACGTTTCCGCTTGGCGAGAGATATTTTTTAGCGACCAACAGTATGATGACCAGCAAAAGAATGACGGTCAAGAATACGGCAATGCTCTGTAATATAAATGAAAATTCCATAATTGATGATTATATTTTTAAGCCAGAGAAGCACATCATGGCAATGGCCATAAGTCCTACGGTAATGAAGGTGATACCAAGACCTTGAAGCGGTTTTGGCACATCACTATATTGTAATTTCTCACGAATAGCCCCCATGAGGACAATGGCAAGGGTCCATCCCAATCCACTTCCCACAGCGTAAGCAATTGCGTCAGCAATGTTACCGACATACTGTGTGTTACTTGGATCCAGATTGATACGTTGCTGCATGAACATGGAACCACCCATGATGGCGCAGTTTACGGCAATCAGCGGAAGGAAGATTCCCAATGAGGCATAGAGTGACGGACTATATTTCTCGACCAACATTTCTACCAATTGCGTCATACCGGCGATGACGGCAATGAAGATAATGAAACTCAAATAACTTAATCCTAATGGATCCAAGACTTTGGTTTGAAGCAAGTAGTCTACCGGAACGGTGACAAACAGCACGAATGTCACTGCCATGCCTAAACCAAACGAGGTCTTTACATTCTTCGATACGGCCAAAAATGAACACATTCCAAGGAAGAATGCGAAAATCATGTTGTCGACAAATATCGATCTGAAAAATAATGATATGATATGTTCCATAATAATTCTAATTGATTAAAATTGCATGAATTACTTTTCTTCTTGATAGAAATAGGCACGGTGAATCCAAATGACACATCCAACAAGAATTAAAGCCATTGCCGGCGTGGCCATCATACCATTATTCATATAACCAAAGTCGTAGAAAGACGATGGAATAATCGTAAATCCTAATAAAGTACCTCTACCAAACAATTCACGAAGAGCTCCCACAATCACTAAAATCATTGCGTAACCTAAACCATTTCCCACTCCATCAAGAAAGGATGGCCAAGGTTTGTTCATCATCGCAAATGCTTCCAAGCGTCCCATCAGAATACAGTTGGTGATAATCAAAGCCACATATACTGAGAGTTGAACACTCACGTCATACGCGTATGCCTTTAAGATTTGGCTCACGATGGTTACCAATGCGGCTACAACAACCAATTGTACGATGATACGGATTCGCATCGGAATGGTATTGCGAATAATCGAAATAATTACATTTGAAAATGCAGTAATAACCGTCACTGCCAATCCCATGACAATAGCTGGCTTTAATTGTGAAGTTACTGCCAAAGCCGAACAGATTCCCAAGACTTGAACCAAGATAGGATGATCCAAATTGAGAGGGCTTGTAAAGACTTTCTTATTTTGTGTTGAAAATAATGCCATAATACTAAATCAATTTAATGAGCTTTCAAGAAATTCATATATGCACCTAAACAAGTCTGCAACATCTCGGTCACACCGTTGGAAGTGAGCGTAGCACCCGTTATACCGTCAACTTGCGTGGAAGGGTCTTCCACCTTCTTGCTGACAGCCAGTGCGATTTGATGGGGATCTTGCGCAAATAGTTTCTTACCTTGAAACTGGTTTTGCCATGCACGGTTATCTTTAATTTCAGCTCCCAATCCAGCTGTTTCGCTATCATGGTCGAAGTAAGTTCCGAAGACAGTCGACTTATCTGCATTAATGGCAACATAACCATTGATTGCTCCCCAGAGTCCCATGCCATAAACGGGTATCACATACTTAGTTTGTCCATTAACCTTACAAACGAAGAGTGCTAACTTTCCGTTCTTAAAGTCGGCAGAATTAAGTTTAAAACCGTTGTTTTCTCCGCCCTGTTCTCCTTTTTCAAGAACATTACCCTGCTCATCGATGATTTCATCAGCGAGTACAATTTCTTGATACTTTGCAGCAGCGTCTTCATTATTCAAATCTCTAATATTCAACGAATTTAATATCTGCTTCTTCTTATCCAATGCCACGTTGGCATCTTGCATGGGTTTCAAAGCCTGAAACACAAAAGCCAACAGGAATGCAACAAGAACAACGATAATGATTGAATATATGATCGTATAGGAGTTTGAATTGGTATTCAATCCTTTTTTATTTCCTTCAGCCATCGTCTTATTTATTATGAGCAGTTAAACGTTTCATTCTCTTGTTGATGTTGCCTTGAACGACGCAATAGTCAATCAATGGGGCGAACATATTCGCAAACAAAATCGACAACATCATACCTTCAGGATAACCAGGATTCATCACGCGGATGATGATTGTCATCACACCGATGAGGGCGCCATAGATATACTTACCCTTTTCTGTACGTGCGGAAGTTACTGGGTCGGTAGCCATGAATACGGCACCGAAACAGAACCCGCCTAATATAAGATGCTCGTACCATGCTATAGACGTCATACCGAGTGCACTGAAGAGTGCGGCCATGAGACCACCACTAACGAATACGCTCAACATCGTTTTCCATGAAGCGATGCCTGTAACCAACAGCAGCAAGGCACCTATGGCGATGGCGATGACACTGGTTTCTCCAACGGAACCTGGTATCAAACCAATCAACATGTCACAGGTAGAGTAGGGTATGTCTACATGGAGAGCCAGTTCACCAAGCGGAGTAGCCATGGTGGTTGCATCTGGCAAGGTATTGCCCAAACCAAATATCTGATGGCTGGCTACCCATATCGAATCACCCGTCATCTGTCCAGGATAAGAGAAGAAAAGGAACGCGCGGGCAGACAATGCCACATTAAAAATGTTCATGCCCGTTCCACCAAATATCTCTTTGCAAAAAATCACTGCGAATGCAACTGACAATGCAAGCATCCACAACGGACAGGTGATGGGGATGATGAGCGGCATTAAAATGCCCGTTACCAAATAGCCTTCCTGAATCTCTTCTTTCTTCCACTGCGCCCAGGCGAATTCGATGCCCAGACCTACGATGTAAGAAACAAGGATTTTAGGTAACACGGCCAAGAAGCCATAAAAGAACATCTCCCAAAAAGAGGCGTTGGCCAACTCTCCGGCAGCTGCGAAATTCTGATATCCAATGTTGTACATTCCAAACAACAAGGCAGGTAGCAGAGCGATGACCACCAAACTCATGATTCTCTTCGAGTCGATGGCGTCATGGATGTGAGCTCCTGTTTTGGCTGTCGTGTTGGGAACATAAAGGAAACTCTCAAAACCATCATAGACACTCCAGAAAGCATGTAGCTTACCGCCCTCTTCGAAGTGTGGCTTGATTTTATTTAAATATTTTTTTAAACTCATGTCCTTATGCGTTTTCTTTTCTTAATATGTCCAGACCATTGCGTACAATCTTCTGAAGTTCCAACTTAGAAGAATCCACGAACTCGGCAACGGCGAAATCTTCCGGAGACACTTCATATATCCCCAGCTGTTCTTGCTTGTCGATGTCACCTGCAATCAAAGACTTGATGAGGTATTCGCCATAAATATCCATGGGCAGCACCCGATCGTACTCGCCGCTCATGATCATGTGGCGCTCTCCACCTTTGACACGCGCATCCAGGTCGTATTGCTTTTCCTTTCCTGAAAGCCACGAGAAATAACTGCGTGAAACAGAAAACTGATTGGTGCGCGGCAAAATCCATCCCAGCAATTCGTCTGCCTGATCACCTTCTGGTATCACGCAAACTTCCGAAGTGTGTGCACCGAGAAAGTCGGTCAACTCACACTTGCGCCCTGTTAACGGATTACCATTGATGATGCGCAGATGTTCGTTTTCGCTCTCACCGCCTATCTGTCCTGCTAACAAGTCAGATATCGGTGTTCCAACCAAAGCATCCACATATTGAGGATTGTTCACTTTGCTGCCTGCAATGGCCACCGTCCGCGTGAGGTCCACTTTACCCGTCAGGAACAAACGACCCATGAAGATGACAGCCGTTGGTTCGACCGTCCATACCACCTCACCCTTGTTGACGGGTGACAGGTGATTGATTTGCACGCCTACATTGCTGGAGGGACAGGGACCGTCAAAAGCCGTAATCTCAACATCAGAAGACTGTGTCAAGGCCTTGTCGGTTTGATTGACATGGATGTTCAAATATGTCTTTGCAATCTTCGACAACGCAGTCAAACCTGCTTGGAAAGCTTCTTCGTTGCCTTCCAGCTCGAACTCAAACTTGCCGGCCAAAGGCATGTTTCTGAAAGCAGATACAAAAATACCCTTAGGTTTGCTCTGTGGTTGGGTCGAAACGGCATAAGGCAGTTGGTTGACATATCCAAAAAGACCTGCTTGCAACAGCGCCTCTACGACTTCGTCACCAGAAAGACTCCTCACGTCTTTCTTGCCAAAATCAACAAACTCCTGTTGTTGTGACGCCTCCACAATAACAGCCATCACTTTACGTCTATCACCGCGGACAATTGACTTCACTTTTCCACTGACCGGTGAGGCGAACTTGACTTCTGGAAACTTCTTGTTAACGAAAAGAGCCTCTCCAGCCTTCACGTCGTCCCCTTCATGCACACATAGCTTAGGGACTACGCCGGCAAAATCGTCAGGAACAAGAGCATATTGATGACTCTGTTTTAAAGATGTTTTTTGTTCGTTTGCTCTACCCTTCAGATTAATGTCCAAGCCCTTACGTAACTTAATTACATTTACCATAGAATATATAAAATTAAACTTTTTTCCAACCAATGAGGGCATAAGATATTGTTCATATCCAAATGTTTGGCAAATTTAGTAACTTTTACTGATTTATAAAAGAAAAAGCAATCATTTATTTCAGCCGTGACAAAAAATGATGTACTTTTGCATAAAACAAAGCTGAACGCTGTCTGAAGAAGTTTAAAAATATACTCAACATCATCATTTGGAGCATTGTAGGAATTTATCTTACAATCATCATTTTGTTGCGTATACCGTCCATACAAGACGCCTGCGGTCAGCAAGTTGCATCCTTATTATCCAAGCGGCTTGGCACTGAGGTGAAGGTCGAACGCATTGATATAGGCTTTCTCAATCGCATCATCATCGATGGGCTGTACGTCACTGACCAACAAGGTAAGCCCATGCTGCAAGCATCCAGGTTTTCTGTGAAACTGGATTTCATTCCGCTAACGCGCGGAGAAATTTCTATTTCCTCGGCTCAGCTCTTTGGCATGCAGGCCAATCTTTACAAAAGTAGTAAAAACGCCAAGCCCAACTTTCAATTCGTCATCGACTCTTTAGCTTCGAAAGATACCACAACACAGGCCAAGCCCATCCGCATCGCCTCTGTCGTGTTAAGACACGGCGCTGTTAAATACGACCAATTGGATTTACCGCAGACAAGACAATTCTCGCCCGCGCACCTCAATTTGAAAGACATCAGTGCGCATGTCATTGTCAGTGCACTGTCAAAAGACTCGTTGAATGTCAAACTGAAAAATCTGAGCTTCAAGGAACGATCCGGCCTTCAGGTAAAATCATTCTCATCCAAATTGCGGGCAAACACCAACCATGCCGTCCTGGAGAATTTCAAATTGGAACTGCCAAACTCTAAATTAGCGTTAAACCATGTCCGCGCCAATTACCAGATGAGGAATGGTGTGCCATACATGCCCTCGCTATCCTATCACGGCCTCATAGACAACTCATACGTCACCCCATCCGACTTTGCTTTCATTTCTTCGAAGCTCAGACCATACCATACGCCTGTCAACATCCAGGCATCGCTTTCCGGAACGGCATCGTCTTTGGCCATACGCCACATCCATTTGCTTGCCAAGAACGAACTGGAGCTTGCTGCCAAGGCAACAATTCAGAAATGGGCCAAGTCTCCAAAATGGAATCTTGACCTGGAGACGCTCAACCTTCAACAAGCAGCCGTCAAAAAGTATCTGCCCAAAGAATATCAGAACACGCCATTGACGAAATTTGACCACATCCGCCTGTCAGGCAACTTCCATGGAGAGGGGAAAGACATCTATTCCAAAGGAATCTTCTCATCCAATTTGGGCGACATCAAGTTTGATGCCATGGTCGCTCAAGGCAGCTACAAGGGCATGATAGAAACCAACGATTTTAAGCTGGCTCCCTTGTTGTCCGACCAAGATTGGGGATTGCTAACCGCTAAAATTCAGCTCAACGAATTTCGCAAACAAGGCAGCCAAGCCGTGTTCAACATTAAAGGTGATGTCCCCAAAATAGAATACAAAGGTTACCCATACAAAAACGTTTCAATCAACGGACACGGCACATTGGACACAGATTCTCGCTTGGATCACTTTGATGGAACGGCGGCGCTCAATGATGTTAATGGCGTATTGAACATCCAAGGAAAGGTTGACCGAAACCAAGCACGTTATGCCGCCCTGTTCGACCTTACAGCAAAAGACGTAAACCTCTCGGCCTTGCGTCTCACACAAAAGTGGCCCAACCGAATGGTCAGCCTCCAGGCAAGCTCGCAGCTGTCAGGTCACTCGTTGAAAGATGTCACGGGCCGCATGCTCCTTTCGGGTGTCATGATGCGAGACCCTAACCAAACCTATTCATTATCAAGACTTGAATTGAAAACAGGGTACGACCAGCACCAAGAACATTTCATTTCTCTCGATGGCGATTTTGGCAACGCATTGGTAGTTGGCACATTCGACTACAATTCCATTCTACAGAACATCGAAAATGTCATCATCGACAAACTTCCAGGCATCCAACTGCTCACGCCCATGACAAGGCGCGTCACCCCACGCACAAACGTCCGCCTGTATGCCGACATCAGCAAGACCGATTGGGCAAACTATCTTTTTGATATCCCGCTCTCCCTGCAACAACCGCTGCAACTCAGTGGCACCATCAACAGCGTCAACAACCAACTAAACATCAATGTCAACGCGCCCGACTTCACTTACGACGGAAGCCGATACCAGGACAATCATCTACACTTGTCTACACCAACCGATACGCTGCATTTCAGCGCAGAGGCCAACAAGCTGGATGCGGAGAACAAGCGATGGACCTGGCGGGTGCAGTCCTCCGCAGCCAACGACCACTTGCTCACCACCCTGTGGTTTGACAATCATGCCTCCCATCCGCTCCAAGGAACTCTGAACACCACGACACAGTTCTTCAAGAAAAAGAATGGTGAGCCGGCAGCCCATGTAATCATCCATCCGTCGGAGATATTGATTGAAGACAGCATCTGGAACATCGAGCCGTCGGACATCATGTACAGCAAGAACCATCTCACGGTGGATCATTTCTCCATCCATCACGACGACCAACATATCATCGTGGCAGGTCTGGCTACCAAAAATCCTATGGATACCCTCGTGTTCGACCTCAAGGGCATTGACGTAAACTATGTGCTGAACCTGCTTCAATTCGATGCCGTCACATTCGGAGGGCGGTTGTCTGGACGCGCATTCGCATCGGGAGTCTTTGGAAAACCCCAGGGACATGCGAACGTACAGGTCAGTTCATTTGAATTCGAGACAGGTCAGATGGGCGTCCTGGATGCCAACGTCAGCTGGAACGCTCCCTTGAAGCAAATCGACATCCAAGCCCAAGCCAACGACCAAGGCCGGCAAACCTTAATCAACGGCTTTGTTTCGCCAAGCAAGCATTACATCGACTTGGCCATCCAAGCTCGGCAGACACGCTTGCAATTCCTCGAAGGCTTCTGTGGCTCGTTCATGCAAGACGTCGATGCAAGCGGAACAGGACAGCTGCGGCTTTATGGCGACTTGTCATATCTCAACCTCACCGGACAGGTTGTCGCCGACGGCTCTCTGGGCATCACGCCCCTCAACACCCATTATACGCTCAGGCGGGGCATGATTACCCTGACACCCGATGAGATTGTTTTCAAGAACGACACCATCTACGACCGCAATGAGAACATTGGCATTGTCAATGGCAGGTTGCGTCACGACAACCTGCGCAACTTGCGATACGACTTACACATCGCTGCAGAGAACCTCTTGGCTTACGACACGCACACTTTTGGTGGAAACACCTTCTATGGAACGGCCTACATCAACGGCACCTGCGCCATCACTGGTAATGGTGACGATTTAAACATCGACGTTAACGCCATACCACAAAAAGGCTCACAAATCGTGTACAACGTGGCCGGCCTGGATGCAGTCAGCACCCAGAACTTCATCAGATGGTCCACAAGAACCGATTCGCTGCAACCAGATAGCATCGCACCACGCCAACATACCATCGATTTGGCCGCACAAAAGTTGCCCGAGGTATCTGGCGACTTACATCTAAACCTGCTCATCAACTGCACGCCAAACCTCACGCTCAAACTACTCATGGATAACAAGACGGGCGACTACATCGCTTTGAATGGCAACGGTGTGCTGCGCGCCAACTATTACGATAAGGGTGCTTTCGAAATGTTCGGCAACTATGTGGTCGATCATGGTATCTATGGGCTGACCATTCAAAACGTCATCAAGAAGGACTTCCAATTTCAACAGGGTAGCACCATCACCTTTGGAGGCGACCCTTATCATGCGACACTCAACCTCAACGCCACTCACACTGTCAATGGCGTGAGCTTGGCCGACTTGAACATCGGGCGGTCGTTCACCAACAACAACGTTCGCATCAATTGTCTAATGAACATCACAGGCACGCCGCAGGCGCCGCGAGTGGATTTCAACCTCGACATGCCTACCTTGAGCAACGATGCCAAGCAGATGGTATACAGCCTCATCAACAGCGAAGAAGAGATGAATCAGCAAGTGCTTTACCTGCTGGCGGTAGGCCGGTTCTATTCACAAGGCACCAACAACAACGCCGGCACTGATGGCACGGCGCAACAAAGTCAGGCGAGCCTCGCCATGCAGAGCATCCTTAGTGGAACATTGAGCCAGCAAATCAACAACGTGCTGAATACCGTCATCGATAACGCCAACTGGAATTTTGGTGCCAACATCTCCACCGGCACCGAAGGATTCAATAACGCTGAGTATGAAGGACTGCTTAGTGGACGACTGCTGAACAACCGTCTGCTCATCAACGGGCAGTTTGGTTACAGGGACAACCCCAATGCCACGACCACCTTTATTGGTGATTTCGACATCCGATATCTGCTCTTGCCAAGTGGCAATCTGGCCATCAAGGTGTACAATCAAACCAATGACAGATACTTTACGCGCAACAGTCTTACCACGCAAGGAGTAGGCTTGATTTTGAAGAAAGACTTCACCAATCTTAAAGACTTGTTTGGACGTAGACGAGCGAAGAAGGCAAAACCGTCAAAATAAGTTTCCACCTCCTCATTTGAAAAGAGCCGTTGTGCACGTAGTTGTCTGCCAAACAATTAAGGGCGTTTCTATAAATTAGCTTTGTCAGATTGCGAGGCTGTTTTTGGTGGTCAATTTGTTTGTGAGTGAAGGAGTATAGCGAGCTATACGACTGAACGAACAAGCAAATTGAACCCAAAAAAGACCGCAAGATGACAAAACGTAAACTGTCCAACATAAATAAAAATTACGGTGGTAATTTATAGAACCGCCCTTAACAAATGGGGTAGTGGCGATTCAATCGTAAAAAGCAAACACTTCCAATTTAAAAGCACAGCGTTATTGAAAGAATAAAGCTATTTAGATGGAAGGGCAGAGTGGAAAAGTGAAACTTTTTGCTGATTTCCATCCGAATTCAAGATAAAAGTCTTACTTTTGCACCACCTAACAATAAGGAAAGGTGCTCGAGTGGCTGAAGAGGCACGCCTGGAAAGCGTGTAACCGCCTAAAGCGGTTCGGGGGTTCGAATCCCCCTCTCTCCGCTAATAGGCTTCAAAAGGACTTCACAAGGGTTGTCAATTTAGCCTTCAAAAATTTGCTAATCGTTGTAAAATCAAGGTTTTACAACGATTTTTCTTTGTATATACCTCTATCGCCTGACGGCATAACCCTATGTTATGACAATCATCATTCGGTCAATTTCTGCTACATAAACTGCTACACAAAAATTGCAGTAGCAAAAAATGTAGCAGTGACGGTATTCTGAATACCATATTGACGGCATCAACTCTTTCTTTTTCAACGTATTAAGTATTAACTTTGCAGCCGAGTGCTACACAAAAGAATGATGCATTATGAGAACAAATTTCAAGGTATCCTTCTACCTACGCTCAAACTATGAGAACAAAGAAGGAAAGTCGCCTGTAATGCTCCGAGTATTCCTTAACGGAGAGATGGCTAATTTCGGATCTACGAAAATATTCGTGGACAAGTCACTGTGGAATAACACTACCAGCAGGCTCAAAGGTCGGACGGCAGAAGCCTTATCCGCTAATGCCGCATTGGACTCCATTTCCACAATGCTGAATAACATTTACCACAAATTCGAGGATGATGAATCCTTGTCATTGGATAAAATCCGCTCATTCTTTGTCGGGAAAGACAGGGAGTACACGACCTTTCTCCCGATATTCGACAAGTTCAACGAAGATGTCAGACAGCGTGTCGGACATACCATCAGCAAGGACAGCCTGCAAAAGTACAGCGTTTTAAGAAGGCATTTCGCAGAATTCCTTATCTATAAGTATGGGAAGAAAGATATTGGACTGGCAGAGTTCACGCCATCTATAGTACAGGACTTTGAACTGTACCTGAGTACGGCGGCTGGGTGTGCCTATAACACATCAGTCAAGAAATTGAAGGCACTGAAAACCGTGACCATCTATGCGCAAAAGCGTGGCTATCTTCTTCACGACCCATTCCTCAATCATCGTTTTCACTTGGAGCCTGTCAATCGAGGTTTTCTCACGGATGAGGAGATTATGAAGATAGCCAACAAGGAAATTGCTATTCAACGCTTGGAGTTAGTAAGGGATGTTTTCATATTTTCATGCTTCACAGGTCTGGCATATATCGACGTATCCAACCTTACACCAGACAACATCGTAACGCTCGATGACAAGCAGTGGATTATGACCAAAAGGCAGAAAACAAGCGTGGAAACAAATGTGTTACTTCTTGACATACCCAAGAGTATCATTGCCAAGTACAGTCATAAGACCTATCGGGACGGCAAACTATTTCCCATCCTAACGAATCAGAAAACCAACGCATATTTGAAAGAAATTGCCGACATTTGTGGCATCAAGAAGAATCTGACCTTCCATCTTGCCCGACATACGTTTGCAACCATGTCGCTAAGCAAGGGTGTTCCTATGGAAAGTGTATCGAAGATGTTGGGGCATACCAACATTAAAACTACACAACTTTATGCCCGCATAACCAACAAGAAAGTGGAGCATGACATGGAACAGCTCGCTGACAAACTCGGCAAGTTCAATAAGGCGATGGGCATCTGATAATATAATGAAATGTATAACCCTAAAATAAAAGATTTATGGAAACAAAGAAAGAACTATCTTACTTCCGTCTGAAGTTGGAGAACTATTTGAGTGAGCATTTTCCAGAACTGCTGGGTGACAAACCATTCATAACGGCAAGATCCGATGAAGCACTTTCCACCTACTGCGATGCAGTGGCACAAGGCTTCTCGCATCCCGAAGCGGAGAGTATGGCAAGTGAAGTCTTGCATCGAGGACTTCATTTTTCCAAGTATGACACACTTGTATCTGTCTTGGAGAATGAGTTTGAGAAGGAACTGCCCTCTCCGCTCCCCGAAAGACTAACACCAATGCTTCTGAAGAATAAGGCTGTGCAAAGCGTTTTCGACAAGTATGAACTGACAGACGACTTTGGCGCAACACCAGAGTATGAGAAACTCTACACCGAATTGACAGGAACAATCGTTCTGCTCATTGAGGTCAATGGTCTGCCAACGATAGGCGGTGAGAACATGACTTGATGTAGCACCATCTGGAGCTTTTGTAGTGTCAAGAGCCAAGATAAACGCTCCACTCCACACGCCAAGAGTTTTACAAACACTTGTCTTTGGGTCGTTAGAGCATCTTGCCGGTGCTCTTGAAACTATTAAAAGCTCCGATTATGAATACAATCATCATGAATCAAGACGTTCTTAAAAGTGCGATTTCTCGCCGAGACAATAGAAGCGAGCTTCCATTGTCCTCACGGCTTAACGAAATCGTTCACACACCTGCCTTCATCAAGGCAGACGCATCGAACAAAACCGATAAGAACAAGCAGCAGCCGACTTCTCCCAAGCAAGTCCGCCGCTTCGGTTGGACACGCTTCATCGAACTAGGCTTCCTGCTTTCCATCGTTATCGGTGCCATTTGGCTTATCTCGAAGATAGTAACGCCACAGGTCGTAACTGTCGTGTCAGTTATTGCAGGTTTTCTGATACTACGCTTTATAGTCAGGGTAATTCTGAAAGTGGCATTTACGTTGCTGAGCATTCTCTTCTGGCTGGCGATTGTCTGTGCCATCCTGCTTTGCGTGCTTTGAGAAGCACGACGATGAATCTGTAAACACTTTCATTTATCGTTCATCAGGTGGTTATCTCACATTTCGAGATAGCCACCTTTTCTATTTCCCACTATGGGCGTTGCACTTTCGCTTCCTTTCCAATGCTCCACAATATGCGAAATGAAGAAGACGGATGCTGTTCCCTTTTTATCCGCAAAGGTAGTATGGGGCTTGTGGCTTTCAAAAGGTCTGTGCCGCTTGGTTTGTCTGGAAAATCTCCACACCTACGGGTAGTATTTTCCGACAAAACCTTGTGCAAGCCCGCCCCGCTACCTTGATTTTGCTACAAAAAGGAATCAGCATACTCCGATCTTTGGACGCATAAAAAAAAATGTCGCTATGGATAAGCAAAAAGTAAATACAACATCTTCGATGAACAGAAAAGGATATAGCTCCTCCTCTCATTACCGCATTAACCCTGTGGCTGAAAAAAGTGAGCAAGTGTTGGCAATTAAGTTTGTACAATGGGACATTCCCCCTTTGGAGAGCCTTTGTAACAGCAAAGTATATCTCCTGCGTGTGAAACTCAATAGTGGCGAGTGTATGAGCCGTGAGGAAAAGAATTGGCTATGTGAGGCGGTAAACTCAAACACCTATTTCCGTACAGCCGTTCCCCTACAAGGCTATCGCTTTAACTTCTTTGATGTACTGAAGAAATACCTTGTCAATCAGTACGGACAATGGACAGAGTATTACGCACCCGACAGAACAAGCCTAAGAGCCTACCTATATGGGCGTATCAATCAAATAGTAGAAATTTCCAAGTATTAACAACATCAAAACATATACGACAATGAAAGGAACAGAACATTTCACACGGACAATAGCCGAGTATCTTAATCAGCGTGCTATGACAGACCCCTTGTTTGCCCCTAACTTGATGAAACCGAACAAGAATATCGAGGAGTGCATCACCTACATTCTTAATGAAGTGCAGAAAAGCGGTTGCAACGGCTTTGATGATGATGAAATCTTCTCTATGGCTGTTCACTACTATGATGAGGACGATATAGAAGTCGGCAAGGCTGTTTCCTGCCAAGTAGCCGTTAATCACATTGTAGAACTCACAGAGGAAGAAAAAGCCGAAGCAAGGCAGGAAGCCATTAAGCAATATCAGCGTGAGGAACTTGCCAAGATACAGAGCCGTAACGCACGAGTTAAAAAGACCGAGAACATAGCAACCCAAGTACAACCATCACTATTCGATTTTTAAGTCTATGAAACCAAGAAACAAATTTGAAAAGGCAGTTTTTGAACAAAGCAAGCACCTATGCCCGATAACCAAGACACAAAGTAAGTGGGCATTCCGTGAGTGCATAGACCACTTAGCCTACCGCTTGCCAAAAGGTCGCACCACTTGTATGGATTGTGGGCATAGTTGGATAATGAACAAACATAGAGAAACTTGCACTTGCCCTCATTGCAGGGCAAAGTTGCAGGTCAAGGAAACATTCCAAAGGAAATTGCAGCAGAAGCACTATTTCACAACACTTACCGCTTGCGGAGAATACCAAGTGTTGCGGATGTTCCTCCTCGTGGCTGAAATGGAGAAAGGTTGCAAGGCAGGACACTATGTGCTTGAAATCGGTCAGTATTGGTGGAACGCACAAGGACGAAAGACGATTGTTGCCGTTCAGAGAGTATTGGGTAGATACGTTGATACATTCTCCTATTGCGCACCTATGGCAATCCGCAACGACAACGAAGCCTACCGATATGCAGCCTATTCGCAGATATATCCGAAGTTCAAGGTATCAGACACACTCCGCAGAAATGGTTTCAAGGATGATTTTCACGAAATACCCCCGACAACACTCATTCCTGCATTGCTTTCTGACAGCCGTGCCGAAACATTGATGAAGTCGGGACGTACAGACCACCTACGCTATTTCCTTGGCAAAAGAAGAGCGTTTGACGAGTATTGGCAGTCCTATAAGATTGCAGTCCGTAACGGCTACGATATAACGGATATTTCCCTTTGGTGCGACTATGTGGATATGCTCCGCAGATTGAACAAGGACATACACAGCCCGAAGTTTCTTTGTCCCACCAACCTCAAAGCCGAACACGACCGCAGACAGGAGGAACTCAATAGACAAAGGGAAAGGGAGGAGATAGAACAGAAGCAAAAGAAGGCAATGGAAGCCGAAAAACGTTTCAAGGAACTCAAATCCAAATTCTTCGGTATCCATTTCACGGACGGCACAATCCAAGTCCACGTATTGGAGAGCGTGCAGGAACATTTGGAGGAGGGAGCGACCATGCACCATTGCGTATTCTCCAACGAATACTATCTTAAAGAGGACTCACTAATCCTATCGGCAACCATTGAGGGCAAGCGGATAGAAACAATAGAGGTATCACTGAAATCATTTGAGGTGGTGCAAAGTCGTGGAGTGTGCAATAAGAATACGGAGTACCACGACCAAATCGTGAACCTTGTCAATGCCAACCGAAGGCTTATCAGACAGCGGATAAAGACAACAGCATAGTATGAACCATTAAATTATCAGAGATATGAAGACAGAGATTGAAAACATTATCTACAACTATGCGGACGAGATACCGCACATACTCATCAGGGTTATCAATGCGATAACCCTGTCCGAAAACAAGGACGAGTTAAGGTCGGCAATCAATAAAATAGCCGAAGAAACGGAACTTGACAAATTCTTTGCATACGGATATGGCGCACATCACTTTTGGCTCACACACCGCAGAATATCCAATGGAAAGCCAAATGAATACAGATTATTAAAAGTTGAATTTTAAGATTAGAGATGATGAAGAAACAAAGATTTTTAGTCTATACCGAATATGTTTTTGACGGCGTATTCGATGTTGTTGCAGAGAGCAAGGAGGAAGCACGGTATAAAGTCCTGCAAGATTGTGGGTTGGTCATGGGTGGAAGTATTCACAGCACCCTGCCCGATGATGAAATAAACTGGGCATTTGACAGACACCCCAACAAGCGAATAGACAGAATAACAAAAGTGTAGAAACAGCATCTTGAATAAGAACAAGAGCCACGCAAACTGAAATTTGCGTGGCTTCTTTTCTTTCTCTTTGAACGAGTAGGCGACCAAAGAAAAGAAGCAAAAGAAAAGTCGCAAAGAAAAACTCTTATTTTGAAACTAAAAAAAAGAAACAGGAAGCGTGCTTGCCCACTTCCTGAAGAATATTCTCTTTTTAGAATAACCCTAAGATACAGATAACCAAGGATAAAACTCCTATAGTCAACTATATCTTGTCTAATGTTGTTAAGGGATTCTTTTGTTGAGGTTTCTTCTTTTTAGAAACCTCAAGCTACCAATTTAAAGAAAATGATATTTTCATATTTAATAGGCTTTGAAGTTGTAGGCTAAATGTTTAATGTCCCCATAGCCATTTTTGGACAGAACTCACTAAGGGCTGCTATTTACTTAAAGTCCTTCCACATTAATGGATTGGATGTTTCTATTTTCATTCCTTTATCCTCCCATTCTTTGATCTGTTCTTCCCGCTCCTGTATTGTCGAGTTTGTGAATTGTTCAAGCTCAGATTTTAATCTGACAGCATCTCCATTTTTATTCCGTTCCGCATTTCCTTGCCCGAAGATAATAAATTGCATACTTCTCATAAAAGGTTCAAGTTTCCCATCAACAAACAGAGTATTATCAGTTATTGATAAATAAATCACAACTTCATTAGGTATACATGGATTAGGTAATATACGAACATCTTTTTTTATAAAAGGGTTTGGAGTTTTCCCGACCCAGCTATAATCTTTTTCCCATGCAGAAATTAATTCTCCTATATTCATATTCTATAACTTTGGTTTTTATTTAATAAAGCATATAATATGCCAAGAGTCTCCTAAGTTGAATCTAAATATATTGCAACTGACAAGATGACAGGTCATGAAGAGATAAGAATATCCTATAGAACTTGAAGTAATTAATGGATGTAAAACAAAATTAATTCCATCTTTCTCCGTTTCACTAACCCACGCAAAACTTTTCCCTTATATCGGCAGAACGAAAAATACTCCCGATAGAAGTTTCTGTCTCCAGACTCTATCTTTCGCAGCAACTTACTTTTGGGATGCTTACCATAACCGAGCAATCGCCCTACACCAACATTGTAGGCAAGCAAGGTCAATAGCAGCGCATCCTTGCCATAGCCCTTGAAGTGTTCAAAGCATTTCCAAAGGTCGGCACGGAGGAGCGAGTCCGCCTGCCGTTCTGTCATATTGGAAGAGAAATGCTCACCCGGTTGCAACTGATGACCATATCCCACATACGGATAGCAACCGTTTCCGTGTAGCCCCTCGAAGTATTTCACGATCACCACGGCGCGCTCAAAAGGAGGCAAGTCTGTCAACCGTACCCTGCGCTGGGCAAGGATCGGCTGGCAGAGCAAGCACATTATACAGAATAAAGCAAAGCGTTTAGCTGTTCGCATCGTTCAAGGCTCTGGTTACTACTGCGGTGGTCTTTCCCTTTTCCTCCGCCTTTTCGTTGTTGAAACTGAAAGTCAGTTGCTGCACCTTCCCGAAACTGTCCTCCACGTACACGTCAATCGTCTGGCGGTCGGTGGAGAGCGAGGTGTAGTACAGACGGAAAACGTCCTTTGTGAGCGGATAGCGGTCGTTGGGCTTGAACACTATTCTATCGTCCATTTTCAGTGTTCCCTTGCCGTCGGGCTGGAAGTATCGGATGGTGTAGCGTGTGTCAGCAAAATCGCCCCCTCGTTTGAGCGTGCAGCGTATCTCCGCTGTCTGTCCCTTGACAATGTCCTTCTGAACGGGCATCGTCTCGACAGTGAACGGATAAGACTGCTGAACATCCAAATCCCTATCACAAGCAGATAGGCAAAACACGGCAAGGGACAGCATACCCATTACCCAAATCGTATTCAATATCTTCTTCATCTTTTCTTCTACTTAAAAGTTAAACCTTAGTCCTGCTGATAGCGCAGGACGGAAACGATGCACGTCAGAGCCGAAGAGCAACCGCCCTTGTGCCTTGACAAGAAACAGAAGCCTGTCCGTAAGGAATACTTCCACCGAGCCATGCACGGCACCGCCATAGACGAAGCGTGAGCGGTCGAGCAGTGTCGCCCCATCGGGCAGCAGCTTTTTGTCTTCGTTCAGCTGCTCATAGCCACCCAAGGCGGATATGCCACCATAGAGAAGCACGTTCTTACCCCTGTCGGAGAGAACAGGGTACATATAGCCCACCTGTAAGAGTACATCTTTGAGTTTTACACTATAATCCCGATACGGCATATTTTGCTGTTCATACTCAACTCCTACAAAGGAGTAGTTCTCTCGTTTCAAGTAACGGGTAAGCGATATGCCAAGACCGAAGTTATCCTTGCCAAAGAACTTTTCTCCTTTGATAAGGGGAACGCTGCCCATGACTTCTATCCCTTTCTGTTTGGGTATCAGCCGTTGGGCGTGCGACGGCAGACTAAAAGCCATTGCCACCGCTACACAAACCGATAAAATGATTTTCTTCTTCATAATGTCTACCATTTCAGTTTGAGGTTATCAATCTTCTTTGCCAACTGCAAATCTTCTGCCGTTACATAAAAAGTCAGCGTACGACCGCCATTTCTTTCATAGAGCGTCACTTCAAGCTGCTTGTCTTCTGCAAGAGAAAACTGCTCGAGTACAAACACAGTGTGTTCAATGCCCATGCCACGCACCTGCATCACCTGATGATAGGCACGAAGCGGCTGCAACACCTGCTCTTGTATGGCGGTGCGCTTTGCCATCTTCTTATCCACAACCTTAAAGGTGATAAAATCCACCGAGTACGGCATATTTGTGTCGTTTTCCATTCGAGTGTGGAAATACAGCAAGCCGTTATGGGCATACAAGCCACGAAGCAGGAACTTCATACCAAACTGCTGAGCACCGATGTGCTTAATGCGGCGCCTGTCATTCTGATAGATGGTCTGCATCATCAGTTTTACTAATACGGGCGACTCATTGCCGAGTTCCTTAAAGTAAATATCAGAGCGATTGCTTGGCAGCCTGCCTTCTGTTGTAGAGAGAAAGTCTTTCATCTCGATACTTAACTTTTCCGGCTCATCGGCATATTTTACATTAAAAGCGTAAAATGAGCCGTCCTCACAGATGACACTCATATTTGTCTCCGTTTCAAAGTCCTTCACCGAAGCCTTTACACGTAGTACGTTCTCTGCATCCTCCGCTTTCCCTGCGATGATGTTCTGTGAACCTAAGTCTACATAGCGAATGGCAGAAGGGAAGATAAGATGCACGGTCTTGTCAAAAGTAACGTCCAGACCATACGGCAGTACGACACGCCCCGTAGGTATGGCACGGCTCATACCTTGAAAAAGCTCTCCCGAGGTAAACGGACGGCTCGGTGTCAGACCATCATAGTTTTCCTGTGCTGTGGCTGTTGCTCCCACCATGGCAAGCATAGCCATTGATAAAATAATTTTCTTCATTGTTCCTTTTTTATTTGATGTTATTTTTACTTATCATTTTCTATTGTTTCATTTGGACTGAACCAAGAAAAGGCGGTAGCCACCCTTGAGCGTTACCTTGATGGTGCGAAGTTTCTTCTGAAGCAGCTGACTTGCGCCTTGCATCACCCCACGGGCAGCCTCGGAGATAATCTGGTCCTTGGCAGAGGAAGCGAAGGTAAAGGATGTTCCCATTGAACCACCAATGTTCGCCCCGACTTCTTTAAGCGCATTGATGTCCTCCGAACCTGGTATATACACCCCCTCCTGTCCGTCCATATCGTATGCCGAGAGCTTGACGGCTATGATATGGCCGTCCACCTCAATGCTTTTGACAAGCAGGTGCATACGGTTGCCCTCAATCTTGGCAGATGCTATCAGCCGGCTCTGCCTTGGAATACGCAGTCCCTGCACCTTGGCAGTTTCCAGCAGACGAAGCACAACATTGTCACCCTCCTTAAGAACAGTAGTTCTGTCCACAACTACTTTCAGTGTATTGCGCATCAAAGATGGAGAATTATTGGTAATCGAATGAAAGCCCATGTTCCGAGCCTTCTTGCCGTATTCCTCCATAAAGTACACATCGCTCATAGGCTGATCAAGTGAAGAAACTATCTGCCTACGCTCTGGCAGAACTTCCATTGCAGGCTTTTCATTCTGCATGGTCTTGCCCTTAGCGGCTTCAGAGCCGCCTGTAGTGTCTTCCGTCTTCTCCTTTCCTGCCGTCAGACCATTATTGAAGGTAGGTGGAGTTGATGCTTTAGGGAGATACTTCGCTGCCATCTGATAGCTCTTTTCCATCAAGGCAAGCTGCCGTTTCTCTTCATTGTCCTCCTTACTATCCTTTTGAGATAGTTCTTTCTTTAGATTATCTATCTCCGAACGTAAGGCTTCACGCTCCTGTTCGTGTGGGTCGGGAGCGTAAAAGGAGTTCAAGAGGCGATTGTTCTCCTCATAACGATGCATGGAGTTTTCTATCTTTGCCGTAGAAGCAGCTGTCTCTGCACGCTGCTCCTCTGATGGAGCAGTGTTCTGTGCGAAATAGTCCGATAGTCTGCCCATCTCCTCACGGGTTTGTTCCTCCTCGTGTGCTTTGTCGCCTAATTCGTAGGCTTTGAGCTTGTTCTCCGTCAGTTTTTCTGTTGTAGCCTGCGGGATGCTGTCATTGAGTCCCTGCTCCGCTGCGGTCTTATCCTTACCCGAAGGTGCGAAGATGAACCACATTGAAAGGGCAAACAGCAGTCCTAATCCTCCGAAGACCAAGCCTTTCTTCATTTGTTCTTTCTGTTTATTATCCATTTTCTTTGATTGTTTGATGATGTTGTAGGTAAAAATTGCCGTGTAATTCTTGTAAAGTACTGTCCGTCTGTATCGGACTGTCCGTCAGCTTTCCCATGGGGATGGGTAGTTTTTCCTTCTTTGGAGGAAGGAAAAACTGCGTTATCATCCAGAGCGAGCAGAGCAAATAGATGAAGCTCAGCCCATAGACGATTTCCTTTCTCTGCCTTATCGTGAGCCTTTCACAACGATGGCGGAGCCACAGGTGAAAGCGCAGATAGTGACGTGAGAGTAAAAAGTTTCTTTTCCTTGCCATAGCCTTATCGTTTATAAGTCTGTATATCCCTGTTCTCCTTGACGAGGAAGTTCTCCATCAGGAAGCCTTGTGGGTTGTTGTCCGAACGGACAGAGTTCTGCAGCGTGCAGGTTGTAACAAGACTACGCTCTGTAACGTTACTCTGACGGACGATAAACTCCCGTGCATAAGTCGTTACCGCATAAGGGTAAGTATTAAAGTTGCAGTGGATAGAGTCCACCTCTATACGCTGATTGACATTACCCGATATGGCACGGTTATAATAGCCTTTCTCTGCCAAGTCTTTGTAATAGTTGAAAGCCGACTTGTCACACAGCACGAAGGCACGCTCCATATTCTTCTCAATGGCATCCTTGTCAGGTGCAATGGTAAAGAACAGTTCATGGAAACGACGCACATGTTCTCTTGCCTCTACGGGACGATTACGGCTTGCATCCTGACTGAGGGCAAGCATGAGCGACTTTCCCTGGTCAAGCACATAGATTTTCTCCCTCTGCTCCTTAGCGAAGCTGTATGAGGCATAGACAGTATAACCGCTTACTGCCACGCAGACGATGGCAAAGACAAAGGCGTAGAGTCTTATCTGTCTGAATGAGGTCTCGATGTTGTTGAGTGATTTGAATTCCATTTTTTCTCTTTTATACCTGTTGATTAATTAAGCATAGTTGCTCGATTTCTATTTTCCTTTAAGCAGTGCTCCCTTGATACGTCCACCGACATTTCCCACAGCGGCACCTGCGCCTGCCATAGCAGCCTTACCACCTGTATATGCACCTTGCGCGCCACGCTGTGCAGTCTGGTTGACATTGCGTCCGTAGGAGCCGATACCGCCACCAGCTTCAATAATCCACCCTGCCACGGTAGGTACACAGAAGTAGCCTACAATGCCGATAAGGAAGAAGACGATGTAGTACCACGTCCCCGAATCTGGCAGGTAGTTGGGGTCACTGAGTGCATCGATGTCTTTCTGCATCATCAGCACCTGTATCTTGGTAAGCAGTGCCGTAAGAATAGAGCTGACAGGCAGCCACAGGTAGACCGATATATAGCGTGAGAACCATGCCGTAAGTGAGCCTGCAAGACCATCCCATACGGCTATGCCGAACACGATAGGTCCGAGTATCGAAAGGACAATCAGAATAAAGGTGCGAAGCGTGTCAATGATAAGCCCCGAAGCGTGGAACAGCAATTCCAAAAAGTCGTGTACCAATTTCATGACCCATTGCTTGGTCTGATAGGCGGCACGCTCGGCATACATCCCCGCAATTGTCACGGCATCTTCAGGTCCGATAATGCCCATTTCCTCTATCTTCTGGTCGAACTTTTCGTTGGAAACCAAATAAGCCGTCTCGGGATTCCTGAGGTAGGCTTCCTCCTGCAGCTTGTCTCGCTTGGTAGTAAGCTCGGCAAGGTTCCCCTCCTGCTGGTGTACCATCATCTCCGTTCCCTGCACTACGGGCGAGAGGACGGCATTCATCGTACCCAGTACGACTGTCGGGAAGAACATGATGCAGAAGCCCAAGACAAAGGGACGGAGCAAAGGGAAAACGTCTATCGTCTCGGCACGGGCTATGGAAGCCCATACCCGAAGGGCAATATAAAAGAGTGCACCCAAGCCTGCAATGCCCTTGGCAATGCCCGTCATCTGGGCACAGAGCGGCATCATCTCGTCATAGGTGGAGCGTAGCAGCTCGTGTAAACTGGCAAAATCCATAAGCGAATTTGTTTAGATCTATGAATAAACCACAGATTACCAATATCTGCTTGTCGTATTGCCGTAGAGCGCCTTAACAGAGGCAAGGTCGTTCTTCTCACGAGCACGGACATAACTCACGGAGATATTCTTCCTTGTATAGTACGACACCAAGGAGCGGTATTCACGTAGTGTGGTATAGATACGGTCTATCTGCTGCATTCGCTCGTGGTCGTTCATCGAGAAGACATTACTCTTAACAATGGACTTTAGTTCCTTGAGACTCTCACCGCTCTGCTCCAAGAGTTTGGCATAGCCCGAAGCCATTGCAGCAAGTTCTGAAGGGCGGAAATTCTTGTCCGAAAGCATCTTCTTATATGAGGTAACATAAATCTCCGAGATATCGCCCACCATCAGAATGCACTCCTTGACCTTGTAGGCATCGCCGATAAGATTGCTTACCTTCTTCAGGGCATCGTAATACTTCTTGGTGTCGTTGTAAAGTTTCTCCACCTCCTTGAATCCATCAAGGGTGTTCTTCACCGTCTTGGAGGCGGTGGCTATCTCCTTGACAGAATTGACGATGTTGCCGGCGAAATTGCCAGGGTCGGTTACTACCCACTGTGCGTGGGCTTTGGGAACAGAAAGGCTCAATCCTAAGAGAGCCATGAAAATGTACTTTTTCATTGTTGCTATAGTTTTGATTGTTTGTACTTATTTCTTTTTATTGTTTCTTTTCTCATTGGCAAGCTGACGGATAGCCGTTTCGATATCTCCACCGAGCTGTGCTGCCCTGTTCATCACCTCCACCTTCTCGGTTTCCTCCGTGGTGTAGGTCAGGTATTCCTCCATGCTCACTTCCGTGGCATAGACGGCACTCTGCATACCGCCCAGCCCTATCCACACTTCCTTGTAGAGTCGGTTGGGGTCGTTGTTCTGATTGATGGATAGTATCTGGCTCTTTTCCTTTTCCGACAAGCCGAGCATCGCCTGTATGCCATCAAACTTGGTCATGTACTTGCGCTGGTCAAGCAGTATCTTGCAGTCGGAGTTATTAATAATACTTTCCTTGACTATGGGCGACTGAATGATATCGTCCACCTCCTGCGTTACGACAATGGCTTCCCCGAAATACTTTCTCACCGTCTTATAGAGATACTTGATGTAATCTGCCATGTTTGCCGAAGCTATGGCTTTCCATGCTTCCTCAATGAGTATCATCTTGCGGATACCCTTTAATCGGCGCATCTTGTTGATGAAGGCTTCCATGATGATAATCGTTACCACAGGGAAAAGGTCTTTGTTGTCCTTCACTTGGTCGATTTCAAAGACAATAAAGCGTTTCGAGAGCAGATCGATGTTCTTGTCCGAGTTCAGCAGGAAATCATATCGACCACCACGATAGTATTGCTTCAATGTCGTTAAGAGGTTATTGATATTGAAGTCCGAGAGCGTTACCTTGATGTCACGCTTTTCCATATCCTTTCGGTATACATCCCGCAGATACTCATAGAAAGTATTAAAACAGGGTGTAACGCTGTGGTCAGCACATATCAGCTCGATATAGGAGTTTACGGCTGAACCAAGTTCACCTGCCTCGGTCTTGGTGATATGCTCATCGGCACTCTTCCAGAGCGTGAGCAGTAGCGTACAGATACTCTCCCTTTTCTCTACATCGAAGAAATAATCATCCGTATAAAAAGGGTTGAAGGATATAGGACTTTCATTGGTATAGGTGAAATACACGCCGTCATCGCCCTTGGTCTTGCGGTGGATAAGTTCGCACAGTCCCTGATACGAGTTTCCTGTATCAACCAAGAGGACGTGCGCCCCCTGCTCGTAATACTGGCGTACCATATGGTTGGTGAAGAAAGACTTGCCACTACCCGAAGGACCCAAGATAAATTTGTTACGGTTGGTGATGACTCCCTTTTTCATAGGTAAATCCGATATATCCAAGTGGACAGGTTTCCCTGAAAGGCGGTCTGCCATCTTGATACCGAAGGGAGAGAGCGAGTCCTTATAGTTCGTCTCTGCCGTAAAGAAACAGAGGGCAGGCTCAATGAAAGTATAAAACGACTCTTCAGCTGGAAAGTCTGCCGCATTGCCGGGAATACCTGCCCAGTAGAGCGTTGCCGCATCAATGGTATTGTGGCGTGGGTGGCATTCCATAAGAGCAAGTGCAGAACCCACGTCATTCTTAATCTGGCGAAGTTCCTCCTTGTCGCTGCTCCAAGCCAGCACGTTGAAGTGGGCACGGATAGATGTCAGCCCCTGTGAGTGAGCAATATTGAGATACTCCTGTATCCACTCCTCGTTGATTTGGTTGCTACGGCTGTAGCGTGCCAGCGAGTGCATATTTCTTGCCTGCTTCTCAAAACGTTCCAAGTTGGCATCGCTATCCTCGATGAAGAGATACTGGTTATAGATGTGGTTACACGGCAGCATCAAGCCCACGGGAGAGGCAAAGGAAAGACGACAGTCACTTCTGTCGGTGGATAGCCGTTCATATCGGCTGTCCGTGCTGACCGTTGTCGGTAGGTCATCCGTATCGGAAAGTGTATGCAGACAAAGCATATTGTCGCCCACACGCACAAGGTCTGCGCCCAGACGGATGTCCTCCAAAGACGCATGCCCTTCTTCAGATAAAGAGAAATACCTGTCGAGTAGTCCGCCCTTTTCATTTGTGCCAACCAGCTCATCTTCTGTCATGCGGACAATCCTTATCTGTTCGGTATCGTTGATGATACGCTCGAACTGGTCTACTGCTTCCATGAACTTCATCACCTCATCTTTGTTGGTGATTTCCTTAGGCAGCAGATGACCACGACAGAGTGAAGAGAAGTTGCTCTGCTGTGCCATACGCAGCTTGTTGGTCTTGGTAAGGAAGAGATAGACCGAGTGGTGGAGATACGGACGCTCGTTGAAGTGCCGTTCAGAAGAACGGGCAAGGAAACTCAGGCTGCCATCGGAGAGCTTACCTTGATAGTCCTCCTTGATGAACCAGTCTTGCTTGTGTACGATGCTGTAATTGGGTAGCACCTTGATTGCCTTATGCCAGGCAGAGTGCATTGCCTCGTATTCGGCAGAGGTGACGATGAAGAGTTCGGGTAGTTCCAAACGGAAAGCGACCGTAATATCTGCGTCCTTGCTCACCATACACCCCTGCTCGACGGAGAGCAGCGGGAACTTCGATTCCAAGGTCGTGATTTTACTGTTGTTTCTCATTGCTTCTTTCTTTTGGGTTGAAGGTTACGGATAAGGTGATAGACCGTCCGGCGGTTCACAAGGTAGCGTGGGTGCATTCTCACGGCTCCCTTTTTCATGAGTCCGTATTGCCCATACTTTCGGTTCATGGCAAACGTTTGCCACACCACGAGGGTGGCACCCACTATGCCTATAACCAGACAGGCTATCTGGCTCACTCCGCAGAGATAGAGAATGACCACGAGAATGAAGACAGCCAGCAGCCCTCCCGCAAAGAGGAAAAGATACTGTGCCTTCAAGCCCTTGAACTCTACCGTCCGGCCTACACCTTTGTTGATTTCCCACTCAGCCATTGTTACAAGAAGAAAGAACGTAGGATGGTG
Organism: Hoylesella buccalis ATCC 35310; assembly: GCF_000177075.1. Lineage (GTDB taxonomy): Bacteria > Bacteroidota > Bacteroidia > Bacteroidales > Bacteroidaceae > Prevotella > Prevotella buccalis. Next base: position 89,092 of record NZ_ADEG01000031.1, read on the forward strand.
GCAGCCACGATGAGGAAGATACACGCACCGAACCAAGAGGCTGCGGTCTTGCTCGTATCGGGGTCACCCGAACTGAACTTATTATAGACCTTGATTCCTCCAATCAAGCCCACCACGGCACCGATGGCATAGATAAGTTTTGTACCCGGGTCAAAGTAGGAGGTTACCATTTTGGTGGCTTCGTTAATACCCGCCATGCCGTTTCCTTGTGCGTACGCTCCTGCGGTGGCAGCAGCCATCAGGAGCAGCATTGTGATTTTCTTTTTGTTGTTCATTGCTGTTTTTATTTTAAGTTGTTAAACAAATTATTTTCTTTTTAGGGTGAAAGTGGCAAGGGGTAGCTCGGTTTTATCGTATGACAGATATTGGCAGATTGTTTTACTTTTGAGCCACCCCCGAATCACTTTACAATTTTATAATATGAGTAAGAACATTAGTTTACAGATAATATGACAGTGGACGCTCGCCCATATCGTCAGTTTCCGTCATCATATTGTCAGAAGAGTTCTTTCTGGAGGCATCGAAAGTGGACAATTCATCTGTCTGCTCTTGTCCTTCCTCTGCTCTTCGGATTTTATCCAGCAGGATAGACTGTTCACCTTGCATTTTGGCGACATACTCCTTGTATTTCTCCATAAAGTCAGTGTCTTTAAGTTGACCGACAATTTCCTTGACTTCGGCATCATCTACCTCATCACTGTTCTTACGCCACTTTCTCATGCGACCTAAGTCACGTGCGAGGATAGATTGACTGGATACCTCGCCATCTTCAGATGCGGACTCAATGGGCAGACTCAGCTCCTCGCGAGCAACCTCGTTTTCGTCCTCTCTTTCCATCTCGTAGCTAACCTCCATCTCGTTATCCTCTTCCTTCATGTCATCTTTATTTTCGGAGTTCTGAGGTGCAAAATTATTACTATTCTGCTTTGAATTTTTAGATGATGAAGCAGAGGGAGCTTGTGGGATAATAGGGGAAATGGAACGGCTTTTGCCAATCAGTACAAACTCGGCTTGCTCTTCTGTTCCTTCTCCTTTTTGTCCGTCTTTTTCCTTCGTCGCTTCATTCTCCTTAGTCTGCTCATTGCACTTTTTATTTCTTTTGATAAGGACGCCATAAGGAGATACATACCGCGTATAGAAGTACAGGATACCCAGCATTATCCAAATGATGATGAGTATCAGTATAAAACTGAAAAGTATTGTTTCCATCATAGTGTTATTGTGGTCTTACGTCTTTGCTTTGCTGCTGCATTATTGAGAAGTTCCTGATGTTCCCGCAGATGCTCCCGGAGGATATTATCAATATAGGAAGCAATAGATACCCTTTCTCCTAAGTCTTGTAGCACATTGCGCAGGTTCTGTAATGTCTCCAAATTGATGGAGAAAGCCGTCCGCATTTGCGAACGCACGGGATGAAAGTATAGGGAACGGTATTCCTCTATGGAAAGGGACGACCTGCCAGACTTTTCCATTCTTGGCTTCCTTTCTCTTTTCGGCTCAGTGTTTCCGGTTGTCCCACCTTCTGTTTCATCTGTCGGTTTTTCGTTTGTTGGTTTCGTTTCTTCCGGACTTTCGTCTTCCTCTTGTAATGTTGCAGGGGAAGGTTCTGTGTCCTCAGAAGGGTCGAAGGGGTTGGGGACCGTGACAGGTTTCACCACTACATTGTCCTCTGCCATTTTCTTCAGCTTCTTTTCCAGTTGCTGCTTTCTTTCCTCAATCGTTGCCATTTTCTGTTTTCGTTTTTAGTTTGAGACGTTGAATTATCTCGGAGACGAGTTCATCCAGCCCCGTACCCGTTCGCAGTCCCTTTGCAGGAGGCTGATAGGTGGAACGGAACACACCACGCAGCCCGTATGTGGAAAGTTCGTGAGAGAAGCGGTGCGTGGCATATACATAGCTGGGCAGGAGTGTGAGTTCGTATTCGTCGATGAGCTTTGTATATTCATCGATGATGATGTTCCTTACTCTTCTGTCCACCTTGTTCCAGAACAGGATAATGTCCTTTATCCGAGAGTCGGACATAGAAACTCCAATCTCCGTGATAGTCTTGGCGTATGCCAGACATGAAACCAGCGACTGAATGTCGGCTTCAATCGGAGAAAGGATATAGTCCATCTGAAGGGACAGTTCCATCAGTTCGGTTGTTCCAGCATGTCCCGGGAAATCAAATATAACCAACTGGTACTTCTCGTTGCTGATACCGTCGATTTTACTTCGTGCAGTCCTGACGGCTTCCTTGGGTGCAGACTTGTAAATTCTGTATGCTTTTTTGCCAAGGTGATGAAAGTACTCCTGCATGGATTTGGAAAGCTCTTCGCTCTCCTGAACGATACTTTTCTCACGTTCCCTCAGTTTGTAGAAAGAGTCTTGCGACAGGTCGCAGTCCATCACGAAGAGGTTGATGCCTTGTTCGTAGTACAATATGCTGCTTACGATTTCGGCAAGAGTACTTTTTCCCACTCCTCCCTTTTGGGAAGAGAAGCCCAGAAAAAGGGGGCGTTGTTCTTTGTTCTCCATAATGATAATTTCTTAGTTCATATTATTTGTCTATTTGATGTTTGGATATTCTCTCATTATTAAGAGTCATCAGCAGACAGTTTGCTCTGACTGCGTATGGTTCGGGCGATAGTCCAAAAGGACGATTTCAAGTTCTTACAATTTGTTGTATTGACAATAGTTTGTCATGACAATAAATTGTTATGAATATGTATTGTTCCTTCTTGTCATCTTTGGTGCAAGCAGGCGGTAATATGATATATCTTTTGCTTGTGTTATCATACCATTGTTCGCTCGTTCTGATTGCAAAATAAATGATATTTCTGCTGATTTTATTACAGCGATGAAGTGCAGGGAAATACGAGGAAAAAGAGTGAATGTCTCTGATAATGAGATATTTGAAAATCTGCCGTAACTTTGCAGGCAGATAGAGAACATGGAGCTAATCTCCCCGAAGCGGACACTCTGAAAGGTGGATGCTTCTATTGCATCATCTCTTGATATTGGCAAGGTGTGTCTTTGTAACACAAACCGCAGTTTGTACCACAAAGACCCTTGCCTCGGTGCGAGGGAGATAATCACTCCAAAGTCGTAATTAGAAGACCAAATGAATATGAATAAAGACACAGAACATCGTTCAGAACGAAAAAAGGTGGAAAAGCCACGCTGGGATAACTGGCATGTACGTCTTCCCAATCTCAAAGACCAGCAAAAAGCGATTGATTTATTTCAGCGTTCAGGAGCAGAAACGAAGTCGGATTTTGTGCGTGGGCGTATTCTTGGAGAGAGTTTTAAGGTCATCACGGTGGATAAATCCGCTGTAGAATACTACCGGAAACTCTCTGAATTGACGGCACAAATCCATAAGATTGGTGTGCTGTATAATCAGACTGTACGTGCTATCAACAGTTATCATTCGGTCAAGACCGCACAAATCCTGCTTGAAAAATTGGCGAAACTGTCGGCTCAAATCATTGCCTTGCAGGAGCAGGCTATCAGTCTTACCATAGATTACCGCAAGAAATGATAGCGAAGATTTCAAGTACGGAGAACCTTGGAGGGGCACTCGGTTATAACTTCAAAAAGGTAGAAAAAGGGGAAGCGAGCATTCTCCATGCAGCAGAGTTGTATCAGAACAAGGAGGGACGTTATACGATGGAAGACGTGCTTGTCGACATGGAGGCTCTGATACCAAAGAAATGCCGGACAAAGAAAACGGTGTTCCATTGTTCCCTCAATCCGCACCCGGACGAGAAGCTCTCCGATGAAACACTCATGCAGATTGCAAGAGAGTATATGGAGGCACTTGGCTATGGCAACCAACCCTATATCGTCTTCAAGCACAACGACATCGCCCGTGAACATATACACATCGTGTCGCTTCGGGTGGACAGTGAGGGGCGAAAGCTCAACGACCGCTTCGAGAAACGAAGGAGTAAACAGATTACAGATGCTTTGGAGAGAAAGTATAATCTCATTCCAAGTTCAAAGGTTACTGACAAGGCGATGAAAGAAACGCCCAAGGTGGATATTGGTAAAGGAAACATCAGGGAGCAGGTGGCAAGCGTTCTTCGCATGGTGCTGAAGCATTACCGCTTCTGTTCATTGGGCGAGTTCAATGCCATTCTGAACAAATATAACCTTACTGTGGAAGAAGTCAAGACGGAGTTTCGGGGAAAGAAGTATGACGGACTGGTTTATGTTCCAACTGATGATAAGGGCGACAAGGTAGGCACACCCATCCACGCCTCGGACATCGGTCGTGGTGTGGGCTATACTGCCGTACAGAACAGGATGCAGAAGTCGAAACAAAACGTCAAACCTCTGATACCAACCGTCAGGAACAAAGTGTTAAAAACAATGCGTACCTCTCCAAAGACAGAGGAAGAACTTCGGCAAAGATTGGAAGAACAAGGCTTGCGTGCAGTAATCCGAAAGAACGAAAGCGGGCGCATCTATGGCATCACATTCATTGACGATAAAGTGGGCGTTGTACTCAATGGCTCACGATTGGGCAAAGGATATGCCGCCAATGTATTCAACACCTATTTCTCTAATCCAACGCATAACCCATTCTTGGACAAGACGCTGTATGGCTGTCCTTCTGTCTGTTTGGAACAATCGGCAACAGTCCAGCCTTTACAATCCAATGCAGAGGAGGGTGATAACCTTGTCGATGAACTCATAGAGGATATGGTGGGGGACTCTTTCGTATCTATGGGCAACGATGATTGGAAAGAAGCGGCTTGGCAGCGTAAACTTCGCAGGCAAAGCAAAGTCAATCTCAGACGGAGGAAAAGATAGGTAAGGTATGTCAAACTTTGTTTGAGCAACATTCAAATGCAATTCAAATAACGATAATACAACAAATATAAAAGCAATACGATTATGGCACAGGAAGATGATTTAAGGGCATTGGGTAAGGTTATGGACTTTATGAGGGGCATATCTGTGATATTCCTCCTCGTTAACTGTTATTGGTTCTGCTACGAGGCATTTCAGCAGTGGCACTTCACACTTGGTATCATCAATAAGATACTGATAAATTTCCAGCGAACGACGGGATTATTTTCGTCTATCCTTTGGACAAAACTCTTTTGCGTGGTTTTTCTTGCTCTCTCATGTTTGGGAACAAAGGGTGTGAAGGAAGAGAAAATTACGTGGCCGAAGATTTGGACGGTGCTTTTCTTAGGCTTTGTCTTTTTTTTCTTAATTGGTGGCTACTGGTATTGCCCATCGGCAAGATCGGGGCAGCTTCTCTCTATATATTTACGCTGTCCGTTGGCTATATCTGCCTGTTGATGGGTGGCGTATGGATGAGCCGACTACTCAAAAACAACCTGATGGACGATGTGTTTAACACTGAGAATGAGAGTTTCATGCAGGAAACACGGTTGATGGAAAATGAATACTCCGTCAATCTTCCTACACGCTTCTACTATAAGAAGAAATGGAACAAGGGTTGGATTAACGTGGTCAATCCGTTTCGTGCTTCGATGGTACTCGGCACACCGGGTTCTGGTAAGTCCTACGCTATTGTGAACAATTATATCAAGCAGCAGATTGAGAAAGGCTTTGCCATGTATATCTACGACTACAAGTTTCCCGACCTTTCCGAGATTGCTTACAATCATCTGCTTCAGCATTTGGATGCTTATAAGGTAAAACCGCAGTTTTATGTCATCAACTTCGATGATCCGAGAAAGTCGCATCGCTGCAATCCCATCAATCCAGCCTTTATGACGGACATATCCGATGCTTACGAAAGTGCCTATACCATCATGCTCAACTTGAACCGCTCGTGGATACAAAAACAGGGAGATTTCTTTGTGGAGTCGCCGATTATCTTGCTGGCTGCCATCATTTGGTTTCTGAAAATCTATGAGGACGGGAAGTATTGCACCTTTCCCCATGCCATCGAATTTCTCAACCGTCCCTACGCACAGATATTCCCGATACTCACTTCCTACGATGAACTTGCCAACTACCTTTCACCCTTTATGGATGCTTGGGAAGGCGGAGCACAGGACCAGTTGCAGGGACAGATTGCCAGTGCCAAAATACCGCTGTCTCGTATGATAAGCCCTGCTCTCTATTGGGTGATGACGGGTGATGATTTTTCACTTGATATTAACAATCCTAATGAGCCGAAAGTGCTTGTGGTAGGTAATAATCCCGACCGCCAGAATATCTATTCGGCTGCACTTGGACTTTACAACAGTCGTATTGTGAAGCTCATTAACAAGAAGAAGCAACTCAAATCATCGGTGATTATCGATGAGTTGCCGACTATCTACTTTCGTGGGCTTGACAACCTCATAGCTACTGCACGAAGCAATAAAGTTGCTGTATGTTTGGGCTTTCAGGACTTTTCACAGCTCACCCGTGACTATGGCGATAAGGAGAGCAAAGTAATACAGAACACTGTAGGTAACGTATTCTCCGGGCAAGTGGTAGGAGAAACAGCCAAGACACTTTCCGAACGGTTTGGAAAGGTTCTCCAGCAACGGCAGTCTATGACCATCAATCGAAACGACAAGTCTACCTCTATCTCCACACAAATGGATAGTCTTATTCCTGCAAGTAAAATTTCAAACCTCACGCAAGGAATGTTTGTAGGAGCAGTGTCCGATAACTTCGATGAACGCATCGACCAGAAGATTTTTCATGCGGAGATAGTCGTGGACTCAACCAAAATTTCCGCTGAAATGAAAACATACCAGTCTATACCTATGATAGTGGACTTCAAAAATAAAGATGGCTCTGATAATCTCAAAGAGACTATCGAAGCCAACTATCGTAAGGTAAAACAAGAGATATTATCACTTGTTGATTCTGAAATTGAGCGGATTAAAAACGATCCCATACTTAGTAATCTTATTAAAGGATAATATTCAGTAATAGCTATAAAATATAGCACTAATAATCTTATAAGTTCCATAATTTATTGGTATTGTAAATAGGATTTCTTGTAGTTCTTATCTTTAGTGTCCATCAAAAACTATCATGAACCAACAGCATATGAGAAAAATTATTTGAACCTAATAAAACCCCGATAGCTTTTTTCTAACTTTCGGGGTTCATATCAATTAGATGTGTCCCTCTTTCAGTAGGAAATGAATTCAGAAGAATCTATAATTGAAAATCCCTTGAATACGCACTGATTTCCATGGGATATCGAATACAAAAGCAGAAAGAACTACTTGACTTGAATGCTCGTGACAATTCTTGGTATAGCTATCGGCTCGGTTACAACACTGTTGTATATTTTTATATCAGGTACCACAGGATTTTTATCGTAATATCAGTTGTCATAAGAGAGTCCGATAGCAGAGTCTTTTTTATGATAGACATCATCTCTCAAAATAGATATACCTAAAATTCTACAAGTCAGCACTACTTGATAGGGGAAACAATATCATGTATTCCAAATTCCTCTAAGGCATAATAATTGCATATATGAGTCTCTTGTATAAAATCAATCATAGCTCATTTAACGGGTACAAAACAACTAACGTCGCCCCACTGATTTTTCATAACGAGCGTATCCTTGCGAAATAAAATATGTTGTACGATAGTTGTTCCATCAGTGCCTATCGTCATACTATCGCCTGCAAACTGATAAGGTATTGCCACAATAGGATATTCATCTACATAATACAAACTATCCTTATCGATATTTAACACAGTAACCTCATCACCACTTGCCGCCCAAGTACCAAATAATCGGGACTGCAGACTCTGTTGAGGCGAAAAGGCCATGCAAGACAGCATAATAAAAGCTGCTATTGAGATAAAACATAATTTTTTCATATTTTCAGATTCTGCTTTAGTTTTCATTCCACCATATAATGCAGATTATACCTGCACAAACTGCGCCAATGAAAAATATAGAAGAAATGACATGCCAAACTGCATTATTCTTATGACTTTCAAATTTATGGAAATAGCCTATATATTCCTCATTTTTTTGACCCAAGAAGTGGGTAAACAGTAAGGAAAGACCACAAGTGATTATAAGAAATATAAGGAAATGGGAATTCTGAATAGGAAGTATTCTAAATTTCTTGAAAACTGATAGAATAAGCATTTCATAAGGAACAAACATAAAAGCTAATGTTCCTTCTGCACGCGCAATACCTATTCCTATATTTATATCATAAAAAACGGCTTCCATCGTTTTATACACATTTCTTATATAGTACTCTAACGTTGGATTATTTTTCTGAATATAGCCAAATGGATTCCAAAAATATAGCCGTTTGCATACACGATTGATAAAAGGTCCAAGTATTCGTATCGGAATACGATAACTCCATCTTTCTGCACAATATAGAGAATATAATAGTCTTATTACAAATAGTTTCATATCTAATAAACGTAATCTTATAAATATTATTTGATATTTGCTTTTTTTGGGCGTAATGGACATTTGGTAGGCTGAAACCTCTCGGTACGCTTTTATTTACTACTTTTGCAGCATTTGAAAACCTATGAATAAAAAAACTGTATCTTCTGTAATAGCTCAAATGTTAAAAAGAATGGGCATCGACGTTCTGTTCAGATGTATTCCTGCAAGGATTGTGGTAGACAATTTCAAGGTGGTCTGCGTATAAATAATATTTCTCTATGTAATGACTATCTGACGGCAAATCGAACGATATCTGATCTATCCACTCTTTATAAATGTTCAGAGCGAACCATACGACGTAGGTTGAGCTTAGTGGTAGATAGCTTTACTGCTACTTACCCCAAATCTGCAGTAATAATATTAGATACAACATACTTTTCCAGGACATTTGGTGTGATGCTTTTTCAGGATGCTTCATCAGGCAAAATACTCTATCGCAAGTTTGTCAAAAACGAAACTAACAGAGATTATCTTGATGGACTTTGGTATATTGCGGAACGTGGAACTATGATAAAAGCAGTGGTGTGTGATGGGCATATAGGACTTTTACAAGCTATAAGTTTCTGTCCCGCATAAATGTGCCAATTTCACCAATTTCAGATAGTTAGAAGACTCCTTACTAACAACCCACATTTGCCTGCAGGCGTTGAACTATTGGCATTAATGAGAAGGATGTTCTCTATGAGAAAAGAAGAGTTTATAACCGCTTTTGATAAATGGAAAGAGTTCCTAAATGAACGAACTCTCCTAATCTCGGGTAAGACAACTTATACACACAGAAGACTGAGAACGGCAAGACGTTCTATTAAGACACATCTGCTATGGCTATATACGTGTGAGGAGTATTCGGATATACAAATACCTAATACAACAAACCTGTTGGAAGGATTTAACTCACAACTTAAAAGAGCACTGCATAATCATAATGGATAGAATGAAGCTAACATGAAGAAGTTTATAGATGGATTCATAAATACAAAAAAGTAGGCTGGAAGAACCAGCCTACCAAATGTCCATTACGCCTTTTTTTACTAATACCAACATAGACCCTTGCTTGCCTTTTTAAAAGTCAAGCAAGGGTTTATGTAAAGAACTAGTGTGCAAAAAAGTCAAAAATAGTATCAGAGAGCCATCCTCCAAATTCTCCTCCATAGGGATCACCAGCCATACCATCAGCAATTCCAAGAGGAACAGGATCTGAGCCTGAACTAACTAATCAGCCAAGAGCTGCACTGCCTATTCGCCCAGTATTCGATTATTCTAATTGATCTTCTATGACAAAGGAAAATAAAGGCCTATCACAAGAATGATTTTTAAAAGTCCTTATGTAAGATTCGGATTTATTACAACTGTTTTGCACATAATTGTAATATGACTCATTTGGAGTCCTATCATAATACCAATTATCATCAGAGTTCTCTATAGTAGAATTATTCATACTATATACATCACCACCTAAGATTGGAATCACTAAAAGTTTGCATATTTGCACTATTTTAAGTGCTTCTTGGTATGGAAAAGCATAGCCCTCAATACCTAAATTCTTCAAGGAATAATATTCAGAAATATCATTATCTTGAATAATTGAAATTATATCATTCTTTTTCATTTAAAAGGACTAAATAATCTATGATTAATATCTCCGTTTGGCTCTTTGATAAATTCAAATACACCGTTTTTTCCTCTATACCATCCTGGGATAGTTAACTTACTTCGCTTAATACCATCGCCACCTATGATTTGTATGACTTGACCATTTTTTTCAAATGCTGTAACTGACTCAGGAAATGAATGGTAGTCATTATTAAGCATCTGCCTTTCGACTTTCCCCGTATATCTAGTATTTTCAAAAAAAGATTTTTCAGGGTGCTTGACAATACTTGATAATAATGAAGAAAAGCCCTCACTTATGGCTGCTCTTACAAAAAATAAGATATCAAATTCTGGATAAACTGCAACTAACGGCTTTTCATGTGGAACATTTGAAATAAACCTTATTTTTATGCTTTTACAAACAACTTCTTGCAAAGGCTCTTGAGCTTCTAGTGTTCCATCAGGCAACCTCTTTACATATCCAGGACCTCCATTACCATCGTATCCATCATGTTCCACAAAATTGAAAGCACCAATTTGTAAACCATTTAAGGCACCTTGCAAGAAGTCACCTCCTGTTGCCCAAGCGATTGCTCCACCGGCAGCAGTTGTAGATGCCATTAATAAATATGGATTCCAATTAGATGACTGCGCAAACGATCCCATACCTGAAGAAGCTGCTCCTGAAATCAATCCATTCCAGAAATTATCTCCATTTAAAGCATTGAATACCCCACTAGACAAGCCATGTGTACCAGCTCTCAACAGTTCATGTCCAAAAGAACCAGCGACACCAAATAGCTGTCCTATTCCATAAGTAGCGGCAGCACTAGCTGCACCTAATAAAGCTCCTTTCCATATTGGTTTGTCTGACATAGCTGCATTCATGACACCCATCATTGCGCCCATTGCAGTTATTGCGATAAAATCGTCAAGGACAAATACATCACCACTAGGATCTGCATATTTGAGAGGATTATTCAGACAATAACTATAGCTGTTATAGTTCTGACTATTGTCTCCTTCCTGTATGTATTTATCAGGGCTTAGGAATCGGCCGAGTACAGGATCATAGACACGGCCGTTCATATTGATGAGGTTGAACTCATTCAGCATCTCATGCCCACCATAACCTCTGATAAGGCCGATAGTATTGACAGACACAGTTTGCTTGCCCCATGCATCATACTCTGCTGAGAACACCTTGCTGCCATTTTCATCAACAACAGACAAAATACTACCTAAGTTGTCCTTAAACGACTGATAGGCATGGAAAGTTCCATTCTGTCGGATAACAATGATATCACCATCCAGATAATAGAATTCGCGAGTGACACCATTAGCAACGACCTTCTCGTAATCGTCCATATAGGTAACTTTACGCAGAATCGTATTACCTTGCTTCAAAATACTAAAGCAACGTTCAAGATCTGGACCATAATCAATGGTCATAACCTTATCATTTTCCTGAAGTGACGAAATCTTGTTGAGGTCATTAAACTGGGTTGTACAATCCTGTGTTGAGATGAGATTATCTGTATTGTCTACTGATGATACCGCATGAGGACGCTCTGCATCATAATAGTACTGACCTATACCTGTCTTAGAAGTGATATTGCCATTCTCGGCATATTTGATTTGCATCGTCTCTTTGGTGCCAACTTTAACAGACACCAATCGATCAAGATTATCATAGCCAAATGTCTCCTCAGAAAGTGAATTACGAGTACGTGAAAGCAAGTTACCTGTTGCTCCATCATAATTCATTTTAAACTGATCAAGAACAATACTGCCATTCTTCAGAACAATATCGTTCTTGAAGCCTCGAGAATCGAGTGTAAACGTTGTCGTATATTTGTTTAAGAATGATGTTCTGGTCTCTAATCCATCATAACCATCAACTTGATATACAATCTTATCATTTGCTGTAGTCTGAGTCTTGTTTCCGTACTTGTCGTATGTATATTTTACAATAAGGTTACCAGGATAAGTAGTCTGTACCAATTGATTGTTTGCATTATATGCATACTTAAACTGATACGTTCCATCACCACTGACTGTTCGTGTTTCGGTAATTATCCGGCCCAATTCGTCATGGGTATATTCTACGCTATTACCGTTTACACTAGTTTTTACTAGATGGTTGATAGAATTACCCGATGTACCATAGGTATTCGTAATTAATGTATTACCAGCCATAGTTGACGCAAGTCGTCCTTCAGCATCATACGTATAGATGGTTGTGATATTACGAGCATCTGTAAATTTCATCACCTTACCATCGGCAGCATACTCATAGTTGATATTGCCGGCATCTGGCGATTGAACTGCAATCTTATTTCCTACTTCATCATATTGGATATAGGTTGTGGCACCATTGGTTGTAATCTCAGCAGGCTTGCCTATTGAAGAGTAGACATAGTCAACTTGTGTAACAGGATCTACTGATTTGACAAGATTACCCCATGCATCGGTAATTTTAGTATAACTTCTACCAGCGGTTGTTTCAGTTACACTACGATTGCCATAGCTAAACGTAGAGGATTTTCCAGAGCTTTTAACATCACTGGTAACACGGCCTCTTTCATCATAGTTAAATGTTTCTGAAAGCGTAAGTTTACCCGTCTTTTCTTCAATCTTAGTCTTCTGTCCCTTAGAATTGTAGGTAGTAGCCAGAGAGTAAGCATTAGCATTCTGCATAACAGACTCCCGGAGCACTTCATGCCCTGCATTATCAAACCATACAGCAACCCATGGCTTTCCGGTAGAAGAAGTTGTGATGAAGTACTTCTTGTCATAGTTAGAACCCCATCCCATTTCTTTGGTAGTAGTAATGCCAAAAGAATTCGTCTCACTAATTTCTGTTCCCCATCCATCATAAACATGCTTAGATGTCAGGATATGAGACTTATTCGTCTCATCATTCTCTGTAAGAACATTACCAAACAAGTCATAGGTATAGGTAGTTACTCGAGGACTGACACTATCATATGCCTTAACGACAAATCGACCGGAAGCATCGTATACATTCGTCTCGGTATTGGCAACAATACCCTTACCAGTCTGAGTTGATGTCAAGACATTACCATAAACGTCATACGTAGTATTAACTGTGAGAGGTAATGTTGACCCATCATTAGCAACTACTTTAATTACCTCACCCTTATCATTATAAGTATATGTAGTTGTAGAAGAGTTTACTTCAGAATCATCTTCATGTTTTTGTGATTTAACAACATTCAGAGGCATCCACTGGTTCATCTTCTGTATATAGCTATTATAAACTACTTTCTTATACATATTATCGCCATCATTTTTGACGATTTCAACCGTAGGTACTCCCTTTGCAGTATCATAAGTAGTATATGTTTCTGATGTATTTCCATCCAAATCGGTCAATGATTTTCGGGAAGTATATGCATAATAATTTTGACCACTTATGTTGTTAGCAATAGTTGTATATGAAACAATCTTTGAAGAATTGCTACCAACGGTTGACATGGTAGTTGTCTGAATAGGTATCCACTTGTCAGTATCCCACTTATCTACAGTTGTTGTTTCCCTAGTGCCTAAGGTAAGGTTCTCTGTGGTCATAGAAGAAAAACCTACTGTACCTTTACCAGCAACATGTAGCTTCAAATCGCCATATTGATATTGTATGGTTTGTGAACCGGCAGCACCATTATCCTTAATGACTTTAGAAACCAAAGGTACAGGAATAGTATAGCTATTTACAGGATAAGCAGAAGAATAAGTCTGAGTATAGACAGATGGATCTGTTGCACTCTTATAATAAATATAGGTCTGCAGACCAAAACCATCTGTAATAGAAGAAATTTTGCCCTTGCTAACTAAATTATAGCCACTACGATAAGTATGAATCTTATCATCAGACTTGTCATTATCTACAAGAAGGTTTTTGCCGAATGAAGCATATTGTACGTCACCATCACCAGTAAAGTCGCCTAAGAATATATTATTAGGTTCAGCATCTTTTTCCTGATGTGTAACATATTCCTTGTGTAATTCAAATCCAGTACCTGTAGATCTAACAAAAAGAGTTTTGGTAAAGTCATAATAATACTTAGAACGGAATCCACCATGGAATACGTAATGAGCCTTGGTTATCACAAAGTCACATTTGCCATCATGATCAAAATCGTAGGCCACCATGTTGAAACGATCATTGTCTTTATTCGTCTTCTGATCGGTTTCACTTAGAGTAACAGCCTCATTGTTGACCGTAAACGTACCATCCCCATTATTGATGGCCAGACCATATTTCCAGTCGCCCTGAAGGAAGGCAAAATCAATCATGCCATCACCATCGAAGTCACCCTGTACAATACGATGCTTATCACCAAGATTGGTTCCCTCCTTTGAATTATATTCCGTATATTTCGTAGAAGATAATTCACCACCATTATTATAGTAAATCTTATAACCTCCATCGTAGAAGACAATGATATCAGTAAGACCATCATGGTTGTAATCACCTACAAAAAGCTTCTTTGGTTCACGAACTAATTTGAATTGAAATTTTGTAGCATCTAAACTGTTACTATCTTTATAACGAAGAATGGCACCATTGTAATAGCCATCCTTAGCACGATCCTCCAAATAGAATAAATCATCGCGACCATCACCATTTGAGTCATAAGTGGTAAACAGTGGAGTATGGTCACAATTAACCAACCTACCGGTAATCTCACTGAAACCACCACCATTCACAATACTCTTGCCCCATACGATGGTATACCTTTCACCATAATTACTCTTATAACCACAATAATATGGAATAATCAGGTCATTATAACCGTCACCATCGAAGTCCATAGCTTGAATACCGCCAATAACATTATTCAAATCATCCATCGAGAATGACGGATTCAAATCAAATTGTTTTGGTGTCTGATAAGTCACATTACCATTAGCATCTTTCTTGCTTAAACTGACAAAAAGGAAGGTTTTCCCCTGTCTGCTCTCACCACCATTATAACGCCATACATAAGCACCTGGAGATAAACGGATAATATCACTTATACCATCATTGTTAACATCTACAGCAATAAACGTCTTGGCACTCTCTTCGATCATGCTAGAAGGAGAACTTGTCTGTACGTTTAGATTCGTATTAGAAATATACAATGAAGACAAATGATCCCAATCAATTTTAATTGGAGCTACCTCACGTCCTGCCCCATTAGCCAAATCTACTTGAGTAAGGCGATAGTACTTATCTTTGGTTTCGTCAGACGTACTATTATAGGTAAATGTATAAGTGCGAAAAACTGAACCATTCGTCTGCGTTGTTATCTTAGACAAATAAACATCCATTTTACCTTGTCTATCACCAATAGCAAACGGACGAGCGTATGAACCTGTCAAAGAACTGTACGTAAAGAGAATTAAATTGGTAATACCACGACTCTTAGCTGTATTAAGACCATACTCAATACTAACAGGTCGAAGGTTGTAATTCGTTGTCGTATAATGATATTTTACCAAATTACTATGTACATCAGTAGTTTGATTGATATACCATGCAGCAATACATGTTACACTCTTTCTATTTACAAAAGACAAACGTGAATCGCTTGTGTTACCTAACTGATAAGTCTTGCCATCAGCACAAACAACAGAAAACCAACATGCACTCGTATTGATATTATTATGGAGGGTTACTATTGTGTAAGGATCACCTTCAGGAGTATACGTAGAGCCATTATAACCATAAGTTCCTGTTTTCAATATCAAGCGTTGTCCATTGAGAAATAGGGCATCACCTATACCATACGAAGTTCCAGCAATTTGCTTATCATGATACAAATCCTTGCAGCCACGTGTAATGCATGATAAACCAGTAATGTTAAAACCAAAACCGGCCAAACCGTTACCCGACTGACTATTATAACTTACACCGATAGAAGGGGTAAGGCTACCACCATTAGGTGCAGATATATCAATACTATAAACTGCAGCTCCTGAATTATTTACACTAAGTGCTCCCTTAGGACTACCAACATCATAGGTACTGGACATAGATGTTGGTGGAGTTGGTACCAATGGCTTGTCAGGATGAAAAGGTAAGATAGGATCTCCTGGGTCAATTGGTAGTATAGGGTCTCCTGGATCAATAGGATCAATAGGATGAATAGGACCGATAGGATCTAACGGCTCCCACCATGGCTTATCTGGATTTGGATAGAGTCTATCAAATTTATTAGCCGTAGCAGTAATTGCTTTTTGCTTAGTTATTGTTCTGATTGAATCATTGCTAGCATTCGCAGAAATTGTACTCGCCAAACCTGTTACTACAGTAAAAAGTAGTGCTTGAAGTAAATTCTTTTTCATTGCTTTACAATTTTCCAGGTAGTTGATTGTCCGTTAATTGTGATTTGAAGTAAATAGACTCCATTAGGCTGATTGCTTATATCCACATCGGCATTGTCGGAGCTTACATCGAATGCAAAAATCTGTGTGCCTTGTATAGAATAAACACCCAAGTGACATTTGTCACTAGTCTCTAAGTCTGAGATACTAACTTTTAGATTGCCCTGAGTTGGATTCGGGTAGATTTTAACCGAATGTTCTCTCAACCTTTCGGAATAGAAGTCCTGGCTTTCAAAAGACTGCTTCTTCGCCATTGCTTGTGAAGCTGACATGACAATTTCTCGTTTTATACGATTCCCTGCCATATCGTAGGCATACCCAATCTTGGATTGGGCAAATGTAAAAGCCGGGAATAACATTAAGCAAAAATAAAGAAAGATTTTCCTCATAATTTTATTTTA
>NZ_ADEG01000030.1 GCF_000177075.1 Hoylesella buccalis ATCC 35310
AAACAAACGGCAACACCCTTACATTTTATCCCCCTCTCTTTGAATACTTTTATAAGCAAATGTCTGCTTCCTAACGGGTTATTCTATCTTGTATGGTCATTGTGAATTTAATAATGTAATCATTTTTTGTTTATAATCAAGGTTCGATTTAAGTGCATAGAGGCTGCTACGTTCAGTTACGCCAACAAACAAGATTCTGTCTGATTTCTGGCAAACCCATTTGTTCCTCATCATTGCTGTGTCCTTTGACTGACGTGTTGCATTGCTTACAGAAACTATCAATAATCGGTTTTGGGCAAAAGCTTCTTGTAATTCCTTGGGGATAACTTTATACATTCGTCGGGCAAGAACAAGAATAATCGGTTGGTTGCCTTTCAGCAGGAAGTGAAGCACGTCTTGTTCCAACTTACTGTTAAATCCACTGATGACACACTCTCCCCGACTACGCATCTCTGTAGCCCAATCATACACCCGCAACACCTCCTCGGAAGCGATATTGCCCGATGCGAGGAATGCCGTCTTTTGCAGTTTCAGCAATTCCTGATTACCCAAATATTGTGTATGGACTATCATTGATTATTCTCTTCCCTATCTTTCTTCTTTTTATTGTTCTTTCGTGGTGCGATACGCTTCAGGTCTTGGTCGAGCTGCTTAATACTTTCAAGGCGTTCGATTTTTCGTTGTTGTTCTTTGTAAGCAATATATTCCTTTGTAGCTTTGGCTACTGCCGATTCGTGAGAAATGGTGCCAGCATGCTCAAGAATATTCTTCTCGTTCATGGTGAGTACAAGTCGAAGTTTCTGCACCCAGTCGCTCATGTACATTGGTTTTTCAGCTAATGCCTGCGCCTCAGCATAGGCAAGGAACTGTTCTACGATAAGTTTTAGTTGACCAATCTCTTTCTCGTTCAGGTAGTTTTTACCAATCAAGACATCATTCTTGGTAACTTTTCCTTCTTTTTCCGTGGAAGTAAGTCCCATCATAGGCAGTGAGGCATTGGCACGATAGTACATGAGTTCTGCAGCTGTCTTCCCACTGACAGCCCAGAGCAGTTTGTTCTGTACTTCCTTGAAGAAAGCTAATGTCATCTCTGCCGACGGATTATAGTCGATACTTGTTGCATATATATCCTTTATCTGCTGATAAAATACTTTCTCGGATAGACGTATCTCACGAATGCGGTCTAAAAGTTCTTTAAAGTAATTATAGGAAGAACCTGTCTTAAATCGCTCATCGTTCAGTGCAAAGCCTTTGATAATATATTCTCTTAGCCGCTGAGTAGCCCAGATGCGAAACTGTGTGCCCTGTTGTGACTTCACCCGATAGCCTACCGAGATGATTACGTCAAGGTTATAATAATCCACCTGATAAGTCTTTCCATCCGTTGCAGTTGTTGCATAATTTGCAACAACTGAAGGAGCTTGCAATTCTCCTTCCTCAAATATATTCTTAATATGTCGTGAAATAGTAGATTTATCACGTCCAAATAAGATTGCCATTTGGTCTAATGACAGCCACACCGTCTCGTTTTCAAATCTAACATCTATCTTTATCTTTCCATCTTCCGACTGGTAGATGAGCATGTTGTCGTTTGCTTCCATTATACTTTTATTAAATTATTGTTCCTCTCAGTAAATACTTTACCTTCATTAAATAGGAGTGTCGGATCTTCTATTACCATTTTTGGACATTTCTAAACAATTTATCGTCAATAAGTTATATAAAGAAAACGCTTCGTAAATGAGAAAATAAAGTAGAAGATTGGACCACTTTTGGACATTTCTATTGTGAGTTTACTCATAATTTACTTATCTCTTTTAGTTATGAATTCTTTCACTGTTTCGGGGAATCCTTCGTATAAGGACTCTATCTCTTTTGGTTCGGTAATCATACGCTCTGTGATGATATTCAAAAGCCGCATAAGCATTGTAGCGGTTCCTTTATCATCAACATCAAACGAAATCACACCAGGGTGAACTGCCTTATTACCAACTACACGTACAACATCTAATGCCTGTTGGACAGATTGTGGCAGTCCTTTCTTAACAAGCGATCCTATGTTCTTGTTTATATCTCTGTCGGTCTCTCCCAATTCGTTGCATAATCTGTCTATCGCCAATCGCAATAATGCACAGGCTGCTCTTGGAGACTTATTGTAAATGGTTCCTGCTTCGTTATATAGCTGCATCACACTTTGGGGCATATCAAGGTTCGGTTCCTCAGCAATAATATCCGGATAAATATATTCATCATTGATCCATATTATCTTCTTTCCACAGTTAACACACCTTGCGATGAAAAGTTCATTTAAATATTCATTATATGGTCCTTTTTGGACTACTACAGTATTATCTTCATCATGATAGTGATGCCTATGTATCATTAAAGAGAGTGTATGACAGTGAGGACATGTAAACGCTTCCTTTTCACGTGCCGGAGTTACATATTTCTGATTCATATTCCTTTGTATTAGTTATTCTTCGCTTTCTATATTATCATAAATTCTTGTCATAATACAAATTCTTCAATAGCCAATTATAATTCGTCTGTCCACAATAAATCATCAACTCTCACTCCCAATATCTTTGCCAACAGAATGAACATTTCAAAATTGGGCTGTGCGACATTCGTTACCCACTTTGATATAACGGCAAGGTCTTTATCAAGGATTTCTACCAATTGTTTATTTGTCATTCCTTTCTCGGCGAGAACCACTTTCAGGCGATTGATTTTCTTACGTCGCATGCTTATGTAACTTGATTACGCTATAAAATTACTCATTATTTCTTAAAGCACATGTTTTTCCAAGCATAAATACTATCCTGTTGAGTCAAAAAATAGTTTTTTCAATTCATTTTTCATCTTAAAGTTTCAATTCGGAAAAGTATTTATTGCTACAAACTTCAACTTATCCACGTCACGAGTATATTTCTTGGTGTGCTTCAATCCACTTGGTTACAACAAGTAGGTGTCGGTATTGTTGTTGGTTCCGTTATCGAGGATATTCACAGCAAAGCAGTGACGAACAAAATGCCAGACCCTAGTCAACCTGTTTTAGGGAAAGACAAGATTGAATAAATAGATTTAAAGTTGAGATGTTATTTTTTAAAGTGCGACGATAAATTCAGTGGGGCTTTTTCCATAAAACTTTTTAAAGACTTTGGAGAAATAGTTGGGGTCTGAAAATCCGGAACGGTAAGCAGTCTCGGAAACAGAAAATCCTTTCATGAGCAGTTCGGAGGCCAGCGCAAGTCTTTTGTGACGGATGTATTCACCGATAGACATGTTCAGAAGGTTTTTCATCTTGGTGTGCAGCAGACTTCGACTGATAGCCATTGCTTGCGTGATGTCGGTCACAGCGAACTCGTTGTTGCCGATATTCTTGTCAATCAGTTGGTTGATTTGCAAGATAAACTTTTTGTCGATGTCATTGAGCGAGCTGGTCTCAATGTCTTCGGTCTTGGTATTTTGAATCTCGGTCTGACGTGTCTTGACCAGTTGGATGATGTTCTTAACTTGCAGATCGAGCACCTGTGGGTCGAAGGGTTTGGACACATAGGCTTCAGCTCCGCTCTTGTAGCCCGCCACCACATCTTCCTGCTCGTTTTTGGCCGTCAGGAGAATGACGGGAATGTGAGATGTGGTGACGTCCGATTTGAGCTTGGAGCAGAAGGTGACTCCGTCCATGATGGGCATCATCACATCGCTGATGACGAGTTGGATAGATTCGTTTTGAGCAACTTCGATTCCTTCTTTTCCGTTGGTAGCAGTGTAAACGTTGTATTTGGGAGAAAAGTAATTGATAAGGAAAGTAAGCATATCAGCGTTGTCTTCGACGATTAAGATAGACATTTTGTAGTCTTCTTCCATCACAATATCTTTTGAGGCATTGTTGATGTCTGTCATCGAAGGTGAGAAATGATAGTCGGTTAGCGGTACAATGACTTTGTCGTCGGTGATGAGAGATTGCCGGTCGAAAGCTTTAGCGTCTACATTCAGCAATATCCGGAAGATGGATCCGTGCTGCAGCTCGCTCTTCAACTCTATGGTTCCCTTGTGTATGGTTACCAGTCGTTGGACTAGAGAAAGTCCGATGCCCCATCCCTTGTTGTTGGTATTGTATCCTCGTTTGGTTTGATAGAACTTCTGAAAGATGTTTTTCTGTTCTTCCTGAGCAATGCCTATGCCCGTGTCGGCCACTTTCACGTCGAGATAGGTGTAGTTGTCTTCTTGTCCTGTGATGATAGAGGCCTTGACCTTTACCTCCCCATTTTCAGGAGTGAACTTGATGGCATTGGACAGCAGATTGTTCATGATGCGTTCAAGATAGGAAGGTGAAAACCATACGATTTCATCGTTGTTTTCACAATCTACTCTCAAGTTTAAGTGTTTTTCAGCAGCACTTCTGCGGAACAGGTTTGCGAGAATTTTAATAAACTCTAAGGGGTTGCCTTGCTGAATATAGAACGGGAAATTATCCGACTCGACCTTGTTGAACGTTACCAGTTCGTTGATAAGTTCCTCCATCTTGTTGGTATTCTCAAGAGCTGTCTCCAGATGACGTTGTTCCGTTTCGTTCAATTTATCTTTATGGATACTTTTAAGAGGTGCAATGATTAGGGAAAGCGGTGTTTTCAGTTCATGGGACACAGTGGTGAAGAAGTCGAATTTGGCACGGTCTACCTCTTCTATCTTGTTCTTCTCCATCATGGCCATCTTGACTTTGTTCTTTTCGTTCAGTCTTATTTTATAGTAATGCTGAATGTAGTAAACGATGATAACGACGAGCAAGAGGTAGAACAGATAAGCCCAAGTAGAGCGGTAGAAAGGTGGTGCAATGATAATTTTAATTGCTTTTTCAGGTCGGTTTTCCCAACCGGTATTTGAATTATTGGCCCGTATTCGCAGTATGTAGGTGCCGGGTTCCATGTTGTAGCTCACAAAGGTATGGTCGTTGCCCATCTCTCGCCATTGATTGTCTATACCGTCTACTTTGGTTTTGTAAATGATAGACTCTGTTTGTCCGGGAGAAATAACACCATAATCAATCATGATGGAATGTCCCTGACGATAGGAGAGCCTGATTTCATGTGTGGCATCCAGCTCTTTCGTAAGTGGCGAGTTTGCTGATGCAGCGTTGATTTCTTCGCCGTTGATTCTCAAGGATTTGAGATGAACGTTTAGATTTGTGCTTTTGGAAACCATGTCTTCAGAACGAAACATAATCAGTCCGTTCACCGTTCCAAAATACATTCTGCCATCTTGTGTCAGCAGCGTTGAAGAGAAGTTAAACTGGTTGGTGGGCAAGCCATCGTCGGTGGTGTATCGGTTGATGGTCCGAGTCTTGGGAAAATATTGGAATAATCCTTGACTTGTGCTAATCCAGAGATGGCCTTGGGTGTCGGCATTGATGCCGCATATCGTGCTTCTGGATAAGGTGTTGTCGTTCTCAATCTCAGAAAACTTTCCGGTTTTGGGATTGAGCACCTGCAATCCGTTGTTGTTGGTCCCTACCCATACCTTACCATCTTGCGCAGGATAAATGTATGTGATGTAGTTGTCCTTCAGCCCTTGTGCCTGTTGGGTGGCTTTCCAATGAATGAGTTGATTTGTTTTGGTGTTGAGCTTATAAATTCCGTATGCTACAGTACCAATCCACAGATTGTCTGCCTGATCGACGGCGAGTGCATAGATGAAGGCATGATTGAGCGAGGAGTGGTTTATCCTCCTGAATTTTTGGGCTTGCGAATCATACCAATGGAGGCCTTGTGTGGTCCCCACCCAAAGTTTTCCGGAGCTTTGCCGGGCAAAGTCAAAGATGGACACGGCAGATAGATTCATTGATAGTTCAAACCGTTTGACACTTCCGGAATTCAGATTATATCGGAACAACCCGTTTCTAAAGGTCCCAATCCAAATAATGTTGGCGGACTTGTCATAGAACAGACAATGCACGTTGGAGCCGAGTTGGGGAATGGAATTGAAAGGAGAGAAGGTTCCCCGCATGGGATTATAAATATTCAGTCCGTCATCTTCGGTTGCTATCCAGAGTTCATGAGGATTTCTTTCAATGATTTGTCGCACAACCTTCCCCTGTAGTTTGTTGGGGCTGTAACTCGGTCCTTCCCATGAGAAGGGGCTGCTATTCTTAATCATATCTACGCCACCAAAATAGGAGCCAATCCAAATGTTATGGTTGGAGTCTGACAGGATGGAATAAATAGCATTGTCGGACAGCTGATTGATATTGCCAAATTGTTGTTTCAGCGTTTTGATACTCCCGTCTTGCCCAATAATCGTTACGCCTTGTTCGGTACCCAACCATATATTGTGTTTGTGGTCTTCGGTGATCACTCTCACCGTTCCGTCCGAAAGCTGATAGGCCTCATACACTCGCGTATTGCCTGTTTTCACGTCTAACTCCATGACACCTTTCCCGTTCCGTCCTATCCATAGCCTGCCGGCATGGTCAAAAGTCATGGGGATGATACCGTCGGAGCCGGTAATGAAGTCCTTGTAGATACCGGTGTCTAACTTGGAGATTTGATTGAGTTTGGTGTTGTAGGCATAGATGCAGGAATTGGTAGCGACGTAGAGTTGGTCATCCTGGTCTATGGCGAGTGAAAGAATGAAGCCTTCGCCTAACGAGGGGAGAGGTGTGAACTTCTTGGCTTTCTCATCAAAGACACACAATTTCATGCCACCACAGATAATTTTTCCATCGGATGTTTCGACAATTGATTCTATATAATATCCCGGCAGAATGAAGTTTTCAAAGTCGTCTGTAGCCGGTCTGTACAAGCTGACGCCCTTCGAATGGGCCACCCAGACTCTGTGTTTTCGGTCGAGAAAAAGCGATTTCACAAAATTGTGGCTCAGCGAGGAGGGTTTGTGGGGTTCGTTGAAATAGTTTTTAATGGAATAGCCGTCGTAGCGGGCAAGTCCGTTTCGCGTTCCCATCCAGATGTTTCCATGGTAGTCCTGTACCAATGCTTGTACCTGCTGATGTGGCAGTCCCTGCTGACTGGAAATGTGGAAATACTTGTAATTGTTCGCCATCCCTGTGCATAGAAATAGAAACGATAAAATGAGACAGTGGATTATTCTTGCCATAATGATGTTGCGGATGTAGTAGGGCCATAATGAAGTATGCGTTTCCGCAAGGCAACACTATGGGCAGATTTGATATGTAAGTGCAAAGTTATACTATTTTTGCCTTAATCGTGTCTCTTGGCTTTATAAATGCTGTTTCCTCTCATAGTGAGTTATTCTATTTCTGGATAATGCCCTTAATGTACGCTCTTGACATTCCCGTTGCATAGGCTTGGGGCTATATATTATCTGATGACTCTATTCATATTTTCTATAGTTTCCTTTTCCACGAATGGTATATATGGGCAAAGTAAAACGTATCCATATTGGCTGTTTCCATTATTATGAGGGCTGCCCAAAGCAATATTTGTAGAATACAACTATTCAGCCTCCAAATGTTTAGTAAAAACAATATCTCCCCACACCTCTGTTTAAACAAAGGGAATGGGGAGATAACTGTAAATATATATTAACTCTATAGATATTAATACCCTGGATTTTGTACCAGGTTGGGGTCTATCTGAATCTGGTCAATCGGAATAGCAAGCCAGTAGCACTTGGGTGCTTCGATGGTGGAGCGATCAACGTAATCACCATCATTCATCTCGGTGAGACGGTAATATTCTTTTGCTGTCCTTCCGGCAGTATTCCAAGATTTTTCCTTAGGTCTCAACACCTTCTCAAGAATCTTCCAACGTCGAATGTCGTGAAATCTTCTACCCTCCATGGCCAATTCGTTAGAGCGTTCGTCTCGAATCACTTGTCTCAGCTTGGCTATGTCTGTCGGTATGCCCCCAGCGTAGCTCCACGACTCTTGGAATGTGGGAAGTCCGCTACGCGTGCGCACCTTGTTGAGGTATTCCAAACTCTTGGCACTCAACTTGTGATTATATTCCATATCTGCTTCCACGTAGCTCAGGTACAACTCGGCCAAGCGCAGGTAAGGGAAGACCCAATTATTAAACGTGAATTTATTAGTTCTGGGATTGTAAGTATCTTTGGTGGACACCCATTTTTGGCAAAAATAGCCATTGTCGCTTTGATACTCGTTGCCTCTTATGCCATCTTCCTGTTGAGGCTCACCCCTGCGACACTTCAGCATAATCGTGCCATTGTTGACTTCAAATGGTCCACGGTCGAATCCGATAGAAGCATAGAATCTCGGCTCTCTAAACGCATGGTAGGCAGAAGTCTGCTCTTTGGGAAAGAATGGAGACTGCACAATGTCAGTGGGCTTAAGGTTTTTTGTGTCTGGGTCGTCTTCCCAGGGCAAACCCTTCAACGTAAAGTATCGGGTTACGCAACTCCATGTGGGGAATACATATCCTCTAAAACCATTGCGGTTGTATTTGTCAAAGCCTACACGCGGTGCGAAATTCTTGATGCAATAGCTAATCTCTCCTTGATTGGCTATGCCGAAGAGTATCTCGTCCCAGTTGTTAAAGCTGCCCGTCTTTGGACCAACAAAGGCCTCGTGATAGTTTGTGCCGCCCTTAAACCAGTCGGTTGTGCTACCGCCATACAACTTGTAACCATTAGCCTCGCATAGCTTGATAGCATCCTCGGCAGCATCCATGGCTTTCTTCCACTTCTCTCGGTCGTATGTCAAATTCATCAATGGCTTTCCATCCGGATTTTTGAAATTGGCATAAAACTCTGTGTTGCCATTGACCAATGGTGATGCTGCATATAAAAGCAAGCGTGCTTTGAAACCAAGTGCGGTGGCTGAGGTTGCTCTGTTTTTCTCGCCATTGGTTCGAATGGCAGGAAGCAGCTTGGCAGCCTCATCGTATTTCTTGGCAATAAATTCCACGCACTCATCGTATGGTACGCGCATCTGATTGTTTTCAACATTCTGCGAGTACTCCTCTTTGGCCAAGAATATTGGGCCATAAAACTCCAACAAAATCTGATGGTAATAGCCTATGAGGAAGAGCGCCTCACCTTTCCATAGATTTATGTTCTCTTTGGTGATGTCTGGCACCTTGTCAAGGTTGTTCAACACGTTGTAGCACTTGCGAATGGCACCCCAAATATCTTTCTTCTGTGCGTCTACCGGATAGCTGTTCGCTGTATTGCTCCACAGCGCAAAGTAGGTGCTGGACGACGATTCATCGCCGTTCATCAAGCTCTTATAGTGGAACCAGCGTGTCGTTCCGCGGTGTCCCACGACCATTTCATCCGACCCCATCAAGCCGGGAAACCCCTTTTGCGGCTGCATGAAATCGGGTATCTCGCTATAACAGCCCACCACCATACGCTCTGCTTGGGTTTGTGTCTTGTAAATATCGGCTTCGGTGGCGTTGCCTGTAGGCACCACGTCAAGGAAATCGCATGCCGACAGCGTTCCCGCCAGAATGGTGGTGAGCATTATTTTAATATATGATTTAGTTTTCATTGTTCTGTATTTTTTCAATTAATAATGAAATTGTACGCCAATCTTGAATGTTCGCTGCAATGGGTAGCTCAAACCGCTACCACTTCCCATTTCCGGATCCCACGTCTTGAATGGTGAGAAGGTGAGAAGGTTGGTTCCAGCTACATAAACTCGCATCCACTTAGTAGGCGTGAATCCCACTTCCATCGTTTTGAGTCGCAGGTAGCTGCCATCCCGCAGGTAGAATGTACTGGGTTCCACGTTGTTGTTCACAAATGATTGAGTTAGGCGTGGATAGGCCGCATTGGCGTTGTTGTTGGCCTCTGACCAGTGGTTGTCTACGATATATTGGGCTATACCCAGTCCGTCTCCATCCTTGTCTACAAAGGGGTGAATGTTTCTCATCATCAGGCTCACGCGCCCGGCTCCTTGGAACATCATAGACATATCCCACTTCTTGTAGGTGATGGTGGTTCCAAAACCATAGATTATTTCGGGCAATTCCGGATTGCCGATGGTTGTCACATCGTTTTGGTCTATCTTGTTGTCTCCGTTGAGATCCTTATATTTGATGTCACCCACAGTGTATGCGCTTAGCTCTTGCTTGGGCGAGTTATCTATTTCCTCTTGTGAGGTAAACAATCCTTCGGCTACGAAACCGCGAATACTATTGATGGGATGTCCCAAACGAGAGTAGTAGGCGGGCACGTTTTGTGGCTCATCCACATCGGTCATTTCGTTGTGGGCGTATGTCAGGCTACCGTTTGCTTTGACAGTAAAGTCGCGGTTAAGCACCTTTGTATAGGCCAGGCTCATATCAAAGCCCTTGTTTTTAACTGCTCCGATGTTGGCCCAAGGTTTGTTTCTTCCAAATCCTGACATTGAAATCACGGAGTTTCTCTGCATGAAGATACCTGTACGCGACTCGTTGAAATAGTCGAAGCTGATATCCAGACAGCCCATCAGGTTCATATCCACACCCACATTGAGCTTCTTCGATTTTTCCCATGTTGCCAATGGGTTACCATAGGTAGTGATATTGGGCACTTTGATGTTTTCGTAGCCATTGCCTATCCACCAAGCACCATTGGAGAACATGTTCACCGTGGTGATGTATGGGAAACGGTTTTGCAAGGCATCGTTACCCACAAGGCCATACGATCCACGTAACTTCAGGTTGTGAATATAGGCTTTGGCTGGTTTAAAGAAGGCTTCATTAGAGATGGTCCATCCTGCTGCGACAGCTGGGAAGAAACCAAACCGCTTGCCACTCATAAAGTTTTCCGAACCGTTGTAGCCAAATGTGGCCTCCAACAGATAGCGGTGGTCGTAGTTATAAGCAAATCTACCAGCTAAGCCCTGCTCTCTGTAAGGCAACAGATCGTATTCTCCGCCGCCGTTTTTAACTTTCTTGGTTTCTTTCATGTGGTACACCAAGGTGGCGTTCACATCGTGCTTGCCAAACAGTCTTTGGTAATCCACTTTTCCTTGCAATGACCATACTGTCGTGGTGGGGTCTCTGCCGGAGTTGGATTGCAGGTAAGGCTGGCCTGGATCGCCAATGGTGGTGCTGTCAAAAATGTATTGTCCGTTCTCGTCCACGGTGTAATCATCGGACACTTTGTAGTAAAACGGTACTGTCCAATGATCCAACCAGTTGAAGCTGTAATTATAGAACGATGCCAATCCGCTGGCTTTAAGTCCTGGTGTTACAAAGTCTAAATCCTGGTCTATATTGAATGCCGTTGTGGAATACACATAGTTGCGGTCAGTATAACCTGAGCTCAAGCGAGCGTATGGGTTAATTTGCAAACCGCCTACACCTTGGCGAGCATTCATACCATAGCGCACGAAAGTGTCACCTTCCTGGGCGGGGAGCACTGGTGGGAAGCTTACGGGTGACACGCGCATAGTGTAATAAAACAGGTCGTTGACCTGCTCTTTGGGTGCATGATAGTAGAACAGCTGCGTATTCATGTTCAACCCAATCTTTGTCGTACGTGTAAGGCGGGCCGTAACGTTGCTTTGGAATAGATATTTACGGCTTCGCATGCCTACGTCCAACGCTTGTGTCTCCTTGGGCTGACGTATGATACCGTTCTCGTAGAATATGCCGGCATTCAGGAAGTATGTCAGTATCTTGCTACCGCCCCTAACATTGAGGTTCAAGTTCTGGTTCATGGTCATCTTCTTGAACAACAGATCATGCCAGTCGTTGTTCGGGAACAGGTATGGGTTGGCTCCCTCGCGTGTCTTGGCAATGCGGTCTTCGCTGTAAAAAGGGGTATATGCGTTGCCCACAGCCTTAGCCTCGTTGTAGGCTGCTTCATTGAACATTTGCATATAAGTAGGTCCGTCAGCCATTGGCTGTACCATTGTGGGAGAAGAGAACGTGTTGTCCAACCGAACTTTCACCTGCATCTTCTCCGACAGCTCACCTTGCTTAGTGTTCACTATGATAACGCCATTGGCACCGCGCGAACCATATAAGGATGTTGCAGTGGCGTCCTTGAGCACAGAGAACGACTCGATTGACTCTGGCGGAATGTTGTTCAACATGGTTGTGTTGATTTCTACACCATCAAGAATCACCAAAGGACTCTTGTTCACACCAAAGGTCGAGATGCCACGAATGTAGAATTCGGCATTATCGTAACCAGGCTCACCGCTTTGTTGACGGGCGATGATACCAGGAATGTTTCCTGCAAATGAAGTCGTCAAGCTGCTCGATGTCATTTTTAGGTCTTCCGGCTTTACAGCCTGTACAGCACCAACCAGTGATTCTTTCTTCTGCTTTCCGAATCCCACGACCACAACTTCATCAATTTCATTGTGGGCAGGGTACAGGGAAATGGCAATGAACGTGCGGTTTTTCAGACTGATTTCCTTTTCCTGATAGCCGATGTAGGCGATGTCAAGAATAGCGTTTGGTACGGCATGTATAATAAATGTACCGTCGCTGTTTGTAATGGCTGCGTTCGAAGTGCCACGCACCCGAACAGTTGCACCAATGATAGGTTCACCATTCTCATCACCGATGAATCCTTTAACTTCTCGTTTGTCGTTTTGTCCTAAGCTGCTGGCATTATGTGCATGTGCTGTTCGCGGTAAGGCATCATTAGATGCCAAAGCAGATAGCGACATCAGATTTGTCCCTAATAGGAACAATGACGCCAAAAGCAACCTTGGTTTTAGACCTTGATTCCTTTTCATTTGTTATAAGTGTTTAGAAGGTTAAAAATATTTATACTACAATTTGAAAGATAATTCATTTATATATTTTTATGTTCTTTAAGTAAAGCAAACATTTAGATTATTTATAATAAGGTAGGTTTTCATCATTCGTCCTTGCCTACAAGGCAAATCTTTGCGGTGTTTTTCACTTTTTTCTACACGGTAAGATTTGCATTTCTAATTGGAATTAGTGTTTTTTCAGCATGTCGGCAACTTCCTTTTTGGCCTGTTCACGGCTCTTGGAGAAGATGTTTTTGATGCGGTGCATGTCAAATTTCCGTTCCCGGTCGTAGGTGTAGATATCGTTTTTTCCAATTCCTTTGGAGTTGAACAGCTTGTTTTCCATTCCGCTTTTTCCAAAATCAAATTGATAGGTCCATGCGTCACCATTGAGGTTGATCCATTCCGCCCGCTCAAACTGTGGGCGTGGGTATTCCGGTCTTGGCTGTATTGCGGCACTAAGATTTAGTGAAAGGATAAGTGCCAAAGATGACAGGTAGAATTTTGTCTTTCTCATAAATTCAGAGTTTCGGTTTATTAGCACAGTGCAAAGTTAGAATATTATTTAGGCTTGCAGGGGTAATATTGTGTTTTTGTTCTGTAATATTGTTTATAACTGACATATTTCAAAAATCACATAGTAGACTCTCAAAAAGACGAGATAGCATTTTTGAGGTTCGACTAAGTATAAGTGTTTCCTGCAAATGATACAGTGTACCATACTGGTTCTGTGTATGGAGGATTAAGATATAAAACATCACATTTAACATCTTAAATGATATTTTCAATTTTATCGTTTTGGTTTTCTATTCTTTCGAAGATACCATTATTGGAATCATTCCTGCTGAAAATTATAGACTTTAGGGCTCGTGTATCCCAATGCTTATGAAAAGTGCCATATACACCTACGGTATTTGACACATCAGAAACAGATTCTAATAAACATGCTAATAACTTGAGTTCGGGATAAATCAGAATAGAGTTTTGAACGCATGACATTATGCTACTATTACTTTTATATATACCCAAATATTAAAATGTACATCGATTTATAAAAATAGATTTTGAATCTTCAGGCGATACAAAGAAAGATAAATTCACGTTGATGAAGCGTTATGGTACCATTGTAAGCAGAGATACACAACGAATTTCAATCGCAGCTGGGCTATGTGCATCAACTGGGTTAGGCTACGAGGTTTTGGGTTGCCAACCTGTGGCAAAGTGCCGTGCTTGCAGTGCTTGCTGCTACTCAAAAGGTTTACACCGGCACGCCAATTTGTTGAATATTTTATCAAAAAACGGCCCCAAAAACGGCACTTCAAAACTTTCAATCTAGAAAAAAAACAATAGGCAAACGTACCGCAAACAAGCAGTTATTTTGTGCGTAATCTCGATTATTTACACTAAAAAGAGGTATTCAAGCGATAAAAGCCATCATTTTGTCTGCTTACCAACATGCCTTTGACCCGCAAAGGCATACACATTAGGCACTTAAATCAATGCTTTTGGCAAAGAAAGTCGTCATAAAAGATTGAAAAACAACAAAGGAGATTTATAAAAACCAGTTTATCAATCACATACAAAAGTCGCTCATGCTTGGCGTATTTGCGACCAAGCTCAAGGTTGTTCGCAAATACGCCAAGGAGAGAAGGGTATCATGTCAAGAAAATTCTTTATTTCTAATTGGCAGTTATTCAATATCATTTACAAAACAAATGGGACAAATTTTAACGATTGCAGTTTGTTAATAAAGCGTAAAAATATGCCTACTTCATTATTGATAGATAAAAGTATGAGAAGTAAAATTTGTCAAACACCTTAAATTCTATTATCTAATAGTGCATTCCCGAATAACCTTGTCATATTTCGAAGACATATTAAAACATCTTTATTGTACATTCATTAAGCAATCATGTAATTTTCACTTCTTTTGCTTTTAGATGTTGCTTGAAATTAGTTTCTCAAAAGCCTTTCTGTCGCCTTTGGCACCATAGTGTATTTGACCACAATAGGTGTAGCCCAGGTGTGGAAGGATGTTCAGCATCTCAACGTTGTCATAGTTGGTATCTACCTTGATGCTGTGAACGCCTTGCGAGGCAGCCCATTTCTCGGCCTCGTGGAAGAAGCGTTTGGACAGTCCATGTCCTCGGTGACGGGGGCTAACGGCAAGCCTGTGAATCACCACATAGTCTTGTTCGCTGAGCCAAGAACCTTCGAGATGAGCATATTCGGGTTCTCCGTTCACAGCAAGTTTGGCGTATGCGGCTACCTCTCCATTGACGGTAAGGATGTAGGCGTCACCTCCGGCAATATCATTCTCAATCAGTTCTCGTGAGGGGTAGTCCTTTGTCCACTGTTTCCTACCGTTGGTCAGCATGAGGTTGCGAGCCGTGTCCAAGAGTGTCCACGCCTCTTCCAAATCTGCGGTTGTAGCTTTTCGGAATGCAATTTGTGTGGTATGCATGTGTGTTAATTTACTCGCTCGAGCGTAATCAATCTGAGACCGAACTTACTGGTTCCGCCATTCTTCTTCACGCGGAAGGTGATAGAGTTGGTTTGCTGTGTCAGGTCAATGTCACCCACATGCAAGCGATTCTTTTCTTCACGTTCAGCAGTTTTGGCCGAAATCCAGTCAGAAAGCTGTTTCTGGCGTTGCCACACTTGGAAATCTGCACCATCGGGGAACGTGGTATAATCGATTAACACCTTATATTTACCGTCTGGTACATGCGAAAGCATAATGCGCGTTTCACCTTGGTTGTTGGTTGTCATCACAGTTCCATGGTCGGACGAAATATTCATATCGCCCCCAATGGTCATCTCGAAGAGCTGCGGGAAATAGATGTGGGTGGTAGGCTTATATACCTTCAGCAGTTCACCTTGCGGCTCCTGCTTCGTGGTGAGCGGACGGTCTGCGTAGAACATAGCCACCGATATATAGTCTACTGGAAAATCGTTATTCTGTCCACCATGTTCCATGCCATGATAGATTTCTTTCTCGAACGACATCTTGTCGCTGATGTGGAAACGGTATCCTCCTGTTCGAGCCATGGGCAGCGAGTAGTCGAGTGAACCGTGAATTGGAAGGCTGATGCCACGGTCCCACCTGTCGAGTAGTGCATACCAGCCACCGTTGAAATAGTCTTCAGAACCTGTTCCGTGCAAGCGCATCTTACCATCTACATGGGTGCTGTCGTCACCTTCGAAGAAGAGGGTCATGCCAGGTCTGAGTCCTTGTGACTGCAAGATGGTACCTACATAATGTCCCTTCGCCTTTGTATGCAAGAATGTGTGATAGGTTCCAATCGGTGTCTTTTGGCGGCTCCAAACACTGTAGAATTTTCCTTCATCTTTGGCTCTGCCTTGTTGGTTGTAATGAATTTTGACCTTTGCGATGATGGTAGGCTGGTACTCGTTGCGTTTTTTGTATATCAAGTTCACCTTAGCCGAATGGTCAAAGGGCATGGGCAGGAAACAATAGTTGTTGTTACCTTGCTTACCCATGAGTAAGCTGCGCATGGCACCTCGTCCAAAGGCGTAGCCAAAGAAATCTTGCAAGGGTGAGTAGATGGCCTCGATGGATTCGCCGTCCCATGAAGCTGAGAGGATGACATCTTTGTTATCACCCTCTAAGGCTGTTCCGCCATCAATCTCCATGCCGACGATGCGGCCCGGCGTGTCAAGGGAGAAACAATTGACAGTTTCGCCTGGCTGGAGGGTAATTTCTTTCTCCATGGTCTTGATGTCAGACGATTTACCTTGTGTGAAAAGACTCATTTTGTATTCATTGGCATTCCATAGGTCGCAAACCTCTTGCAAGAGCTGTTTGTCCTGCTGTGTAAACTGACCGTTATAGGTTTCCACCTTCTTGGTTGTCAGGTTGCGGTAGCCTATCTGGATAAATTCCAGCTTGGGCCCGTCGTATACTATCTTGCACGATTTTTTGTATGTGATGGGTACGTAGCAATAATATCCACCCACCTCATTTCCGCAGACAGGCTTGACGAAGGGATAAACCTTGCCAGAGAAGAGATCTGAGAATTTTATTTGAAGTCCAGGTTTCTTGTTACCGTCAAAATAGAAATAAAGCATGGTCTCATTGGGCGTAGGAGTCCAAATGCGGTCAATGACTCCCGGTCCTTTCATCTCTGCAATAACCAGCTTGTCGCCCTCTTTGCGAAGAAACGAATAGGTTCCTGCGAACCCATCATCGTTTCCGTGGGTACGGTCGTAGCTGGAGAAGGATTCAACGTAAGATCCTGTGCGGTATTGCGGTAGCTTATCAATGCTTTTTAACAAGGATAGTTCGTCCGCCCAGCGATATTTTTCCTGTGAGAAGACAGTCAATGGAGCGAACAATAGCCACGCAAGGCTGAATAGTTTGAATAATTTAGTCATGTTTTGAAATTATAAATCAATAATGTTATTTTGGAAAATAAAAACACCGTCGACATATATAAGCTTGTCGCTGTTACAAGAACGTAATCAGTGGCAAAATATTGCCGACGGTGCAACCAATCCTATCCAATCAATGAAGATTTAGTAGGAGCCTGAATAGCCTTCTGGAACAATAATCATAGCATTAACACCGAAGAATCCGCCCCACTGCGTATTGAATGGTGCCATGGTCAGTTCGATGTCTACCGTACCATCTTGTCTGGGCTGGATGTTCTCAATGATGGCCAGTTTATCCTTATTGTAGTCGTTAGACAAGTCCATCTGACCTTCATTGACGCCTCTCACTTTGAAGCGAGTACCTGTGTTCTTATCATTGATGGCACCATAGAAAACAAAGGTATACTTCTTGGTGGTATTCATGTTGCTTACTTTGAACGAACCTATTCCCTGTCCTGGTTTTCTGCCGTCACGGAAGAACATGTCCTGACATACACTTTCAGGGAATCCCAGCGTGTTAGAGATTTCTCTTCTGTTTAGCTTTCCGAAAGCGCTTGTCGCTTCGATGTTAAAATAGGTGCTATTTCCTGCTTTATCAATCAAGTTGCTCACTGGCTTTTCCGGATCAATAAAACTATTGAATGGTAATGGAGTAGCTTTATCACCAAAGTCAATATAGATAGGATGATCCAAGATGAATGGGTTTGCCGACTTGAAATCTACCATGTCTATCACCTGCTTGCTGTGAATGATAGCATTGTGAGCCGATAACTTGTACAGGTTATTGACATATTCAGACATTTGGGGAATCATCAAAGGAGATGCACTCACGTCAATGCCAAATAACGCTTCTATCCATGTCATGGCCGCAATGTATTGTCCAGATGTAGCATTTAACTCAATGTCGCCATTAATCACACTTTCTCCCAGATAGGTAGTTCGTGCGTTCTGGATAGCAGTTCCCACAGGAACAATCCGAGTGACTTGATTGGTTGCAGATTGGGTTGCTGTAACAATGCTGTTAAACATCTTCAATTGGTCATTATCAAACTGTTTGAATCCCGGAGTAGTGGCCGTAGAGCTGTAAGCCCAAGGTTGATGAATGAGAATCTTCAAATTTGGATTTGTTGACCACTCCTTGAGTTGCTTGATCAACTCTGGCAAAACCTCCTTGTAGCCTTTTTGAAATCCTGCTGAATCGGCACTTTCTTCAATGGCAATGTAATCCCAATTTTCATTGTTTACAACATCTCTTAATGATTGATTGCGTTGATTGTTGGCATTGAGCCTTTCGTCAATACGTTTGTAGTCGTACGCATTGGCATTGTTGGCAATGTTTCTCAAGTGTTTGGATAAGGATGCTTTGTCTTCAAAGATATTGCATACCACCATAGGATGGCCTGCTGCTTTAGCCATCTGTACCAAGGCTTCGTTTGCAGATTGATTGGCAAGGCCACTTCCAATAGTCAAAAGTTTTAAGGAGGGTGCACCTTCCAAGACTGTCAAATCTGCAAAATACATCAATTTGTGATCGTCAGTTTCCACCTTGATGGTTGTCGTTCCAGGCTGAAGGCCTTTGATCAGACCCATTTGCTGGTCGCTTTTTTCTATCGACGCCAAACTGCTGTTGCCCACAGACCATACGAGTTGATAGTTTTTTCCTGCTAATGTATCTACGGATGCTTTGAGCAAATATTCCTCTCCGACATTGATCGTTATCGATGTGTGTTGCAGTCGGAGAAATCTGTCTACATTTGGCCTTACGTCCTCGCTGTCAGAGCAAGAGCTGAAGACTGCTATCAATAGCAAACAGATTGTTGTCAAATGATAATATAAATGTCTCATAACTGTTTTTCTAAAAGATTAATAACCAGGGGCTTGAACTAAGTTAGTGTTGATGTCCATTTGTGTCTGTGGAACAGGCATCATGTACATCTTCTTGGTGAAGATACGTGGTTTCCAATACCAGCGTTTATAGTATGCCTTGGGATTGTTGGGGTCGTCACTTGCTACAGAACCCGTTCGGTTCATTCCGTAAACCGGTGCATTCAAATATTTTTCCGCTAATTTCCATCGACGCAAGTCTTCAATGCGTACGCCTTCACAGTTGAACTCTATGCGGCGCTCGTGCTGGATAGCCTCTCGCATCTGCTCCTTAGAAAGTCCTTCTTTCAAGCCTGGCAAGCCAGCCCGCTCTCTGATGAGATTAACATACTTGTACACTTCTGCCGAAGGTTTGCCTTGGGTTTCGTTTAGGCATTCAGCGTAGCTGAGATAAGCATCAGCCATACGATAGAGAATTCCTGGCTGGTATCTGTGCTTGTTTTCTTTTGGGTAAATATCCAAAGGAATTTGTTTCCTGATATTATATCCAGTCCAAGGTGAGTCGAAACTATTCGCTGCATCCTGACCAGCGCCCATCAAGTTGTTTACCTGACGGTTGATCACTCCCATCCATTCGTGGTTGAAAATGACGGATACATAGAATCGAGGTTCGCGGTTGCAGTACATATTGTAAGTACCAACCAAGGTCACAGGACTTTCGCCAGTTTCAGCCTTGAACTTGTTTACCGGGCCTCCACCAGGCCATTTGGTATGGCGCATCTCATCTTTAGCCGAGAAGCCCCTTTCGGTATATCCTGATTTCTCATTAATTATGGGAGATCCGTCCTCATGGTAACCCAGGATTGGTTTTTCTCCATTCGCCATGAAGAAAGCATCGACCAGCTCTTGAGTAATATTCATGGCAGCATTGCCTCGAACGCCTTTGGGCAGATGGTGAGCCTGCCAACTATTGAGGTCTTTATTCTCTGGGCGCCCAAATACAATCTCTTTGTTACCGTCCGAGAATCGTTTGAGTGACATATTGTAGTATGACATGAAAGGATCAATAGAGCCACCGGCGTTGTATTCGTAATACAAGCCATATCCGCTTGCTTCTGCTAAGTCAATCATTTCTTTGAAAGCCTGAGCCGCACGCTGCCATTTTTCGGAAGAGTAAGTTTGGTTAATTAAATTCTCACCACTCTTATTTTTCCAGTCAGCATAGTCTGTATTTCCATTGAAAAGAGGACTAGCTGCAAACAGTAAAGTCTTGGCGCGCATGGCCAGAGCCATCACAGACGTGGCGCGTCCCCAATCTTGGTCACTTTCGTAAACGGCGGGTAGATGTTTAGAAACCTCTAAAAGTTCTTTGTCTATCCAATCTACAATGACGTCAGCTGGGGTTTGTTCGGTCATCATTTCCTCAGAAGGTGAGTATATAGAATAGAGTTTGTCTGGATTGAAAGGGACAGCACCATAGGTCTCAACCATTAACGAGTAGTAATAGGCAATGAGAAAACGCGCCTCATACTTCAATTGGTTGACATAGTTCTCTGTCAATCCATCTGAGGGGATGACACGTACATTTTCCAGGAACTGCAAAGCTGTTCTGATACGTTTTGGCAGTTCTACCCAATAATTGGCATTCCAACCTGAAGTAGGACTCCAGTTTCCTGTTGTAAATGCATACACATTGGCCCATCCATAGGGAGTCCATTCATTAGGAATCACAATGTCATCGCCCATGATGTTGTAGCCTTGATCTTTCATGTACCCCCATATAGGACTTGGTATCGATGAGTAAACACTGGCCAGCCAATCTTCTGTGCGGATCTTGTCCGAGAAAATCATATCCATTGTTAATTGATCGTCAGGTTGCTTGTCAAGATAATCACAGCTTGACGTTGCCAACAGACAAACTAAAACAACAGAAGCCTTGAAAATATATTTCTTTATATTCATAGTAACTGTTCTGTTTGATTAATTGTTAAAGTTAAAGGTGATGCCCACAGATACGGCTTTCATCATTGGATACTTCAAACCGTCGGTGGTTCCTACTTCTGGATCCCACATCTTAAAACTAGAGAAGGTAAGAAGGTTGCTTCCTCTTAAGAAGATGCGGCAATCCTTCATGGCAATCTTTTCACTCCAATGGCGTGGGAGAGTATAACCCAATTCAACATTCTTTAGGCGGAGAAAACTCATATTTTTCAACCACCATGTTGATGCTTGCTTGTTGTTGTCTATGGTCAACTCGTTCATGCGCGGCCAGAATACATCCTGTCTGGGATTACTCTTGGTCCATCTGTCATCTATATTTGACCAGATGTTGCCCGCACCGATGGAAGAAGCCGGCAACCAGGTCTCTCCCCCCAAAATACGATATTGTTTACCAACGCCAGAAAAGAAGCATCCGAAATCGAATTGTTTATATCTGAGTGTAGCTCCAAAACCGTATACGATTTGTGGGTCAATGGTTCCGCCAATCGCAGTCTGATCAATGGCAGTAATCTCACCATCACCATTCTGGTCTACATATTTGATGTCTCCAGGTCCGAGCGAACTCTCGGCACTGAATTTCTGTGTAGGAATACCTTCTTTCAGCTTTCCGTTCTCATCAAAATCGCTTTCTTCAAACAGACGTTCTGCCACAAGACCGAACAATTGGCCAACAGGTTTTCCTGTCCTGGCACGGTAAGTACCTTTCATGGCCTCTGGCTCGTCATATTCGGTAATTTTGTTATGTGCATAGGTGAAGTTAGCCAGTGCCGTCAGTTGAAAGTCTCTGTTGAACCGGTGGTTAATGTTCAGGGAACAATCAATACCACTGTTTTCTACCTTACCAAAGTTTGCCCACACTGCACGGTTGAATCCAGCAGATGCGGGGATGTTCTTTCGTTTCATGAAGATATCCTTGCGCCATTCCTTGAACACGTCGAAGCTTAAAGATATGCTGTTGTTGAAAAGACCGAGGTCTAGACCAAGATTGGTTTTTGTCACTTTTTCCCAAGTCAAATCCGGCACACCAATATCACCTTCTGCTCTGCCCAAACGATGGAACTGCCCATCTGTTCCATAATAGTAATAACCTGTGTTTTCTATTGTTGAGATGTAAGCAAAGCGTCGGCCGCTGATATCGCTATTTCCAGCCTTACCCCAACTGGCTCTTAATTTCAAGAGGGATATCGTCTTGGAAAGAGACTCCATCCAGGGTTCCTGTGAGACAATCCAGCCAGTTGCGAATGCCGGGAAGAATCCGAATCGCTTGCCGGGGGCGAAGTTCTCAGAGCCGTTGTATCCAAAGTTGAATTCTGCAATATAGCGATCTTCGAATGTATAAGAAGCTCGTCCTGCAAAACCCTGTGTCCTGAATGGTAAAAAAGAACCATCATCGTAATTTTTTTGGTTGTACAGAGCCATGAGGTTGACAGCGTGTTTATTGTTGAAAGTTCTGTTATAATTAAGCATGCCTTCCAAGTATGTACTTTGGTTGCCCCAGTCGGCCTTTTTTGAATAGCCTAAGAATTGCTCGCCATTTGATAAGATGCTTGTCACGATGTTTCCATTATAATCTCTACTGGAAGCAGGATTATAGTAGTCGGGGTTCTTTGATCTGTCCACAGAGTTGCTTGCGAATTTGTCGAAAGAGAAGGTCAATCTTGCACTCAATCCTGGGGTGATGGCTTTCAAATCCTGTTCAACAGAGGTGAGTGCTTCAACTTTACTATGGTTTAGTTTCGCGAATCCTCTTTGTGTGGCCCAGGCCCAGGGATTCTGCTTGTATTGTACACGTGGAATTCGTCCGTCAGCATAGATGGCGGGGTGTACATACGGTGGAATTCGCATGGCCTGATAGAACATCTCAAAATCAGTGATGTCTCCAGGAGGTGCATTACGAGTTTGTAGGAATCCACCGATGTTGACCCGTACCACTGTTGTGTTCGTGACGTTGATGTCAACATTCGAGCGGACGGTGTATCGGTTTACTTTCAAAGAAGAGTCCCAGGCCTGTCTCTTGTCACGCTCCAGAATACCGTTTTCATTGAAGTAGCCTGCAACCAATGCATAGCGTAAAAGTTTGGATCCGCCCGAGATGTTCAATGTGGCACGTGTGTTGTCTGCGTAGTCTTTTGCAATGGTATCCCACCAATTAACGTCTGGATACAACTCTGGGTCCGTGCGATTTCTGTAGTTTTCCAAAACAGCTTCGGATACCATTGGATCCTTTCCTTCATCTCGATACATCTCGTTCATTAGTTCGAGGTATTTCACGCTCCCTACATATTCTGGTAGTTTGACGGGCTGTGTGAATGAGTGTTCAAATCGTAAGTTAACTTGCGGTTTGCCTATCTCACCGCGTTTGGTTTCAATCATAATCACACCATTGGCACCACGTACACCGTAAACAGCACTGGCAGCAGCGTCTTTCAAAATGGAGAACGACGCTACTTCATCAGGATCAATGTCATTGAGTGAGCGTTCGATACCATCAATAAGAACAAGAGGACGCGTGTTGCCAGCAAAACTACTGATACCTCTAATCCAGAAATCTGAGTTATTGTACCAAGGGTCACCGCTGCGCTGTACTGCTATTACGCCAGGACTTAAGCCGGCCAGACTGTTGCTGAGTGAACGGCTGGGCATCATGTTTAGTTTCTCGGGCTGAATGTTGGCAATGGAACCGACAACAGACGCTTTCTTCTGGGTACCATAGCCTACTACGACTACTTCTTCCAAAGAAGAAATGTCTTCTTCCAAGGCAACGTCAATGACGTTGTCTGCTCCTACATTGACGGTCTTCTCCTTGAAGCCAATGTAGTTGAATTTCAAAATAGGTTTTGCTGTGGTGAGACTGATACGGTAAGTACCTGTGACATCGGTCACGACAGAGTTGGTTGTATTTCCTTCTTCTGCTACAGTGACACCAATGAGGGTCTCTCCTTTTGTATCAAGGACTCGACCACTGACAAGTCGTGGCTTCTGTGCTAACGCTATTCCTTGCACCATGAAGAAGCCAAGGAGTAACACGGACAGCCGCTTGCAATATTGATTTAGATTTAAATGTCGCATATGACTGTTTAATTTATTATAAATAGATTATTATCTCCACTTTCTCTTAGCTGTGGAGCGTTAATGTTGGCATTTGTAATTGCTTGTTGATAGGAGCTTCCGATTATAGTGGTCCTGCTATTTCGAGACGGCTAGTTGCGGGAAGCGTTGGAAACTTAGCATGAGGTTCAGCTTGGTACCAGAAAGCCACGGTCGATATGAACGACTTCTGATCGAGATAGGTACCGTCGTTGCGCCACCCCAGGTCTTGGATGGTTACCTTTAGGTCTTTCTCAAAACGTATGGGGTCAAGGATGTGCCATCGGTACAAGCCGTAGCGTTGTTGCGAGATGTACACGCCGTTGGGGCGAATCACCTGGTGCATGCCCGCGTAGGGTGTGCAGAACTCCTCAAACTGGTGCGTCTTCTGGTTCTCGAAGTTGTACGAGCCGCAGAAATAGTCTTCTGTTCCGGTTCCGCAAATGGTGGGGTAGGTCTTGTCCCCGTCCATGAAGAACTTGATTTCTCCTTCTCCCCACCAGCCGTTGTTAGTGGGTTGTATGGCCATGTAGGTACCTACATATTGTCCACGTCCCTTGACGCCATCGAGGATTGTATGCTCTGCTTTAACTGTTGGGTCAGACAGACGATACTGTGCATGGAAGTAAGCCGCATCTTCAGGTACCTCTGTCAGCGTGTAGTTGATTTGATAGTAAAGGCGCATAGGCTTCTTATCCCGATTCTCCATTGTTATCTTGCAATGCTTTCTGAATGGCATCTGCCAATAACAGTTGAAAGCACTGCCTGGATTAACACAAACAGCCATAGAAGACAGTGGCGCATACACTCCCCAACCAGCGCAGAAGAAATCACCAACTGGCACCTCTACAGAAGGGTTGTTCTCACCATCCCAATACATACGGATAATGGTTTTACGCCATTCACCAGTGGGTGTCATCCATATCTGTTGGATAGCTCCGGGACCGTCGATATCGGCAATAACCATGGTCTCACCAGCATCAATGTCAATGCATGGGTTTACCTTCCAGCCTTTTCCCAATGTTGATGCAGCATGGGCACTAACAGCCTTGTTGCGTACATCTCTGTCTTTAACGGGATCAGCCATGCCACCAGCACCTTTCGCGCCATTAAAGTTCTCAGGACTCAGTGAGCGAGTTTTTGCCTTCGACATACGGAAGAGATTGCCCATTCCCATGTTGAGGCCATTAAAATCTTGTGCACCAGCACTTATACAAAAAAGTAAAGTGAAAAGCAATGCTTTTGTTCTTGTGATGTTGGTTTTCATTTTGATTTGGTCTTTTATTATTGATAATATAATTCTAAATTAATTGTTCTGCTGTATGACCTAATTCTAAGTATTTTTGGTAGAGCTGGTCATAGATTGGTTTCAACTTGGGATTCGGAGTATACTCATTCTCAACCTCAGACATCATGTGTTTCTCTGCCTCTTCAATCGTTGGGTAAATGCCAGATACGACAGCTGCAAACATGGCAGAGCCAAGGGCACAGGCATTTTCTGACTTAATAATCTTGATGGGCATTTCTGTGACATCGGAGAGGATTTGCATGACAAATGGTGACTTCTTACTGATACCCCCGACAGCATTCATGGATTTGATATCAAGTCCTTGCTCGCGCATGTGTTCTATGATACGTTTCAGACCAAAAGCAGTAGATTCTACCAATGCGCGATAGATTTCAGGAGCCGATGTTCCTAACGTAATGTTTGCTATAGCACCTTTGAGATTTTGGTCTGCGTTAGGTGTACGGCGTCCATTCATCCAGTCGAGTGCCACTAGTCCTGCAGCATGTGGTTTTATCTTAGCTGCTTCCTGGGTCAACCGAGTCAGAATCTGTCTTTTCATGCTTTCGGCTTCATTCTTATTAGATGCGGCTGAGAGTGTCCACGACATTATTGACTTGAACCAAGCAAATATGTCACCGAAAGCTGCTTGTCCCGCTTCAATACCAATATATCCTGGTAGCACGGAACCGTCTACCTGACCGCTGATGCCTTGAATGTAGGGATTTTTAAGTGATTC
Organism: Hoylesella buccalis ATCC 35310; assembly: GCF_000177075.1. GTDB lineage: Bacteria > Bacteroidota > Bacteroidia > Bacteroidales > Bacteroidaceae > Prevotella > Prevotella buccalis. The sequence continues at coordinate 26,035 of NZ_ADEG01000030.1, forward strand.
TTTCGGTGATACCATAATGTCACATGTGGAAGTGCCAATGATGCTCACAAGCACTCCTGGTGCAACTGAAGCTCCAACTGCTCCCATGTGTGCATCAATAGCACCTACGCCAATTGCAATACCAGGAGTTAGTCCTAAGCGGGTAGCCCATTCTTCTGTTAGTTTGCCTGCTATTTGCGCGCAAGTGTAGGTGTTCTGATAAAGATGTTCACGCATCTCACCTAATTGAGGATGTAACTTCTTTAGATATTCTTTCGACGGTAGTCCCCAATCTTCATGCCACATGGCTTTGTGCCCCGCTGCACATCGGCTTCTAAGCATCGTTTCTGGTTTTATGTGACCAGCAAGCAGTCCCGATATCCAATCACAATGTTCCACCCATGAGTAGGCGTCCTGGCAAAGTGGCGTTTCCTTTTTTAAAATATGTAGAACCTTGGCCCATATCCATTCAGATGAATAGGTACCACCAGAGTATTGATTGAAACTTAGATTCAGCTTAGCAATTAGTTCATTAATTTGTTCAGCTTCCTTGACAGCAGTGTGGTCTTTCCATAGAACAAACATTGCATCAGGATTCTCGGCATACTGTTTTGATAGTGCCAGTGGCTGTCCTTGCTCATCGGTAATGGCAGGCGTACTGCCAGTGGTGTCGACGGTGATGCCAACGATAGCCTGACGTTCAGTCTCTGACAATCCTGCCGTGGCTTCATGAACAGCAGTTTCTAAGGATTCAATATAATCGAGTGGGTGCTGTCTGTATTGGTTGAGTTTAGGCTGACAGTATAATCCCTGCTTCCATCTGGGATATTCTGCTACGCCTACAGCTATTTCCTTTCCATTGCTGGCATCTACCACGAGTGCCCTGCATGAGTCGGTACCAAAGTCGATACCTAGTACATATTGATATTTTTTGTGTTCCATCATCTTTGTGATATTTCTTGTTTGCGTGCAATAAAGTAACTATAATAAGCTATTACGGAAAAGGCTACAGCTGGTACAATATAGGCAGTCATAATGCTTCCTGTCTCATCAGAAATGATGCCCTGTATCTGTGTTAGTATGGCAGCACCTGCGATAGACATCACCATGCCAGATCCTCCAATTTTGGTATCTTCACCCAGACCTTTCAATCCATATCCATAGATAGTTGGGAACATGAGTGATAGACATCCAGATATCCCCATGAGACAATAGACACCAAAACGACCTGTTCCTAAAATAGCTCCAAAACAGCATACAACCGCTGTGAGTGACATGAACAAAAGTATCTTGTAGGCCTTGAAATATCGCATGAGCCATGTGCAAACAAAGCGCATACATACAAATAGGATGAGAGACATAATATAATAGGTAGCCGCAGCCTGTTCAGCGGTATGTGGCAACAATCCGTCAAGTCCAACTGTTTCACAAATATTGTAGAAGCCAGCTGCGATAGGTTCTAATTCGCGCAATGCTTGACAAACCATATCAGCAGAAGGATTATTACCTAATGCCGCAATTACACCATCAAAATCGAGCTGCTGCATGGCATATCTAATAATGAAAGACCACACAGCGATTTGGGCACCAATATCAAAAAATTGTGCAACGACACCCCACACATAATTTTTGTTGTGAGACAACCGTTTAAGGGTTGCTTTAAGATCAACCTTTCCGTTGCCTTCAGATAGTTGGGGCATTTTTGTGAAGTAAATAGCCAAGAAAAAAGCAATCATGACGAAACCAAGAACAACGTATGCCATAGTTACAGCGTTCAGCTCACTATCTTGAATAGCTTGAAGACTTTCTGCTGGTAGCTGAGCACGTTCTGAGGCAGTGAGTCCATTCAGTTGAGACAAAATGAATATCTGACTAAGAACTACGCCCGTAATTGCACCAAAGGGATTGAACGACTGTGAAAGATTGAGCCTTCGTGTGGCCGTACTTTCTGGACCAAGTGCCAAGACGTACGAGTTGGTAGATGTTTCCAGTATCGAAAGACCAGCAAATAATACAAAAATGGCAAGTAGGTACATGTAGAAGCTAAACTCCATGTTGACAACGGAGGTAATTTTAGCAGGGTAGAACATTAGTGCACCAAATGCATACAGTCCCAGTCCGAGTAATACGCCTGACTTGTAGGTAAATCTCTTGATGAATAATGCGCCAGGAAGTGCGCAACAGCCATAGCCAAGTAGATAACAAACTACTTGAATCCACGCAGTTTTAGAATCAGAAAGACTCATGATGCGCTTAAATGCTGCAAGCATGGTATCTGTCAAGTTGTTAGGAATGGCCCATGCGAAAAAGAGCGTGGTCAGTAGTATATAGGGAAAGAGTATCCCTTTTCCCAATACTTTTTCTTTTTTTTGATTAGGTTGGTTCATTTTATTAGTGGTTGTTGTTATGTTCTATCTGATATTTTTTCACATCTATTTGTCCGTAAACTACATGTAATAAGGGTTGGTTGTTTTTCAGTTCTATGGTTCCAAAACCAGTATCAGTACTGATAAATGATTTGAAATCACCAATTTGTGAGTTAATGTACATGGTCTTAGTAACCGCATCGTACCTTACACCTGTTAAGGCTTGAAGTATGCTGTAGCTCGACATGGCGCGTGCATACCAGTGTCCACATTCTATTTCATCAAATGGGTTGCGACGTCTGCCATCGTATCTGTTGCGGCACAGCCTGACTATTTCGAGTCCTTTTTCTACTTCACCTTTCATGATCAGATGTGAAGCAACCTGATATTCAATACCCGTCCACACTTCGTTGCTGTATACGAAAGGTAATGTAGGTTTTGCGCCCTTGGGCCATGTGCAGAGTAGCAAGCCTCCGTCACCTCCCATGGCATAAGAGGGTCGTTGAGTATTATAGTGGTTGTACATGTTTTTGCGCAGGTTGTATTGGTATACGGCGTTCAAATGGCTTTTCACATGTGTTTGGTTCAGCGGTTCTGGTAGTCCGCAAACCGATGCCATCCACATGCCGAGGATGCCGTCAGAGAGACAACCGGTATCATATTGATATTTAGGTCCTTCAGTTTTCAACAACTCCTGGGCTTCTGCATGGCGGTAGTTACTTCCAAATGATGGAATCTCGGTGGGACTTTTAGCCTCCAACCCTGTCCATTGTGTTTTTTGGAAATAATATTCACCATTGAAAAGATCTTTATCCATGCAAGAAATGCTTCTCTTCAAGAGCTTCTTGTACTTTCCTGCTTGTTTGTTAAGATGTTCACTCATTTGTACAAATGCCTCCAAAGCTCCTGTATAAAAACTGGTGCACATGCCGTCGGCTCCCCAGAACTCTATGTCGTAAGTATTGTGATGAGGTTCAGTGAGGCTTCCCTTTTCATGGGGATCCCATGTCCGAATGCAATAGTCTAAACTGGCTTTTACAGCTGGATACAAACTCTTGAGCCATTCATCATTGCCAGAGATGCGCCAATCACGATATACTTTCATGATACCTCCCAGTTGACCGTCTGCAGCTGCATGGAAGTCGTGTGACGGACGTGAAATAGGCATGTTCGTCCTGAAGTTCTGGTGTCCCTCCGCATTCTGGTTGACCAGGAATTCGGTTTCGCGCATGGTTCGTTCCATTGCAGGGAACAAGTGGGGCAGTGCCTGTGCATAATTCCATACATGTGTACAGCTGCCGTGACATGATCCTACCTCATCTTCAGATCCTTCCCAGGCCCAGAAGCGTCCGTCGTGCTGTCTCAACACGGTGGTAGACTTGAGGATCGACAGGTTACTCGATATAGCTTCGAGAACCTCAGCGGGTAGGGTGGAATCGAAGAAGGCATCACGGAAAAGCTCGGTCGAAGTCCTTAGCTGTTCTTTGTGTTGATTCCAGTAATGGATAACTGCCTGTAAATCCTTGAATTTGCTGGCGTACCATGGCCGGTAGGTGTAGATACCATCCGTTATTCCTGAGTCTTCAATAGGTTTGTTTGGCTTTTGAAAGGTCCAACCCTCTAAAGTTGGTTTCTCAAAATCTTCTAAGACGAGCGCTTGACTTGAGGGTGACGAAAGGTTTTCATCCTTATTGTCTGTCAAGACAAATTGATCGACCATGATGTGTCCCCATGGGTAGGCACTTAAGTCGCTGATCTTGATTTTTGCCGTCTTTCCTTGATAAGCCTGCAAATCCCATATCCTCTCAGACATAGCTTCAGAGTTGGTACCCGCCGCTGTTTCAACCGTCTTTCCATCAATAATCAAGTTGACGGATGTCTTTTCGGGTTGATTTCCACCTCCTACCAGAAATTTTAGAAAGCGTCTGTTGATTTTGAATTCGTCTGATACGAGTTCTCCAACAACAGCATCCCCGCCGCCACGGAACGAGTTGAGCAGTTGTCGGCCCATAAAACCTGTCACGTCGTTCTGATAGGGTTCGGTACCCTGAGAAGGCCCTTTTACAAAAGCCTCGCCAGTAACAGTTGCGACGCCTCGTGTCAGGTTAGAATTTGGAAAGAACCAGCAGAAGTTGATGCTGATGGTTTTTGTTTCTCCTGGTTGAAGCGTCATGGGAACAAAGATGGATGCACCTGGAGATACTCCTTCGATAGGCATGTTCGTGGTAATGTGGTCAGAAGAAACTCTATCCCATGCAATCGACTGTGCGTCAAACCAATCGCCTCTGAACCAGCAATAGTCAACTTGTGCATTCGCATCATCTACATAGATGGCCATTCCATGATCTTCGTTGATGTTTTGGGGGACTAACTTAAAGCCTCCTTTTGCTGCCTTGATGTTACCTTTGGAATCAATAAAGTTTTTTGCGTTATACGAAAATGTTGTTTCTAATATATTGGTAGATGTGTTGGTAAATTGATATTCTATCAGTCCCAGCGGTAAACTAGAGTTGTCTTCATCTGTTGGGATGAAAGGACTCCAGCCTGTAATCTTGACAACAAGAGGTATTTCATTGTCTTTCAATTGGATGGTAGAGAAAGGAAATCTTGCTTGAAAGGATGCGTGTTGGAACCTTGGCAAGCCGTATGTCTTATCTCCTTGTCCCATACCACTCTGTGTAGGTCCAAAAACTTTCCAAAAAGGAACTTGACCCTCCAGCACCTTTGTCCCATGCTTCACTCCTTTGACGTGAATGGCAGCATAGGTATAAGGTGTATTGTGGAAGTCGGGATGATTTTGAACAGATAGATGTGAAATAGAGCCTGTTCCATCCAGGCAAAACATTCCTGCCCCCATTCCCCCAATGGGAAATGCGATGTAATTGAGTGCTTCTCCTGTATATACGTCATTGTATTCTTTCTCCTCCCACCCCGGATGTATAGCATATGTTGGGCCACTTTGAATGGTCAGAATGAACACAAAAGTGATGGAGTATAGATATTTTAATATCTTTAGCATTTTCTTTCCTGTCCTATAAATTATATTTCTAGTTGCCCATGCCTCCCAGTTCCACCTTCATGAGGAAGGTGTTGTACGGTAACCACATAGACATGGTAAAATATAGATTGCGCCCTTTTGAAGAAAGAGGGTGAAAGAATGAACCATAGAGTTGAGCATAGTCTCTGCCGCTAGCTAGTTCGATAGGCTCTGTCCAAGGGCCTGTGATATTGTCAGCAGATCTTAATGTAATGTTATAGAGTGCCTCATTGAAATATGCAATGATCCATTTCTTGAATGATTCGTTATAGATGAGTGAAGCTTCACCAACGGTTCCTGGAATCAATACGGTGGCACTACCCTCGTCACCACGGACCCATTGTTTGGTTTTACCATTCCAATATTCATATGCAGCCTGTGTTTCTATGTCAGTTTCTTTGAACCTAGCAAGATAAGCAGCATGATTCCTTCCTGTTTGAGTTCCAACCATGTACACATAACCGTCTTTTTTGAAATAGGCAGCTTGTCCAAAGTTACTGTTTCCTGAAAATCGTACGCTATTACACCTACGCCATGTTTGCCCGTTGTCGTTAGATTTGTAGAGACTGGAGTAATTGGTTATCCAACCAGCCCAGTTCTTAATATTCATGTAATGTACGTAGTCGGTACCATTTGCCCTGATGGCAGCAGTAGGAATAGAGGTCCAGTCACCAAATCCGGACCCATCTTTACCTCCATATACAATTTCCCTGGCTCTACCGTTTCGATCGGCTGCCATACTACTGATTATCAGCCCATCGTCGAGTTGAGTATCTTCAGAGAAAGCCAAAACGTTGCTTCGCCAAGATGTGCCATTCGGACCGGGAGCGGTCGGGTTCGGCTTAAAATCTGCACCGAAGGTGTCTCCAAAGAAAAGTCCGTATTTACCAGGCGACATTTCCCAAATAATACCGAGGTCTGTCCCTCCTACATTCCACCTAGAAGAGGTCTTGTTGGGTGAAGGGAACGTCTCTCCAGGCATGGGAGTGCCTGTCACACGTGCGATACGAGTGACGCTGTTGATGAACATTCCTTTCCTGTTGTCTATTTTTAGGAAAAGTGGATGTGTCCTACTCCCATCTTTAGAATAAGCCACTACAGCAAGAGCAAACTGTTCAGGGTCATTTTCTGTTAATTGGTACGTATACTGGAAAGGAGAAGTTAACTTGTGCCCCTCTATTCGATCTGTGTATGCTTCTGCACCCACTTTAGATATTTCCAGATAATTGATAGCGTCTATTGGTTCGATTTGTATGGTAGCGGTAACTTCTTTTGTTTCAATGGAGGGTATAAGGGTGGGCTCTACCGTTGATACTTTCACCTCAGACCATTTCAAGGTGTCAAATTCTGAATTTCCGCACGAAACTAGAAAGAGGGCGATACCAAATGTAAGGTGTATGAATTTTTTCATATTCGTATAATCGTTTATATTTTAGTAAAAAAGATTCGGACAAATGTTTTCTCAATAGTGGATAGCCTATCTCACGTCTAGGCTATCCACCTAACTCTGCACACGGCAATATTCGGTGATTATCTCGATACAATGACACCTTTTGAATAGATTTGATCTGATTCTCCTTTCACTCTATTTTCATTTTTGATAGAACTGACCATTTTAATGATGAAGCGGTATGGTTTTCCGGCTTCAACTTTGATGTCAGCATGGCTCGGATCCGTTTCACTCAAAGTGACCTTTTGTCTATAGATACCATTTTCAACTACTTGTATTTCAATTCTTGCTGGTCTTACAATGTCTTCTGGAATATCTTTAGGGACAGTCCATGAGAGCGTTACACTGTTGTCTGCATCTTGAAGGGTTACATTTTCAACAGGTGGCATGAAGTGATTAAATTCTTTACTGTCAATGATATCCCTGTCATAACAACTCGCCATCAGTAAGATTGCAAACAAGGCACACAGATATTTTATTATTTTATCTTTCATAATTTTACCTTTTAAATTAATAACCAGGATTTTGAACATAGTTCCCTTTTGCCCATTTCATTTGTGGTTGTGGGATAGGGAAGTATTCATCCCGACCAGCGGTGAATCTTGCATTTTGCATCCAAGAGAATCTGTTCTTCTCAATGGCAAAATATTTATTCATTGTACTTTCTAAGATTCCCCAACGCTGTAAGTCGAAAAATCTGCGTCCTTCACAAGCCATTTCTAGACGGTTTTCCCATTGTAAAGCTTTCCACGCAAAGTCTTTGTCCCAAGTGCAGTTCACCCCGGGCTTATATGTTTCACATTTGTAATTAAGAATGTATCTCCCATTTGCATCTTTCAAATGACTTGTACTATTGGCTGCACGTGTTCTGATTTTGTTAATCAGGGGGAGTGCTTCATCCCATCTGTCTAGTTGAATCAGCACTTCTGCTTTCCATAGGATAATCTCGTCATATCTAATCATACGTTTGTTCATGGAATTGAACTGCCAACCATCATACAGCAAGCATTCACATTTAGGATTTGGCAACTCTTTCAGTGATTTCAAATAACCATATTCAGCTCCGTTTCTGATACCTTGGCTCTTAAAGATCAAATTAGGGTCATATTTCCAAGGCTGCCCTGGTGCACAGATTGTATGACTAAACCGAGGGTCGAAGGTATACTTGTCAAAGTAGGCTTTATTGCCTCGGTCTATCTTGGTCTTATCATCTTCACCATTTGTACCCTTGATGTAGTCACCATACGAGTCATTGTTATAGGTATCAAACATGGGCAGACCATCAGACCCTGTCTTAAATGCATTGCCCATGGTATAGCTCACATGATGGAAATCACAACATTGGAATCCGCCCCATTGCCATGGATGGTTCAATCCTTCGCTGCGGTTAATCTTGCCTCCAGTTCTACTGTCATCATTGATGGAATATTGAATTTCCCAAATAGATTCTTTGGTTAAATTGTCAGATTCTGAAACAAAATTTGTTCCGAAGTCATTGCACAAGTCCAATGCCCCTCCTTCTTGGTCTGTCAATTTATTCAGATAGGTGAGTGCTTCTTGCAAACGTTCCTTGTTGATATTAACGACCTGGTGTCTGTCGTCTTGCTCATAAGCCATAAACATCAAGATTCTAGCCACCATTGCCGTAGCAGCATTTTTGGTGATGCGCCCTTTGTCTTCTTGTGTTATTGGGAGCAGTTCTTCAGCTTTTTTGAAGTCCGTCAAGATATGTTCCCACAGGTATTGATCGTTTCCTTTTGCTTTGTCTCTGTTGGAAATGGCCTCAAAGTCTGCAGTGGTTCCTTTCACACTCTCATCAATATAAGGTATATACTTGAAGAATTCTTTTAGTCTGAAATAGACAAATGAGCGCAAGAATAACATTTCACCCCTACGGCTGTCTACAGCAGGAAAGACATCGGTAGTAACTCCTTCCAACTTCTGTAAAGCGGTGTTGCATCGCTGGATAATTTGATATGAGACATACCATGGATAATCGAGTGGCCACCCGTTGGGTGTGAGGTTTACAAAGGTTTCCATGTATCCCCAGCCGTCTCCTCCATCCCAAGTGCCGCCACCACCTTTATAGGAGTCGTCAGAGCGCATGGAGCCAGACCACCATGGGGCAAAAGGAGAGTCCCAAGAAGGAATATCCGTTATTCTGGCGTAAGCGGCAGTTACAAAACCGTCGACATCTTCTGGCTTGTTTAGCAGGTTGTCGTCCAATACCTGTTTGGGATTGACATCCAGATAATCGGTACAACTACAGAGTCCAATTATGCTGGGTATCATTGCTATCATGAAGATTATTTTTTTCATATTGCTATATTAGAATTTTAAGTTAATGCCAAATGTAAGAGAAAATGGCTGTAGATAGCCATAGCCAGGCATCTCTGGGTCAAAGCTGGTATAACGATCATTTCCCCAAGATTTCTTCAATGTAAAGACATTCCGTGCATTGGCATAAAGTCTCAGTTCATTGATGAATAATTTTTGTAATGCATGGCGAGGTATTGTATATCCCAATTCTATATTCCTTAGTTTGAGATACGACCCATTTTCAACGTAATAGGTAGAAAATCTGTTCTCGTTGTTTATCGTTTGGTTGGTGATGGCTGGTATATCTGAGTCTGGATTGTCGAATGACCATGCGTCCAGTAGCCTTACAGGATGGTTCTTTCCCTTAGGTAATGAGATATTCCAAAGGTCGCTCTCTCGTTTCCAAACGTTGTCTACCATGTTACCGAATACGCCTTGGAAGAACACGTTCAGGTCAAAGCCGTGGTAACGCAGGTCAACATTCAGGCCACCGAAGAAGTCTGGGTCTGCAATGCCGATATAGGTTCTGTCATAGAGTTCGTTGATGACGCCATCACCATCTAAATCCTTGTATCTAATTCTGCCAATGGCTTTTCCTGGTTGTTCGGCATGTCTGTCAACTTCTTCCTGTGTCTTGAATATACCATCGGCTACCATACCGTAGAAGATGTTGGGAGTCTTGTCCAATACGAAATCTCTCATTCCATCACCAGGATATTTGTTGATAACATTTGATGGAAGGCTTGTCAGCTTTGTTTTATAGGTGCCTATGTTGGCAGAAATCTCGTATTCGAAAGCAGAACCTTGTTTGTTTCTGAACGTGAGCTCCATTTCTATTCCTTGGTTGTTCATGCTGGCACCGTTAATCCATGGCTCACCGCCTTCTCCCATTGCTGCAATATAGGGTGTCTGAACCAAAATATCCTTGGTTTTCTTGAAATAGTATTCCAGCGAACCCGTTAACCTTTGATCGAAAAATCCGAAATCAATGCCCAGATCAGTCTGCGTAGTGGTTTCCCATTTTAAGTCGGGATTACCTAACCACAGCCTTCTGTAACCCGATTCCAAATGTCCGTTCTCATTTCCTTTGATAGGATAAGATGTGTCAAAATAGTCGGGTGTGAACGGTGTTGTCGTATATCCTCTAGGCAGTCCTTGCACGCTACCATTGGTGCCATAACTGGCACGAAGTTTCAAGTTTGAAACAAACGTTGCGCTTTCCATGAACTTTTCGTCTTTCAGTCGCCATCCCAAAGAGAATGCCGGGAAGGTTCCCCAACGATTTGACGCACCGAACAAGGAAGAACCGTCACGACGAATAGTGGCAGAAGCGAGATATTTGCCTGCATAGACATAGTTGATTTTACCAAAATAAGATAGGTAGGTATATTCGTCAGCCGAACTTCCTAGTGAATATTTTTTGCCAGTTGTCACACCGATATGGGCAAAGTCTCGGTCCTCTAGGTAAACGCCTTCTCGGCGAGCCGAAAATCCCTCCTGTACGTATCTTGTGCTTTCCTGTCCTAAAAGAACTGTCAAATCGTGTTGATTGTTGGTAAAGTTATATGTCAGCGTGTTGGTCCATACATAGTTGAGTGGGTGTGATTGGCTGTTGCCCACATAGTTCTCGCCATCGCTACTTCTTCCACCTGTTTCCGACCAGATACCATCAATGGTTCTGCTGTAGGCGTTACCATAGTCTATGCCAAACTGAGTCCTGGCAGACAAGCCTTTCCATAGATTGAGGTCAAGGAAAATGTTTCCGATAATTTTGACGTAGTTATTGACGTTGTTTTTGTTCATTTCCAATAAGCGAACGGGATTGCTGAAATCGTCAAAGCCAGCAGCTCCAGCCCAGTTTCCGTCTTTGTCATAGACTGGGACTGCAGGGGGATTGATCATAGCCCAGCGTGTCTCGTTTTGGCCGCGGTACTGTAGATACGACACTGCCAGATTTTCTCCAATCTTCAAACGGTTTTGCAATAAGTTATATTCAGAGTTGGCTCTGATAGAATATTTCTTGAAGAATGTATGAATTTGTGTTCCTTGGTTATTGAAATAACCCAATGAGAACAAACTGCGACTCTTGTCGTTACCTGATGAAATGGTCAGTTGATGGTTTGTTGAAACTGCAGTCCTAAAAATTTCATTCATCCAGTCCGTGTTTACACCAGCTACTTTCTTATCGGGTGTGAGCCATTCTGCCGGTGTAGCAGCATCAAGACAGGCATAACCGTTCGCATCTCTGTGCCATACAAAGTCATAAGTTGTAGGTAACGACATGGCGGTTCCGTACACTTTCTCGTCGTAAGCCTGTGCCCTGAATTCGGCTGTACCATATTCTTCAGCATTCATCAGCTGAGGCTTGTTGATGACGGTGTTAGTAGAAATGCTTCCATGATATTCTATCGTAGTTTTGCCTTGCTTGCCTTTCTTGGTTTGAATAAGAACAACACCGCCAGAAGCCCTTGCCCCATAGATGCTGGCTGAAGCTGCATCTTTTAATACTTGTATAGACTCAATGTCACCAGCATTAATGTCACGAAGGTTCAGTCCCTCTGTTGGCATTCCGTCCAAGACGATAAGGGGCTTGATACCTCCCGACAGTGACGAAAGTCCTCGAATTTGGATGTTGACACTTTCAGCAGGATTGCCGCCGTTGGTTGTAATCTGTACGCCAGCCATTTTCCCTTGGAGGCCTTTCATGGCATTGGCCGAGTTTCCTCTGGCAATATCTGCTTGATTGGCAATGGCAACAGAGCCTGTCAAATCGGCTTTTTTCTGTGTAAGATATCCTGTGTAAATTACGACATCTGAGAGTGTATTTTCATCATTTTCCATTACTACATCCAGCCTCGCCCTGCCATTGGTTTGTGTCTCAACTGGCTTTTTACCGATATAGGAGAAGACCAATATGTCTTGGCTTGTTCGAAGCTGTAGCTGGTAGTGTCCGTTTGCGTCAGTGACTGTAGCGATGTTCGTTCCTTTTATCTTGATACTCACGCCAATGAGAGGTTCTTGTGTTTCTGCATCCGTCACGTTTCCGCTAACAAATTTTTGTTGTTGGGTCGTCTGGAAGGTTGCATTTCCTGCCACAGGGTTATCCTGTGTGCCGATAGCCTCCACTGTCATACTGTTTGGCAGGAGCAAACCTGTCAAAATAAGCATTGCAATGACTCCGCTTCTTTTTATATATCTCATATTGTGTTGGTATTATGGTGATTGATGAAGCTTTTTAGAGAAGGACTCTTTGCCCGGAAGAGCCCTTCTATTACATAGTTATTGAAATTGACTTTTGATGGTTTCCAGATTGACACCAAAGAGTTTTTCGACAATCGGGTCAAGGATGGCTTCCTCTGCTTGGATGTGGAAGGTCTCCTGCTTGTGAAGAAGCGATTCGTTCACAGCCAATTCTGCACCAGGCGATGAGGTCTCAATTTCGTAGAAGGGCCCCATGATAGAACCATCTTCTACAGGACCGTCGTTATAAGCGTTCAGCATGTCTCCAGCAAAGGGGGCGTCTTGTTTTCCCCACTGTCCGTTGAGATAGGCTCCTGGCTTTTCTGGCATGTTGCAGCGCAAGATGGTCAGCACTTTCTTTTCTGAGTCGTAACTGCAGCACAAACCCTTTGAGCGCATCGGGGGAATGCCCAGCTTCGAGCGCAACTTACCGTCTATTTTAAAGTAGAGTATGCCATCTTTTGTTTTCAAGCGGTCGGCCGGAATCTTGCCAAAATATTCATCGTTGACAATCTTGCCTTCGGCATTTTCATGGAATGGAATGAATACTGTTGTTGTTGGGGTTGGATTGAAGTGACTTAACATCCAGATAGATATCAATCCATTCTTCTTCGTCCATGCTTCCTTGCCTGTATTGGTAATCTTATTCAGACTCTCGTATGCCACGAGTTTGGCATCAGTCGGAAATGTAATACCCAACCGTTGTTCGATTGATGTTTTGGATAACAGCGAAACTTTTCGGTTGATGTCTAGGTCAAAAACAGTCCCAGAAGCATTCTTGACCGACGTACTTTTCTTGAATTGAATGACCGTATCATTGCTCTCTACGACGTCAAAGGTTTCGGTGTCGATGACGGCAGGAACCTTCCAGTTGTCATAAACCTGCTCTTTTCCATTCGCAAAATATAGGGAGTATGGTCCGCCTTCAGGACCCAACCAAAAGCGTTCTTCACCACCCACAGGGTTGAACTGGTCGCTTTGTTTCCCAGCTTCAATGAAACGGTAGTTGATCCAGCCGTAACTGTTGCCTTCATCACCAGCAGCAGACGTGGTCACCACACGGCCTTGCCAAGAGGGGACGACCATTACTTTTGCACTTCCATCTTTTGATTTTAACTCCACGTATTTGATGCCGTGATCTTTTAAGAACTGGGCATCGTATGCATAGCTTCCCATCTTTATTTCTTTTTGTTCATTGCATGCTGTTAATCCTGTAAGGATCATGCACGCCAGCAATATGTGTTTTTTCATCATGTATGTATTTAGGTAGACAAGTGCTTGCCCTGTCAAACAAGCACTTGTCCAGGTGTTTTATTTGTATAAGGGTCCGAAGTTTTTGCATGCACGGAAGTCGCTGCCTTCCATGTCTTCACCAAAAGCAGTCCAAGTACTGGGTCGGAAAATCTGTTCTTCGGGAATATTGTGCATGCACACGGGGATGCGCAGCATCGACGCCAATGTAATGAGGTCGGCACCGATGTGTCCGTAGCTGATGGCTCCATGGTTGGCTCCCCAATTATTCATGACGGAGTATACATCTTTAAAGTATCCCTTGCCTGTCAGGCGTGGAGCGAAGAAGGTAGATGGCCAAATGGCGTCAGTACGCTCGTTGATGGCGGCAAAGGATTTGTCGTTTAATTCCACACTCCATCCCTCAGCTATCTGCAAAACAGGTCCCTGACCTTTAATCAGGTTCAGACGGCACATAGTGAGCGGCATACCACCTTTGGTTTGGAACTGTGCAGAAAAGCCACCACCTCGCATATAGTCACGGTTTGATGGATACCATGTTGTAGCTTGGAGGCATGCTTCAGCTTCTTTTTCCTGGATTTCCCAGAAAGGTTTCATGGCAGGCTTGCCGTTTTCTGTTTGTCTTCCAGAACCGTCGAGTGTGCAAGAGCCGGAATTGATCAGGTGGATGAATCCGTTGGCTGCGTCGCCTTCCAACTTCTGTCCCGTCACGCGCTCGTAGGCAGCGGGACTCCAGTATGTCCTGACGTCCGCAAAGATCTGTGCGCGGTTGCTCAATAGCTTGTTGAACAGCATTGAAACACCATTCAGCGTGTCATTTTCGGTAGCGAACGTAAAGGCTTCACGAATTCCATTCCAGTCGAAAGAACTATTCAAGATGGTTTCTGAGAAATCGCCGTCTGGCTTGAAGTCCGTCCATTGTCTCTGTCCTTGGAACCCACCCACCAAAGCGTAGTGGCCGTTGGACTCTTCTTTGAATCCCATTTCAGCCAACTTGGGGTTACCAATCATCAGGTCACGGAAAATCATGGTCATCTTGACAACATATTCCCAAACTGCATCTTTTTCTTCCCGTGAATAGATAAGGTGTTTGGGGTTGTGGTCTTCTCCTTCGTTAGTTTTGCAATACTTCTCGGTCCAAGCCATGGCTTTGTCAAATTCCTCGTGGTCGTAAATGCCGAGTTTGATACGTCGTTCAATTTCGCTGGCATCGACATATTCGTTGCGCATGCCGAGATAATCCTGGAAGAAATCTGGGTTGGGAATAGATCCACCGATACCCATCGACACGCTTCCGATGGATAGGTATGCTTTTCCGCGCATGGTGGCAACTGCCAAACCTGCCTTTGCGAAACGCAGCAACTTTTCTTTCACATCTTCGGGAATCTCTTCGCTATCTACATCCTGTACGTCACGACCGTAGATGCCGAATGTAGGCAGACCTTTCTGATTGTGAACGGCTAGTGCCGCTGCAAGGTAAACAGCTCCAGGCCGTTCTGTACCGTTGAAGCCCCAAATGGCTCTTGGCAAATCCCCGTCCATGTTGATGGTCTCAAAACCATAGCACCAGCAGGGAGAAACCGATAAAATTACACCAACTCCCTGTTTTTTCAATTGTTCGTCAACACGTGCTGCTTCTGCCACACCGCCAATGGTAGTGTCTGCAATAACACATTCCACAGGGTCACCGTTACTGTAGCGCAATGACGATGCGTACAGGTCGGCCACTCGTTTGGCCATGTTCATGGTCATGTCTTCCAATGATTCTCGGATGCCACCTCGGCGACCGTCAATGATAGGACGAATTCCAATTTTTGGATTCTCACTATTCAATCTTGTTTTTCCCATAGTTATATTTTTATGTTAGGTAATTAAATATTAGCTGAAACCTTTTAGTTTTTTGTTTTGCATCCAACGACACCTCCTATTTGGTTTACGTTGTAACGTCTTCTGCATGAGGCAATCCTTTGCCACCTGTTACAGCGAGTTTTCCATCAATCAACATGGACGGTGCCTCTTTTCCGTTAATCTTATCCATTAGCGCCTCTAGCGTGTATTTCACCAGTTGATCCATGGGTTGTTTAACATAGGCTATAGGTCGCTCATAAAAGTCGAATACTGGGTTGCCGTCGAACCCCACCAGTCCTATCTTACTCGTTTCATTCTCGTTGAGTGTCCGAATGGCATACAGGCACGAAAGTGAAATGAGGTTTGTGGCGAACATGAGTGAGTCGAAACCTGCTGATAACACGCGTTTCATCAGTTCGTTAGCCTGGTCTACTACAACTTTTTGTTGTAGATAGAACACTTTGCTCACCGATTCCTTCCCTGCGTTCTTCATACTTTCGCAGTATCCACGTGTACGTTCTTTCATGTGGATCAGGTTTAGGTCGTAGGCAATAAACGCTGGTCTTTGGTAGCCTGACCGGAGCAGATAGTTGGTTGCGTCGTAGGTGGCTTTGTAATTGTTCAATCCCACATAACCAATGCCTGTATCAGGGAAGTAGCGGTCTATGAGTACCAACGGGACATCATTTTTGGCCACGTTGACAAGGTAGCTTTCCGTATCTTCACAGGGGGCTACAATCAGACCATCTACGCCGCGGTTAATCAGGTTTCCAACCGTTTTCCGCATGCGATCTGGACGCTCGTCTGAACTGCCGAAAAAGACAGTGTAGCCAAAATTGGCAGACATGTCTTCAAACAGACGCGCCAAAGAAGAGAAGAAAGGGTTGGATATGTCTGGTAATACGATACCGACGACACGCGAACGCCCTCCGCGCAGGCTCTGTGCTGCGATGTTAGGTCGGTAGCGCATGCTCTCGGCCGTATCCATGATGCGCTTCGCTGTGTCAGCGTTGATGCGGTATTCCTCTGCTTTTCCGTTGAGAACGAACGAAACCAGGGTCGTGGAAACGCCCGCAGCCTCTGCAATATCTTTTATCGATACTTTCTTAATCAGTGGCATTAGCTATAACGATTTAGGTGATAGTGATACTTTTGCAAAAGTATGAAAAATAATCGATATTATTGAATAATATTTTGAAAATCAAACTAATATTTACGATTTATTAACACAAATCCCGTTTTATATCGGATTCCAAAAGTAACTGTGATTGCCATGATTTCAAGTCTGTGTTTCAAGGAAGTTGCACAACCAGATTGCAATCTACCGATATGAGAGGTCCTCTTGTCAGACTTGATGAGGTAGCTCAAATCAGTGGTTATGGTTATAAGGGGACCATATTCGAAGGATTAAAGGCTGAAGACTGCGAGAATAATTAGCGTTCAATATTACCAAAGATATGGCTCTTGTTTTTATGTAGTAAGGTTAAGCATAATTACGCAGTGCGTCCAAAACGCACTGCGTAATCTTAAATATAGGGGAAATATGTTGAAGTGTGGTGAACCACTTGAACAATCTCTTCTTTCCATCTATAGTGTGTGATGTGCGCCGAATCCAAATTTAGGGGCTTTGACGGTTAAATGCACTTGTCCTTTCAGTCCGTTGCTTTGCACAGTTACCACCAATTTGCCGTGGAAAAGGTGCATGTTGGGGAGGTGGAAAGGCTCTAATGACGTGGCGTCGCCATTGCAGACAGCCTTGAAACGGGCAGCGCCAGACACTTCGAAGAGCAACAGGTCATTGGCATCGGGACAGAGGTTGCCGTCTTTGTCTACCATACTAATGGTGTAATACAGCAAGTCCTTGCCGTCGTTTGCGAGCTGTTGCTTGTCTACTTCAATCTTGAGTGCATGAGGCGCACCGGCTGTGTGAACGGTTTGTTGAGCCACTTCATTGCCCTTTTCGTCGTAAGCCACTACCTTCAGTTCGCCCGGCTCATACACTACGTTGTTCCAGCGCAAGCGGTAGCGGTCTAATTTGGATGCCTTGTTCTTCTTGATGCGTCCTTGACTCTTGCCATTGACAAAGAGTTCGGCTTCGGGATAACTCGTATAACAGTACACGGGTGTTACCTTTCCCTCACGTCCATGCCATGTCCAATGCGGCAAAAGGTGCAGGGTGGGAGAGGAAGTGTTCCACACCGAGCGATACAGGTAATAGCGATCTTTGGGCAAGCCCGCCAAGTCGACTGGTGCAAAATAGCTGCTTCGTGAGGGCCAATAGCTGTAATAAGGAGTGGGTTCGCCGATGTAATCGATGCCTGTCCACACGAATTGACCGATAGAGTAGGGCAAATCGTCTTGTTTGGCAAAGTCTTCATCGGGGTAACTGCCCCAGCTCACCTTCTCCACGTCGTATGATGAGCATTGTCCATCATCGTAGGTAGCCATGTTCTTCTCTTCTACAGGGAATTTATATACCCCTCTTGAGCTCACTGCTGACGATGTTTCCGAACCCAACAAGAACCCTTGTGGTAGCTTGTCAATGAGTTTTTCGTAAAGGAAGACACGATAATTAAAGCCCGGTACGTCTGTGGCAGCATAGAAACCGCAATTGGCGCTGCCCTCTGGATTGTCCACACCGCAAGTGACGGTGCGTGTAGAATCGAGGCTATGGCAAAATTTCACCATGGTTTTGGCACGCTCTGTGCCCTGCTGGTTGGCTTGTTCGGGTATCTCGTTGCCAATGCTCCACATCACGATAGATGGGTGATTGCGATGCCCTAAAATCAGATTTGTAAGGTCTTTGCGCCACCATTCATCGTAAAACCGATTGTAACCGTTCTTTACCTTTGGCTCTTTCCAAGCGTCAAAGCTCTCTGCCATGACCATCATCCCCATGGAGTCGCACACCTGCATTTGCATTTGCGAAGGCATGTTGTGCGCAGTACGGATGGCATCTACGCCCATATCTTTCATGATGCGTATCTGTCGAATCATGGCAGCCTTGTTGGCAGCCGCACCAAGAGGTCCTAAATCGTGGTGTAGACATACGCCCTTGAACTTTCGTGTGATGCCATTGAGCTGAAAACCGTGCTCTTTCGTAATGACTATGGTGCGGATTCCCACCTGTTGTGAGGTGGCATCTAAGGTTTTACTGCCTCGTTTCACGCAGATCTGTAACGTGTAGAGATAGGGATGTTCGGGACTCCAAAGTTGTGGATTCTTGATGTTCAGCGTCGTTGCCACATCTCCTTTCGCATCGTTTTCCACAGTGTTCTGTGCAACCGTCCTACCGTTTTTGTCTTTTAGGATAATGTGCGTCTTGAGCTTGTCGTTCTCTCTGAGTCCCTTTGCTTGTGCATTCACGGCAATTTCCGCTCCTTGTTGCGAAACGGAGAGGGTGCGGAAATACGTTTGCCAAGGGTCTATATAGGTTTTATTGGTCGTAATCAGCGTCACTGGGCGATATAGTCCAGCACCCGGATACCATCTGCTGCTTTCTTCCAAGTTGTTCAGTTTGACCAGTATCTCATTGCCCCCTCGTTTTAAGTAGGGTGTGATATCGATGCGAAAAGCGTTGTAACCATACGCCCACCGACCCGCTTCCGTGCCATTGACATAGACAACAGGTTCGCTCATGGCACCATCGAAATAAAGTTCTGTGCGTGCATCGAGGTCGCGCACATTGATGGTGGTGCGATATTCGCCACGTCCCAACCAAGGCAGTCCGCCCGAACGTCCTGTGTGCCATATAGGGGTGCGCTGTCCGTCTTGCGTGATACCCAAGAATTGGCGATCCCACTGCTTGTCAAACGGTCCTTTGATTGCCCAGTCGTGTGGCACTGTTACCGGTTGCCACGCATCGCCATTGCGAGAGAATTGCCATGAGGAAAGTTCTTTTTCCACTCTATTTTGTGCCATGCAAGCACCACTCAAGGCTAAGAAAGCCGATAAGATAAAGGTTTTGTTAGTCATGAATAAAAAGGTATGTTGATTGTTATTTTGTTCATCAGCATCCACCTTCCTTCTTTCAAAGTAGGTTGGATGCCTCAGTAAGTCTTAGTGTAGGGGAGAAAATATCATTTCGCTCCCAACTTTTTCATCCATTTTCCACCCCTCATGCAGGCGATACCAAGGATGATGAAAGGAATGCTCAGCAGTTGTCCCATGTTGAAAATCATGCCCGACTCGAAGTCTACTTGTATATCCTTGGTGTATTCTATGAAGAAGCGGAACGTGAAAATGAGGGTCAGACACAAGCCGAAATAGAAGCCAGTTCCCACCTCTTTGGAGGTTCGCTTGTAGAAATGCAGCATGACGAAGAAGAAGAAAAAGTAGGCAATCGCCTCGTACAACTGTCCTGGGTGGCGTGGCGTCATGTCTACCCGCTCAAAGATAAAAGCCCAAGGCACATTGGTTGGTGTGCCGATAATCTCGCTGTTCATGAGGTTGCCCAGGCGGATAAAGCATGCAGTGATAGGAGTGGCAATGGCAATGTCGTCGAGTACATGCCACAAGTTCATGCCTGTTTTGCGATAGTACAGATAGAGTGCCACCATGAGTCCTATCGTACCACCGTGCGAAGCCAATCCCTCGTACCCTGTAAACTTCCATGAACCGTCCGCCATCTGGTGAATAGGCAGGAACATTTCGACGACATGCGTCCACGAAGACAAAAAGTATTCGGGCTGATAGAACAAGCAGTGTCCCAATCGGGCGCCGATTAAAATGCCCAAAAAGCAATATATAAACAGCGGATCGAAATACGCATCCTTCACCTTTTGGTCCTTATAGAGCCATTTCACGATGAAGTATGCCAAGGCAAGTCCTATCAACCAGCAGGTTGAATACCAACGAATGGCAAAATTGCCGATGCGGAATATCTCTAAATCAGGATTCCACAGGATGTAAAGTAGATGGTCTATCATATTGTTTTGTTATTGGGCTTATAGGGCTTATTAGCCTAATTAGCCCAATTGTCGATTGTTAAACATTAAAGCGGAAGTGCATGATGTCACCGTCTTGCACCACATATTCCTTGCCCTCGATACCTAATTTTCCAGCTTCACGGACGGCACTTTCGCTGCCATATTTGATGTAATCATCGTATTTGATGACTTCTGCCCGGATAAAGCCTTTCTCGAAATCGGTATGGATGACGCCAGCACATTGTGGCGCTTTCCAACCTTTGTGGTATGTCCACGCCTTTACTTCCATTTCGCCAGCCGTGATGAATGTTTGCAGGTTGAGCAGCGAATAAGCCTTTTTGATGAGGCGGTTCACGCCACTTTCGGTCAATCCCAACTCTTCTAAAAACATTTGCTTGTCCTCGTAGGTCTCCAAAGATGCAATATCCTCTTCTGTCTTGGCGGCAATCACCATGGCTTCGGCACCCTCTTCTTGGGCAATTTTCTCTATTTGGGCACTATAAGCGTTGCCCTCTTTGGCACTTGCCTCGTCCACATTGCACACATACAGTACGGGTTTGGTGGTCAGCAGAAACAAGTTGTGCGCTGCCTCTTCTTCCTCTTTGGTGTCGAACGAAACCGTCCGTGCGTTCTTTCCTTGCTCCAACACCTCTTTGTAGGCTTCTAATACGGTAACAAGCGTCTTGGCTTCCTTGTTGCCCGAGGCTGCTATTTTTTGCTGTTTGGATAGTTGTGCCTCAATGGTCTCCAAGTCTTTGAGTTGCAATTCGGTGTCAATCACCTCTTTGTCACTGACGGGATTCACCGCCATACCGCCTTCTCGTACCACGTTGTCATCGTCAAAACAGCGGATAACGTGTATCAGCGCATCACATTCGCGTATGTTTCCAAGGAATTTATTGCCCAAGCCTTCGCCTTTGGACGCTCCCTTTACCAATCCTGCAATATCTACTATCTCGCATGTGGCAGGCACAATGCGTCCCGGATGCACAATCTCTGCCAATTTGGTGAGCCGTTCATCGGGTACTGTTATCACGCCCACGTTGGGCTCAATCGTACAAAAAGGAAATTTGCTGCCTGTGCCTTGGCACTCGACAAGCAGTTGAATAGGGTAGACTTGCCCACGTTTGGCAACCCTACAATACCACATTTTAATGACATGTCGTTATGATAAACGTTTATATTATAATGTGCAAATTTACGAAAAAGATTGGGAAACAAGCGAGGAAAAGCGTATAAAAGTGCTGGCTGAGAGGAGATCCATCATGCCGCGACTCGTGTGTTCTGGCTCGAATATGGTATTTTTTTGCCTTCCTTGCCAATATTTGTCCTCATTGTTTTTGTTGTTAGTCAATATTTTTATAATTTTATTCAAAAATTCCGGAGAATGACTAAACTTTGGATATCACTCTTTTGTATTTTGCTCCTTGCAGCTTGTGGTGGCGGGCAAACAAACGAAGTTGCCACCCGCAGCATATATTACTGGCGCACCACTTTCCGACTCGATTCTGCCGAGCGTGCCTTCCTTCGCATGCACCATGTGGAAAAACTCTACGTCAGATATTTCGACGTGACACCAGACGACGAGATGCACCCCATGCCCAATGCCACAATCACCTTTGCCGACACCCTGCCGCAAGGTGTTGAGATTGTGCCCGTGGTGTATATTGTCAATCGCTTCCAAGCGGGAAGCATTGATGACATAGCCGACCTGGTCTTTCGCCGTATTCTACAGATGAACGAAACGCACGACATCAAGGGCATCAGGGAAATCCAGATAGACTGCGACTGGACCATGACGACGCAGAAACGCTATTTCAGTATGCTCCGACGTATGCGCGATCTCTGCCACGAGCATAGGTTGACACTGTCGGCTACCATCCGTCTACACCAGTTGTCGCTCGAAGTTCCGCCTGTGGACAAGGGCACCTTGATGATGTACAACACCGGCGATTTCACCCAACTCTCTGTCCATAAGCCCATTCTTGCCATGAAGGATGTGAGACCTTATCTGCACAGTTTGTCCCGATACAAATTGCCTCTCAATGTCGCTTACCCGCTATTCACGTGGCGTGTGCTGTTCCGCGATGGCAAATATGTGGGTATTATGCACGGTGATGACGATTTTCCCATATTGCAGGGCGACAGTGTAGCCACGCGCCAACCTGAACTTGATGACATCATGGCTGCCCGGCGGGCTGTGGACAGTCTGCGCCCGGAGGCCAACAGCGAGGTGATACTCTATCATCTCAACAATAAGAATATCAACCGTTTTACTCCCAACGACTATGAAAATATCTATCAGCAGCATTAATTTTCGGACAGGATTAGTTACCCTGATTCTGTCTCTGATGCCCTGTCTCGGCGCGATGGCATGTGCATTTGAGGGGCCTACCCACAACTATTACCTTTTCAGCGTGTTTCATCGCAGCTTGATGGGAGATCGTTTCGCAACCGAGACCGAGGTGTTTTGGAACAAATATGTCGGCAACGATCCCCGTTTTTCTTCCTATCGGTGGAGCCGGGAGGTGGTAATGGATGTGGCCAAGCGCAGGGGAGACACCGAGATGATGGGCTACCTGAGGTTGCTTAATTCCTACATCGATGCCTCTGTCTTTTACGACGCTTGGGAATATCCGTCGAAGGAGAAAATTGCCCAGAGCCAGGCCACCATGCGAGAACTTCAGGCTGAGGCCCGAAAATACAAGGGAAAAAGGTTTCGAGCGCAATATATGCTGATGGTGATGCGCACGCATTTCGCCCTGAAACAATATCGCAAGGCCATGAACTGTTGGACGCGGCAGGGACAAAAACTGCCACAAAGCGTCTACCGAGACCTGATGCAAAACCTCTATGCGGGCTGTCTCCTGCGCCTTGGGCAACGTCGTGAGGCAGTGGAAATCTATGCTGCGCAGGAAGACTTCGCAAGTTTGCAATACAGCGTGCGCAACTATCGCAACCTTGCCGGTATCAGCAAGGTGTTTGCCGAAAATCCCAATTCGCCCACGTTGCTCTATCTTGTGCAGGACTTTGTGAACAACTTGCAGGAAACGCAGGATGTCTATGCCAACGAATGGCTCTCGAAAGAAGTTTATCCGGAGGATTCCGACAAGGTGAACTGGATTAGGGAGATAGGTGCACAGCCCATCTATAAACCCGAAGCTCGGCAGTTTATCGATTTTGCCCGTAGGGTGGTGGCCAGTGGAAAGAGCCGTACGCCCTGCCTCTGGATGTCGGCGATAGGTTGTCTGGAGCACCAAATGGGCGACTATCAACGGGCTAAAATAGACCTCGCCAAAGCGCTTACCCTCAACGGAACGCCCCGCATGAAGGACAATGCGCGCGCCATCTACGCGGCCAACTCGGTGTTTGTGAAGCCGATGAAAAGGAAGTATCGCCAATGGTTGGCGGCCGAATTGCAGTGGCTCGATGCCAAGTCGAAGCAGGATATAACCGACAGTGTGCTGACCGACGACCATTATCGCGACGTGAAAGAACGCATCGTGTACAACGGATTGGTGCCCCGCTATTTCAAATCGGGCGACCGCACGATGGCCATGGCGATGCTCTGCATGATGGATAACGAGTCCAATCACATTGGGGGTATGCCCAACTGGCGACATCCTGACTTCAAGGCCGCCTACAAGCCATGGAACTCAGACTATTTGGGCGAGTATTTCGAGGCTCTCGACAGCGTTAATGTGGAGCAACTCAAGCATTATGCGCATTTTCTCAGCAAGAAGCCCAAGGATGCTTTGCAACGCTATGTGTGGGGTAAATGCTATCGCGATGCCGATTATTACAACGACCTGATCGGCACCAAACTCATGGCACGAGGGAGGTTTGCCGAGGCTATTCCCTATCTTGAAAAGGTGAGTATGGTCTTTCTCAATACCCAGAACATCGTGCCTTATGTCCGTCATCGCAGCTATGAGACGGAGCGATGGCTGACCAAACAGAAAGTGGGGGACGAGTTTGAGGGTTACATGCCCCTGCTTACCACAAACCGGAAAGTGGAGTTTTGCCATCGTATTCTTGCTGTGCAGCATCTCTATCGCAACATGCGCCCATCGGAGCTGCGTCTCGAAAAGGCCTACGAACTGGCCTCGCTCTATTATCAGGCCAGTTATTTGGGCGACTGCTGGTGGCTCACGCAGTATGGTCTCAGCTCAGTGCAAGACAGCACTAAGACGGGCAACATGGACTTTGTGGGCTATGCCATCAACCTGTTGGAAGAGAGTGCGCGCTCGACAGACTTCTCGTTGAAGCAGAAAAGCCTTTACGCTCTGGCCTTTATCCCGCAGGATTCGTGGTATGAGAAAGGGTGGGACGGCACCATCGGGGTATATCACGACCTTAGCAACCCTTCCGTGCATCCTGCTTCGCGACAATACCGAGCCATGATGCGACTTGCGGAATTTGCACACGACAATGCCGAGCGCATCGCCCCATACATCTCCCGTTGTGAGGAACTCAAAGCTTTCGAGAGAACCAGACTGGCGACACCCTTCGCATTTTTCTCCTACGATGAAGCGCGATATATCAAATAGAATGATAAATAAAATCGATATGGCAAGTTTAGGTTATGGCTTTTATCCGACACACCCCGGTGAGGTGTTGAAGGATGAACTTGAAGCAAGGGGCATCTCGCAACGTAAGTTTGCAGATAGTATTGGTATGGGCTATTCCGTACTGAATGAGATATTGAACGGTCGTCGCTCACTGAGCACCACCACCGCACTGATGTTTGAGGCTGCCTTAGGTGTTCCAGCAGAGTCGCTGATGAAATTGCAGCTGAAATACAATATGCAAACGGCGAGAACTGACAAGACATTGGCAGATAAGCTGAAAGAGATTGCACGAGCGGCAGCGCTACTTTGATGAATGTCCCTTAGAAGAATTAACTTACCCCTACTGAATTAAGGCTGGTTCTATAAATTAGCTTTGTTAGGTTTTGAGCTTATTTTTGAGGTCAAAATGCAAGAGAGTGAGGGAGTGTAGCGAGCTACACGACTGAACGAACTTACATTTTGAACCAAAAACAGAGCAAGCCGAATACAATCAAACTTGTTTGAATTGTTGAGGCGCAGCCTGTTTTATGTAAAAAGAAGCCAAAAGATAACAAAACGTATTTTATAAAGATTTAATGACTATATGCGGTGGTAATTTATAGAACCAGCCTTAAGGATAATCGGTGTCACCCATAGGGGCGTGATAATCACGCTCCGAAACATATCCGGGAAATGGTGTGATGCTCCTGAAATTTATCTTCACTCCTTGTTTGTAACCATTCGAAGCACTCCACTCCGTCTCTCCTATAGGAGGGTGGAGTGGAGTGTTTTGTTAGGTTGGGATAAAACTTCTATTTCTGAATATATTTCTTTCCGTTTTTAATGACAATGCCTTTATAGCTCTCGTTCACACGACTGCCACTGAGGTCGTATATTTTCCCTCGACTTCCTGGTTGTAAGTCTTCAATGGTCAATACCTGTGGTTTTGCTTGTGAAGTAACCCGTGGTGGGGTTAGCCATCTCAATGCCGATTTTGTTTGCGTTGAACGAAGTGTAGGTACCTTTCAGCTTCGTACAGTTTTCAAACATAGATTTATCATTAACAGGACGACCAACATTCCAGTTACTGTTGCAGAAAATAGTGGTCAGGGACTCGCAGTCATAGAACATCCATCTCATGTCGGTGACGTTTTCTGCTTTGAATTTGCGCAGGTCGAGCGATGTCAATGCCTTGCAACCAATGAACATCCATCTCATGTCGGTGACGTTTTCTGATTTGAATTTGCTTACATCGAGCGATGTCAATGCCTGGCAGCCAGAGAACATGCCATACATGCCGGTGACGTTTTCAGTTTTGAATTTGCTTACATCGAGCGATGTCAATGCCTCGCAGCC
>NZ_ADEG01000029.1 GCF_000177075.1 Hoylesella buccalis ATCC 35310
TGAGTAACTTTATGTTGCTCAGGTACTTAAAAAGTTTAATTTATAATAGTGTTGCGGAATTAAGGTTTAAATAAAAAATCTTAAATTTGCATCGTGTTTCTTCGGAGACACAAGACATTTTGAAAATAAGAAGCGTTATGCTCATCTCGAAGTCGGGAACGTAGGAAATTCAAGACTTAATCCAGAGAGACAGCATAGTGGTTCTCACGCATAGGCGTGGGGCTGCTATCTCCATTCTCTGGATAAGGTTTTTCCTACGACCTCCGACTTAGACGTGGACTTAGTCAGTTCCACGCTTCTCATATCTAAACAATTAAAGGCCGAGAGGGACTGGACAGGCAGGGAGCAAAGGTATGAATATAACTGAAAACATGGCTCAAGAGTTGATTGCAACCTACAACTCTGGTGATGAAGGTAAAACTTATCAAAAAGCGAAAGAACTTCTTGACAGATTCAAAAAAGAAAGGGCTTCGTTCACTTATGCTGAACATCATTATCTAATGGCAAAGGCTTTCTACTACATTTTTTTCATCATCACAGACCTTAACACAGACGACAAAATCTCTATCGTTAAATTCATCTACTACCATCTGATGGAAAACTACTTGAAAAACGCTGATGCCGATGCATCTACTCCACAATATAGAGACCTTTTAGGGGGCTGTCAGCTTGGACTTGTTATCATGCTAAGGCATGGGCAATTTATTACGGCCTGCATATTGGCAGGTATTTGTCATATTATGCCGAACTATGCCCAAGAAAATCTCTTTGAACAAATCCTGCTGTTCAGCAACATATTATACAGGGCAGAAGAAGAACATTTTCATTATTTCTCTGATGATTTAGTGAGCAAAGACTATAAAAATATCACACAAGGCATAACGAAATACTCACTTAATCCCGAAGAGTTTACGGCACTGAAAGAAAGATGCAATAAGTCTATGAGAAATAATTCGACATATATATGCGCATCTTTTCCAATGTATGAATATGATGACGATGAAATTTGGTAACTCCCTTTTATAAAACAAAACATATAATGGTCTATATAATCATAGCAGCAGTAATCATTCTGCTCATTTACATTGCTCTCAAAAGAGATGCACAGATAAAAGAAACTAAACGACTCGCATCTAAAAATCAATACATAGATGCAGCTGGACACACAAAAGAATGGCCTGTTGGGTCATTTACTATGCAAGGCAGAGGACTTAGACCTTTACATAATTTCTATAATAGTACGCCAATAGAAAGACTTCTCGAACTTGAACAACAAGGCTATTCTTTCATGTTCTTCAATCCTGATTCAGAACTTCCACCCTCTATGCAACGGGCTGTAATCGCTTTTTATCAAAAGGATGGTGTCTATACGGGTATCTATTCTGAAGAAGATGTTGAGAAGTTAGATAAAACGGGAATTAAGTATATCAGACTGATCAATAAAAAGTAAGTGAGACTATTTAGGGTCTGCTAATTAACTATAACTATCTGACAATTAACTGTTTATGTTGTGTAAAGTTTAGTCAATTCGCCCAAAATGACTACCTTTAGATGTTAAAACATTCAAGAGTTGAGGTGAAATACTACTCACAAAATCGCAGTCACAACCTGTTTGAACTTCAGGAGTCACTTTCGGGATTGAGCAAATCCAACTGTTGGGTCAAGCTGGCCGACCACCTTCCCTGGGACAGGACAGAGAGGGAATACAACAAATATCTGAGGATCGGACTGATTAAGAAGAAACGCAAGGGAAAGGATGATTTCGCTGTACTGATAACCGAACGATCTACACCTTAGACCGAGGCGAGGGTTTAGTCGATTACAGATGATAATGTGTGTGTAGT
>NZ_ADEG01000028.1 GCF_000177075.1 Hoylesella buccalis ATCC 35310
ACCGTTGAATGAACTATTTGATAAAACAATTACTAATCAAAATCCGGAAAATGACTGCCAGCTTTCGCTTTGGTGAAATTTAACCGGACAGTAGTGCTTTAAGTTTATAATTACCAGCCGACAATTTGCTCATCTTAAAACTAACATCGTATTTGCAAATGCAATCGGCAAGTGCATCAAGAACATTATGATACACAACAAGGGTAATCTGATCATCTTGATTAACGATGTTCACATAGATATTTCTTACGGCACAGTTGGCTTTCACATCTTCCAGTACACATTGGGCTATGCCATCCTTACTCAGCTCTATGCTTAAAGTTGCTGGTACTGCATCTTTCTCCAAATAGAAATCAGGACGTGTTTCTGTCGCAGAGAGGCTCGACTTGCAAGTAGAATTTGCAACATCATAAACTCTTAATGAATCAAGGACGACGTTCTCTGATGAACATGCAGACAGTCCAATAATGCACAGAAGACTATAAAATATTTTTTTCATAATTACATGGATTTAGTATGTTATCAAATACATTTTCAAAATTATATGCGTTTTAACAGATAAAAACAAGAGGTAGAACAGAAATTTCTGAAAAAGGGTATATGGGAAATGGACCAACAAAGTTTTCGGGGCCGCAATCCAAACTTCTGAAGATAGTGCGGATTAATAAACCATAGCTGTCTACTCTTTATGGATAAGTCTTCGGCTTTTACTACTTGCTCAAATTTTTCAATTGAGCATTTACATTGTTTGATATAAAGGAGTTCCTTTATCGTAGCCTCTTCTTCCCCTGCCAGTCTTTTCAGAATAAAACGGTACAGCGGATTCGGAATAAGATGGAAGAACGGAACTTTAGACCATATCTTATTGCGACATATTTGCTGGTGTCCGCCAAAAGGCATCTGCCATGCAGGAAAAGCCACAAACAGGATGCCATCTTCTTTTAGAAACTTGCGAATATGGCTTAAGAATGCTATCTTGTCGGGCACATGTTCGATAACATCATGCAGGATAGCTATGTCGAACTTATCATCTTCACTTGGAGTCGGACATTCAAGGAAGTCGCCGCTTTCAAAACGCCCATCCAGTTTTTCCTCAGAAAAGAATTGCCGTGCCTGTTCTATTCGTATTTGCGCCATGTCCACACCAAAGACTCGGCAGCCAATATTTGCAAAAGGTTTCAGATTTCCTCCTTCACCACATCCAATTTCCAATATTTTGCTGCATGAGTCTATCGGATGAAACTTCCTGATGTATGGCAGGTAAAAAAGGGAAGAAGTGATGGCTGAATCCTCAAAATATCTTTTCCTGTCCAAGTGTCTCGCTTGCATTGAAGTATCTGTTAATTGGTTGAACAATCTTAAACGGCTCTGCATGTCCGTCAAAATAAAAGATACCAATCCATGCAAATGACTGCTCATTTTTCCAAAATATTTTGGAAAAATGATTTATCTATACAAAAGACGGTGCGTATATGATTACGCACCGTTTTAGTTTTATTCTCTCTAGGGCCCCCTAACGGTAGGGTGTTCAAAATCGCTTTAAAATCCTGCGCATTTTTTACCAATGGTATTAATACGCTTGACCACCAAATTTGGAGAAAGGTTTTCATTCGTCCATTCCTTAATGTGACGGTGTCTACCTTCCTCCAATCTTTCTTTGAAATTGAAATTAACTCGTCTGTCTTTATCAGCCAAATTAAGGCGAAGCGGCATCATCAGAATTATTGGAGTAACTCCTGAAAGTTTATCATCAGACATTCTGTCTTTCACTACTCCAAAGATTGATTCTACCGGATCTGAACTTGCATTCTGCGACTCTCCTTCATTAACGAATGTTAGTTCACGTTCTATATATTCCAAGATGAGTGAGCCGACTTTACTTTGTCGTTCATTTCCAGACATCAGACTTGTTGTTACAAGTTGCTTGCACCGACTGATTGTACCATGAGACCAGCCGTTGTTTTTGATATCCTTCTCTATCTTTGTTATACAATCCATAGTTTCTGTCAGTTCGTCTACAAGAGAGGCGTTTTGTGGAATAAAGGCATAAATGCTCTTTATGTCATTTTGCAGAGTGTGATACAGGTATTGCATACGGCTAATCCAGTCAATCCATTTTGACATATTCATAAAGCGTGCAATGCTACGTTGTGAAGGAGGTTGCACATACGCTATGTCTTGCATGTTGTATTTCAGACGCGCAAGTTGAACTTTGTTGGAAAGTTCTTGAAAATCAGCTTCTTTCTTATATACCCTTTCGAGAAACATGCCAAGCGTGTGGCTTATGTCCAAATGGTGGGCATAACCCGCATCTCTTATTGCCTTACATACCGTGGAGCCATTGTCACTGATAACATATTCTGGCTTGTGTCCTATTTTATCAGCAACCTTCTCCAGAACTTCTTTAATGGTCGTTCCGTTCCAACTTTTTGCAATGGAAATATCAACTATGGTTATGTCTTTTTCCGTAATTGCAGAACCGGCATTAACGGCGGGTATAGCAAGGGTAAGCAGAAGTTTCTCACTGCCTATCATCATGCTTTCATCAACAATCAAAGCATATCGCTTGTCTTTGAATAGACTGCATGACTCCTTATAGACACTAAGTCCCAATTCTTGCGTCCAATATCCAATC
>NZ_ADEG01000027.1 GCF_000177075.1 Hoylesella buccalis ATCC 35310
CAATGCTCACGTCGAAAGCGGCCGGTTGGTCACTCATACTTTCAGCTGTATTGCTTTGATTATCAAGTCTTACGACTTGTGTTCTACTTTACAGTTTCGCTTGTGTCAATATGTCAAAGATCGCTGGGAAACTTTGAACTTTGAGATTTGAACTTTGAACTTTACTACTAGTGAAGTTTTTTGTTCCTCAAAGATTGTTCCCGTGTGTGGAGAATAACGGATTCGAACCGTTGACCCCCTGCTTGCAAAGCAGGTGCTCTAGCCAGCTGAGCTAATCCCCCAGGGTTTTAATTCATAATTGTTAATTCATAATTCATAATTATCATTAAATCAACAATTGATTGAATTATTCATTCAGAGGCAGAGGTTAATCCATATCATCACATTGCATCATTCTTAATTATGAATTGCGAATTATGAATTAAAGACTGTAGTCCCAGGCAGACTTGAACTGCCGACCTCCACATTATCAGTGTGGCGCTCTAACCAACTGAGCTATAGGACTGTGGTTCCCGGTGTTCATTCAAGTCGCAGGGCCGCGTACTCTTCTTCGCCCGGCTTCCTTTTTCTCTCTTATATTAAAAAACAGATGTAGCAGTACAAGAAATGCCATGAGCCACCGTGAGGCAACTCCAGGCAGGTTCTCTTACAAACCTTGATAAGAAATATCACCTTAAAAATCCTTCGTGCAATTCTTGAATCATTCATCAACCTGTTGGCTGTTTAAATTATGAATTATGAATTCTTAATTATGAATTATGAACTGCACC
>NZ_ADEG01000026.1 GCF_000177075.1 Hoylesella buccalis ATCC 35310
TGAATAAAATTTAAAGGAGACAAAAATGCCACAAATTCTTATAGACAGAAAAACATGTTCTAAATGCAATACTTGCGCAACTGTATGTGTAATGGGAATCATTGATAAATCGACAGCCTTAAATTATCCAACCATACCTGAAGAAAAATTGGATTATTGTTTAAAATGTGGTCATTGTGAGTCTTTTTGTGCACAGAAGGCTCTTACCTTAGATTTCCTTCTTGACGAAAAAATTAATACGTCTTTTTTGGATAGTCAGATTGAACCACAGAATATAGCATTGTATATAAAAAGTCGACGTTCTGTGAGACATTATTCTTCAAAGACAGTTAATAAAGAGTTAATTGCTAAAGTTATTGATATAGCCCGTTATGCTCCATCTGGAGGGAATGGACAACCAGTAAAATGGATTGTTATTCATAAACCATCAGAGGTAAATCGTGTTGCAAGTTTAACCGTTGATTGGATGCGAACTATTCAAAACACATCACATCCTCTAGCAGATTATGTACCTGCAATAATTTCAACTTGGGATAGTGGTTTGGATTTGATTTGCCATAATGCTCCCCATTTACTTTTTGCACATGTTCCTATTGAGCCAATTGATGACCCTACCGAAGCAATTATTGCTTTGACTCATTTTGATATTGCTGCGCCCGCTTTTGGTATCGGTACATGTTGGGCTGGATTCGTAAAGTTGGCTATAGACAATTATAAACCATTAAAGGATTTGTTATCAATACCAGAAGAACGTAAAGCGGCTTGTCCAATGCTATTTGGATATTCAAGTTATAAAATAACTTCTATTCCGAGACGCAATCCTGTGGATATTACATGGAAGTAAAATAGAAGTTACTTAATGACTAAAATGGTGTATTAAACAGTTAATCTTGATTCAGTAAAAAAAATAATTTTGTTTTACTGAATCAGACTCTAATCAACTAACAATTAAGAGGGATGGTTTTTTTCAGGAACTCTCTCCAACATTTCCAAAAAACAACATTCCCATTGTTTTGCAGCCAAACTAACAATTTGACAATTAAGATTTATTCCATATTTATCAGCAATAACTCTGACTTGACTTTTTCTGAATATTGTCTTTAATACAGTTCTGGCTGGCAAATCGGGTTTTTGCAACAAGAAAGTGAGAAAATTCAGATATTTTCTTTTCAATTCATAACTTATTGACATTTTTTTTCTTTCAATCTTTAAAAGTGCTGACTTGACTTTTGGTGGTGGCAAAAAACTCTCATGAGATATTTCATACATAAGTTTTAAATCAAAAAAAGTATGATAAAACACAATATATGGATTGAAAACTTTTTTTGAAAATAACTTTTGGGCAGGTTCAAGTTGCATTATCAATGAACCACCCATAAAATGCTCAACACTATCAAACATCAAGGATTTTAAAATTTCAGAAGTTATTCTGAAAGGGATATTAGACACAACTTTAAAATTTCTTTTTGGTATGGTGTAACATCTAAAATCACAATCAATAATTTTGACATTCGTGTTGTTAGAAAACTTGTTTTTTAGAATGGACAATAGCGATTTATCATTCTCTATTGCAATTATATTTGTGCATTGACGAACTAAATGAACAGTCAAAAATCCTTTTCCGGCACCAATATCTATAACAGTGTCGGATTCATTTATTTTCGCAATTTTAATTGCATCATCTATCAGCACTTTATCTATAGTAAAATGCTGTCCCGTGTATCTTACGGGCAGTTTATTTTTTATCATTACTTATTTC
>NZ_ADEG01000025.1 GCF_000177075.1 Hoylesella buccalis ATCC 35310
AAGTTGTTGCTACCTGGTGATAGTACCCCCAAGGAGCTATATGATGCGCTTCTGTATTATAATAACACCAATGGTACACCTCTTAAACTGGATTTTATGAAACTTCCCCATCATGGAAGTACACGAAACGTCACTAAAAACATCCTTGACGCGGTTACATGTTCAGACTTCATTATTTCAACTAAGAAGAATAAGAAATATCGTTTCCCAAATAAAGAGACCATTGCCAAGCTTCTTCGCTACAGAAAATGTGCAGATAAGGCAATCAACGTCTACTTTAACTATCAAGATTCTCTTGATGTGCTTGGAATAACAGCAGATGAGTTGATGGAAAATAATATTAATCTCAACGTTTGTAATGAATTCGTTTTTTGACATACGCAGTAATTGTGTTAAGATAAAGGCGGACATCAAGAGTAGGGGGCTCCAGTTTCGAGGAAGTGGAGTCCTCTACCCTTTGGATGTGGCTGAAGGGTACGATTATGTCTTTACGGCTCAGCATATTCTTAAATATGATCGGAAAAAGGCGTTAAATGCTGTTCTTGATAAAATAGAAACCATCGAAATAGATGTGTTTGAGGATGGTCATTTTATAACCTATAAGACCATTACAAAAGGCAATATCGCGAATTCTTTACTTCCTATTGGTGAAGATTTTCTTATCATTAGGATTGATAAGAGCGAAAAGCATTTTACTCCTTTCTTCTTGGCAGATGACCTCATTGAAGAAAAATCCATGCAACTCTATGGGGTTTCAGGCGAGGCGCAAGACATAATTACTAGACTGGATTGTATGTGTGTAGATAGCAAAGTAAATCTGGTTAATATCACTTCACATGTAGATAATATGGACAGTCTGCATGGAATGTCAGGTGGTGGCGTTTTTGCCCAGAACCAACCATTAATGTATGGTATGTTATGGAAATATGCTGTGACGAATGGTGAGTTTCACAATGTAAAGATTACACAGGAATTAGAGGAAAAGATTAAATCACAGTTAATTGTACGAAAATGGAAATCGCTTAATTTTATTAATATAACACAGTGTAAACAAGCAATGAGCGTTGTTTACGACAGTGTATTCCGTGATGTCAATGATTCTATACTGGTTAACCATAATAATACGCGGTTCCCTCTTGAGGCAAGATTTATAATGCCTGATTTTATTGATGAAGTACAAAACTTGTATTCTGATGACCAAGGGAAAACAGAGGAGAAACCTATTGAAGTTGATCCTACAAATCTCTATATAAAAAGTAGTGAGATCCAGGAATATAGTGAGCAATATCTGAAAGAGTTTTATAACCAGCAGAATAAAACAAGCAATAGGGAAATTAGAATTCCTGCATCAACTATATTAAATCCCAGCAGTAATATATTACTCATTGTAGGAGGCCCTGGCTCGGGCAAATCTTCTTTGCTAAAGTATCTTACCTTGCAACTGCTAAAAGGAAAAATGAATGCCTATGACGGCTACTTGCCTGTATGGATGCCATTTTCATATATGGCAAGGAATTGCGATAGTGATATAAAGAGTATTGTTCGAGATTGGCTTCAAGAAAACAAGTTATGGGAGAAAAACAGCTATTATCTAGAATATGCATTTGAGCAGCAGAAGATACTGCTAATAGCTGATGGAATAGATGAATGGAGTGAGGCCCCCCTACAAGCAGACAGAATTATCCGAAAAGTAAAGGCAGAGACAGAGGCTGATAATTTACTCGCCATTTTTTCAAGCAGGGAATATGGCATTGCGAATATCAATTCCCCT
Source organism: Hoylesella buccalis ATCC 35310 (assembly GCF_000177075.1). Taxonomy (GTDB): domain Bacteria; phylum Bacteroidota; class Bacteroidia; order Bacteroidales; family Bacteroidaceae; genus Prevotella; species Prevotella buccalis. The sequence continues at coordinate 1,772 of NZ_ADEG01000025.1, forward strand.
TTCAGTACAAGCGACACATATACAATCGCACCATTGTCTGCGCTACAGCAGGATGAACTTGTGAAGAAATGCGTAAATCATTATAATGGAGTGATTCGTGAAATAAAGAGCACAGTAGAGTTCCTATCTGCTAAGTTGAGGTCATTACAAGATATTGATCGAATGAAAGAGAACCCCATGCTACTGACCATCCTTATTGGGCAATATCTACAGGGTAACGAACTTCCTCACAACAATATTGCGGCCATGAATTGTATAATGGAACAATTGTTTGTCAAGCATCAACTTTCACGCAAGTATCAGGCTTACGACTATTCTGGGGCATTTGACTACACAAGCAACAAAATGATGCTTGGAATCCTCTCAAAAGAAATGTTTGACTATTACAATGATGGCAGCATGGATAAGACTCAGGCAGAAATACTGCTTAACCAATACCTGAATAGTCAGACATCAGGGCAAGAACTGATTAATGCGCATATTGTTGATGATTTATTCAGGCATAATACACATCAACTTGGTGTTATAGAGGAAAGGATAGGTTCTCGCATTTCCTTCATCAATAGGCAACTACAGGAATTTATGACTGCTAAATACCTTTCGGTAGATATAGAGAGGGCTAAAGTTTTTCTCCGAGATAAAGTTTCGGATGCCGGGCTACACCAGGTTGTTCTCTTCCTTTTCGAAATGATGCCAGCATCAGCTTTTGTAGGTTTGTACAATATCTTAAAACCTATAAAGGCAAACGATTATAGGGATTATTATTTATATAAATTGAAATTAGAGGTTTTGGTAAGATCTACGAAGGCACCCAAACATTTCTTACTAAAAGAAATAGAAGAATACATACAAAGGATTGAGTGGGAATCTGATTATGACATCAAACATGATTTACTGGAAATTCTGCTTGATGGTTTGTATAATACCTCATTACAAGATCGCATTGAAGACTTTATATCCAGATATATTCCTTCAACTTCCGTATATCATGACATCAGGCTATCGGGGTTGGCACAAGTGGCTGATTTGACAGAAGAGGATCGCCAGTTTATTGTTTTGACTGTTATAAATGGTGATGTGAACAACAAAATACTCGCATCTAAGGTAATTAGGGGTCATATCGCTAGCGACGAAAAGTTGCTGGAGATGGTTAATTCATATATAATACCATCAACATTGCCAGAAGTGGTAGCCTTCTTCATCAGAAGTGTTATTGTAGACGGGATAGATATAGATAAGGAAAACGAGCTAGTACGAAAAGTAGTGGCGTGTGACATCTTTACTCACTTTTATCAAATTGAGTTTGCTTTATTTACAGGTAGGCCCGTTTCATCTGATGAAATCCTTGAATTGGTTACAGAACTACCATTTTCAATTCAAGAGGAAGCTAACCGATTATTGCAGCAATATTTTCCACAAGACGATGCAGTCATGCAAAAGGCTCTAAAGTCAGTTAGTGCATTCTACGAAGGACGAGGTAATATTAACAAGGGTATAGCATGGAATTACCTGCTGACATGTTGGATAAATCATCCAAATGTTATCAAGGCCATTAAGGAAGAACTTAATAAGGAATATTCTTTTAATTTTGGAAATAGCTATGAATTGTGGAAAATTATTCAAAGACAAGAACTATCTCCAGATTTGCTTCAAGTGATAACCGAATGGGCTGTCAATAGGGACAAAAAGCATTTTAAATGGGGTATTGAGTCTCTCATTGTAAATACCATTGTTAACGATTCTCGAATCAAGACTAAACTTCTTGAAGCATTAGAGGATATGAAAAGTTATCAGCATATTGTTGTCCATCCTCTCATCAAAAACTGGGGACAAGATGCTGATGTTATAAAAATACTGCAACAATGTCTGGATGAGATGCCGTTAGACCAATCTTCGTGGATAGCAGGATATGCTTATGAAATATACCAAGGCAATGACGAACGGATTATGGCGTATCTAGATAAATGTATCAATGATGTAAATAAGGGTATAATGAAAGACCGTGCAGTGTCTGTGTATATAGGACATTATAAGGAGAAATTTGCAGAAAGATACATACCCCGGATACTCAATGGAGAAATCTCTATGAGTGATCATATTCTCGGCTCAAAATGGGGCATACTGGAAGCCATTATACAGAACTATTCAGAGCGTAAGGATGTCAGAGAGTACCTTCAGAATTATTATTCTGACGACTATAGATTTGCTGGGCAGATTATAGCAAAATATCATGGTTCTGAGTTGGCCTCCAGAATGCTTAAAAAGTGGTATCACATGGATACACGTTTGAGGCTGATGATGATACACAAAATTTCTAACTTGTCGAGTATGGACGAGCGCATAGAAGAAATATTACACTTATTCCAACAGGAGGGTAATGCATATGTCCTATGTGATACAGTTTTGTGCTTAGTAGAACACTTGAAAAGAAAAGGAAGAGACGCTGATGTGTTTAAGATTGCAGAAAAGGTGTTCATCACGTCACAGGTCACGACAGAATATACTTACAAAATGCGATTCTGTATTTACCTGATGTACCATAAACTTGATGAATATGTGCAGATTGATTTACGAACAGGGGGTAAAGAATACGAGTTTGCTCAGTTTCATGCCTTTTACAATGATAGTCCATATGTGGAGAAGACCATTGCAGATGAAGCAGATTATTTGCTTGCAAATGATATGGCCAATCTGAAGAAGATTGTCAGAGATGATAAGGGTATTTATTCGTATATTGTTTTCTTCTCGAAATATGTTAATCCTACCTCGAAGGCAGCAAACATCATTGTAAAATATCTTATAGAGAATAAAGTAAAAATAGATGATGCAAATATTCTGTTGTTCTTAAAAAAAGTCGGGAGACAAAAATCGTTATTGAAAGAATTAGTGATAAGCCATATTGATAATACAAATAATGAAATGTCTGCAACTGTGGCTCAAATCATTGCCGTAGAATTTGATAAAGATGAAGATATTAAGAATCTATTGAAGTTGGATGAATGGAAATGGCGTAATAATTCTTTTAACCGTGTATCGCTCAACTGTTCACTCAACACCAACGTGGAGAAGCTAAAAGATATATTTGACGAATATAAGGAGAACAAATATGATTTGAGCAATGATTATGCTTTTTACAACTTTATATTCTCAATGATAGATAAAAACAAGGTTTTTGAAAATTTAAAATACTACTTAACTGAGCTTCAAGATACATTTGTTTATCGAATGATTATCACTCCTTTGACATTGAGATTGAAACGTGATAAAGCAACAGCAGATGTGCTTTATGAAGAACTTATGCATACCGAGGACTCAAGAATTAAGGTGGCCATCTATTCATTACTTTCGTCTGTTGGGGTGAAAAGTTCGGAATTGAGAGAATGGAGAGAGCAACAGCATGAGTATCTTAATGAATATGGTCATGATATTGTATTGAATAGGGATAGGCAATTGATGGTGATTGTGCAATAACAACGACGTTAGATTCTGATCTAATATATGCCATTATTACGCAAGTTAGGGATAAGAAGGTACTATGACACTTGATACATTACTTGCAATCTCTTATACTATAGGATCTTTAAATCAGTCTATCAGCTAGATTATTAAGTTCGTACGTAGTTTGCAATATGCCAAATGCTTAAAGTCATAATGACAATATCCTAGTCTACTAGTAACAGCTGGTGAATTTTATTGATATCCCTGATACTCAAAAAATACAAGTATAAATTTATAATGAGCGAAATAAGTACATAGGATCTTTATCTGTAAATAGTGGAAGCAGTTGCAAAGGATTTCTGGCGAATAGCAAATGTCATATAAGCCTCCTTTAGAGCATGGCTAAAACAATGAAAAAAGGCAAATGTATTCATAGGTTCTCAAATGCAACAAAGGTAATAAATAAAGGACATCTGGAGTTTTTTCAGCCTACCAAATGTCCATTACGCCTAAAATGTTATGTCTTTGTTGTTTACTATTCAATCAGTTTTTCAAATCTCTGGTAAACTCAATTCAGACTTAAGCACTATTCTTTCCTTTTTATTCAGAGTTAGATTGAGCAGCCCATTGAATGCTATATCAGACTCTTCATATTTCATATTCGGTCTGGCAAAGTAAACTTTAAGTTTAT
>NZ_ADEG01000024.1 GCF_000177075.1 Hoylesella buccalis ATCC 35310
CATTGCCTCAAGTCACATTGTGGGGTAAGGGGATATTGTAGGCAGAAGTGGGTGCTTCAAGTTCAAATTATCTGCCAATTCAGTAATGAGAGGACGTGTAAACGCAATAAGGACGTTCAAGGGCTTAGTTGCGGATTTGAGGATTATAAAAAATAAAAATTAATAATTCTTTCTTATTGCATACAATATTTTATATGCCCAAAAACATACCTTATGTATAAATGGATTTTTTTACTATAAATCAGCTATATTTCATTACTTTCTTTTGCTAGTTTGAAAAAAAATAATTTATTTTGCAGAAACCAATATAAATAAAATAAATTATGAAAAATCGATGGTGGGTCCAAGACTACTAGAGGTGGATCTTTCAAAGATTGTTTCTTGGAAGCTACAGGGATAGCTGCGGGTGCTGCTATTGTTGGAGGTTTGGCAAAAGGAACTGTTTCAAAAGCTCTAGTTAGAGCTTCTTTGAGAATGGTAGCAAAAGTTGGTATCCGGACTCTATCTGGTGTTGGTCTGGCATTGATGGCTGCAGAAATAACTTGGTGTATGTGGTAAATATGGCATCTATTTCCAAAAATATATTCGACATATATTCCAGCACATTTTATCAATGTGTAGTATTCATTAGCTTGATTATAATCTTGGGTTATATGATATTGGAAATATGTACAGGTTCATTTTATTATAAAAATGCATTAATCAATATATGGGCTTTAATAACGTGCCTAACTTATATTATAGGGAAAAATAATAAGTATAAATACATAATAATGTGGATAGTATTATTTTCTCAAATAATGTTAGCATTATGGGTTGCAAAATAATACGTTAAAAGCACTAATATATATAAATGAAGTAAATGAGTATGTACAAGTGATTCAGTTGACAAATAACTTAATATATCTATTCTAAGAGATTCTCAAGAAAATCAAAAATAGAACAAAAACAGTAGGGGAAAACAAACTAATAATTTCTCTTACTGTTTTTATCA
>NZ_ADEG01000023.1 GCF_000177075.1 Hoylesella buccalis ATCC 35310
AATACTGAATCAATCGGGTTAAATTAATATAATTTGTACGAGAACATTGCTGTATTTTGTATATCTTTGTATGGTACAATCCACAAGACGACGACAATATGAAGGTTTTTCAGTCACCATGAAGGGGGCTTTTTTGCATACTTTTGAAAAAGACGCCAACCAAACAACCCATCCGAGTGAATGAAATCGTTTACAAACCCTTCTGCTACAACAAGCCAAATCAACTTCGCACCAGTTCAAGTAACGGCTTTTTCCAACCCACACGTCATTTTAAATAAACGCTTTACATAAAGAGATAAAGGTATGAATCAAACTATTTTGCAAGGTTTCCACTGGTACACAGAAGGAAACGGCGTGTTTTACAAACACATGAAAGAGATTTCTGCTCAGCTTCAAGAGTTAGGTATCACCATGGTATGGTTTCCCCCAGCATATAAGGCAGCTGGGGGTGACAACTCTGTTGGCTACGATCCTTATGACTTGTTTGACCTAGGAGAATTCGATCAGAAAGGAACTATTGCCACGAAATATGGTACGAAGGATGAATACATCGATGCTTGCAAGACCCTACAGAGCAAGGATGTCTCGGTGATGGTCGATGTGGTGCTCAATCACAAGGCTGGTGGTGATGAGACCGAACACTTTCATGTGGTGAAGGTAGATCCCAACAACCGCCAAAAAAACGTATCAGCTCCTTTCGAAATTGAAAGCTATACCAAGTTTACTTTCCCGGGTCGTGGCGACAAATATTCTAAATTTAAGTGGGATTTCACTTGCTTCTCCGGCGTAGATTATGCGGTAGGGCAGGATAAAGGCATTTTCCAAATCATCAACGACCATGGCGATGGGTGGGAAACTGTTGTTGGTTCAGAGAAAGGCAATTACGACTATTTGATGTACAACGACATTGAGCACCGAAATCCCTATGTTCGCAAGGAACTGAACAACTGGGGAAAATGGTATCACGACCAGGTGTTTTTCGATGGTGTGCGGCTGGATGCCGTGAAGCATCAATCGCCTGAATTCTATAAAGAGTGGCTGAATCTATTGCGCTCGAATACCGGGAAGGACATTTTTGCCGTGGGTGAGTACTGGACACCGGGTCTGCTTCCATTGATGCTTGATTATCTGGAGGCTACGGATGGATGCATGAGCCTGTTCGATGCATCGCTGCAGCAAAACTTCCATGTTGCCTCCAATAGTGGCGGTGACTACGACTTGCGACGCATCTTTGATGAAACCCTGTTGTCAGCCCGCCCCGACAAGGCAGTTACTGTGGTTGATAATCACGACACCCAACCTCTACAGGCGTTGGAAGCACCGGTAGAAGCGTGGTTCAAACCATTGGCTTACGCCCTCATTTTATTGCGACAAGACGGTTATCCCTGCGTGTTTTATCCCGATTTGTTTGGCGCACATTATACGGATAAGGGGCAGGATGGCAACGATTATGAGATTTTCTTGGATAAGGTTGATGGCATTGACGGTCTGTTGAAAGCCCGAAAAGAAAATGCTTATGGCACCCAGCGCGATTATTTTGAAGACGCCAACTGCCTTGGTTGGACACGCGAGGGCGATGGATATAACCGAGGATGTGCCGTGGTGATGAGCAACAAAGACCAATACGAGAAACCCATGGAAGTAGGAAAGGCTTATGCTGGGCAGAAATTCTACGATTTGTTGGACAGATTCGACCACAAGATTCAGATTGATGAGAATGGTTGGGGCAACTTTACCTGTCCGGCTGGAAATGTCTCGGTATGGGTTCCAGAATAGTTTTTGCTGGTGGTTTATCAGCCATCTAACCAATAGAGGGCATCCATGATTATGGGAAATGGGAAATTTTGGGGGTGTGATGCCCATTTTACCATTTCCCATTTTCATTTCCTGTTTCTGTGGATAGCGGCGGAACGTGATAATTCACACCCCACCAACTGCTGATATGGAAAACCTGGTTGAGCAACTAAGAAATAATTTTACATGCCCTCGAAATACGAGCTTATTTGCAACCAACCGCAAGGTTGATGGCAAATAAGCGAAATATGAGCGATTTTTATAATTGGTTGAGGTATAATGTGTTATACTTATTACCTCGCTTTATCCGTCAAATTTGTTACTGGTTTCCCTCCAAAAGCATGCTTATTGAACTTCAATATGCATGCTATTGCGTTCCAATAGCATGCCAATAGTATGGCTAAAACATACAAATAACACGATAAACTGCGTGTTTTGATGCTGTAAAGTATGAATTTTTAGCTTGATAGACCACCAAAAAGTCACCATCAGCGGATAATTTTTTTCTATTTCAAAACTTGAAAATTTTGAAATAAATCAACAAAGCGAGTTCTTATGTAGTCAGGTCAGCATGGCGGTGAAACTACCAGTGAGCTGCCAATTGTCCAGCTATCACCATGCAGCTTCGCCCCAATTTCACCGTTTGAAAACACTTCTAAGCACAAACCAGCCGTGCATCGCGAGGGTTGGCAGATAGCCATAATGCGATGCCATGACGTGAAAACGTTCTTTGAGCGATGCTTGGTGATTTTGATTGGTCATGCCGCCATCCAGATAATTCGCCACCACAGTCTGCACATTACGCAACGACAAATGTCTACGAGCCGCCTCTTTCATGATTCGTATGCACCAATCAACATCGGCAGAATAGCGATACTTCGTCAGGTAAGGCGTAACCTTGGCAATGTCGGTGCGTGCATAAAAAGCCTGATGACACACCAGCATGCCGTGTAAGAACGAACGCCAGGTGAGATGGCGCGGTGGCGTCAAGCGTCGACGACGCACAAATTCTCCCTTGTCATCAACGATATGGGTGTCACCATACAGCACGGCGGGCAAGACATCGTATGCGCCCACGCTACCAGCCACAAGTTCCAGCGTGTCGTTTGCCGGAAAGCTGTCACCGGCATTGAGAAATAGTACATAGTCGCCTGTTGCCCTCTGCAAGCCTTTGTTCATAGCGTCGTACAAACCATGGTCAGGTTCTGAAGCCACCACCACCTCGTGTCCGGTTTCCATCTCGGCAGAAAGTGTGGCGTAACGCTTTGCCATTTTCACCGTTTGATCCGTAGAAGCACCGTCAATAATCAAGTGTTCTACCTCTTTATATCTCTGTTTCAGCACACTGTCAAGCGTTCTTTGCAATTCGTTTTCTGCCTGATAGGTGCATGTGATGACGCTGAATTTTATCATATCTCTTTTTGTTTTGGGAGTTAATGGGAGTTATGAGGGAGTGAACGGGAGTTAACAGGCGATAGTTTTTTTCTTATGTGAGTCTAAAGTCCGATAACTCCTATTAACTCCAACTAACTCCCAATAACTCCAGCTCATTACCTTCTGCCTTCCTCCATTGCCTCTTGGTAAACCTCCAGATAGCGCTTTGCCACATGCTGTTGCGCATAAGCAGTTTGCACTTTATGGATGCACCGCCTGCTCAGTTCCGCACCATTGGTATCTTTGTCAAGTATCCACGTGATGCCTTCGGCCAACGATGCGGCATCTTTGTAGCGGGCCACATAGCCGTTTTGCAAATGATCAATCATCTCGGGAATGCCCCCCACGTCAAAACCAACACAGGGTACACCACATGACATGGCCTCCATGATGGTATTGGGAAGATTTTCTGAGAGCGAAGGCAGTACAAATACATCCACTGCATTGTACACGTCCACTATTTTCTTCGTGTCATTGACATATCCAAGCGAATAAGTTGGCAAGCTAAAGGCACCTTCCAACTCTTCCGCATGACCGCCCAACATCACCAATCCCACACTGTTTTTCATTTCAGGATGAGCAGCTACAAGTTGTTGACAGGCCTCGATGAGGTACTGAATGCCCTTATTTTCGTTCGTAATGCGCTGCGACGCGAACAAAACAAGCTGTTGATCGCTGGGCAATCCCAACCGCCTGGCAGCCGCTACCTTATCGTTAGGCGCAAAGAGGTGGGTGTCAATGGGGTTCGGAATGGTTGTCACCACATGGTTTTGCAATAGTCCGCTTGCCTTTGCCTGTGCAGCAAGCCAGTTGCTACATGCCACAAAATGGATGTTGCCCGATGCATATACCTTTTGTTTTTGTTTCCACACCCTGTGCGAGAGGTCGTTTTGTGAGCCATGATGGGGCAGATACATGCAGTTGCCACACTGCGTTTGAAAGTTCTGGCACGACAGGGTAAGGTGACAAATACCCGTTGCCGGCCACATGTCATGCATAGTCCACACCACCGGTTTGCCACTCTCAAGAATCTTTTGAATGGTGCGCAGCGACAACATTCCTTGGTTGATCCACTCCAAATGAATGATGTCAGCTTCTTGAAATTCGGGCAACGACGTGATATCGGAACCCACGTTGGCTATGTCAACATGGAACAAATGACGTTTACAGAAATGCAAATGCCAAAATATACACCAGCGTTCCCATAGAAAATGCAACCTTTTCAGTGCTCGATGTGGCAACTGCGTAACGGTGAGATGGTCGGTTTCTTTATCCTTGACCAGCATCTTGGCCTTGACACCCGACTGGTTCAAGGCATGCATCAATCGGTTGGAAGCCACTGCGGCGCCACCCGTTTTCTCGCTGGTGTTCACAATAAGAACGCGCATATAGGTCGTTTTGATTCTGATGTAAAGGTACGCTAAATCGGAAACACCAACAAGTGTTTCGCCTATTTTTAGCCTATTTCATCCTTGAACTTGCGCCATTCTGCCCATTTTCATCGTATGTGCGTGGCAAAAGGGATACCTGTTTGATCACAAAGAAAGGGTAGAAGAAGCCTGATTTTGTATGTTGTGTGCGGACACAAAATATTGATATAGGTCAAGAAAGAAACATTTTGAGCACTAAAATGGCTCACTTATTTGGAACGAGTGGTAAATCTGTCTACCTTTGCAGTACCAAAAAGGTTAATAGATTGTTTAGGTTAGTAGTAATAGATTTAGGTTTTTAGTTATTAGGTTTAAGGTAAATTAAACAGATTGTTTAACAGGTAACAATGAAGGCCGTGAGGTTTTCATTTACTGAGAAAAGATTTTTAGTTAAACATACTATACGCTGCAGCTCGTTGAGAGTTGCAGCGTATTTTTTTTACTTACGTTTTTTATAAAGCTTTTTGTAGCAGAATTCAATATCACTTACAAACGAATGACGCCGCAAGACCGTGCGCACAAGACGGTAAAGCACGATTGCGTCATCTTAATCTTCCTTCACTTTCTTAGGTCCACGTACTTTTTCGTTCTTGTTCAAGCCGCTTTTTATCTCGATGTTCAGACCGTCGCTCATACCCGTTTCAACCTTTCGTCGCTCGTAAGTCTTGTTATCCTTATCTCCCTTTACGACATATACATAGGTTTGTTTTCCACTAAACTCGATGGCACTCTCGGGAACAGTCAACACGTTTTGCGCACTTGCCAGCACAATCTCCGCATTGGCACTGTATCCACTGCGTATCTTTTTTCCCTGGATGTTACGAATGGCGGCTTTAATCTCAAATTGGTTGGCGCCGTTTTGCTCAACAGCTTTGGGCGAAACATATTCGAGAGACGCCTGTAAGGTGTTGTCCTGCAAGGCTCCGATGGTTATCTTCATCGGCATGCCCACAGAGAGTTGTCCCACTTCCGTCTCGTCGATGTTGCCTCGGAAGATAAGGTCGCCCATGTTGGCTACCGTGGCAATGGTGGTTCCGTCGTTGAAGGTGTTGCTCAAGATGACCGTGTTGCCCACTTTTACAGGTACATCAAGAATCAAACCGCTAATGGTGGAGCGAATAAGTGTGCTGCTGGTGTTGGCATTATTCTTTGACACACCGTCGCGAACCACCTCTAAATTATCCTGTGCAGCCTTCACTTCCTCTTGGGATTGTTGGTAGGCTTGCCGTATCTTGTCGTACTCATCACCAGCTACTAATCCTTTGTCGTAGAGCTTCTTCTCACGGTCGTAGTTCACTTTCGCTTGCTTCACGTTGATTTGTGCCAAGCGAACGCGTGACTGTGCGTTTGATAATTGGTTCATATCAGGCACCACTTTTACCTTTGCGATAATCTCTCCAGCCTGCACCATCTCGCCCGCTTCTTTCATAATCTCGGTGATGATACCCGAAATCTGCGGCTTCACGTTCACCTCGTTGCGAGGTTCTATCTTGCCAGTGATGACAGTTACCTTCTTCAGGTTCGACATCTTGGGGGTAAACTCGTCGTAAACCTCGGGTTGAGGGCGTGACTTGAACCATAGGAAAACAAACGTTCCGATGAAGATGAGGGCGATAACGCCTGCAACGATAAATTTGATATTCTTTTTCATAATGGTGTAATGTATGATTCACAATGCGCAACTCGTTCTGCGGTCGGCGGTGTGTATCATGAATAGGTTCTATGATCTGTTTTCTTATTTGGGTTATTCGTCTCGCATGGCATCCACAGGTTTGATAGACATGGCTCTCAATGCAGGTGCCAATCCTGCCAAGACACCGAGTAAAGACAGCATGATGACAGCGCCCACGGCAGTCCAAAAGTTTACTTGGAAATGTGCAGCAGTAAAGCCATCGGTGGTGGTACTCATCTCTGCCAGCTGCAGAATGATGACGGCAAAGAGAATTCCGCTCATGCCAGCTACCGCTATCAAGATGATGCTCTCTGCGATAATCTGTCCCAAAATGGTGCGTGGCGTGGCACCAATGGCACGCCTGATGCCAATTTCTGTGGTTCGTTCGCGCACTGTTACCATCATGATGTTGGACACACCGATAGCTCCAGCCAGCAAAGTACCGATACCTACGAGCCATACCAAGAAGTTGACACCGGCAAAAAGACTGTCAACCATGCCATACATCACTTCGGTGTTGAACACTGTGATGCCCTTTTCGTCGGTCGGATCAATGTGGTGCGCACGGGCGATGACATCTCTCATGGGTTGTGCCACCTTGCTCATTTTAACCCCGGGACGCCCAGTAACACAAATAACGTGAACGGTTTGCCCTAAATTGTAGGCTTGTTGCATCAGTGGGAGCGGTATGACGACGCTCTCTTCTGCCGACCCATTGATTTGCATGTTACCTGCACTATAGTCTACTCCTACGACACTGTAGTAGATAGAGTCTATCCTAATGAGCTGACCGCAAGGGTCTCCACCGCCTGGAAATAGATTTTTGTACACTTTCTTGCCTAATATACACACCTTCCTGCGTTGCTGCATGTCCATTTCGTTGAGGTATCTGCCGTAGTACATGTGTGGTGTTTCCACCTTGGCGTAATCCGCCATCAGCCCTTTGATGTTGCAGTTGCTTTTCTTGTCGCCAAACACAGCGTTTCCACCCCATTGTGACAGTCCCGGTGTAACGATGTCTAAGTCGCGTACGTTCGCCTTGATACGCTCCACGTCTTTATATTCCAACGTCCATTTTCGCCCCTTCCGATAGCCGTCGTATGGCTTGGTAGTGGGTTGAGCGAAGATGACTGAGGAGTTGGTAGCAAAGCCTTCGAACACCCGATTGAGTAACTCTCTGAATCCTTGTCCACCTCCGATGAGTCCCATGAGCATGAAGATGCCCCAGAAAACGCCAAAGCCAGTGAGGAAAGAGCGGCTCTTGTTGCGCGAGAGTGTCTCGATAATCTCTTTGTATGTGTCGATGTCAAACTTCATGTCTTATTCTGCTCTTAGTGCTTCAATGGGTCTTACGTGTGCCGCCTTGCGTGCGGGAATGAGTCCAGCGATAGTGCCTGCCACCACCATCAGTAGCGTGGCGTTGATGCAAACGTCGAAACCAACGGTGGGATTGACGAACATGGTGGTGGTAAACATGCCCGAATCAACCTTCATGTTGCCAATGGTGGCATTCATGTATTCATTGGCTGCAATGCCTAACACCATGCCGATGTATCCGAAAAAGGTGGTGATGATGATGCTCTCAATGATGATGAGCCGCAGGATAGACCATGGTGTGGCACCGATAGCCTTGCGGATACCGAACTCGTGGGTGCGTTCTTTCACCGTGATAAGCATAATGTTGGAAACTCCGACGATGCCACTGAGCAGGGTAAAGATGCCCACTATCCATAATGCCGTGCGCAACATGCCCATTCCAGTGTTCATCTGCATGGCTTGCGTGAATCGGTTCCATATCCAAACCGCCTCTTCATCATCGGGCGCAGCACCGTGATTACCGTTGAGATTAGCACGGTATCGCTGTTCGAAAACCTCGTTTTGTTGTTCTGTCTCCAAGCCTTTGAACGAGAAAACGATGTTGCCAGTCTTGTCACCCACATTATATATAGTGCGATAGGTAGTGAAAGGGATGAACGCATCGGTACCCATCATGCTTTTGTCTACTTGATAAATACCCACAATGTGAAACGCCAAGTCTTCCATTCTCACGATTTGTCCCAGCATATCTGCCACACTTCCCGTGGGTGAAAGCTCCTTCGCCATGTCATCACTGATAACAATCGACTTCCTGCGGTCTCTGATATCTATCTTATTAATGAACCTCCCGTAGATCATGTCACGCTTGTTGATGATGTAATCGTTGGGATATACGCCACTGATGTTAGCGGCAGTGTACTCTTTTCCATGGCTCATAGTGGTGTTGCCATGGTCGAGTTCGGCACCCACCTCTTCCACATTGTCGCTGAATCGCTCTTGGGTGATATCCATATCACGGTCGTTCAGCTCTATCCTGCGCCCCTCTTTTAGTCCTTTGTGTGCCTTTGACGTTTGTCCGCCAAATATCACCATGGAAGTGTTGAGGTATCTATGCGAGTTCTGTTGCGTGGCGTTGATCAGTCCGTTGCCTGCTCCCAACAGGAATATGAGCATGAAGATGCCCCACGCTACCGCAAACCCAGTGAGGGTAGTGCGCAGTTTATTGCGTCGTGCGGTGGCCCATATTTCTGTTAAGATGTCTCTCATTGTCGATTTGTTTTAAGCTTTATTTCATGATACCTCCTGTCCCGAACGGGCTTGAGTTATGGTCGAGATTCTCCTCAATGCGTCCTATCAGTCCGTCCTTGATATGAATAATCTTGTTTGTCTCGTTGGCGACACCGCTCTCGTGCGTTACCACAACAATGGTCATGTGTTCGTCTTGGTTGAGCGACTTGAGCAGTTGCATCACCTCCACGCTTGTTTTCGAGTCCAAAGCTCCCGTCGGTTCGTCGGCTAGGATAATCTGCGGTTTGGTAATCAGCGCACGGGCAATGGCGACACGTTGCTTCTGTCCACCCGACATCTCATTAGGATAGTGGTCTGCCCATTGCGCCAATCCCAATCTGTCGAGATATTCAAGGGCCTGTTGATGGCGTGTTTTGCGACTTACTCCTTGGTAGAACAAGGGCAACTCTACGTTTTCTACCGCTGTCTTGAAGCCGATGAGGTTGAACGACTGGAAGATGAAACCAATCATCTTGTTGCGGTATTCGGCGGCACGCCTTTCGCTCAGGTTCTTGATGAGCGTACCCGACAGCACATATTCGCCACTGTCATAATTGTCGAGGATGCCTAATATATTTAATAAGGTAGACTTCCCCGAGCCCGATGCGCCCATGATAGAGACAAATTCGCCTTCCTCTATGTCAAGCGTGATGCCCTTGAGTACGTGCAGGGGCTGTGCGCCAAAATAGGTCTTATTGATGTCTTTGAGATGTATCATTTGGCTTTTAGACGACAGCATGGCTTCGAAAGTTGCACCAGCTCAGCTAATTTTTTCTCTATTTTTTCCACCATCACCGTTCTCATGACAATCTTTCCTTCTGGACAGATAAGATAGAAGGAGGGAATCCACTTGATGTGAAAATCCTTTGCCACTTTCGATTCTTTCATCTTCTCGAAGTTGCAAACATGGTATGCTTGCTTGTTTTTCCAATTTTGCTGTACATACTGAGTCCATGCCTCTTTGTTGGTGTCAAACGAAACGTGTATGAAAGCTACGCCATGGTCGGCATATTTTGTTCCCGACTCTTCCACTTTCGGTGTGATTTTTCGGCAATCGGGGCACCAAGATGCCCAAAACTCCAACACCACATACTTCCCTCGGAAGTCGTTTAGCGATAAGGTCTCACCGTTGATGGTGGGCAGCGAAAGGGCTGGTGCTGTCGTTCCAACCTCTAAAAGCTGAGTGGCATACTTGGCATCATCATCTTGTGCCAACAATGTTGCAACTGTGCAGAACAGGCAAAATGTGAGAAATACAATTCTTTTCATGATTAATTATTGTTTTTGTAGATGTAACGTTTGGTCGCAGTAGTCTACTACGGCAGGTCTGTGAGTAATGAATATCACGGTTTTGTCGTGATTAGAGAGAATATTATGTAAGAGCTGTCGCTCCGTCTCGGGGTCTAAAGCACTGGTAGCCTCATCGAACAGCATGATTGGACGGTTGCGCAACAAGGCTCGGGCAATGCTGATACGCTGTGCCTGTCCCTCGCTCAGTCCGCCTCCTGCTTCCGTACAAACGGTGTCTAAGCCGTCAGGAAGCTCCATGACAAACGAGGCACAACTCATTTCCAACGCCGCTTTTATTTCCTCTTCCGTAGCGTTGAGCTTGCCCAATCGCAAGTTGTCGCGAATCGTGCCACTCATCAGCGTGTTTCCTTGTGGTACATACACAAAGTTGCAGCGCATCAGGGGCGACAATTCTTTTTGCTCTTGTTGATTGTATAGGATGACTTTTCCCTCATTGGGGTGCAACAGAGCCAAGATGAGTCGTATCAATGTGGTCTTTCCTGCGCCCGTTTCGCCCAAGACAGCCGTACACGAACCGGGATAAAAATCAAAATCTAACTGTTCAATCACATTACTGTCGCCATCGTCGTATGCGTAGGTAATGTGCTCCAAGCGCACCCCACACGGTGCTGTCAGGGGGATAGGGTCGCCTTGTTCCTCCAAAGGATTCTCCTCGAGTTCCATCAATCGCTCGGCTGCCGTAAAGACTCCGACAAACACAGGTGCTAAGCGAGTGAGGTCGCGCGCTGGTCCTTGAATGCGATTTACTAATTGCAAGAACGCCGTCATGCCTCCGAAAGTCAGCGTTTGGTCAGCCATTCGCAAGGCTGCCCATAGGAAAGCGATGAGATAACCCACAGAGAATCCTGCGTTCAAGATAAAGTTTGATACCACACTAAATGCCGTTCGCTTTACCACCCGATGTCGAAGTTCGCTCTGTGTGCTTTCCAATCGGTCTACCATGATGCTGTCGCTCTCCAAAGTCTTGATGAGCATACGGTGCTGAATGGTCTCTTGCAGCACACTTTGCACCTTGCTATCCGAGTCGCGTACCTGTCGGGTGAGCCTTCGCATCTGTCCAATATACAGCTTACTTAACAGCACAAACACCGGAATAATGCCTACGATAACAAAGGCAAGTACTTTGTCCATAGAGAAAAGATACAGGAAAGCGCCCACAAACATTGCCACTACCGAAATGGTATTAGGAATAGTTTCGGTTAGAAAGCTTACCACCGTGCCTACATCCTGTTCCAACCTGTTGAGTACATCGCCTGAGTGATGTGACTCTTTTCCCGTCCATTCCGACCGCAAAATACGGTCGAGCATGCGTTGCTGCATACGGTTTTGCGCCTTGATGCCCAAGATGTTGCGCACCCAAATGGAACAGATACGCAGGGCGAAGCCGCAAAGAACGAGCAATGCCATCACTCCTACTGACCAGTAGATAGAACCTTCTGTGTGTCCAGACGCCACGTCAATGGCATGCTGTACCGCCCACACTTGTGCTAAGCTCACCACTACGGAGAGCAAACCAATGGCGGCATTGAGGATAGCCTGCAACTGATTGCCACGCCAAGCACGCCAAAGCCATTTGAAAATGACCCTGGCGGAATATTTGGGGGTAGGAATCTTAAACCATTGTCGGATGTTCATAAGCTGCTGTGTCTATGTGTTATCCCCTTGAGTCTGCCCCCCACATCATCTTTTCACGCAGGGTTGAGAAGTAACGTTGACCAAACCGTTTGACGAATAGGGTTGCAAAAGGAGCTTTGCGAATAGTCAGTTGCGTATGCTCACCTAACTTTGTGGAGCGACCGTCAATGGCAGCGAGGAAGTTGTGCGAGCGTGATTCTACCGTGAGGGTAATCACGTTGTTGTCGTTAATCACGATAGGACGGATGTTCAGACTGTGTGGAGCCACAGGTGTGAGGCACAAATTGCTGGTCGATGGTACCATGATTGGACCTCCATTTGACAAGTTGTATGCCGTACTACCCGTAGGTGTCGCAATTACAAGACCGTCGGCTTGGTAGGTTACCAAGTAGTCATCGTTCACGCAAGCACGGATGGTAATCATCGCCGCATTGTCACGCTTCAGGATTGCAATGTCGTTGAGGGCGTAAGGGTTGATGTCTAAGGCATCCCCGTTGGTCTCTAATTGAATGACCGAATGCCTCTCTAACTCGTAATGGTGGGCATAAATGTCAGCAACGGCTTCCTTTAACTCGCTTGGAAGGATGTTGGCAAGAAAACCGAGTCTGCCAGTATTCACCCCTATCAGCGGAATTTGTTTGATGCCCACACGTCGGGCAGCCTTGAGAAAGGTACCGTCTCCACCCACAGAAATCACAAAATCGGCATCGAAGTCTTGTCCTTCAAACCGCTGTACTGTCTCCGATTTGAAATGAACATCTTGACATAAAAAGTCGTAAAACGTGCTATCAATGCTCACGTGAGCACCGTGTGCCTGCAACTCCTCGATAATTCGCAGGAAGAAAGCTGTTTTCTCAGGCTGGTATTCGTTGCCAAAAAGGGCAAATCTTAGTTTCTGTTCTGACATGATTGCGTATCGTTTTATCTGTCCCTGACACAGCAGTCAAGTAAAAAGTAATGACTGACATGCCCTAAGCCGCACGGGCTATACCTTGCAAAAATACATATTTATATTGAAAAAAGCGATGAAACGGTAGAAAACAGATTATCTTTTTCGGAGCATCATAGTTGACGGTTCATGAACGATATTCAGATACATTCACCAGGTGTGCGCCTCACTTTTTATATGTGAACAAATTTGACAGAAAACTAATTACAGGGATTAAAACCACCAATTTGTCAGAAATACGGAGCATTCTGTGATAAAGAATGTAAATTATTTTGAACTTTTGCTCTATTTTCCCTATATTTGTAACGACAATTAAAACAATTAAGTTATGAAAACAACATTAAAAACATTATCCATTTTCTTATGTGCCCTGCTTTTATCAGTAGGATTTGCAGCTTGTAGTGATGACACTGATCCAGCAGAAGCCAAAGTGTTCACAGACGTTTATAAAGGAAAAATATCGTATGTAAACCTCAAAACAGATAAGAAAATTTCAGCCAATGACGGCAAAGTGACTGTTGTCAAACTGGGGAACAGGTATTCGTTTCACTTCAATAATGGCATTCCCGACCTGACCAACATCAAGTTTTCGAAAGAAGATGACAACACTTTCGTGAGCATAGGGTCTGATGGTTTGAAGGGAATCAAGATTGACGAGTCTAAACTTCATATCCTTTATGTAAAGGGTAAGGAAACCTGGACAGCCGATTGTAACAGGTAGACTGGGAACGAACAGCCTCACCCCCTACCCCTCCCCGAGGGGGAGGGGAGTGAATGGCAAAGCTTTGAACTCGTAAACTAGTGAACTCAAGTTCCAATAGCATTGAGTTTGATGACCAAAGTCATTGAGTTTGATGTCCAATAGCATTGAGTTTGATGACCAAAGTCGTTGAGTTTGGAGCGGGCCAGCATTAAGCTGACGACATGCAAAAAGAGGATGCATCATTTCGACGCACCCTCTTTTTTTATTCCGAAATTAACTGATTGTTACTTCTTACTGTGTAAAGAATATGGTTTACAGCTTGACGCAGAATTTTCCATAATGTAAATAGTTGTCTTTTACGACAGACATCATACCCCAAACATAGCCATCTTTAACTTGAAGTATTTCTACATTAATAGATTCTACAACAGATTCATTTGAGCCAAATTGGAAGCGATGTCTGATGACTCCATTCGTCTTTTTTCCGACAGTTAAGTCACCATCAAAATATACATCGCACCACATATAGCTAAAATACTTCCAATATATATGTCCTTTACCATCTTTACTGGTAGCCTTGTGTTCACCATAGGCAGGATAACTTTTTTCATTATCCCATGATACAATCAAATTTTTATGGCTCAGGAACTCCTTTATTTCGTCCTTAGAATACGGTATGGTTGTCTCTTCAACCTTGACAGGGATTGTTTTGCTTGTTCCCATCATGTCGGTAATCGTAACATTTGCAGTGCCATTCGCAATGCCAGCAAGAACGATTTCTCCGTCATCACTTACAGAAGACACTTTGACAACACCGTCATTGCTACTTTTCACGACATACCCGCCATTACCTTCAAGGACAGAAATCTTGGCATAACCATCAGTATGACCTAATTTGATGCCTAAATCAATTGTTTCTTTATCCAATTTCAATTCAAAAAAGCGCATGGTCTTTACGGTGATTCGCCGATAATTTCCTGAAGCATCGGATAAAATAAGTCCAGCAATTCCAAGACGCTTTCCTTCTACCGTCACAGTATTACCCGTAATTTTACCAACTGCTATATTGGGATTTTCATTAATCACTTTATAGTCTCCTCCACCTTTTAATACATTCAAAGATGCAGACTCTCCTTCCTTTATTTCAAGAACATCCTTGTCTAACTGCAATTGAACTTGTGGCGTTTCTACAATCTGTTCTTGTTCTTCTACCTCATCTTTATCACAAGAAATGAATGATGCGGAAAAAAGAAGACAAGCTAATGCTAAATATTTTGATTTCATATCTTCTATTTTTATGATTACCAATCTTTATTAAATACTCCTTGTTGAACGACATTCTCGCCAAAGAAAGCCTGTGATACCATAGACATAGCCTCCAGGGATGTACGTGCTCCTGGTTGTAACGCATAAAACATGGTACCACCATATCCTTGAGTTTTTATATTACGATACGCATTTGAGCCAAGATAATACATGCTGGTACAATTGATAGAAGCCATGATCATTCCTTTTTTGCTCAAACCTGGGTAGTTTTTACTCAAATCGTAATTGCGACCATAATCATGAATGGCAAAATCAATAAACTCACCTGGTTGTTTTCCCTCAACACTATGTAAAGATTGAGTGCCACTATATACATATACTTCTACCAACTTATCAGGCATTGCCTTCTTTGTTTCGTAAGCCAGTCGCGATGCGTTATTCTTGTCATTCTCAAAGCCAGGATAATTTCCAGGCTTAGACCACTCATCGTCAAAGAAAACGCCGTCAAGTTGGTAAGCCTCTACTTTATTTTTAAGTTCTTGAGCAAAATGCTTACAACCTTCATCAGACAGATTGGTCACACCGGCACGGTCGTGATTTCCTAAAATACCAAGTATCACTTTCATGCCTTTCTGCTGCAATGGTGCAAGATATTTTTCACGGAAATTGAGAACTGCCGAAATATTTTCATTGTTGAAATTGTAAACCTCATGTGTCTCAGGGTTATAATTGATATTTCCCGAGAAGAGGATTACCTGATCAAAGAAATATTTTCCACTTTTCTCCAACGTGAAACAGAGGTTGTATAACGGGTTCGCATCATTGATTTCCATACAAGATATTACCTGCAAGCCACCCTCTTTATGACAATTAGGCATCTTTGTAATATCGCGTACAAAGAGAACAAATTCACCTTTTTCTTCAGAAGCCTTTACGTCTCCTGTTAGCTTCAAAGGAATGGCATACACGCCATTCTTTTGCAATGCCTCATCAGACTTATAGGCAATTTTAACTGGTGCAGACTTTCTCTCAGCTTTCTTTACATTCACGTTTCCGTCAAACTGTATTAAGTTTTTAGGTAAAGCCTGAATGGTGGTATTGTGCTTTGCATTATAACGCTCAAGCACCGCAGCATCATAACTCAGCATGAATGCGAGATCTTTCTCTGCAGGTTTAGCCAAGTTTACATAAAAATCCGTTGAACCTTGTTCGTTGAACATCAAACTGTCAGCCTGGCTCAATCCGTATTTGTCAGTAATGAAAGCTACACTTTCATTGCTTGTTTCATACATCGCCTCGTCTACATGTGCGACATCAATGCTATCGGAGCAAGCGACCGTGAGAACAACCGCCATGGCTGCCACTCCCCATTGTTTAAGATATTTAGTAACCATTATAGATTAAATTTTATAGTTTATTGAGTGCGGAAGGCATTTGGCACACCTTCACGCCTCAATGAAGATTAAAAATGTTATTTCTTTTCAGGTAGTGATACCGCTTTCCACTTTAGTTTATCATTCGCTTTCAAGGTATTACCATTACCCGTGTGGTCTTTAACTTCAAGCGAAGAATTATCATCAAATTTCCAATAAGCAACCAGCCCTGGTGTCTTGGGGTCAACGGTATAGATATTGCCGGCTATCTGCTCGGGGGTACGGACAACATCCCATACACGCGCCTCTGAAATACAGCCCGACAGCCAACGGTTGTCATCATACGATTTTCCAATAAGGAAATTGCGATCAAAACCATTTCCTACAAGATTGGGAACACATTGCATCTTGGTTTCTGCCATCATGCGTCCGTTGACATACACTTTCATCTCTTGTGTTGCCTGGCTATATGTCATTGCCACATGCTGCCATTTATTAGTTTCTAACTGTAATTTCGCACTGGTGAAGTTTCCATTGTGGGTTGCAATTTGAATTTGGTTGTCGGGAACACCCGCATCACCAATACGCATCAAGAACGTGCCCTCAATACCCATGACGGTAGAAATAAGTTTACCAAATTCACGAGGATAGATAAGAGCTTCTAAGGTAACCTCTTTCATTCGGCTCACTCTGTCGGGAGTAGCCCACGGAGAAATCTCGAGATAGTTTTTCTCTATATCTGCCACCGTATTGATAAGAGCACCTGCACGAAATACGAAGTAATATCTTTTAGCCGTGTTCAGCAGTTCGACGGCATTACTTTCTATCTCAACCGGTAAAACATAAAGTTTACTTCTGTCCAATCCACCCAAGTTTAGAAAGGAGAATTTGGCTTCTGTACTTTTTATTGCACCTTCGGCTATATTCATTTTGTCAACATCCACACGATAACAAGTATCGGGCAAAAGTTCGGCATTGGTATAATAGGCCTGATTGTAGGTGCTTACAAGAGCAGTATTTACATGAGCCGTCATCGAGACTGCCGTTTGGGCAGGGCGTGCCAATGCTACATGAAACGTCTTGGTCAGCGGTGCGACATTACCTTTTATAATGGTTTCGGCCAACATAGATGTTTCATCTATGAAACCTTTGTTGGCAAAATTCTCCTCATCATTATTCTGACAAGCTGCCAACAGAAAAGCCATCGCAGCAAAAGGGATATATTTTAGAAATATCTTTTTCATGATGTTTTATTTTTTTACTGAAGGATTAATAATAGATATAGCCTGACGAACAACCGGATAAGTGAACGCAGCATGGTAATAATCATTATTGATGTTACCCAATGCCAAGCCAGCCAACTGGTAACCTTCGCTTGTCATAGCGACAACTCGCGCTGCACCTATGGCTGCAAAAGTCTTCCCCCAATAACCTGTCTTTACATCTGCCTTGTCCAACGAGTAGAGGTCTACCATTGGAACGAACTTGTTGGTTGGCACATCATCTGCCATGGCTTTGTTAATCAGATAACGTAAAGCGCCCGCGTTAGTAGTACCCTGTGCAGGTATGATGATGTAACTTGCCAGTTTCAACACCGATTTGTCTTTAATAAACGTAGGCATACCCGACAACACCAACATCTTATCAGAATGGCGTTCTTTCCAATCTTTAGCTATACCGAGAACATCATTCTCTAAGGCGAGATAAAAGTCTTGCTCCATAGGTGTCATATACAGGGGCAGTTGAGCAGAGAAATTCATCACGACACCGTCATAACCATATCGGTCAGCTAAGGACAGGCGATACTGAATGCTGTCAACGAGGAAAGTATTTAATTGTAGTTTAAACTCCTTTCCTTTGTTCGCAGGGTCTTCTGAAAACGCTTGTTTCAGCGCATCATAACGCTCAACAAATTGCTTGAAATTGATTTCATAGAGAGTGCGTGTGCCTTTTTCTTGGCGAAGAGAACGCATGCTCTTGAGTTCGTTGGCCGTAAGACTGTCTGGATGAGTAAGTACGATATAATCCAAACTATCGGGTACGGCACTTATCAATTGGCCTTGTGATGCAGGCTGTTTGTCTGCATTATCAAACCAACCAAACACAACCTGATGAGGTTGTTGCTTGTATTGGAGCAACTGCTGCAGATAAGCAGTATGCATCGTAGGATTTTGTTCTTCGATAGTAGGCTCATTGATGCCAACCGATTCAATATCGGTATCGCAGCTTGTCAATGAAACAAAAGCTGAAAGGCAAATCATCGAAGATATTTTCTTTATATTCATAAAATTCATAATACAAAATATCATTAATAAAACATATTAAGTTGTAGTGTACTTAGGCTTAGTTTTTCTTTGCCCACCATACATCAGTAGCCATATTGTCTCTACCGCCCAAAAGTTTTACGCCATCCTTATAATTCTCAAGGTTGTTGGTACGTTCCTCTTGTGGGTAGTAAATACGACGCGCTCCACGTTTACTGTCTACAATACCGCCACTGTTGTTTACCACTACTGGCATCAAACGGGGATATCCTGTACGGCGATATTCTGCCCATGACTCTTGTCCGAGGGGAAAGTTGGCAATCCACTTTTGGGTGATGATGCGTTCGAGGTTCTCTTCCATTTGCGCATTATCATCCCATGCGATAGTAATAGAAGACATCGGCGCACTTATAGAATTTTGTTCCAGGGGATCAATGTAAGCCGCTGGCGTGCGTGTTGCATCATTCAGATAGCTGTCTGCACCTGTGACACCCCACTGCTGAAAACTTAATCTAACGCCCTCATTATAAAGATCCTTAGCTTTACCATTCATATTCCAACCACGCAAAGCGCCTTCTGCTCGTAAGAATGCGACCTCCGCAACATTCATCAACATGATTTTAGTGTCAATTTTCACATTGTAATTTGAATAAGCATGAGCCTCCTTACCATCTGGAATAGCAATACCTGTGCGTAAACCATTATACTCATTTTCAAGGTTTTCAAATGTTGTCTTGGTGAACATGGCTGCTCGTCTTGGATCGTTATATCCGTTCATATAAGATGTAATGTCGGCACTAACGCGCGAATCACCTCCATTATACATATACATCACAACATAAAGTGGATTTTTGGTAGTTGCAAATTCTGCATTATCGCCAACAGATGTCATCACACCCACTTCGTGAGCCACAGCTTCTTCCGCATACTTTTTCGCTAATGTTGGGTTCACATTTGCCATACGCATCGCTAATCTCAACTTTAACGAGTTTGCATACTTTATCCATTTCTCAACTTTTCCTCCATATATATTGTCTGCATTTGCACTAAAATCACTTGTACGATGTGCTGTAAGTTTGGAAATAGCCTCGTCAAGTTCAGAAAGCATGGACTTATACACATCTTCTTGTGTATCGTAAGGTGCTTTTATATCTCCATCTTTACCTACTTTAGAATAAGGTATTGGTCCATAAGCATCCGTAATACGATGCAAGCTTGCCACCTTCACAATTTCTGCAACAGATGGGATTATGTCGTCTGTTGCAAGTCGTTTTACCTCATTGTAGTTAATGAAGACCTTTGGAATGATATCATTAAATGGCACGCGTGCCCAATCATTGGCAGGACTATATTGCGCAAAGTTTTTACCAGCGAATCCTGAATTAGAATCAGCAAAGTATCCTCCATAGCTGCCACCCAAAAGACATTCTGTGAATTGGCAAGTGTTTTCTTGATTTGGAACAATCCATGCTTCCAAACTATTCATGGCACCCGCGATGTCGTATGCGTCACGTTGCATCTCTTCTTTTGTCGCGCCATACGGATTACGGTTGAAGTCATCATACCCATCAGTACAACCTATGGCTGTCGTAAGAAGCATGCCCGCAGCCAAAGCAGGCATCATTGATTTTATATTATATGTCATCATTTTAGTCTGATTAGAAAGTAAGTTTAATATTAAAACCTATATTTCGCGTACTTGGCGTCATAAACTTATCAATTCCTTGATAATAGTTACCAGTAGTGGCTGTAGCCTCGGGGTCGAAAGGTGCTTTGCAATAGAACATCAGCAGATTACGCCCAACTACAGAAACGCTTAAATCGCCAATTCCAAAAAGAAGGTTTCTCTTGAAGGTATAACCAATGTTTGCTTCTTGCAAACGTACATTGGTTGCACTATAAGTGTAATATTGTGGTATGCCGTCTGCTGCTCCAATGGCAGTATACCATGTTTCCGGATTGATGAAATTCTGTCCGTTGTTAACACTCACATAACCTTTATCACGAGCTGCAGCCGTAGCTTCTGACACTCCGTAATAATCGAGTGCAGCCTGTGTGGCAGAGTAAGCGATGCCACCGAAACGAGCTGTCACCATGAAGCCAAAATGAAGGTTGTGCCAAGCGAAATCGTTGCGCCACGACATATTACACTTTGGAAGTACCGACCCTAATTTTATTTCCTCAACACTTGAGTTCTTATATACCTTGCCAGCAGGATCAACGTAAACCTTCCCCTTGTCATCGCGTTGTATGTCTGCCAACGAATACAGGTCTCCCAAGGTTCCGCCCTTCTTTAAGATGAAGTGTGCTGCGCCCAGACCCAGTTGATCAAGTTTATCAAGTGAAATAACGCTGTTGGTTCCCGGTACATTATATTGGGTAACCAACTCGTTAATCTTGTTTTCGTTCGCACTCAACGTGTAATTACTTTCCCATGAGAAATGTCCCCATTGGTTATTGTAGCCCAATGCGAACTCCACACCACGGTTGCTTACATCACCCGTCTGTATGTACATTTTACTAAATCCTGACGAGGCAGATATTTTAGGGTCGAATGTCTGGTTAAAAGTTGATGTGCTGTAATAAGTAACATTCAAATTAAAATGGTCAAAGAGTTTGGTCTGCAAACCAAATTCCCATGAGTTAGTACGTTCGGGTTTTAAGTCGTATACAGGATAAGCTGTCTGACTGCTCCATTGCTTGTTCGTTTCATCCCATTCGTACATTGGATTCGCATACCAACGCGGGAACGACAAGCCTACACTTGCAAAAGAAGAACGCAGCTTAAGATAATTGATTTGTTTGGGCAACTTGAAGGTTTCTGACACAATCCACGAACCACCGACCGATGGATAGAAGAATGATTTCACGTTGGAGTGAGGCCCTGCCAACATCGAAGGCCAATCGTTACGACCTGTCAGGGTAAGATAATACTGACTCTTCCAGCCCAATTCCATACTTGCGAATACAGATTTCGTTTGATCGTGATAGCCGGCGGGTTCTGGCTTTAATTGCGTGCGATCAATCTGTGTAATGGTGAACACGTTGGGAATCAGTTTCTCGCTTATCGGTCCGCGCACACCCAACAAGTCTTCACACTGGTCTTGCAATGATGCGCCCAGGTTAGCATTCAACGACAACCTGTCTTCAAAGAAGCGCTTGTTTACCGTTGCCATCACATCTCCATAAGTCTGACGATTAGTTGTCTTTGAAATGCCATACAGTCCGTTTTCACTTCCCGTGAGCGTCTTGTTGGTAGTAGCGTAAAAACGCTCATCGTAAGTCGATGCGTTGTGATCAATACGGATACGCGCCGACAAATTGAGCCATGAAGTAACCGCATAGGTTGCGCCAGCATTCATCATATAACGATGTTTCGATGTGGTGCGTGGTGTACGATAATTAATCCAATATGGGTTTTGCCCAACGAATTCACTGATTAAATCACCCCAATTTTGCACATAAATACGTCGTTGACTATCATATCGCTCAAACATAGCCATATCTTCGTACGAATTGCCACGAGGATAAAGATAGGCCGTAATCAGAGGGTTGTTGTATACACCCTGATTAATCATGTTGCAATCGTTTTGCAAGATAAAACTTGCTCCCAAATCAAGAGTCAATTTATCATTGAGCAGATTAGTGGTGTTACGCGCCGTGAAATTATATCGGTTGTAATGGTTGTTGGGCACAATGCCATTAGCATTCAGGGCACTGGCCGACAAGAATGTCTGATTGCGATCCGTTCCTGTTGACAAGGTAACAGCCTCTGTTGTCACGATTCCAGTCTTCAGATAATCAGCAACGGGATTGTAACCCTGGTAATTGGCTTCATTGAGCAATTTGCCCCAGCTGTATGAATTCGCTCCATTCTCACGAAGCATGGAACCTGTTCCATACCGATTCTGAAAACGCGGCATAGCGAAAGCATCCGACAACTCTGTTGTTTGCGATACCGTAAATACGGTTTTGCCCGCTTTTCCTTTCTTGGTGGTAATGACAATGGCACCGTTTGATGCCTTTTCTCCATACAGAGCAGCTGCCGCAGCACCTGTCAAGACCGACATGCTTTCAATATCTTCGGGGTTAATGTCCGCAATACCCTCAGAAGTACCACGCGAATCAAACTCCTTTCCGCCTTCTCCACCTGCATTGAGCATAGGAATACCATCTATCACATACAATACGTTGCTTGATTGTGAGATAGAACGCATACCACGCATAACGACCTTAGAAGCGCCGCCAACACCAGACGAAGACGCATTGATGTTGACACCCGCTACTTTACCATTTAACGAGTTGATAAAGTTTGCGTCTTTGTTGGTCAGCAAGTCTTCTCCTTTTACTTGCTGTACATTGTAGCTCAAGGCTTTCTCTTCGCGCTTGATACCCAATGCGGTAACCACCACTTCGTTCAACTCTTTAGAACTTTCTGAAAGGACGGTTTGCGCTGTGATGTCTGTTGCTTTAAACTCTTTTGTCGCAAAGCCTACATAAGAGAACTCAATCATGCTATTCTTTGCTGCCGACAAAGCGTAGTTGCCATCTATGTCGGTAACGGTGGCATTCTTCGTTCCCTTCACTCTCACCGTAACGCCTGGGAGCGATTCGCCATTCTCATCGGTCACTTGCCCTGTCACCTTGATGGTAGCCTGGTCTTGTGCAGAAGCGCTTACTTTAGCTTTGGGTTTCTCACTAATCAAGATGTGGTGGTCGGTAATGGTGTAATCGACGTTGGTGCCCTTGAAAAGTTCTTGTAAAAGATCGGACAACTTCATCTTGTTAGAACTTACTTGGACTACCTTCTTCAAATTGATGACATTTTGTCCATAGTCCACTGATTTGTTGGTCTGTTTTTCAATAGCAGTAATCAGAGTCTTCAGCGTTGCTTTGCGTTGCTGCAGCTTGATGACTTGATTTTGTGCGAACCCTGCTGATGAAATAAATAACAATGCGCCAACCAAAAAAGTTTTGCTGAATGGCATCATCGTTAACAGTGATTTTTTAGCCTTAGGTTTCATTACTTTGTGTAAATAAAATAAATTGATAGTTTTAATATAGATTCGTTAATCGTGCGCATCCGTGATTGCTCTTCATGCCATCACCCCGATGCAGCCTCAATATTCACATATTATTATTACATATTGCCAGCCTTGTGTCCTCCTTTCTTCACATTAAGTGTAATTGTATGTTGTTGATGAATATAATCTAAGTTTCCAGATATTTTCGTTAGCACTTTCATCACGTCGTCAATACCTTCATCTGCCCTGAAAGCCATGGTGAATTGCTGTGACAAATCAACCGCCGGAGTGGTCTTGATACAGACGTTGTATCGACGCTGCAAATCGGCAATAATCACTTTCAAGGGCGTTTGGTCGAACAACAATTTACCATCCATCCATTGATTGTACTTTCCGCTGTCCACGCTACGCTTCGTCATTTTACCGCTGATGCGATTGTACACCGCCTGCTCATCGGGCAACAGCGTCATGGCGATTTTGTCTTCATAAACTTTTACCTTTCCTTGTTCCAAGGTTGTGGTAACCAGTTCGTCGGCAGGGTAGGCCTTCACGTTAAAATGAGTCCCCAGTACTTTGACCTTCAAATTGCCCACATGTACGATAAAAGGCTGACTGCTATTTTTAGCAACGTCAAAATGAGCCTCTCCGTCTAAGTAGACATCACGCCGAGAGAACAAACGACTAAAGCGTTGGGGATAAAACAAAGAAGAACCTGCGTTGAGGCGTACCTGGGTTCCATCGGACAAACGCACGACTTTAGTTTGCCCGTTTTCCACATGACATTCAGTGAGCATGGCTTGAGAAGCCATCTGGTTAGAAGCCACAAACCAAGTGCCCAGACATAAAGCAACGGGTAAGAAGATAACAGCAGCATACTTCAATACCTTCAAACGAATTTGGCGAGCACGTTCCTGATGCCCGTGATGAGAACGAAGAGCTTGATTTCGCAGAACCGATTGCGACATGGCATCGGCATTCATCACGTCATCGGTTTCATCCCAAACGCGTTTCAAGGCTTCGTTTTTCACCCCTCTGTCGGCCTCGTCAATGAGCCACGCCATCACTTGTTGGCGATAGCGAGACGGAATCAGTCCATCTGCAAAATATCTAATGATTTTGTATGCGGTTTCCTTGTTCATGATTTAGGGTTTTACTCAATAGACAATGATAACGGTCAATACACGCAGTTAAAAGATGTTAAACAGTGATTTGTCGATAAACTACAGCCTTTCTGTACCACAAAAGGGTGCTTCTTGTGTAGGTAAAAACTGACCATCAGAATGGTAACTCATTTGATTTTTTTTTGACAAAGAGCCTCTTCATATTTTGCGTATTTGCAAACAGCTGCTCATTTGGTCGCAAATTCGACAAGCATTCGCAATTTTTGTATTTGTCTATCAATCAATGTATTGCAAGTTTTGTGGGCGATTTTAGGCTTTCGTTTCACCACCTTTTAAGGCAAAAGCATTGCTTTAAGGATGTTATCTGTATGCTTTTTACAGGTTAGAGCATGTAGATTGCTCATCAAAGTCATGTAGCTTGAGCAGACAACTCATTGCTTTTGCGCCAAAAGTCGAAATTTCTTACCCGTTCAACTCATTTTTTGCATGCTGTATGCCTATTGATTTTTTCTAGATTGAAAGTTTGAACTGGCCGTTTTTAGGGTGTTTTTTGTGATAAAAAATTAACTTTTTGTGCGGAATTTAAGGCGATACACGAAGATACATACTACTACTGACGGCTCGTTTGCAGCAACTCATCACGCCGGCCAAGCAGTTGCTTTTCAATACGAAGGGTTTGTAAAATCAATGTAATATTTTTTAAGATGTTGTTTTTTATCGTATATTTGCGCAAAAGAATACTTATAAGCACCTTTCAATGTCTAAGAAAATAATAACGGTAGGGCAAACCAACTCCCAGGATATCGAATGCCTAAAAGCATACGATGTGCTATTTACACGTTATTATGCCAAGGTGAGAAACTTCGTTTATGCCATCGTCAAAGATGAAAATGAGGCTGAAGACATTGCGCAGGATATCTTTCTTAAATTGTGGATTCAACGTGATAAAATAGGAATCGTTGACAATTGGGACGCCTATTTGTATGCCATGGCACGCAACTATACGCTGAATGCGCTCAAACAGAAAGTGCATGAGCACAATTTAAGAAGTTACCCGGAGACGGGTGTACCCGAAGAAAACTCTTTGGAAGAAATGATTTTCAGTGAAGAACTCAAGGCGATTCTCGAAAACGTTATCAGCAAAATGCCCGATCAGCGGCGCAGAGTATTCACCATGAGCAGATTGCAAGGCATGACAAATCAGAAAATCGCACAAGCCTTGCACATCAGTAAACGCACCGTAGAAACACATATTTCGGCTGCACTGGCACAAATCAGGCGGGTTGTGACGATGGCGGTCGTGTTTCATTTCCTTGTTTCGTAAAGAGAAACAAAGGTGTTCATCCCCGTCAAGCACGCCCTTGCTTATTGATGGTGCAAAGAACGGCAAGCGTTCATGGCTCAGCTAAACCGCACAACCACTTGCCTCATAGAAGCGTTGACGAACGATGCCAACGCTTATGCTTTCACTATCAACACGGTAGCATAGGCTGCCATTCCCTCCTGACGACCCACAAAACCCATGCGTTCACTGGTGGTAGCTTTGATGGAGATGTTGTCTTCATCGGTTTGCATCAGCCTGGCCAAACAACTCTTCATGGCGGGTATGTGGGGATTTATCTTGGGTTGTTCGGCACAAACGGTGGCATCAACATTGCCAAGTTGATACCCCTTGGTGGCGATGAGCGCCATGGTTTTCTGCAATATCACCTTGCTGTCCATGTTGAGGGTTTCATCAGAGGTATCGGGAAAGTGGTAGCCGATGTCACGCATGTTGGCTGCTCCAAGCAAAGCATCACAAATGGCATGAATCAACACATCGGCATCGCTGTGTCCCAACAATCCCATCGAATGCTCTATCTTGATGCCACCAAGCCAAAGGTCGCGCCCTTCCACCAATTTGTGGACATCATAGCCAAAACCAACACGAAAAATAGGAAACATAAGGTAGAAGTTTTTTAGTTGACAAGTTGACGAGTTTACGAGTTGACAAGTTTACAAGTTGTTAGCCCTGCTAATCACTCCCCTCCCCTTTGGGGAGGGGTTGGGGGAGAGGCTGCCATTATTACCTCCTAAACAAGTCTTTAATCCCATCCATATCAAAGTTCAATGAGAAGCGAAGAGTCTGGTCAAGAGGGTTACTCTTCGCCATGGCAATAACATAACCTGCATCCAACGAGAACACACTCATCTTGAAACCGGCACCCACCGTAAAGTATTTTAGGTTACCTTTATTCTCTGCTTGATGATGATAACCCGCTCGCAAGGCGAACTGATCGTGATAAACATACTCGGCACCTACGCTCCATTGTATTTCCTGCAACTCTTCTTTCGCCCCATTGGGTGCATCGCTGAAGCTCTTGAAGATGCCGCTGATGCTCGACACATCATAATATTCTTTCTGCACACGCTCCTGGTAGTCCTCCGTACTCTCGCCCTCATTCTGTTTTGGGTAGGTGGGTACTAATAATTTGTTGGCATCGGCTGCCAAGGTAAATCGGTTATATTCATCGATGGGAATCATCAGAGAAGCACCCAACCGCAGGTTGGTGGGAATGAACTCACTGTTGTCGCTGCCACCAAAAGTTATCTTACTACCGATGTTTGAGATGTTGAGACCGATGCCCAACTGACTTTCACGTTCCCCAAGGTTGATATAATTTTGATAATAGGCCGAGATGTCTGCGGCGAAAGCCGAGCCAGGAGTGGTTTCATCTTTAAAGTCGTAAGTTAAGTCAGAGTAAATCCAACGCACGGCAGCACCTAATGAAAACCGCTCACTCAGCATCAACGAGTAGGCTACATCCAATGACATTTCGTATGGGTTGATGGTCATCCCACCCCCTTTGCCATCTCTGTCAACATTGGTTGTCACCTCGCCCAGTGAGAAATAGCGCAGCGAACCAGACACGGCACTATAGTCACCAATGCGATAGTAGCCAGCCAGGTAGGCTAAATCGATGTCGTTAACCAACTGTCGGAGCCACGGTGTGTAGTTGAGTGCCACTCCAGCGCGGCTGATGGTGAAGGGATATTTGGCTGGGTTCCAATATTGTGAAACCACGTCGGGATCGGTAGCCGCTCCCACATCACCCATGCCGGCCGAGCGAGCATCGGGTGCAATCATTTGTGAAGTGACCGATGAGTGGACTGGATTAAACATGTTTCGTTTGTCTTGTGCTGACAATGTAATGGCAAAGCACACAAACAACAGCATGCAAAATATTCTTGGAAATGTTTTCATTCTGTTCAGTAACTCTTTTCTGTTATTGATTAAAAACGCACGGGATGGTTAATTATTGCCTATCACGATGAGTTTCTTCGCTTTGGAAACCTTCTGACTGCCCTCAGAAGAGAGTGACACACGATAGAGATAAACGCCGGTTTGCAAGCGTGCCCCATTGTCAACTATCAAATCCCAGTCAACGGTATAAGCATCATTAGTACTCACGCCACGTTCCTGATGCTTCCACAATTGGCGACCACTCATGTCAAACACGTCAATTTCCACATCCACCTGTGCGCCCACCCTATCGTGGTTGATAATGAAGGTCGTTGTGGTGCGTGCGGGATTGTTCGTGCAATCGACCGAAAACAGGTTGGGTTGCATGCCCTTGACGACATGGAATGTCAGTTCTGCGGTTGAAGAATTGTTCAGAACGTCCCATGCTCTGAATTGCAACTTGTGCGGGCCAGGAGCCAATTCGGGGATGTTGTAATGCGTGGTTCCGGTGGTATAGCTGCCAAAGTCGTACACGAAATGATCGTTGAGGTTATACGTTTTTGACATTTCTCCATCGATAATCAACTGCAAGTCGTGCCCAATGCCGCTTCCGGCACTATTGATTCCATTCTCATCGGTGATTTTCGCAACGAAATAAGGCGTGCTATTCACCTTATCACCATTGGTGAACGACGGCGAGTTGAGGTAACAGTAAATGGATGGGCCGATGGAATCGTTGGCCACATCGGCCGTGCCACCAATCGTGAACGCCTCGCTGGTACCGTGCGCCTTCAGCCGATGGTCATCACTAAGGGCATACAAATTCATCAATCCCGTGCCATCCGTGTAATTGATGTCCTGCGGAATGGCGAAGGTCAACGTAAACCTTCCGCCCACAACGTTGCCAGATCCATTGAACAATGTCTTGGTGCGATCGTAATAGGTAAACGGACTGGTGATGTCAGCCGCATCATTCATTCGGCAAACAATTTTTTCTTGGCTATCCCGAACGGTTACAGTTACCTTTCCATTGAAGTCGGCTGCGTGTTCTACATGCCCCGTCACTTTAGCTATTCCACCAGCCTTGAGAGAAGCTTTGACGTCAGTTGACACGGGTGAACCATTGATGGAATCGACAACCACCTTTAAGGTGGGTTGATGAAGTGCCACGGCTGGGTCGCCCAACAATGAATATTGCAGTTTGTTGTCGGTCAAGTCGCGTTTAGTATCAATCATCTCATTCTTGGCCAAGCGTTGAGCTTCACCTATCGTAATCGGTTTGCCAGCACGGTCCTTGCTCAACACATGCCGCAGGAAAGAGGTGTTAATCTGGGCGTTGTAATAAGCCCAAACGGTACGAGTTGTGCCAAAGAAAGCCAAAGCGCCGCCCTTCGGATTGAGTACGGCTGCCTCACCAATGGTTGGAACCACGCCATCGAAAGGCATGATGTCACACGAAGCAGTGACCCACAAAGGAAGATTTGGATTGTTGAACGACTGAAAATCACTAAAATTTAATACCTTTTCATGGGAAATCTGTATTTCTGACCCATGTCCACCGTAATCCATGATGAGGGCTCCTGCTGCCTGTTGCTGCTTAATCAGTCGAGTTACCTCCGGGTAGGCATGTCCAGTAGACGAAGTTTCGCGTACGTATGCATCCCACATGATTTTCTTTACCAAATAGCTGGGATACTGTGTTGAAATAGCATCAGCCGTGGCATTGATGTCATGCATGTGCAGATTATCCTCGCCATCATCGCCCATGAACACCAAGGTGTTTTGCCATGCACCGCCATTTTGGTTTTTCACATAGTTGATAACCTTATCAACCATCACTTTGGCCTCGGCTTCTGTCTTCACAGGAAAACGCCCCACGGCGACATCTTGCTTGTCAGAGAAATTTGTATTCAAACCTTCTCCATCGTCCAAAGCGCAAAAGAAACCATCGTCTACATAGCAATGAAGGGCGTTGAACGAATTTTCACTTTCAAAACAAAGCAGGTAATCGTCTGGATTGAGGTTGCGACAGTTAGCCGTCAGCATTCGGTTGTCCCAAACACAATCGCCAAACAGCAGCAGATATTTCGGCATGTCAGCGTCGGTTTGTGCCCGATCGTACAACATCTTGAGGTATCTGCGGTAGGCATTGGCATCAGGAGTGCCGCTCGAGAACTCGTTATAAAGTTCATCAGCCGGCACGATGCGTACCCGCATGCCATCGTTTTGTTCGTGGAAAGCCTTCAAACGTTCAGCCTGCGTGTGCAGTTTTTGACTGGTAGGAATGATGATGACCATGTCGACGAAGCCATCTCCATGCAAGTCTTGGTTGGTAATGTTGTAAACATATTCAGGGACAGGGAAGGAGGTTCCTTTGAGTTGTGGTGCCGGCAGAGGCTTTTGCCATGTAAAAGAAATATAATCTAAGCGAATTGGACCACCGGAGTTCGTGGATATCTTGACCGAATCAGTCGTCCCTGTTCTGTTGATTTCATATACCGCACCCGCTTCATTTCCACTATCATGTTCTCTTAAACGGATGTTCAACGTCCCCAATTCGGCATTCTGATAGGTCACGGTTGCCAGAGATGCGGTGCCAGCTGATAGATTTACTGACATCTTAGCACTGCCTTGATCCGCCTTAGACGGAATGATAAAAGTCTTGGAAGAACCAGCAGGGATGGGATTGGGGTCAAACAGGTTGCGCCCGCCAGCATACCATGCATGTGCATCAACTTCGTAAAGGGTGTGATAATCGTCAGGCGATGGATAGAAAGATGCCAGAAACGCCGTAGAATCAACGGACGTGAGGGCGTCATCTGTCTGCGTCAAAAAGTAATAGCCATAATCTGAATAAGGGTTGCGAGTGCGACGAGTGGCTGTGTTGGAATCCCATGACACTGGCCCGTATGCATAAAACAATCGACGCCCATCAACCCAACAGGTGGGAACTTCCTTCAAATCATCGGTTGCCACCAAATCTTCAGCAACCAGTTTCTCATTTTGCAACCTACCGCCATAGCCATAAACTTTCACCTTATTAATATCTGTAAAACCGGCCTTACGAATCAAGTCATCCGTCAATCGGTACACACCCGATGCGGGTACGCGTATCTTTGCCCACTTACCAGACGCCAATACCGAGTGAGCCGCATAACGACTCGCACCGCCTGCTCTTGTTTGTACGGCGGCATGTCGCAGCGATTGTTTGCGTGGCTGGGCTTCTAACCGTAGCATGAAGCTGACCAAGATTTGATATTTACCGTCACGAAACACCAAAGGGCAGAAGTCTACCTCCAACGATCCCTTCTTTCTATCCAAAGCCAACCGCTGTCGGATAGGTGGCAAGGCTGGCAATGGTGCATCAGAAAGCTGTCTGTATCGTGCAATATCGGCCGACGTCATGTCGATAAATTCGGGATAGAGAATAGAAACGGAATAGAAAGAATTGGCGTATTGATCGCCCAGCGCAAAGGAATGAGAGAAATGAGGCAACCGTGAATCTATCTTCACGTCGGCTGCCGTCAAGTTAAAAAAACGCTCTTGAGCAGAAAGACTCAAGCACAAAAGCGACAAAAAACCAATCACAAGAAATTTGATTCCTCTCAACACGCGTTCTAATTCTGTGTTTATTTACAATTCATTTCAAGCACTTTCCGGTCTGTCAGATATCCTTCCAAATGGTCGTTTACCTCCACAGGACCCGTTCCCGCAGGCGTGCCGGTGTACAAGATATCACCAGTTTTCAAGGTAAAATACCGACTGATATAAGCTATCAGCTCATCAATCTTGTACAACATGTCACCCGTGAACCCTTCTTGCACCGTCTGTCCATTGATATCAAGGTGGAAGTTGAGTGCCTGTACGTCGCGAAACTTGTCCACATCTACCCAGTCACCCAACGCAGCCGCACCATCAAATCCTTTGGATAGCTCCCAAGGCTGCCCTGCTGCGCGTAACTTTTGTTGCAACTCACGAGCGGTGAAATCTATTCCTAAGGTAACAGCGTCGTAGTAACGATGGGCAAATCGTTCTGAGATAGTCTTACCTAATCGACAAATCCGCACGACCACTTCAGCCTCGTATTCTATCCTCCCCAAGTCATCGGGAATGAAGAACGGCTTATGATCTTTGAGTAAAGCCGAATCAGGCTTCATGAAAATCACAGGATTCTCTGGTTTTAATAACGTTCCCAACAGCTCTTTATTGTGCTGTGCGTAATTCATTCCAACGGCAAATATTTTCATATCTCTGATTTTTTTCTATTGATTCTACGCAGCCGGCAGCTGCAATTTGGTATGCTGCAAAGATACTACAAATTAAAATAAGTAGCGAAGATAAACGGAAAAAGCCCGATTGAGAGATACCCAACCGGACTTTTCTATGTAACAAATCTTCCTTCTTTGGAAAGTTATTTCTTAATCTGCGCGCAAGCTAAAACGCTTGAAATCAACGATTGACAAGTCCTTGTCAGCCTGTTTCAAATACTCAGAAACAGTGATTTTGCTGTCCTGGATGTATTCTTGGTTCAACAAGCAGTTTTCCTTGAAGAACTTGTTCATACGGCCTTTGGCAATATTCTGAATCATGTTTTCTTGCAAGTGCTCCTTCTTGTCAGCTGCTGTTTCAGCCTTAATCTTACGAATCTCGTCTGCTTGCTCAGCGGTAATTTCACCCTTGCGGAGGCCTTCCTCCATGTGTTCCTCGCTCTCAGCGATATACAAGTTGAAGCCAGCTTTCTTCAATGCTGCTGTGACAGCCTTCTCAATCTGCTCTTCTTTGGTCTTCTCTACGGCCACCTTGTACTCAGCGTCTTTCACTTCTTGCGAAACACTTTCTTCATTCAAGGCCACAGGGTTCATCGCAGCAACCTGCATGGCGATGTTGTGAGCCTGCTCTTCGGCAGGTTTGTTGGTCTGAACCATCGTGCACAAGATGTTCTTGTTCATGTGGTTGTATGCCTCGATGTTTTCTCCTTCGAGGAAACGATAGCCATCCAACTCCATCTTCTCGCCTGTGATACCAGAACGAAGTTTAACGGTTGTGGCAACATCTTTTCCATCTGCGAGCTTCAAAGTCAGAATTTCATCGATGGTCTTGGCCTTAGCAGCAACGGCAGCGTCGAGGATGTTTTGTGTACATTCGATGAAGTCCTTGCCGTTTGCCACGAAGTCGGTTTC
Organism: Hoylesella buccalis ATCC 35310; assembly: GCF_000177075.1. Taxonomy (GTDB): domain Bacteria; phylum Bacteroidota; class Bacteroidia; order Bacteroidales; family Bacteroidaceae; genus Prevotella; species Prevotella buccalis. The sequence goes on from NZ_ADEG01000023.1 coordinate 32,984, forward strand.
GCACTTCAAGGCGATCATTGCAGCGAAGTCTTTGTCAACTTTCACGAGCACACAACCGTTTGAAGTTTCACGATCAGAACGCTTGGCAGCGATAGCCAGTCCGCGTTCACGAACCAACTCAACAGCCTTGTCCATGTCACCAGCAGCTTCGGTCAACGCTTTCTTGCAATCAGCCAAACCAGCGCCGGTCATTTTACGAAGCTTTTGTATATCAGCAATTGTTACAGCCATAATATAAAAATCTTATTTATTGGGTTAATATTATTCTTTTATAAAAAAGGACAGAGAAGAATGAAGAGCGCACCAGATATGTAAAGAACATACCTATCCCCCTTCGTTCTTCTCTATTCAATATGATTATTCAGCAGCAGGAGCTTCTTCTTTAGCTTCAGCTTCCTTGTTTTCTTCCTTTGCTGGCTCAGCCTTTTCAGCTACTTCCTCTGTTCCTTCAGCCTTCTCAGCCTCTTCGGTCTGCTTGCGAGCTTTGCGAGCACGCTTTGGCTTAGCCTCTGCAGCTTCCTCTTGTTGCTCGGCAGCAGCTTTTTCATCAGCCTTTTCAGCCTTGCGCTCCTCCAAACCCTCAGCGATGGCTTGGCAGCAAGCAGTCAAGATTACTTCTACAGAATCTTTCGCATCATCATTTGCGGGAATCACGAAGTCGATGTTCTTAGGATCTGAGTTGGTGTCAACGATAGCAAACACGGGGATACCCAAGCGATTGGCTTCCTTCACGGCGATGTGTTCCTTGCAAACGTCTACAACGAACAATGCGGAAGGCAAGCGTGTAAGGTCGGCAATAGAACCCAAGTTCTTCTCCAACTTGGCGCGTTGGCGCGTAATCTGAAGCAACTCACGCTTGGAGATGTTTTCGAACGTGCCATCAGCCATCAACTTGTCGATGTTTGTCATTTTCTTCACAGCCTTACGAATGGTTGGGAAGTTGGTGAGTGTACCACCAGCCCAACGCTCGTTCACGTATGGCATGTTTACAGATGCAGCCTTCTCGGCTACGATGTCCTTAGCTTGTTTTTTAGTAGCGACAAACAAAACCTTCCTACCAGACTTCGCAATCTGTTTCAAAGCTTCGGCTGCTTCGTCTATCTTTGCAACCGTTTTGTTCAGGTCGATGATGTGAATACCATTGCGCTCCATGAAGATATAAGGAGCCATGGCTGGATTCCATTTGCGACGGAGGTGTCCGAAGTGGCTACCTGCCTGCAATAATTGGTCAAAATTTGTTCTTGACATTTTTCTTTTCTTTAAATTGTTTACTTTCTTTTTAGTTGATTAGAACCAATCTTCGAGTAGTTCGCCACGCATGGGAAATCTCGAGGATTTAGATACTAAACGGGTGATCAGTTTACGAGTTGATAGTTTACAAGTTTACAAGTTTACAAGTGAACAGTTTACAAGTTTACGAGTTGATAGCTTGTAAGTGTACGAGTTAACTGTTTGCAGGTTTACAAGTTTACGAGTTAATCGTTTACATGTTTACGAGTTGATAGCTTGTAAGTGTACGAGTTAACTGTTTGCAAGTTTCGAAGTATCACCTCGTCAACTTGTCTACTCGTGAACTTGTCAACTACTCTCCTCATTAACGCTTACTGAACTGGAAGCGACGACGGGCCTTGGGCTGTCCTGGCTTCTTACGCTCAACAGCACGGCTGTCACGTGTCAAGAATCCATTGTCCTTCAACACCTTCTTATCTTCAGCATTCAACTTGACGAGCGCACGAGCAATGGCGAGGCGAAGTGCCTGGCTCTGACCTGTGAATCCGCCACCATCAAGGTTGGCCTTGATGTCATATTTTCCTTCAACCTCAAGTGTTTCCAATGGCTGTTTAACCACATAACGCAAGATAGCTGATGGGAAATAGGTTTCAATATCTTTTTTGTTAATCGTTATTTTGCCGGTACCTTCAGTGAGGTATACGCGAGCGATGGCGCTCTTGCGGCGGCCTATTGCATTGATTACTTCCATCTTTCCTTATTATTTATACTGGTTAATATCGATAGCCTTAGGCTTCTGTGCAGCCTTGTCGTGCTCAGCGCCTTCGAATACATACAGGTTGCTCAGCAAAGAACGTCCCAACGGGCCCTTTGGTAGCATACCTTTCACGGCATGACGAACAATCTTGTCAACACCGTTCTTGCGAGTACGAAGCTCAGCAGGGGTATTGAAACGCTGTCCACCAGGATAACCGGTATAACGTGTATAAAGTTTGTCTGTTTCTTTCTTGCCAGAGAACTTAATTTTCTCAGCATTGATGATGATGACATTGTCTCCACAATCAACATGAGGAGTGAAAGTTGGCTTGTACTTGCCACGCAGCAACTTAGCGACCTTTGAGCAAAGGCGACCAACAATCTGGTCGGTTGCGTCTACTACGACCCACTCTTTTTGAGCTGTTTCCCTGTTGACGGAAATAGTCTTGTAACTTAATGTGTCCATTAAAAATTTAAATTTTACTACTAAAAAACGTTTTTATTTCACTCATGTACGAACGATTCACTAACCGTGATGCTCGGCCAAAAGCACCACTATTAACACATCCGCACAGGGGACTCTAAGTTCATCCCCGAAATAATCGGTCTGCAAAAATACACATATCTATAAACATAGCCAACATTAGGCTCTCTTAATAGCCGTTATTTTATAATTTATTAATTATATTACGGTTTATTAACACTATCCGCTTGGGTTAAAATCTACTTATTGGAGAAACTGGTAGAATACCCAAAAATAAAGTGAAACGAAGGGGGTACAGACTGAAAACTTCATTTTTTTTTACCAAAAAAAGGCCCAAAAACAGCCCTTCGCCATTCTCATTCTGGAGAAAAACAATAGGCTTGGCGGATGAAAACAAGGAGCTGTTTAGACTGAAAAAAGTGTTTTTAACCCTCGAAACGACGAAATTAGCCTCCAAAAGACGTCATTTATCACCCCTATACGTATGCTATTGCATGGCAAAGGCATGTCTATTAGCGTGTAAAGGCAATGCTTTTGAGAAAAAAAGACTGATGAGAGAATTACTATTTATGGCTAAAATGGCATAACGGTCTGTGTGACAATGAAATACAAACATGCCTTATCCTTGGCATATTTGAACCCAAACGCACTGCTGTTGACAAATAATGAAATTTTGAAAGGTATTTTTGTAAAGAAAAATATCTCGGCTTACGTCCAGGCAGATTCTTCTTGACATCTTGCCGCGAGAGCATAGGGCGGGGACGATGGGAGGTTGATGGGAGTTGTCGGGAGCAAACATGCAGTTAAAAAGG
>NZ_ADEG01000022.1 GCF_000177075.1 Hoylesella buccalis ATCC 35310
AAAAGCATGGAGATTGAAGGGCAGTAGCATGGAGACGGAAAAAATATCATCCATACGTTGGGTAACGCATGGATGAGGATAGGAAGCAGCTTGACAGGCTCATCCAGCACCCGAGCGGTTCGTTGTTCGGCAAGGGGCGCAGCAAGACCCATCAAGCTGTGTTGTATCAAACAGTTTGCAGGGCTGCCTTAAAACCAAAAACCCTTACCGTCGTGAGCGGGAGTGTCGTTCATCAGCCAATAAAACTCTGCCAGAGCCACCTTAAAATCTTTCAGGTCGAAGGCTTTCATCATTGTCGTTACGATGCCTTGGTCGCGATTAGAAAGGTCGCTCAGCTTCATTGTTTCAAAGTGTTGAATGCTGCCATCATCAATCATGTCCAGGCTTTTTTCGTCCACGTCCATATACACTCTCACCGGAATGTCTATGCTTGGCATCCATGTCTCTTCGGTTTGCTGTTGCATGGTTGGCTGATAAAAGACAGAAGGCTTTCCCCCCACCAACTTTGACTGCCGCGCACGCATCAACCTAACGCTCAACGTAAACTGCTTATGCGCACGCTTAAAGGCAAAATAACCTTTGAGTCCAATGGGATGATTGTCATCATTAAAAACAGCATGGTCATCATGATTGGTCTTATTCCATGGATCAGTGTCGCAATAGGTGTAATTGAAAAAGTCGGAGTTGTTGCCATCCGTCGCTTCCTCTACCCCACCATACGAAGGTTTGATATTGCTTGCGGTAAAGAAATGTTGATGGTGTTGGCCTTCACCCTTGTCCACAATCTGCCCCGTTATATCCTCATGCTTATCGTTGAAATAGCGCAATGCGAAGGCATAGATGGCATATTCTTTGGCACTTCCCAAGACGTTCACCCATGCAGGATTTGTTTTATCAGCCACCCACCGATTGTTTTCTAAGGTGTATTTCAACCGATACGACTTCCCCAAATATTCATTATTCTTTGAATATCCGTTTTGATGAAACGCTTTTTTGCCATGCAAATGCCCCTCATACACCTCTATTTCCACCGTTTTGGGTTGAAACATCGACGCATCGAGAGGTTTCACGTCCCCTTGAGCCACCTGTCCGTCTACATCAAAGGGCAGCGACACCGTAATGTCCCACTGACCGGTAGAGGTGAGAACCGCTGCAGGAAGATAGAAAGGTGACAACCGATTGTCCTTATCATATTTGCTTTGAGCCGCATGCAGCAAGTCGACTGACAGGTTGAACGCTTCACTCGGATGCACAATCTGCAACAACCCGTCAAAGCCAACGGGGTTGGTAGCCCCCATGTCTACCCCATTGTATTGGTCCACATAGCAATAATCGTAGGGCAGTTGGCTCTTATCTGTCACGCGAGCCTTGCCTGTTTTACCGAGCACCGTAGTGGTTTTGTACAGCGAAAAGAAGTGCTGGTGTATCTTATCTTGTCCCAAATCGAAAAATTGGTGATTGATTTTCTGCCCCTTGCTGTTATAATATTCAATGGACAAGTGGTACACTACCGCTGGATTCTCCTTGACGCTCTTCACTTGAAAGTGTTTAAGCGCACTGCTGACGTGCCATCCTTCTTTGGGTGTTATTTCCCAAACAATTTGTTGTGCCGGCGTTGTTGATGGAGTAAAATCAGCCAACACCAACTGCTGGTTAAACGATTTGTTACCCTTGATGGTACCCTCTTGCAAGGTAAACACGGCCTTCACCGGGTCTTCGTGCAACTTATTTTTTGTTTCATCCACAGCCTCTTCGGGCTTACACGCTACTACTACAAATACTAACAACATACAGAGGTATGCGAAAATGGTTGAAAATATGGTTTTTGTTCTCATTGTTTTTTTTATTTTTGATTATGTTTGTTTTTTATAAAATGATGAATAAGGTTATCGTTATTGATGAACTCGTTAACTATCAACTGGTCAACTTGTTAACTCGTAAACTCGTCAACTATCTCAATTAAACTTCCAACGAAGGGTACAACGAATGTCCCTCCCAAGGTCGTGGGCGTAATACCGACTCCGATTGGTGTACTCCTTATACAATTGATTCAACACATTGGTTCCTTCGAACAACAAGGATAGTTGTTGGTGGTGAGGCATTTTCCAGGTAACACCACAGTTAAAGCCCACCAAATGGTATGCCGCAGGCGTATCATCTGTTAGATCGGTAGCCGCATTAAACCTGCGTTGTTTGGCTACATAGCGATGTTCAATGCCCACAGAAGGATGCCAAGCCCCGCTGACGACAGGCTTCCACGACAGCTGTTGCGTGAGCTTAAACGACGGAATGTACGGCAAATACGCCTTGGTTCGTTGCTCGTTCGCCCATATCCATGATGCAAACACGCGATAATCTATCGTGCGCAAGGGGTAAAAATGCGCATCTACATCCACTCCACGAAACAAGGCATTGGTCTGAACGTATTGAAATACGGGGTATGCTCCAGACACTACGACGATATTCTCGCGCGTAGGATAATCGTAAATGTAATGATTGATCCATTGCACATATCCATCCACCCGAGCTTGCACCCATGTGTTGGCATAGCTAAGTGACGTCACCCACTTGTAACTCTGCTCTGAACGGAGCGTGGAGTCGCCACGCACAAACATGCCAGAGCTTAGCTCGTTGCCATTACTAAACAGTTCGTAAACGTGTGGTGCGCGCCATGCCATGCCAAAATTGGTAGCCAATGTCAACAGATTTCCTAAATGCTGATGACCTCCTAACGTGAAAGTAACATTCTCAAAGTGCCTGCTTCCACCATATCGATGTCCGGTCCAATCGTAACCATCGGCACGAGTAAGCTGGTAATCAAACCTTGTTCCGCCCTCTACACCCCATGTATCGCCCAAATATTTGCGCAACGCATAAGCACCAAGGGTTGTTTCTGTATAGTTGGGTATTACGGGTACAACGCCCGTTCCACGCTCATTACTATTCTTCATGAGCATGCCTTGCGCCCCCCACTCTGTTTTCCAACGGTCAGACAGTTTGCTCCAATGCCATTGTGATTGCAGTGATTGTAAGAAAAGACTAACCGAAGGGATGTCCGAATGGTTCATGCGACGGATGCGATTCTCACGCCTGTCGTCGGCTTGATAGGTGGTTTGCCAACTGCATTTCACGCTCCTGCTGGGTTGATAATATACATTGATAAAGGCGGTATGATGCGCCACGCGCTGAAAGGGATAATCTATTTGATAGGTAAAAGGCGTAAACTCTACCGGTTGACCTATCCTAATACGCTCTTGCAACAGCTGTTCGTTACCCATTTGCGCACTACGCATCACCCCCATTTTTTGCCAAAACAAGCTGTACCCCGTTTCTATGCGCCACTGATTGTGCTGGTATCCAAACGAAAAAGCAGCGTTGCGTTGTCGCATGCCTGTGTTGTTGAGCAGATAAGCCGCTGTACTTCGGTCGCCCGAGTGTTCAAAAGTGCCTTGCAAGCTCCACGCTATTTGGCGATTAAAAGGCATCGTTCCCTGCATGTATCCTACCGTTCCCATCTGTCGTCCGTTGCTTCCATAGTAGCTCATCACGTCGGCTTGCGCCTGAGAAGCGCCATACGGCAAGGGTTTGGCATTCATCAAAATGATGCCACCCAATGCTTCCGCGCCATATCTCACCGACTCAGAGCCTTTCACTACCACCACGTCGTTGAAGGCATTCTTGTCTATTTCTGGCGCATGGTCTATCCCCCACTGCTGTCCGGTAAGCTTAGCTCCCCGGCTCACCACCAAAATACGGTTGCCATACATGCCGTGTATCACTGGCTTAGCAACGTTGGAACCCGTCTGAAGCATGCTCACCCCACTGACGTTCTCTAACATCGAGGCCAGTGACTTGCCCGCTGCCCGGGCAATGTCATCGTGGGTGAGTGTGGTACTGATACTATTGGGCGTTACTAATTGTCGTTTACTCTTCACCACTACCTCGCCCAAAGTAATGGTATCTTTTAGATGTTGCCGAGGTATGTGTTCTATATCCTGCGCATTCACCAACGTATTACTGCTCATCAACATACACGACAATAGGATGATAAGCCATAGTTTTTCCTTTTTATTCATTTGTATAATTTCTCCTTTTCATTCAATAGGCATCGCCACAGCCATTCAATCATGATTGGATGGCCATCAGTTTGCACTATTCTTGCATAAGATAGGCATCGCCTCAGCAATTCTATCATGATTGAATTGCCTTCAGCTTGCACTATCTTTAAATAAGATAGTGGTATGAATATCATCATTCTTCAGACGAAAGAAGCCTCTCTCATCAGAAGTATGAATTAAGAATTATGAATTATGAATTAAAAAAGGTGGCGAATGAGCGTTTACCGTAAGCGGTTCGCGGCAAACGATTTGTGTTGTAAATAGCGGTTTAACAATACGCTTTACAAGCAACACAGGCTGCCAAACAAAGAGTTTGGGCATGCTCATCTTGCACAGGTCAAAGTTACAAATGTAACAATACGCCTGTACTGTGGTTTGGTGTTGCTCTGTTTGGTCTAACTGCTGAATAGTTACATTGTGCGCATGAACGTCTTTCACGAGAAGAGCCGAGATGAGGGTAAGCACCATCATCCACGCCATCAACCTGCGTTTCATCCTTCTTGTTGTCATTCGCACAAAAATAACTGTACAATCTTTTGCCCACAAAAATAGACAAAATATAGTAATCACATGGTTAAGAAATCATTTTTGTCGCTATTTTTTCATTTATCTTAACAAAAATATTGTTTCTTTACAACCCTTCGGCAACCTTCAAAACGGCTGCCCTCCGGCTACTTCTCGGTTTGAAATTGATCTATCTTGTTCAGATAATAAGTCTTGAATTCGTCCCAATGGTAATAGGGAGCGATGTTGGTTGGGAGAGGTAGAGTGACTTCGTTTTCGTTCAAAAGCACCTTCACGAGGATGTCATGCGGACGCACTTGCGAGCGATAGAACACGAATTGCAGATTGCAGGCCATGGGGAAGATGCGGTAATCCAGCCAATTTTCATCATCCAAACGCTCCAAATCCTCAATCTGCTTGCCGTAACCATTGATGTCTAACAGGCACACCAGGGGCATCACCATCGTGTCGTGTCCATAACGAAGCGTTGCGCCGGGGTGGGAGAGAGCCACGCAACTGTCGGCCTCGGTGATGATGCGGCGCAGCAACATGCGTTGCGAATAGGGCTGAACAGCACCGTTCAAGGGCGACGGGCCGTAATTGATGTACCACCACGCATTGGTTTTGAGCCACGCATCATATAGTTCGTCGTGGGTAAAGAGGTCTAAGAGCGACAGCTGGTGGCGCAGTTCGGTGCTCTGCACGTTGCTGGCAAGGTTGTAAAGCTGATAGTTGAAGTCGGTTGCATTCACGCTATCTCGCCAATATAACTCGTCATTAAAAATTCGGTTCATCACCCCTACATGGTTGTCATGCCGCTTGGCAAAAGCCTCGTAGATGTCTTTTACCTTGCCGGGCATTTTATTTTTGTACAAAGTCGTATCGCCATACACCAAATAGGGCATGTCATGGGCGCTGGCATCGTGCGTGATGTGCAGTTGAGGATTGAGCCTTGCCAGCTGCTGCAACGCATTTTCCATGGACAAGATGCAGCGAATAACGGTGCTGCTCTTGGCATCCACGTTTGTTTTTCCACCCAGCACTTCTGGAAAACGCTCGAACATGCGGCGTGCAATTTGTTGATGTTGCTCGGCTCCGCGTAAGGTTAATTCGCCCAATCTGCCTTTCGACTCGTTGCAAATCAGGGTTACTTTGCGCAACACCTCCTTGCCTGTGGGGGTCAATTTTCCCAAACTGTCGGCCTGTTGCAGCGTGCGAAGCGGACCGTTGTAATCGTTTGGGTCGATGAGATAACGTGAACCGTGTCGCCCATAATGACTGATGTAAAACGGAACATATCCTTTTGGTGCGGGCGTGAGCTGCGGTTTGAGCGGCCCTGGATAAGCGTAATAGCCGTTGGCAGCCAACAAAGGGTTGTTGCGAATCTCGGTTTTAGAAAGTTGAGCGTTGGAGGTAATCCAACAAAAGCACAAAGACAGGATGATTAAAGTTTTGTTCATCGTGGTAACTATTGATTCATGAATGATGCAAAAGTAATGCTTTTGTAAGAAAAAGCAAAGCGTTTACTTGATGCTTTGCAAAAGTTATGCTATCTTTGCCTCAAAGAGTTTTCGCGGCAACTGTGTAAAACACGCGTCCTTACAATCTGCGCACGCTCTTTTTGTCAAAATAAAGAATGATCATGTCAATACCCAATGAATGGTCGGACGACTATTGGTTGCTGTTGATGCAACTGTACCTGAAGAAGCCTATTGGCGTGAAAACCTTGTATTCGCGCGCCATGGTTGACCTTTGCCTGGAGCTACACATACCGCCACAGACCTTATACGAGCAGATGTTTCGGCTGAGACGACTGGACACGCCACGCTTGGAAAAGCTGTGGAACGAGTATGCCGAGCACCCCAGCAAATTGGCTCGTGGGGTTAAGTTGCTGAGAAAGATGCGGGGATTTGGACAAGCTGCGTCGTTTTACGATGGGGTAGAGGTGAACGAATCATTTGAACACGACTTTAAACCGCTTGCGGCTGACGCGGAACTCACACCGATAATGCTCATCATCATCTTGGATTTGTATTTCAGGCTCGTACCTATTACCATGGTAGCCGAAACACCCGAGATTGTCAGTCTGGCCAAATTGATGCGCCTGAAACCAGGCAAAATCGTGGAAGTGATGACGGTTTTCAAGTTCTGTGACCCATACCTGAATCGTGATGACATGATGATTCATCCGCTGCTTGTACCCTGTCAGGACATTTGGCAGCGTTATGGCAACGCCAATCCGGAACACCTGGCCGCACTGGCCGCACAGCTCAAGGATTATTTTAAGGATTGATGAATGACGCTTTCTTAGCGTGCGCCAACCGAAAGCGAACCTGCCAGCAGCGCAATCTTGGAAAATTACCCCCAAAAGAAGCGGATTATAAGAATATCTTTTGTATTTTTGCATGTGCGTCAACAGTACATGAAGAACGCGCACGAACATCATCAGAAGAGATTGGATATACAGTAATGGCCAACAAACTCATACAAACTCAAGAACAACGACAACAGCAGGTACAGCGACTGTCACAGCAACAAATGTTGCAAGTGAAGCTGCTGGAGATGCCGTTGACCGAACTGGAGGAGAGTGTCAATGCCGAATTGGATGACAATCCGGCGTTGGAGAAAGCCGAAGGTGACGAACGCCATGAGGATGAAACGGATGGCCGGGACGAACGCGAGGAAGACTTTGCCGAGCGAACTGAACGCGAAGAGCGCGAAGAAGCGTTGGACAAAGCCCTGGAAAACATCGGTAGGGACGACGAAATGCCTGACGCTTACGGAGCCTATCATCCGCAAGACAACGCCGACTATGAGGAGATTGTCTACGGAGACACCAAATCTTTCTACGACAAACTGAAAGAGCAGATGATGATGGAGAACCTCACGGACACGCAAAAAGACGTGATGGAATACCTCATCGGCTCGCTCGACGACGACGGTTACCTGCGAAAGGATGTAGAATCGATTAGTGACGAACTGGCCATTTACCACAACATCGACGTAACGCCCACGCAAATAGAGGAGGTGTTGTATATCCTGCAATGGTTCGACCCTGCGGGCATCGGCGCCAGGTCGCTGCAAGAGTGTCTGCTATTGCAGGTGGAAAGGCGTCCGGAAAGCAAACTCAAAGACATCTTGCAGCAAGTGGTGACCCGCCAGTTTGACGCGTTCACCAAGAAACATTGGGACAAAATACAGGCCAACCTCAAACTATCCGATTTGCAACTGCGGGCGGTTCAAGAAGAGATACGCAAGCTCAATCCCAAACCCGGCGCATCAATGGGCGAGACTATGGGCAGGAACGTCCAGCAAATCACGCCCGACTTTATCATCGACGTGGATGACAATAACAATATATCGTTCACACTGAACCAAGGAAAAATTCCACAACTGACCATCTCTCCATCGTTTTCCGACATGGTAGACACCTACAAGAACAACAAGGAGAACATGAACCGGCAGGAAAAGGAAGCGCTGTTGTACGCCAAACAGAAAGTAGACAAGGCGCAAGGGTTCATCGATGCCATTAAACAACGCCGACATACGCTGTACATAACGATGAAAGCGATTATAGACTGGCAGCGTAAGTTCTTCATCGACGGTGACGAATCAGACCTCAAACCCATGATTCTGAAAGACATTGCCGATAAAACTGAACTGGATATCTCTACCATCTCGCGCGTGAGCAACATCAAGTATGCACAGACGAAATGGGGAACTTTCCCGCTCAGGTTCTTCTTCACCGACAGCTATACCACCGAAGATGGGGAAGAACTCTCTACCCGGAAAATCAAACTGGCACTGAAAGAAATAATCGACCACGAGGACAAACGCAAACCGTTCAGTGATGAGGCGCTGGCCAAGGAACTGAAAAAGATGGGATATCCCGTGGCCCGACGCACCGTAGCCAAGTACAGAGAGCAATTAGGACTATCGGTTGCCCGGCTTAGGAAAGAATGATTGACACATCGGTTGACATGAATGACGCTAAAACATGAAGAAGAATCCATCCGCAAAGGCAGAACCTGCGGATGACACAGTATGAAAGAAAAGAACATTATTTTGGCCGCTCGGACGATAAGCATCGTCTTCACACCTTTCTATCTGCCCGTACTTGGGTTGGTAGCACTATTCATGTTGAGTTATCTCAACAGGCTGGTTCCTTGGTATTACAAGCTGACTGTCATCATGATGGTGTATCTTTTCACCGTGTTGCTGCCAACCTTGTTGATACACCTATATCGAAAATACCAAGGATGGACACTGCACGAGCTGGGAATGAAGGAGCGACGAATGGTGCCTTACATCATCTCGATTGTGTGTTACTTCGCATGTTACTACATCATGAATCTGTATCACATCCCACATTTCATCAGCAGTATCCTCATCACGGCACTCGCCATCCAGATTATCTGTGCGCTCATCAACGTCTGGTGGAAGATATCTACCCACTCGGCAGCCATCGGTGGCGTAACAGGCGCATTGATGTCGTTTGCCTTGTTGTTTCACTTCAATCCTACTTGGTGGCTCTGTTTGGCCATCTTGTTCGCAGGATTGGTGGGGTCGAGCCGCATCATTCTCAAGCAACACACGCTGTCACAGGTGAACGTTGGATTCATTGTGGGTCTGATATCCGCCTTCTATATTATCTCAATGATTTGAAATCAAACTCTTAAAACAATATGAATATGAAACCATTAGTAAGCATCATCATGGGTAGCACAAGCGATCTCCCAGTCATGGAGAAAGCATGTAAGTTTCTGAACGACCTGAAAATACCCTTTGAAGTAAACGCTTTGTCGGCTCACCGCACGCCCGCTGCCGTTGAAGAGTTTGCCAAAGAGGCCGCAAACAGAGGTATCAAAGTAATTATAGCCGCTGCCGGAATGGCTGCTGCGCTGCCTGGTGTGATTGCCGCCAACACCACATTGCCCGTCATTGGTGTTCCTATTAAAGGGATGTTGGACGGCTTGGACGCCATGCTCAGCATCATACAGATGCCTCCAGGCATTCCAGTTGCCACGGTAGGGGTTAACGCTTCTATGAACGCCGCTATCCTTGCAGTGGAGATGTTGGCGCTGACAGACGAATCAATCGCACAAAAAATCAAAGATCATAAAGCTGGATTGGGCGCCAAAATCACGAAAGCAAATGCTGATTTGGCACAAATAAAAGATTACGAATACAAGACTAACTAAGAGAAGCGTGTACTCATGAAAGATCTTTTTAATTATCAACGCCGTAAATCGAACGTAGTACATGTAGGCAATATCGATATTGGTGGCGATAATCCGGTACGCATCCAGTCGATGACTACAACCGACACGAATGACACGGAGGCGTGCATTGAGCAGGCAGAACGCATCATTCAGGCTGGTGGAGAGTTGGTACGACTCACCACACAGGGTAGGAGAGAGGCCGAAAACCTGAAGAACATCCATGACGGATTGCATGCCAAAGGATATGACACACCATTGGTGGCCGACGTACACTTCAATGCTAACGTGGCTGACGTGGCTGCACAGCATACCGAGAAGGTTCGTATTAACCCGGGAAATTATGTAGATCCCGCCCGAAAGTTCATCCAATTAGAGTACACGGACGAAGAGTATGCGCGCGAACTCAAAAAGATTGAAGACCGGTTTGTACCTTTTCTCAACATTTGTAAAGCCAACCACACCGCCATTCGCATAGGAGTAAACCACGGATCGCTATCGGATAGAATACGAAACCGATACGGTGATACGCCCGAAGGCATTGTAGAAAGTTGCATGGAGTTTCTTCGTATCTGCAAAAAACAGCAATTTGATAATGTTGTTATCTCCATCAAGGCAAGCAATACCGTAGTGATGGTGCAATCAGTGCGCTTGCTTGTCGACACAATGGACAAGGAAGACATGCACTATCCCTTACACCTTGGCGTGACAGAAGCTGGAGAAGGCGAGGACGGGCGCATCAAGAGCGCGGTGGGAATCGGTGCTTTATTGGCAGATGGCATCGGAGACACCATCCGTGTATCGCTTTCTGAAGAACCCGAATGTGAGATACCTGTGGCCAAACACTTGGTAGATTACGTCGCAAAGCGTGCCGGACACCTGATGATTCCAGCAGAACCCAACAAACACTTCAACTATCTTCGACCTCAAAGGCGTAAAACACGTGCAATTGGCAACATCGGTGGAAGCAACGTACCCATTGTCATTACTTCGAATGAAGGCTGCAAGGCCGACTACATTTATGTGGGAAACCAAGTTCCTAAATATGCGGAAGACCGGAAATATATCGTTGATTACAGCGAATATCATGGCGAAAAACATACCTATCCCATCTTTCCAGCCATGGCTATGCCATTCATTGGCAGCATGAAATCGGACATCAAGTTTCTTGTATTGCAGTTCGGAACGCCTACAGAGGAATATGTTGCGTGCCTAAAAGCCCATCCCGAGATTGTTGTAGTGTGCATGAGCAACCACCAAAACAGGGTAGGAGACCAACGAGCACTGGTTCATGAGATGATGAACAACGGTGTGTACAATCCCGTAGTCTTTGCTCAAATGTACCGTCATGATGAGAAAAGCGACTTCCAACTGGACGCATCGGCCGACATGGGAGCATTGATGATCGACGGATTGACAGATGGTATCTGGCTCATGAACGACGGAAAACTGTCCGACAGCGTATTGGAAGACACGGCATTCAATATCTTACAGGCAGGAAGACTGCGCATGAGCAAAACCGAATACATCAGTTGTCCGGGCTGTGGACGCACCTTATACGACCTACAACAAACCATTGCGCACATTAAAGACGCCACAAAAGAGATGAAAGGCCTCAAGATTGGTATCATGGGATGCATTGTCAATGGTCCTGGAGAGATGGCTGATGCCGATTATGGCTATGTAGGTGCCGGCCCAGGAAAGGTTTCTCTGTACAGAAAACAAACCTGTGTGGAGAAAAACATCCCTACAGAAGAGGCGGTAGAACACCTGCTCAAACTCATCCATGAGGACCAGAAAACGGCCAAATCAGCAGCTGAACCAACCGCATCACTACTGACTTAAATACCTATCTACATGAATTAAAAAGGACGATACATGCTCGCTGCCGACAGATACGCCGACAGCGAGCATCTGTATGCACGCTGCTGACGTAGCTATTCATTCGAGAAGGCTTCTTCTTCGGCCTTGGCGATAATTTCCTCATCGCTCATTTTTTGAGCGCTTATATCGTCTAAATGCAGTTCATCAATTTCATCTACCAAGTTGGAGATGACAGGCGACTCTTCAAGAACCTCTTCTTGAGAATCGGTAAAGACCTCTTCCTGGAAGGGTGATTCGTGCTTTTGTACCGGTAGGTCTTCACTCTTCACCACGATGAAATCATCCTGTGGATGCGTATCCGGCACGATAACAACCGGCTCTTCTTCCATCTTGGTGCGGTTGGTCTTGGCGGCAAACACCTCATCGATGAACTGCGGCTTGCGTTTCAGTTGTTCCAACGTAAGCTTACTGGCCAGCTGTTGACTCTCTTTTTTGCTGAATCCCTCACCAGAACACCCCTCAATTCCTTCCAATTCGGCTGCATACTTAAAGACCGGGTTACCGTTTTTATCCTGCCCTTGATTCAACAGCTTAAAGTTAATCTTCACTTTGTTTTTCTGGCTCCATTCAATCAGCTTACTCTTGAAATTCACTTCCTTGTAAGCCACCTTATCGATGTTGAGCATTTCCTTCAAGATACGGTCTTTCATGAAGCGCATACAAGCATCGTAACCACGATCCAGATAGATGGCACCCACAAGCGCCTCGAACGCATTTCCGCCCATATAACTGTTATGCGAGGCGTTGCGACCGCTACTAAGGATGAGCTTGCAAATACCCATCTCATTGGCCAACTTGTTCAAAGTGCTGCGCTGAACCAGCTTACTGCGTGTGTTGGTGAGAAATCCCTCACGTTTACCGGGAAAATGCTCGTACACGATATGCCCTACGGTAGCATCGAGAATGGCATCGCCGAGAAACTCCAAACGCTCGTTATTCACGGGTTTGCCTTTGGCATTGCGACGCATGACGCTCTTATGCATCAAGGCCAATTTGTAATAACTGATATCGTGTGGATAGAAACCGATGATACGGTATAAAGACGAATAAAGCTCCCTTTCACGACGGAAGGGGAGCTTTATCCGATCGAGAATATTACTCAGCATATTTCTTGAATACTACGCAAGCGTTATGTCCACCAAACCCGAACGTATTACTCAATGCTACACGCACTTCACGCTTTTGAGCTTGGTTGAACGTATAGTTCAGTTCGTAATCAATTTCAGGGTCTTTGTCATCCTCCTCATGATTGATAGTGGGAGGAATGATGCCGTCCCGAACGGCCAACACACATGCCATAGCCTCTACAGTACCTGCTGCACCCAGCAAGTGGCCGGTCATACTCTTGGTAGAACTGATGTTCAATTTGTAGGCATGGTCACCAAACACATCCTTGATGGCTTTTACCTCAGAGATATCTCCAACAGGTGTAGAAGTACCATGCACATTGATGTAATCAACATCTTCTGGCTTCAGACCGGCATCATCGAGTGCTGCAGTCATCACCAGCTTAGCACCAAGACCTTCAGGATGGCTGGCCGTGATGTGATAAGCGTCGCCACTGGCACCTTCACCAATCATTTCGGCATAGATTTTGGCACCGCGCGCCTTGGCATGTTCCAACTCTTCAAGAATCAAACAACCTGCTCCCTCGCCCATGACGAAACCGTCACGACTGGCGCTGAACGGCCGTGAAGCATGTTCAGGGTCGTCATTACGGGTTGACAACGCATGCATGGCATTGAATCCACCCACACCACTGGCCGTAATGGCTGCCTCGGCACCACCTGAAACGATGATGTTCGCCTTGCCCAAACGAATGAGATTGAATGCATCTGACAAGGCTGTGCTCGAAGAAGCACACGCACTGGTTGTGGTATAGTTGGGACCATGAAATCCAAAGTGAATGGAAATCTGTCCGGAAGCGATGTCGGCAATCATCTTAGGAATGAAGAATGGGCTGAATTTAGGTCCGTTTTCCTTGTTCAAGGCATAATACGAAACCTCTTCTTCGAAGGTTTTAATACCTCCGATACCCACACCATAGATAACACCGATACGGTTTTTGTCTTCTTTTTCCAAGTCAAGTCCAGCATCTTTTACACCCTGCATGGCCGAAATCATGGCCAACTGCGTGTAGCGATCCAGCTTGCGTACGGCCTTTCTATCAATATAGTCGTTGATGTTCAGGTCTTTTACCTCACAAGCAAACTGTGTCTTGAAGTTGGAAGTATCAAATAATGTAATAGGAGCAGCACCACTCTTACCTGCCAACATGCTTTTCCATGTTTCTTCAGGCGTATTGCCAATAGGTGTCACGGCACCAAGTCCTGTTACTACTACTCTTTTTAATTCCATTGATTGAATAAAAAAAATTGATTAAAAGCAAATTGAAATTGAGCTGAAAGAAATCTCCCAGCTCAACCCAAATCGTTTGCTTTTAATTATTTTGCATTTTCTTCTATATAAGAAATGGCATCACCTACCGTTGCAATTTTCTCAGCTTTATCGTCTGGAATAGAGATGCCGAATTCTTTCTCGAATTCCATGATCAGCTCTACAGTGTCCAATGAATCGGCACCCAGATCATTAGTAAAACTTGCTTCTGGCTTTACTTCTGCCTCATCAACACCCAACTTATCTACGATAATAGCCTTTACTTTGCTTTCAATTTCTGACATAATTGTAACTTTTTTAAAATGTTTATAAGTGATTCATTATCAAAAATACGGATGCAAAGGAACAAATTTTTATTCACATCTACAAATGTTTTATCGAAAAAAGTACCTCATATTGCACATTATACCATATATTGTACAATTTTAATGCTTGTTTTTTTGAAAATGGCTGTAATTTATAGAGTTATAATAGATACTTCCTTCAAAAAAGAAAAAAAAGACATTAATAAATAGGTAAGTGCGTAATGATTTGCAATACTACGGCATTTTAGAACGTGATAAATCACACCAAAACCTGAAAAAATGTAGAATTTTTTAACCATATAATGCTCCTAAAACAGCACTTCAAAACTTTCATTCTGGAAAAATTCACTAGGCAAGGAGGGAGCAAACAAGCTATCTTGAAGCAAGAAAAATTAAATTTTAAAGCAACAGCAATGCGTTTAAGGTTCAATATATACGACTTTGCCGGTTAATTTACATAGTATAACGCACTAAAAGCATGCATATTGAAGCCTAAAAGCAATGCGTTTACCCTGAAAAAAGCAAAAATGAAGTGGTCTAACAATAGATGAAAGCTATATTTTATTATGTGTCAATCATATACAAAATCAACGTATATTTGGCGTATTTGCAAACGGATGAAGAGTTGTTTGTAAATACGCCCAAAATAAGACGGTTGCTTGTCAAAAAATTTCGCACAGCTTTCAATATTTATTATGATTTGTCAAAACAGTGGAAAGATAAGAACGTCTAAAACGATAAAAATCAAATTAAACAACGCATACTTTGTTACAATGTACTAAAAAACCTTGATTTTGTTTTGACCATTACCTTTTATTATTTATATTTGCATAAGTAACCAAAAGAAAACGCAACATGTCATTTAGTGAACAATGTAACAAAATCTTTCAACGAGCTATTGATGATTATCACATCAATGATGATATTGACACACCAATCAATAATCCCTACGACGATGGAACCATTGAAAACCGGTTGTATCTGAAGTGCTGGATTGACACTGTTCAATGGCATTTTGAAGATATCATCAGAGACCCAAATATTGATCCCATAGAAGCGTTGGCCTTGAAACGCCGCATTGACCGCTCGAATCAAGACCGTACTGATCTTGTTGAACAGATAGACAGCTATTTCAGGCAGAAATACAGTGAGGTGAAAGTGCTGCCCGACGCACGCATCAACACCGAAAGTCCGGCATGGGCAATAGATAGACTGTCCATACTGGCACTGAAGATTTATCACATGCGCGAGCAAGTCGAACGACAAGATGCTTCAAAAGAGCACAAAGATACATGTACGGCCAAGCTAAATGTGCTGCTGGAACAACAAAAAGACTTGGGAACAGCCATTGATCAGTTACTGGAAGACATCCAAGAGGGACGAAAATACATGAAAGTGTACCGACAAATGAAGATGTACAATGATCCGTCGACCAATCCGGTTCTCTACAAAAAATAAATGAAGACCGAACATCTGCTCATCATACGGTTCTCGGCTATGGGTGACGTAGCCATGACGGTTCCGGTAGTGTACTCATTGGCAAAACAATATCCCAACATTCGCATCAGCGTGTTGAGCCGACCCTTTGCAGCGAATTTCTTTGACAAATTGGCACCAAACGTGGATTTCATGTCTGCCGACCTGAACAATGAATATAAGAATCTGCGCGGACTGAATAAACTTTATCGCAGACTGACGGCCAAACGATTCACCGCCATAGCCGATTTTCACGATACGCTGCGCTCGAAATATCTACGTACCAGATTTTCGTTAGACAGGTTCAAAGTGGCTCATATCGACAAACATCGGGCCGACAGACGTAGGCTAACCGCTAAAGGGAAAAAGGAATTGACGCCGCTACAAACGTCTTTCCAAAACTATGCGGATGTATTAGCAAAATTAGGTTACCCTATTGAGATAGATTTTACATCCATCTTTCCACGTCAAGACGGTACGATGCCTGACTTACCAAATGGCATCGAAGCGAAAAACAAGGAAGAACGGTGGATTGGCATAGCGCCTTTCGCGGCCCACAAGGGTAAAGTTTATCCATTGGAAAAAATGGAAAAAACAATTGAGATGATACAAACCAAGTACGAAAATACACGAATTTTCCTATTTGGGGGCAGAAAAGAAGAAAAGGAGCAGCTATCTTTGTGGGCAAAAAAATATGAAAGATGTGTCAGTGTACCAACGCTATTAAACACGTTGCAGGAAGAACTGCTTTTGATGTACCACTTGGATGTGATGATTAGTATGGACAGTGCCAACATGCATCTGGCATCATTGGTTAACACACCCGTCATCAGCATTTGGGGTGCCACACATCCCTTTGCGGGATTTATGGGGTGGAATCAAAGCGCAGACCTTGCAGTTCAGACCGACTTAATGTGTCGCCCGTGTTCCATTTATGGCAATAAACCGTGCTGGAGGAATGACTATGCTTGCTTAAATGAAATAAAACCAGAACAAATCATCAATAAACTTGATGAAGTTATACATAAAAACAGAAAATAAAATTAATTTATTCACTTATTAAAAAACAAGATTATGAAAAAGTATGTATGTGAAACTTGCGGTTATGTTTATGACCCCGCAGAAGGCGATCCTGATGGAGGCATCGCTCCCGGAACAGCATTTGAAGATCTCCCAGATGATTGGGTATGCCCATTATGCGGTGTAGGAAAAGAAGATTTCACTCCTCAAGCTGAATAAAACAGCATTTGATGAATTTAAATAAGGCAACGATTTGTGTCGTTGCCTTATTTATTTGCTTCAAACGAAACATATAAACACTTATACACAATCATTGTGCATAACTCTGTTTATAAATGTTGAATAACTGCCTGTTTATCCACTTAGAAATAAAAGAACCTAAAAGTTAGTGCATATCCACACACTTATGACGAAGTTATACATCAATTTCCACAATTATTCAACCAATAAATTTATCAACTTATTCACATCATTCGATACTACATATTATTGTGGAAAAGATAGATAACAAATTGATTGACAGCAGAAAGATATGCCATTGAAGTGTGTAAAAAGTAACGTAAGAGTGGAATAACGAAAAAAGCAAATAAATCGATGTATAGTTATCAACATATCCACCGCACATCATCTCTCTTCATATTTCTTTCTTTTAAAAAATAAATAAAAAGAATATATAAATAGGATGTGGACAACTAAGCCATAGAAAGAGAAACGGTATGTACTAAATGGATCGTAGCTTGAGAGTAATTTTATGGATGCCAACCGCCGCACCCATGAAGATAAAAGGCATGAAAGGAGCCTTGAATCGGGTTTCTCCGTGTACTGCTAAGACCAAAGCTAATGAACCTCCAATGACGATACAACATAAAATAAACAAGGTATCGTACTTTTTTTCTGATTGTAAAACATGGAGGGAAAAGGCAAAGGCCATCAGGAGGAATGCGTAATAAATCATGTTGAGCAGTCCAAACCACTGTATGTAGGATAGATTTTGAAGGTTGTACAGTAGCGTTCGATAGGGAAGTGTGACGTAATTGTTTTGGGCTTTCGATTTATCATGCATAAAAGCAGGTATGTTATCCATGTCGTTCATGTACATGTAAACCAATCTGCCGGGTATTTTACTCAAATAGTTTGCTTTGTTATCCTTGAGCCATTCCAAACATCTTTGTTTCCATATTTGGTTGCATTCTATGGCCGTTTTATCCTTCATGTGGTCAATATACCTGATGGTTCCTTTGGGATAAGCCTCGGCATTGTAATGAGGTTCTACGCTTGTTTCGTATGTTGCTGCTGCCATGTTGAACCACAAGGTTTCACTTTGGAACAAGAAATAGCCTGTACGCAGCCAACAACTGGTTCCAACCACGATGACAAACAAGGCATATCCAGCCAGCAGGGAACTGAAAGAACGTAACCATTGTTTGTTTTTAAAGAATAGAAAATAGAGAAGAAACGTACCCATAAATACCAAACTGATGGGACGAAACCAATTGGCTACAGCCATTAACATGCCTGCTATGAAGAGATTTCGCACACGAGAGGTGTGTAGAATGATGAAAACCGCCCCTAATAAGAGCGTGATGGATGGTATTTCGGAGAGTATGGTCGTGCTTTGTCCCCAATTATTGGGATAGCATACATATAATAGTAGGGCAATGAATCCTATCTGGTCGTTGCATGTTTTTTGTGCTATGCGCGCAAGTAAGTAGGCTGATGCGGCTTTGAGAAAGCACATCAACACTAAGATTGGATAAACAGAATGGAATAGATACAGCGAGAGAGCCACCAAATTAATCTGTCCGATGTTCCAAATAAAGGGTTGTCCATTGATGGTAGGCGCACAAGGATAGGGTTCTCCGTAGTCGATGCACATCCTGGCGTATTCAATATAGCCATCTCCATCGTTTGTGGGCGTATAGCCAAATAGGAAGAGCACCAACAATAGGAAAGCCAGAAAGAGCAGGCTTATCTGACGATAGCGATTTTGCATACAGTTCCTTTGTTGCCAGTTTGGTCGGCTGTTTGTACCATATAGATGCCCGATGCCACTGGATTTCCGTTCATATCATTACCATCCCACACGAAAGTTCCGCCATTGCTTTTACCTTTAGTTACCAAGGTGCCATTGACAGTTACTATTTTGATGTCGGCTTGATAACTAAGTCCAACAACCGTTATAGGGCCATTATAAGACGGTTCTACCGGATTTGGGTATGCGTAGGTAACGTCTTTGTTCATTGATTCCACAGCCTCGGTGGCGTCACTTTGAAAAGAACAAAGTCCTTTGTCTGTCCCAAAAAACACTTCTCCTGTTTGATTATTGATGGCAATGCTTTCTATATGGTTAGAAGGTAATACGCTGTTTGCTATGGTAAAATGATGAATTTGCTGGTTGTTATCAGCACTGATGAGATATACTCCATTACTTCCTGTACCAAACCATTTGCGGTTACTCTTGTCAACTGCAATGCAGGTGATGTCTACTCCTGCCAATAAATAGTCAGCTAAGTTTGTTCCGTCGTTGCGAGGAATCTTTATTTGTGTGAACGTTACATCGGGTAGTTGATTCATTTTTGAAGCTTCAAGCAGCAGTACTCCTGTATTTGTACCAATCCAAAGATTGTTCTCCATATCTTCAGCGATATATTTTACAGCTGTTGTTTTTAGGCTGTTTCCATCTTGGTTGATGAAATTGGTTATCGTGTGCAGCGTTTCAGTCTTCCTATCATAACAAAATAGTGCTGGAAACTTGTAGTTCCCGTTGCCGAACCACAATAAGCCTCGACTGTCAAACACGGGATGATAGAGTAAACTGGGGCTCACTCCATTTTGCATCAACGATGGTTGATGGTGTGATTTCATGGTTCCATCTTGCAGTAATTCGATGATGCTTTGTCCCTTTGTTTGGTTGTTTAATATCCAAAGATGTCGCTCTTCATCGAACAGCAGGCCGTTGATGGGAACATATTCATTATCCAGTTCTTTTCCTTTATCCACTGCTGGCATCAGAATACTGTTGTCTTTATTGTAGTATTTGGTGAGTTTCCCGTTTTGAAATTCGTAAAGTCCGGTTCTACCTCCTGCAAATACATGGTTTGCATCTTTAGGATCGATGGCCAAACAGTTGATTTCTGCATAGGAATAGCCTGTTGTTTTTTGGATATCATCTTGATAAATATGCCATTGACCATCCTCAAGTACTTGGATAATACCTGGATGTGAGAGACTAACACCTTCTGATTCAAAGCCTCCTCCCGCAGTGTAAAGGCGGTTATTGATAAACTTTAGAAAATAAAAATGGTTGTATTGCGGACCTTCCGGACGCATGCTTTCCATTTTATTCCATAGTTCTTTGTCTACTTCTTTGTTGTTTTTAGTATAGTTTCCTATTCTTTTCCAATTCTTCTTGTCAAGTAAATTAGCAGATAAATCAGCAGCATATTTTCCATGGGTCATTGATGCTGCAATGATTTTGTTTTGCTGTATAAGTGTCCAATCTACGCGAAAGCCCAGAAAATAAGTATCACTAATCTCGGCATCACTCACATTGAGCTTGACAATACCGAATCCTGTGGATAAATAAGCATAGCTTCCATTCACATAGATGCTGTGAATGGTTTTGTCTTCTGTCAGCGATTTTTTATAATAGTCAGCGATATTGGTAACGTTTCCTTTACCATCCAGCAAGTCAATGTTGTTATTTTTGTAGACAATGATCAATCGTTTGGCCGCAGAACAATAAGCAATGTGGCTGATTTCAACATCATTCAAGCCTGTTTTCTTATCAAAAGTCTGTATGCTGTTGTCATCCTTATCATAGCAAAACAATCCACCTGACGCCAACACATATACGATGTTACCTGCCGGTTGCACGTCCGTTATGTCGTGATAGGAAGGATATACTTTCCAAGAACCTATTTGGGACAAGCCTTGCAAGCAACCCATGATGAGAAAAAGGACAGATACTATCGTTGTTTTCATTGCGCTATTCAGTTAGACAGATTGTGCTATATCTTCGTTAAGATAGGCTGCTAATTTTTCAACTGCCAGTGCACGATGCGAAATGTGGTTCTTTATATCCTCGCCAAGTTCGGCAAAACTCTGGTTATATCCGTTGGGAATGAACAGCGGATCGTAGCCAAAACCAGCTTCACCACGCTTTTCTTCTGCGATTAAGCCATCCACACGTCCTTCAAAATAATGGATTTCAGGTGCTGCACAAGCATTATCTATATTTTTTTCTTGTTGATTTTTGGGATGTTGCAGCAAGGCAATGACAGTGCGAAAATGAGCCTTTCGATTGTTTTTTCCCTGTAGTTCACGCAACAATTTCTGCATGTTTGCCTCGCTATCATGGTCGGTTCCTTCGGCATAGCGTGCGCTGTGAACGCCTGGTTTACCATCCAATGCATCCACTTCAAGGCCCGTATCATCGGCAAAACAGTCCAACCCATAGTGTTCTGCCACATACATGGCCTTTTGTAAGGCATTCTCTTGCAAGGTATCTCCTGTCTCTGGAATATCCTCATGACAACCAATATCTTGCAAAGACACTATTTCAAACCATTCTCCCAGTATGTCACGAATTTCCTGAAGTTTGTTCTTGTTGTTTGTTGCGAAGACTATTTTCATGTTTTTTCTTTACTTTTACCTTGATTTGATCAAATCCCTCGCCGTATACACCGATGACCGAACTCTGACTAACAAAGGCATTTGGGTCGGTCATCTTGATGAGGCGGAAGATTAATTGACTTTCACTTTTACGGGCTAACAAACAAATTACCTTGATTTCTTGTCCGGTATACCAGCCGTGACCATCAAGAATAGTCAGTCCATGGTCGGTTTCTTTGGACAGAATTTCAGCGATTTCTTCATGTTTTCTCGAATAAATCATAAACTGAACCGATTGCCGTTGACGGGCAAACACAAAGTCGAGCATGAAACATTCGATGATGATGGTACAGTAACCAAATACCACTTTGTGGGCTCGTTCAGCCATTTCGCCAAACTGTGGGAAGAAGAAACAGCTGCTTACTATAAAGATATCTACCAATATTAGTACCTGTCCTAAGGACATATCCTTGTATTTGTTGACACAAGCAGCAATGATATCCGAGCCTCCTGTACTGCCATTGTTGAGAAATACCACTGCCAATGATGAACCAGTGATACAGCATCCAATGACCATTGACATGAAGTCTTGTCCTTCGCCCAATACCTTGATAAAGTTTCCGTTAGCATCCAAAGGCATTAGACTTTGTGCAAACATTAACATAAAGTATAGTGCAAAGATGGCATAGATGGTTTTCATCATGAATCGGAAGCCCAAAATCTTCAGGGCTACGATTAACAATGAAATGTTGATAATCATGTATGTGTTCTCCAGCTTAAAGCCAGTGGCATAATAAATGATGGCCGACATACCGGTTACCCCACCGGTTACAATTTCGTAGGGCATCAGAAAGATGGTGAAGGCAGTGCTGTAAAGCAACAGGCCTAACGTGATGAACACATAATCTTTTACTTCAGATAAGATAAATTCCTTGTTTTTAATCATTTTAGTACGATATTAATGATTTTTTTTGGAACGATGATAGTTTTTATAATTGTTTTGTCTGCGATGTATTTTTGGGTGCGCTCGTCGGCAAGCACCTTTTCTTCGATGGCTTCACGACTGTCGTCTATGCCGAACACCATCTGGAAACGAGCCTTTCCGTTGAACGATACCGTCATCTGTACATCGCTTTCTTTGAGATATTCCTCATTGCATACAGGCCATTGAGCATCGCAAACCGAATCCTCTCCACCCAACACATGCCACAGCTCTTCACTGATGTGTGGCGCAAAGGGTGACAATAGTTTGATGACATCCTTGAGCAGTTCCTTGTTGGTGCATTTGCTTTGTGCAAGTTCGTTGATGCAGATCATGAAGGCAGAGATGGCCGTATTATACGAAAACTGTTCGATATCGCCCGTTACTTTCTTGATGAGTTTGTGTACAGACTTCAGCTGTTCTTTGGTTGGCTCATCGTCGTTGGGCAAAAATTGGTCAGTTCTGTATTCATAAACCAGTCCCCACAGCTTTTTCAAGAATCGGTGACAACCGTCAATACCGTTGGTATCCCATGGCTTGCTGGCCTCTACCGGGCCTAAGAACATTTCGTACAAGCGCAGCGTGTCGGCACCGTACTGTTCTACTATCATATCAGGATTGACAACGTTGTACATTGATTTCGACATCTTCTCGATGGCCCAGCTACACACATATTTATCTCCTTCCAAGATAAATTCAGCCTGTTTGTATTCTGGTCGCCACGCTTTGAAGGCCTCTATGTCCAACACGTCGCCGTGAACCATATTCACATCCACATGAATGGGAGTGGTTTTATATTGTTCTTTCAATCCCAATGACACGAAAACAGGTGCTGCCGAATGGTCATCGTTGTTGATACGATACACAAAGTTGCTACGTCCTTGTATCATACCCTGATTCACTAACTTCTCAAAAGGTTCTTCTTTGAAGGAATAACCATAATCATGTAAGAACTTATTCCAAAATCTTGAATAAATCAAGTGGCCCGTGGCGTGTTCTGTTCCACCCACATAAAGATCTACATTCTGCCAATAAGCAGCTACCTTTTTATCCACCAATGCTTCATCGTTGTGTGGATCCATGTAACGAAGATAATAAGCCGAGCTGCCAGCGAAGCCTGGCATGGTGTTTAGTTCCAGCGGGAATATGGTAGAATTGTTGACAAGCGATTTGTCTACCACCTTGTTTTGTTCCACGTCCCAGGCCCATTTTTTGGCTCTACCCAATGGCGGTTCGCCAGTCTCGGTAGGCTCATACTTGTCAATCTCAGGTAATTCGAGTGGCAAGCATTCTTCAGGAATCATGTGGGGCATGCCGTCTTGATAATATACTGGGAAGGGTTCGCCCCAATAGCGCTGACGAGAGAAGATGGCATCGCGCAGGCGATAGTTCACCCGAACGCGCCCGATACCCTGTTCAACCACATATTTTCGGGTGGCGGCAATGGCCTCTTTCACCGTCAATCCATTGAGGCTCAACGGTGTTTGTTTTCCTTCCACCGGACTGTTAATCATGATTCCCTCTTTCGCATCGTAGCTCTCTTCACTCACATCAGCCCCTTCAATTAGCGGAATGATGGGCAGATTGAAGTGCTTGGCAAAGGCATAGTCGCGACTGTCGTGTGCCGGAACGGCCATGATGGCCCCTGTTCCATAGCCAGCCAGTACATAGTCGCTCACCCAAATAGGGATGTTTTCGCCTGTCAATGGGTTCACAGCGTAGCTTCCGGTGAACACTCCGGTTACTTTTCTATCGGCGATGCGTTCCCGTTCGGTCCGCTTTTTCGTAGCGTCTACATATTCTTCAACGGCTGTTGCCTGCTCGGGAGTGGTCACTTGACTAACGTATTCGCTCTCTGGCGCCAGCACCATGAACGTAACACCGAACATGGTATCGGCGCGGGTGGTGAACACCGTCAAAGAAAGGTCATCGTGGTTGGCCACTTTAAACTGCACTTCGGTTCCTTGTGAGCGTCCAATCCAGTTGCGTTGTGTTTCTTTCAGCGACTCCGTCCAGTTTACTTTTTCCAGTCCATCGAGCAAGCGTTGCGCATACGCAGACACGCGCAAGCACCATTGTTTCATTTTCTTTTGCACCACGGGGTAGCCACCTCGCTCGCTCACGCCATCTACCACCTCATCGTTGGCCAGCACAGTGCCCAGTCCGGCACACCAGTTTACCATCGTTTCGCCCAGGTAAGCGATGCGATAGTTCATAAGCGTTTGCTGCTGTTGAAGCTCAGTCATGGCTTTCCACTCCTCGGCTGTGAACTGTAGTTCTTCGCTCTGGGCCACGTTCAAACCGTCAGTACCTTTGGTTTCAAAGTGCTGTACGAGCGTTGTGATAGGCTGTGCTTTCTGCAAATCGTTGTCATAATACGATTGAAACATTTTGATGAACGCCCATTGTGTCCACTTGTAATATGCCGGGTCGCAGGTTCTGATTTCACGATCCCAATCGAACGAAAATCCAATTTTGTCCAACTGTTCGCGATAGTGCTTGATGTTTTCCTCGGTAGTGATGGAGGGATGTTGCCCCGTTTGTATGGCATACTGCTCGGCTGGCAGTCCATAGGCGTCGTAACCCATAGGGTTGAGAACGTTGAATCCATTCTGTCGCTTGTATCGCGCATAGATATCGCTGGCAATATAGCCCAAAGGATGGCCTACGTGAAGGCCCGCTCCGGATGGGTAGGGGAACATGTTGAGTACATAATATTTTTTCTTTTGGGCATCTTCTTCAACGTGATAGGTTTTGTTTTTCACCCACTGTTGTTGCCACTTTTTCTCAATTTCTCTGAAATTGTATTCCATAAGATATCCTAAATTAACGTTCTATTGTGTTTCGATGTGTATATAATAGGTGACAAAAGTACGAAAAAAATAAGATATGGATTGTATAAATACTGAATTTTATTAAAAAACATCTACCTAAACGCTCGTAACACGGCAAGCACCAACGTTGTGGGAAGAGGATGAAACAGCACTGATTTATCGTGCAACCGCAAAGAATACCATACTGATAAATGTCCTAATTATTTACCAAATAATGGCCTTAAAACGGCACTTCATATTTGATAAAATAGAAAAAAATAATAGGCATAGAGGAAGCAAAATTGAGATTTTTGAGTGAGAAAAATAAGATTTCGATGCAATAGCCATGAGTTAGGGTTGCTATATGCATGACTTTGCGCCGCAATAACTATGACATCATGCCGCAAAAGCATGTATATTGCGGGATAAAAGCAATGCTATTGGCTTGAAAAAGATAACGAAAACGCAGCTTCATACAGGGATGAAGACACAATGTATTGAGCCTGAATGAGATACGAAAAACGCTCATTTTTGGCGTATTTGCAACCTTAAGAGAAGTTGTTTGCAAATACGCCAAATATAAGGAAGTATGTTGTCAAGAAAATTCATCATCATTTTGATGCGTGATGATGCCTTTCATCAACGAATTACGTCTTGCGGTAGGAGTGTGGTTACAGCTTTTCGCCGTAGCAAAGGTCACCAGCATCCCCGAATCCCGGTACGATGTATTGGTGCTCGTTCAGTCCCGGATCGATGGCAGCGCACCAGATAGTGGTTTTCTCCTCGGGGAAAGTCTTCTGGATGTGTTCGATACCTTCCGGACTGGCGATGACGCATGCTACGTGAATACGCTTGGGTGTGCCCTTGGTGAGGAAAGCCTTGTAGCCCAATTCCATAGAGGCACCGGTGGCCAACATGGGGTCGGCGATAATCAACGTCTTACCGTCGATGCTTGGTGTAGCCAAGTATTCTACATGAACGCCAATGTTGTGGTGTTCCTCGTCGGTGTATTCGCGGTAGGCAGAAACAAAGGCGTTGCCCGCATGGTCGAAGATATTGAGGAATCCGTTGTGAAAGGGAAGACCGGCGCGGAAGATGGTTGCCAAGACAATCTTGTCGGCAGGTACGTTGACTTGTGAAATACCCAATGGGGTAGTAACATCCTTGGTTTCGTAATCCAATTGCTTGGAAATCTCGTAAGCCTCCAGTTCACCAATTCTCTGGATGTTGTTACGAAACAGCAAGCGGTTCTTTTGGTAGTCTACATCTCTCGTCTCAGCCAAATATTGATTGATGATAGAGTTAGACTCACTTAGGTTGATAATTTTCATTGCGTAGCGTATGTTATGTTTTCACCGTGCAAAAATAGGCATTTTCCGTTTATTTTTGCAAAGTGAAAATTGCAAATGTCAGTGCCATGCGTTCTTTTTTCATTTCTTTAACCTAATGAGTACAGCCTATATACATTTTTTACAAGCTAAAATTTGTCAACCTATTTATTTTAGTTAATTTTGTAGTCGTCAAAGAAATGACGTAAAACAGAATAATTATTCACACTTAAATACATTTAAATATAATGGCAAAGTTTGATAAATCGGTACTGGAAAAGTACGGAATTACAGGTACAACAGAAGTTGTTTACAATCCTTCTTACGAAGTGTTGTTTGAAGAAGAGACCAAAGAAGGTCTGGAAGGCTTTGAGAAAGGCCAAGAAACCGAACTGGGTGCAGTTTGTGTTCAAACAGGTATTTACACCGGTCGTTCACCTAAGGATAAGTTTATCGTTGATGATGCAAACTCTCACGACACTGTTTGGTGGACCTCAGATGAATATAAGAACGACAACCACAAGATGACAGAAGACGCTTGGAAGGTTGTTAATGAGTTGGCAAAGAAAGAACTTTCTAACAAGCGTTTGTTCGTAGTTGACGGTTTCTGCGGTGCCAACAAAGACACTCGCATGAAGATTCGCTTCATCGTTGAGGTGGCATGGCAGGCTCACTTTGTGACCAACATGTTCATCCGTCCTATCAACCAGGAAGAACTCGACCAGGAGCCCGACTTCATTGTTTACAATGCTTCTAAGGCTAAGGTAGAGAACTACAAGGAACTGGGCTTGAACTCTGAAACTTGCGTTGCTTTCAACGTAACGACCAAAGAGCAGGTTATCTTGAACACTTGGTACGGTGGTGAAATGAAGAAGGGTATGTTCTCTATGATGAACTACTACTTGCCACTGAAGGGTATTGCTTCGATGCACTGCTCTGCCAACACTGACATGAACGGTGAGAACACCGCTATCTTCTTCGGATTGTCTGGAACAGGTAAGACAACCTTGTCTACCGACCCCAAACGTTTGTTGATTGGTGACGACGAGCACGGATGGGACGATAAAGGTATCTTCAACTTCGAAGGTGGTTGCTATGCTAAGGTAATCAACCTTGACAAAGAATCAGAGCCTGATATCTACAATGCCATCAAGCGCGACGCTCTGTTGGAGAACGTGATTGTAGACGAGAATGGTAAGATTGACTTTACAGACAAGAGCCGCACAGAGAATACGCGTGTATCTTATCCTATCTACCACATTAAGAACATCGTGAAGCCTATCTCTGCTGGTCCAGCTGCTAAGCAAGTGATCTTCTTGAGTGCTGACGCTTTCGGTGTATTGCCTCCAGTATCTATCTTGAACGAGGAGCAAACTAAGTATTATTTCCTCTCTGGCTTCACCGCTAAATTGGCAGGTACAGAGCGTGGTATTACAGAGCCTACTCCTACTTTCTCAGCTTGTTTCGGTCAGGCATTCCTTGAATTGCACCCAACAAAATATGCTGAAGAGTTGGTGAAGAAGATGAAGAAGAATGGCGCGAAAGCTTACTTGGTGAACACTGGCTGGAACGGTACGGGCAAACGTATCTCTATCCGTGACACGCGTGGTATCATCGATGCTATCTTGAACCACTCTATCGACGAGGCTCCTACTAAGACTATTCCTTACTTCAACTTCGTAGTTCCTACCAAGTTGGAAGGTGTTGCTACAGAGATTCTCGATCCTCGTGACACTTACAAAGACGCATCACAGTGGGATGAGAAAGCAAAAGACTTGGCTGCTCGCTTCCAGAAGAACTTCGTGAAGTACACAACTAACGAAGCTGGTAAGGCACTTGTAGCTGCTGGTCCTCAGCTCTAAATCTGATTAAGACACGATTCATATAGACTGGGGCTTATTCATTGACGGATGATGAATAAGCCCCTTTTTACCTTTGTGTACATAACCTTTTAAAAAAATCATATTTATAACCATTTAAAACCAAAATTCAATCATGATCAGACTAAACGCATTCTTGAAAGTAAATGAGAAGGATCGTCAACGAGTACTATCACTTGCAAACCAACTCGTAGACAAGTCGCGTCAAGACGAGGGTTGTATCAGTTACGACTTCTTTGAAAGCACAACCATTCCTGGCGTATTTATGTTTTGTGAAACATGGAAAGACCAAGAATCTCTGGACAAACATGCCAATGCTCCACATTTCTTGCATCTGGTACCAGAGATAGAGACTTTTGGCAAGATGAAGTTGGAAAAATTCATGTTCTAAAGCTTATTCATAGAACCACACCATCTATTATTAATAGGTAAGAAGCTTATTATTCATCGATAAGAAGCGACACAAGTCCTAAGAATCGTGGGAGTTGTGTCGCTCTTTTTATCCCTTGTGATTTGAATTACTTACCCCCATTGGATGAAAAGTTAACAATTGGTGTCACTATGCACAAGTTTCATTTCTTTATTGTACCTTTGTAAGGCCTTTCATTGGGGTGATATTCGGCCAATAAAAGCAAAATATAAGTAAGATAGACAATGGAAAATTTCAGATTTCAAGCAGTTACTGAGGCTTCAAAGAAAGCCCCATTGGCTGTGAAGGCTCCTAAGGAACGGCCTTCAGAGTACTTTGGTAAATACGTCTTTAACCGTGCAAAAATGCAGAAATACTTGCCGGAAGACGTGTTCCAGCAACTCACTGATGTGATTGACAATGGTGCCCATTTCAATCGTTCCATTGCAGATGCCGTGGCAACGGGTATGAAACACTGGGCACAAGAAAACGGAGTGACGCATTACACGCACTGGTTTCAACCTTTGACGGAAGGAACTGCAGAGAAACATGACGCCTTTGTGGAGTTTGACGGTAAGGGTGGCATGATTGAAGAGTTTAGTGGAAAGTTATTAGTTCAGCAAGAAGCCGACTCATCTTCGTTTCCCAACGGAGGCATTCGCAACACTTTTGAGGCGCGAGGTTATTCGGCTTGGGATCCAACGTCACCAGTTTTCATCATTGATGATACGCTTTGT
Source organism: Hoylesella buccalis ATCC 35310 (assembly GCF_000177075.1). Classification (GTDB taxonomy): domain Bacteria; phylum Bacteroidota; class Bacteroidia; order Bacteroidales; family Bacteroidaceae; genus Prevotella; species Prevotella buccalis. Next base: position 29,687 of record NZ_ADEG01000022.1, read on the forward strand.
ATTCCCACTATCTTTATATCGTATACGGGTGAGGCTCTCGATTACAAGGCTCCTCTGTTGCGTTCGCTCCATGCAGTGGATGTGGCAGCAACGCAAGTTTGTCGTTATTTCGATCCCAACGTGAAGAAAGTGCGGGCCAATCTGGGCTGGGAGCAGGAATATTTCCTGGTAGACGAGGATTTATACCATGCGCGTCCCGACCTAATGTTGACGGGTCGTACGCTCATGGGACATGATTCTGCCAAGAATCAGCAAATGGATGACCATTATTTGGGTACCATTCCAGATCGTGTGCAGGCGTTCATGAAAGACTTGGAGATACAGGCTCTCGAGCTTGGCATACCGTGTAAGACCCGGCATAACGAGGTGGCACCCAACCAATTTGAGCTAGCTCCCATCTTCGAGGAGTGTAACTTGGCCATTGACCACAACATGTTGCTCATGTCACTGATGAAACGTGTGGCACGCAGACATGGTTTTCGTGTGCTGTTACACGAGAAACCTTTTGCCGGAGTGAACGGCAGTGGCAAGCACAACAACTGGAGCTTGTGCACCGATACGGGCGTGTTGCTTCATGCACCTGGCAAGACAGCCGAGGACAACCTGCGCTTCGTGGTGTTCTTGGTGGAAACGTTGATGAGTGTATACAAACATAACGGACTGCTCAAGGCATCTATTATGAGTGCCACCAACGCACATCGATTGGGCGCAAACGAGGCACCACCCGCCATCATTTCATCGTTCTTGGGTACGCAACTCACCGAGTTGTTGAACCATATTGAGGTGGCTGACAAAGAAGATTTGTTCACCTTGCACGGTAAACAGGGGATGATGTTGGACATTCCAGAGATTCCTGAGCTGTTCATAGACAATACAGACCGCAACAGAACCAGTCCGTTTGCCTTCACAGGTAATCGCTTTGAGTTCCGCGCCGTAGGTTCAGAAGCCAACTGTGCCTGCTCTATGCTGGTGCTCAATGCAGCTATGGCGGAGGCTTTGACCAACTTCAAGGAGCGCGTGGATGCGCTGATTGAGCAGGGTGAAGACCAAACATCAGCTATCATTGACGTTCTTCGTGAGGACATCAAGACCTGTAAGCCCATCCATTTTGATGGCAACGGGTACAGTGAAGAATGGGTAGAAGAAGCCAAGCGACGTGGTCTGGACTGTGAAAACAGTTGTCCTGTCATTTTTGACCGTTATCTTGACGAAGACAGCATCAAGATGTTTGAGAGCACAGGGGTGATGACACGAAGCGAGTTGGTGGCGCGCAATGAGGTGAAATGGGAAATGTACACCAAGAAAATACAGATTGAGGCACGCGTTATGGGTGACCTCACGATGAACCATATCATTCCGGTTGCGACCTTTTATCAAAGTCAATTAGCCAACAACGTGGCGCGTATGTTTGAGATTTTTAACCGTGACGAAGCGGAAAAGCTGACCTGTCGCAACAAAAAGATTATTCTGGAGATTGCTGAACGCACAAAGATCATCGAGACAGGAGTGGAAGAATTGATTAATGCCCGCAAGGTTGCCAACAAGATAGAGAACGAGAGAGAGAAGGCCATCGCCTACCATGATAACGTTGAACCAATGATAGAAACCATACGCTATCATATAGATAAACTCGAACTGATAGTCAGTGATGAGCTTTGGACGTTGCCCAAATACCGCGAACTGATGTTCATCAGATAAGCAAGTATGTCGGCATGTGAACCCAGGCCAAACTTATTGATGTGGAATCGTAGTTTGCTTCAGAACGAAAACAGGCTGACTTGATGTGCAAGGCAGCCTGTTTTTGTTGTTTAGAGGATAGCACCTCTTGTTTATCTTACTTGTGAAGCCATGTTATTTCGCACGCCTCTCATTCCCACCAAGAATGCTTTGGCCGATCCAAACTTAAGAAACATGTCCAAACGTATAGGCACATGATTGGTGTCATCGCTCACATAGAAGTCGACAACTCGTTTGAATTTGCCATCATCCCTTTCCATGTACGACAGATGCAGACATCTATATTTCCTCCCATTGTCGGCCTTAACGGTGGTTTTCCCTCGGTATTTCAGTAGGGCGGGCCTTGACTTATTCCCGTCTATCATCGTGAAACGATAGGCATGTCCTTTCTTCCATTTGGATGGATCGAACGATCTGGCCCGCATGAAGATGTTCAACATATCGTAAACACAGTCTCTCATGTCAGACTGTTTCCACTCGTGAACACCTTTACTGGATATCTGATGTTGCTTGACATGAACGCGTCCGTTGGGATAGGAATAGAATACTTCGTCGACATAGTATCGACCTCCCTCATTGGCAGCCTTGCGATAGTATTGCGGAGCGAGTTTTAATGAGGTGTATGCCTGTAGGGTATCACGCAGAACAAACAGGTTGTCGGCCTTGCTGTTGCTGCGTGTAATGAGCGAACCACGGTAGGCTGGCTGGTTGTTGTACCTCGTCTGTACCACCGACATGGTGGCTGAACCTACCTTGACCCATACAAATTTCCAATTGAAATATAGGTTGTATGACAAGTACTCGCCCGATTTGAAGGCGGTATTCGTCATGTTACACTGTGCATGGGATGCGGTAAACACCCCTAAAAGAAGCGAAAGAATTGCTATGTTTCTAAATATTTTCATTTTCATGTTGTCGTTTTTATCTCCCAGAAACGCCTGCACATAGTAGATTAGCCAGCATTGTTTGGCTGGCAGCATAGGCTTATTTCATCATTCCGGGAATGTATTCTTTACCCAGGTCGAGTGCGCGTTTCGCATTTCTGCTTTGTATTTTGCGCTGTTTCTCGCCTTTCTGTTTAGTTATTTCTGTTGGTTTCTGTCTGTAAATGGGCGTACTCGTCAGATTCCATGTCTCGTTAAAGTCCCACTTGGCCCTGCAAGTTATCTTCTTGGGATAATAATACACCTCTTCAGGCTGCACACCCTTGTCGTAATCGCCCGTGTCCCATTTGCCGTTGTTGTTAGCGTCTATAAACAGGCGCACATAGTATTCGCGCGGTTCAACGTAGAAGAATTGAGCCATACCATTGGAGGTGCGAACCTGTTTAACGGGCTTGTCCGAATTGTCCAGCAACTGAACCACCAACGGTTTGCCATCAGCTCCGGTAATGGTAAGCAAGATGGTGCTGAACTCATCGTTTGACTTTACCTTGAAACCTTGTTTGATTTTGTTCGATGCCTTGCCGTATATGTCAACAAACGCAGCACTGTCCAGTTCAAGACTGTATTCGATATTGGGACGCCATTCGCCCCTCAACATGTAGTTTCTCGTGTTTTTGATGTAGGCATCATTGAACGGTACGATGGATGTGTCGCGTTGTTGTTCTATTTCGAAGGGCGAAACATACCACAGCGTGTCTTGCTTTGAGTACAGATGTACTTTGGATGTGTCGAGCACGGCCAATGGTGTGGTGAAGTTGAACTCAACATTCTGATCGGGTGCGAGAGCCGAACTGACACTCAACTTGACCTCAAGAGCCTCTTTTGGCATGATAGAATCGTAAGGTTCCCCCCTCTTCTTCGCCCGTTCTTGTTTCTTGTTCCACTCTTCCAAGCGTTTCTGCGCTTGCTTGAGCCGTTTGGCATAAGGCTGTTTGGCCAGCATCATGAGGGTGTCTGTTTGTAGGTGTAGCTGACCAGTAGAATCGCTGGCTTGGTATTTGAGTTCAACCTCAAGCGAGTCTTGGTTGATAAGTGTGGTGTCACGCAGCCAATAAGTGAGGGTGTCCCCACGCGGATTCGACTCCATGATGAACGCGTCTTTGGCGTCAAAGTTGAGGCCTTTAATCTGCGGGACCTCTTTGCTGCCATAGCTGAAAAACAGCGAAAAGTTGTTTGGCTCTTTACGTTCGGTCTTGATGAGGTATCGGTCAGATTGTATTTCTGTAAAGGCTCTGAGCGTGATGTCATCGGGCAGAAAGTGCGTGTACTTCACCTGATTGATGGCTTTGATGTGCAACGAGTCGGCCCAAATGGTGTCTTGCCGTACGTCTGGTTTAGAGGTTGTCGTGACAAGTTCGCGCGAGAAGGCCACCTTCTCACTCTTCTGGTTGAAGACATAGTCACCATCGGCATCTTGCAAGGCAAACACTCGGTAGCTTCCGTTGGCGATACCGCGGATGGTGAAGCGCCCTCTGCTGTCGGTTCGTGATACGCGCAGCATGGGTTGCTTGCGGAAGATGCTGTCACTCTGGTCGGCATACAGCCCCACGAGGATTCCCTTGATGGGCTCAAGGTTCTCGGCTTCAAGCACATATCCACTTACTTCCATTGTGTCTATCTTATCGCCTGTGGAGAAACTGTAAGTGTAATTGCCCAGTGGGTTGCCCTCATTGTTGTCAGAGATGGCATCACTGAAGTCGATGGTATAGGTGGCATTGGGCTTTAAGCTGTCTTTCAGTTCCACGAGAATTCGCTTTCCTTGCGATTTTATCTCAGGCGCTTCCAGTTGTGGAGGCGATACTACCACCTTCTCGGTGGCATTCTCCAGCTTGATGAACTCATTGAAATTGATGTAAATTTTCTTGCTCGTCACCTGTGTGGTACCTTCTTTTGGCGAGGTACTGATGACCTTAGGCGGTGTTTCATCATACCATCCGCCATCGGGTTGACCCATTCGAGCGCACGAAACTAATAAAAGAACCAGCATCAACAGGGCAGTCAACTGCATGCCGCGGACATTGTTCGTGGCATGACGAGCCATGAGCGTGTACCTTTTGAAGCGTTTCTGTTGATTGATATTCATATACTTGTGTTTGTTAGCGGGTTATGCCTGTTGGGTTTCCGCAGGCTCTTGGTTCAGCTCGAGCAGCTCTTCAATAACCTTACGACTGTTCGATAGTCGTGGAATCTTATGTTGTCCGCCCAGTTTACCCTTCATCTTCAGCCAGTCGTTGAATAAGTTTGGGCGTGCCACAACAATCTCCAAATGCTGTAACGTGATGTCATGAAAGCGTTTAGCCTCATAGTCACTGTTCAGTTCTTGCAGTCGTTTGTCCAGAATGTTGGCAAACTTTTTTAGGTCATTTGGTGCCTTGGCAAACTCAATGAGCCATTGATGACGACATTTGGCCTTACTGTCCATGTATACAGGTGCGGCCGTGTATTCCTTAATTTCGGCCACTGTCTGCTCGCAAGCGTAGGCCAATCCCTTCTCGGCATTGTCCATGATGAGCTCTTCACCATAGGCATTGATGAAGTATTTGGTGCGGCCTGTGATGATGAACTTATAGGGTTGGCGCGATGTAAACTTCACCGTGTCGCCAATCATGTATCGCCATAGTCCGCATGAGGTTGAAATGAGCACCGCATAATTCTTGTCCAACTCCACGTCGGCCAGTGGCAATACCGTTGGATGCTCCGTTCCATACTCGTCCATGGGGATGAACTCGTAGAAAACGTCATAGTCGGTCATGAGCAACATCGACGCGTCACCGGGGTCGCTCTGTATGCCGAAGAATCCCTCACTGGCGTTGTAGGTCTCCATGTAGTGCATGTTTGGCGACGTGATAAGCTGCTCATATTGTGGGCGATAGGGCGTGAAAGCGATGCCACCATGGAAGAATACTTCCAGGTTAGGCCACACTTCTTCGAGGTGTTTCTTGCCACTCAGTTCCATGACGCGCACCAACACCGACAGCATCCATGACGGAACGCCAGAGAGGTTGGTGACGTTTTGGTTCAATGTCTCGCGGGCTATGCGGTCACGCTTCACCTCAAAATCCTGCAACAGTGCGGTTGATTTCTTGGGAACGCGCACCAAGTTGACCAATGGGTTGATGTTTTCGATGAGAATGGCGCTCAAATCACCCACCAAAGAGTTGTGCAGATTATAATTAGGAGAGTGGCTTCCGCCCAATATCAGACCCTTTCCGTCGAACATCCTACTGTCGGGATTGTTGCGAAGGTAAAGCGCCACGGTGTCTTTTCCACCTTGGTAATGAATTCGGTTGAGCCCCTCGTTGGAAACAGGAATAAACTTACTCTTGTCGTTGGTTGTTCCCGATGACTTGGCATACCATTTCACTTGCCCCGGCCAAAGCACGTTTTCTTCGCCGTGGCGCATGCGGTCGATGTCACCTTTCAGTTCTTCGTAGGTGTTAACAGGTACGTTTTTGGCAAAATCTTCGTAGGTTTTGGTGCTGCCAAAGAGATGATTTCGGCCATATTCCGTGTCCTTCGCCCGTTCAAGAAGATGCTGCAGCACCTGCTGTTGCGTTAAGTCAGCTTGTTTGGCGTGTCGCTCAATCTCCTTTTGTCGTGATGAAAAGAAGTGAGCCGCGATACGTGTTAACCCCATTTTTTATTCCTGTCGTTTATCTATTTTATGTGAAAGATAGTGCGAGCCGAAAGCAAAGGAAGTTTACTTACTTTGCTAAGGCGATGCCTATCTTATGCAAAGATAGTGCAAGCCGAATGCAATCAAGCTTGTTTGTAATTGCTAAGGCGCAGCCTGTTTCATGCAAAGATAGTGCGAGCCGAATGCAAAGGAAGTTTACTTTCTTTGCTAAGACGATGCCTATCTTATGCAAAATTAGCCTAAACTTTTGTAACACAGGCATAATTTACTAATTTTAATAAACAAGAATGCGGGGATGTTACCTCCCTGAAAATCTCCACATACCATCGTAGAAAGCGTATCTTGCAACGCGCAACACGATGAATCCAGTGGGTATGGCAGCTGATGAAAAGGCGTACCATCAATAAAATACAACAAACAAGCTAACTACTCCCCTCCCTTTCGGGGAGGGGATGGGGGAGGGGCTATTCTTATTATTCATCGAAAAGTAACAGGTAGGCAAGGTCTGTTTGTTTCTTTTTCGTTACCTTTGCAACTCGATAAAAAAGATAACTCAATGAAAATCAAAGCAATTATCCTGGATTTTGACGGCACGTTGGCTGATACACAAACTCTCATTACCAATACCATGCTCGAGGTAATCAACCGATTGGGACTTGAGCAGCGCAGTCGTGAGGAGTGCAGTCGAATGATTGGCTTGCCCTTGAAGCAGACGTTTACAGACTTGATACCCATGACTGACGAGATGGGCGACCGCTGTGTGGAAGCCTATAATCAAGTGTTTCATGAGAACAACGTCCCGGGGGCGGTTCCATTGTTTCCCCATGTATTGGAAACCATGCGTGAGTTACATCGTTTGGGGTATGTGCTCACCATTGCCAGCAGTCGTTCCCGCCACTCGCTGATGGACTTTGTGGAGACGTTTGGTTTAGAGGAAATCATCACGCATGTGGTCAGTGCCAACGACGTGACGCATGCAAAGCCACATCCCGAGGCGGTGAATCAAACGCTTGAGCATTTAGGCATTCAGCCAGGGGAGGCACTTGTCGTGGGCGACACGGTGTATGATATCGAGATGGGGCAGAATGCCAGCATCCATACCTGTGGCGTGACGTATGGCAATGGCACACGTTGCCAACTGGAAGAGATTCATACCGAGTTCATCATAGACGATTTCAGTCAGCTTCTCCAAGTTGTCAAAACGCTTGAGGCATGATGCCCTGACCAAGCTGGTAGCACCAAACATCGAAGGGTGGGGTGGACTTGATTATCTTTCTGTCGTCCAGACAGACGCCAATGAGTTTATCCTAAGTTTTTTTATAATTGTACATATTTTTGGTATTTTCAAAACAATCATTTTAGAAAAAATCAGCTCTTTTTGGATGCTTTTTGGCACCTTGTTTTGCAATTGAAAGTCAGTTTTAATTCAATAGCATGCAGTTTACCATTCTATAACATGTGGTTTGCCCTTCAAAGTCAAGGCCTTGATACCCCAATCTCAATGCCTTTGCAGCCTTAAAGCATTGCTTTTGCAAGTGCACCGATGCGCCTATGTGATGTAAGTAGTTGAAAAATGGATAGATAGAAAAATCGCCTATTTTCGACCAATCACTCGTTTGGTTGCAAATATGCGAGTATTTGGCACGGTTGTCAAAATATTTCGTATGCCAAACACCGTGTTTTCAACCATTGAGTTTTCTGTTTTCACTCGTTCAGTCTTTTGTTTTCATCCGTTCGATTTTCTGTTTTCATCCGTTGAGCCTTTTGTTTTCATCCGTTCAGTTTGCTGATTTCACCAACTGTTTGATGTCGTTTTCCTTTTGCAGCATCATTTTTTTGCTTTTGACGATATGGATGTCAGGCTGTGTGATGCTGGTAACGGCCTATCCTCATCGCCTCAACTCCCTTTTGGCTTGTTGTGATAGGTCATGTCAGTGTGGAGAAAATTGTTTTCTCCGAGTACGCTGCGTGAGCAACTTTTTTGTAAAATGTTTGGCGCATTAGAAAAAACACCGTATCTTTGCATCCGCAATTAAGCCCAGATGGCGGAATAGGTAGACGCGCTGGTCTCAAACACCAGTGGGGCAACCCATCCCGGTTCGAGCCCGGGTCTGGGTACTACAAATCCCTTGTAAATCAGCGATTTACAAGGGATTTTTCTTTGTACGCTCGGCATGAGCATTATC
>NZ_ADEG01000021.1 GCF_000177075.1 Hoylesella buccalis ATCC 35310
ATCGTTCGGTTATCAATACAGCGAAATCATCCGTTGGATTTTATCCTTCGTTTTCTCGCCATGGCAGAGTTCAAGCAAGCTTAACTCTGCTCATCTGGCTTAACGAAAACCTTCGTTTCCATCAGAAGGACACGCTGAAGAGGTTCTTTGAGAGATTTGAACAGAATGGGCTCACTATCAATCGCTTCAGAGCTGATTGTGGATCATGTTCCGAGGAAATCGTGGAGGAAATAGAAAAACACTGCAAGTCCTTCTATATCCGTGCTAACCGCTATGCCGTTCGATACGCCATCGCAAGCGAAAAAATCGCAGAAAAAAACCCGACTTTCAAAGTCATTGGCAGTCAACCATTTGCAAACCACCGACTGTTTGACGTATTTCGAGTGAAGACCAACTTACTTTCAAATCCGAGAAAATTTAAAGGCCTTTTGTCAATATAATTAACCCTTTTTTGATGCTTCACTAACGAAGTACGGGATGAGCGCGACCTTGCCAAGGTAATCCGTAGGGGCGTGATCAATGACGTTGGTGGAAAGGAAAGGTAGCTTTCGGGTGAATATCAAAAATGATATCAAGGAGATTGTCCGAAAATTAAATAGCACGCGCAGAAAGAAACGCAGATTTATAAATCCAAGAGAAATGTTTCAGAAAAAAATAGTTAACTTTGCACCTTCTTATGGAATCCGCCGTTGAAAACCATGGTGGTCATACCATTGAAATGAATAGTTAGACAAACGTCTTTAAAAAGAAAGCACAAATGAAATTTTTAGAATCAAGCCATTTATTGTACGTAACGGTTGTTGCTATCGCACTTGTTATATCTTCTTGCAACTCCGAAACCGATATACCGGAAAACACCCATAACTTGCCGGAGACTGTTACCCGCGATTTCCGTAACCGCTGCGGAGACACCACCATTGATGACGTTTACACAGGCAATGACTTTTACCGCCATACCGACCAGCAGGAAACATTTATATTCTCATCAGACAAGGCGGGGAACGAATATGTTGTGGTATATCTTAACAATGTGTGGAACCGCACCATCAAGACGCTGCCCGCCATTGACCAATTGCCCTATAAAGTGCTGCAACGTCTTCTCCAAGAAAACCCTGAGGCCCGTAAAAACGAGTTTTGTGAAATAAAGGAAATGTCGCAGACTTTCATCAACGACAAATACTACATACTGTGTTATCTGCAGGACACACCCACTGAGAAAAACCTCGTTCACACACTTGTCATCGGCAGCGACGGAACGATACTCAAGTCGTGCAAATATATGTTGAATCTGCCGGTCAATGCGCGTCCGCTATCTACTGATATTGATTGGATTTCCAAACGCTACAGCGGAGCTGTGACACTTGGTTATGTCAATGACCTGGGCTCTGACAACTACCTCGTCATACACAACGGCGTGTTGAAGTCTGTTTTATTTAAAACATCCAACATCGACACAAAGTGGAAGGAAACAACTTATGCGTTGCCAAAAGGCGCGACAGTGCCAAACAACATACTTGAATCATTGCACACCACCCATGCCGGCTTCACCTATACAGAAGTCATGTGCGTTGAAAATCCGAGTGGCAATTATTATCTTTTTATTGACGGAACCAAACCAAACCGTCTGGGGTATTATGTCGAGGCGATCTAAAGGCAAATTTTATCTTCAAGAAATGTATCCATGCCATGGGCAGGCCAGGGAAGAAATCGCAACGTCTATTGGTTCCTTCCACATTTGGTGTGATCATTGATGAGTGATACTCAAAAATTTGAGAGAAGGTTCTCTTCATCACCTTCTCATTCATCATGGATTTAAACTAAATGAGGTATATATAACCTTTCCTGATACTTCACAATCGGAGTCCAGGATGAGAACGGGCTTGTCAAGATAATCCATAGGGGCGAGATCAATGTAATAAGCAAAAGGTCGAGGTTGTAATCATCAACAGGATGGGTCTGCGTCTTTTCTTCGATGGCACCGTACTGAGTGGTTGTTGCATGTTTTGCAACAACCATATCTTTTCCTAACTCACTATCGTCAACCTAACCTCAAGCAAACAGCAGGTTCCTCTGAGTAGTTACAGCAGTTTGCGCCATACGCATCCGGTGTTTTCCGATGGGTTTTT
>NZ_ADEG01000020.1 GCF_000177075.1 Hoylesella buccalis ATCC 35310
CTACAGGCGAGGTGAAGTGCATTGACGACGAAGTCCCGTTTGAGATACCGCAAGGGTGGGAATGGTGCAGAATGCAAGACGTTATAACTTTTGTGAATGGCCGAGCATATAAAAAAGAAGAACTGTTATCACGAGGAAAATACAAAGTTCTTCGTGTTGGCAATTTCTTTACAAATAACCAGTGGTATTATTCTGATTTAGAACTATCTGAAGACAAGTATTGCTATCATGGCGACTTACTTTATGCATGGTCAGCTTCTTTTGGTCCTCAAATTTGGAATGGTGATAAAACCATATTCCATTATCACATTTGGAATGTTAAGTTTGATACAAAAGTTCTTTTTAGAGAATACTTGTATTATTTCTTTTTGTTTGATAAGACACAAGTAAGAGCTTCAACAACAGGAAGTACAATGGTTCATGTTTCTATGGAGAATATGAAACCTCGTTTGATTCCAATTCCACCTATTGATGAACAAAAAAGAATCGTTTGTGGAGTAGAACGTGTTTTGCCATATGTTGAAAAATACGAACTATCGCAAAGTAGAAAAGATATTCTTGATGCAAATATTAAAGAATCTCTCAAAAAGTCCATTTTACAAGAAGCAATTCAAGGAAAGCTCGTTCCGCAGATTGTAAGAGAAGGCACAGCCCATGAATTGCTTGAACAGATAAAAGCGGAGAAGCTGAATCTCGTGAAAAAGGGCAAGCTAAAAAAGACTGCCCTT
>NZ_ADEG01000019.1 GCF_000177075.1 Hoylesella buccalis ATCC 35310
TGAGAAACTACATTTTTTATAGAGTATAAAAGATGATATTCCGATTCTTTTTTGAACATCTTTTATGCCTTGTTTATCATTGTTTTTTATTAAAACAACTAATTTGCTACCATTGAAATAGGAACCCCCAAAATAATTTGGAGTTACTATTCCATCGGAAGACTTGTTTAAGGCTCTCGTTTGTCTATTGGAATAAGATGCGTACAATCGTGTACTCAAATCTGTAACAATATCTTCTGTTTTAGAAGACATGTTCGAAACTTCTGTTGTTGGGAGCAATTTTTTTGTGGAATTCTCGTCTGATGAACAACTGAAAAAACAACAAAAAAAGATAAGCATACAATTTAAAACAATGTATCTTCTCATAATTAGGGGTTTATGTTAATTGATATAATTTTTAATTTAATTTACGAGCCAAATATAAAAGAATCTTGTCAAAATAACAAATATTTAGTTGTTTTCTATCACTACTGTCCGGTTAAATTTCACCAAAGCGAAAGTTGGCGGTCATTTTCTGGATTTTGATTAATAATTGTTTTATCAAATAGTTCATTCAACGGAGTCCTCTCAAAGAGAACTTGTCCGATGACGTTAGAGAATATGTAAAGATTTTGCTTAATATGATACATCTTCAAAGCAATAATAAGAAGCAGATAATCGCAGATGGCTATCCATATTTACGTAAAGACTGCATTCTGGGTTGTTCCATAGAACGACTTGATATGCAAGTGCTGCTTAATCCATTTGAAGAACGTCTCAATAGTCCAACGCTCTCGGTAGAGTTCTGCAATGGTAATCGCTGGAAGGATGAAGTCATTTGTCAGGAATCGATACACAACGTTCTGAGCATAGTCTTCATATGTAACCAATCGCAATACGTCTGGATATTTCTTGGCAGTAAGCAGACCCGTGAGACTGATAGTTTCATCAGAGATGACACCAGTCTGCCTATCAACCACTCTTGTCTCGAAAACATTGTACTTCATATTATCCTTTGCTCGGGTAACAAAGTATGCATGTTGTTGTTGAAAGATTCGGAACAGCCGATCAAAATTGACATATCCTTTATCCATAAGGTAATAGGCGCCTGTTTCGATTGGCAGCATATCCATAGCTTGGCTATCATGTACATTGCCGGGAGTAAGGAGAACAAAGCTAGGTATACTGTTCTTAACATCAACCAAGGTATGCATTTTGAACGCCCCTTTATCATGATGGAATTTTGCCCAAGGACAAAGCTGCAGACAAATATTAATGGTACTACTGTCAAAAGCATAGACCATGTTGTCGATGTTCAGACGGTAATAATTATCCTTATAAAGGGGCTTAGCTCTATCGACAAGTATCATTGCATAGTCTTGATAAATACGCCAGTTTTTCTTTTCGTTCATATCAGCAAGAGTAGATTTTGGCATGATTTTCAACCCCGCATGGTACAATTTGGAGTTGAATGCGGTAAGTTGAGCTTCTATACTTCGAAGACTTGCACTGCTAGTAAATTGAGCATAACTCATGACAAGAAACTGATCACGGCAAGTGAAACGTCTTGCATGAAAATCCCCTCGATATTTGTCAACACATTTTCTGAGCTCGTAATCAGGGATGAGAGACATCAGTT
>NZ_ADEG01000018.1 GCF_000177075.1 Hoylesella buccalis ATCC 35310
TAACTAATTTATCTCTCTCTCTCTCTCTCTCTCTCTCTCTCTCTCTCTTATAATTTAGGTATATCTTCTCTTATTCCCCTTTCTGCGCATTATGCATTATTGCGCAGCGACTCTTTGTGTCCGTTTGTGGGGGATAAATCCCCGCCTTCCTTTATGGTAGTATATTCAGAAATTAAAAATCATATTCAAAATTTATTGTATCGTTATGAGTAAAACAGAAACAAGTGCCGCAGGTAAAAAGGCGGCTTACATTAGTCCTAATATCGTTTGCTTTTCAGTAGAGTATTCGCTTTGTGCAGGAAGTCCTTCGGATGGTGGACATAAGAATGCTGAACCCGATCCTGATCCTTTGGAACCTGAAGATGATGAACAGTGGTAAGTAGGCAACTCTTAAATACTTTATTTGTAATAACCATTTTTAATGAATTAATTTTATAAAAATTGATACAGATGAAAACAAAATCATTTATCTCATTTGCGGTTTGCGTGGCTGTATCTGTGCTGATGTGTAGCTGTTCTAACGAAGAGAGTGCTGATAGTAATAGTAATGGTCAGCTTACTGCCTTTACAGGAGGTATCGTTACAGAGGCTCCTATGGAGCGTATGCAGCTTAGTTCTCCTGAAATTTCAACAGAAGTCCCTGGCTTTCTCACCCGCACCTCTATGAATCGTGACGCCATCGGTGGTCATGGAGCTTTCCTTTGGGAACCTAAAGACGTGATCCATGTAGAGGACGATAATGGTAAGTTATACAAGAGTCAGAATGCTATCAATGATGCTGTAGCTCGCACTACATTCTTGGTAGATGGTTCTTACACCACTAAGGGACAATACGATGTGTATTATTGCGGTACTAACTCTGGTGTCGGTGAAATGAAAGTTGTTATCGCCAGCAATCAGACACAAGTAGCCTTTAACAATACCAAGCATTTTGGTGCCGCTGGCGATTGCGGTGTAGCCAAGGCAACGAAGACTACCGTTGCAGGCAAGAGCGGTTATCGTTTCGACTTGGAGCACAAGGCGTCTTATCTTTGCTTCCTTCCCTATATGGCTCCTCAGTGGGATCGCGCAAACTTAAAGCTCAAAAGCATAGAGATAACCTCTGATAACAATATTTCCGGTACTTATGACCTTACCCAAGCAGGTCTTTCCGGTACGGGTAATTCAAAGACAATTACGCTGAATGTAGGTCGTGATGGTCTTAAGCTTGCTGATCAAGCAACAGCAACGAAAAGTATTAAAAACTCACTTTACGTAGTTATAGCTCCAGGCACCCATGCCTTGAAAGTAAAATATACAGTTTTAGACGCAAAGAATACGGTTATGACAATAACCAAAAGTTATAAATCACATAACTTTGGTGCCAATAAAATTTGTGATATTCCCGTTAATCTTGGTGTTAGACATTACAGCGGTCACAATTATTATATGTGGGATGCTCGTGAGAACTATTGGTTTGGTCACGAGTGGGACTCTGCTGATTCCTGGCAGCCAACAGCGGAAGATGCATCAAACGACAATTATCCCAAGTCCAAGACTGCCGATGCTTCTCGTTGGTATCATGAGGGTAGCGGTTCTTTCGAGGCTTCCGTCAATCCTCTCTTCATGGAGCTTCCCAATGCCAACGAAATAGGTTGGTACGTATTGAAGGGTGATGCCCATTGGGACAATAGTACTCAGTGGGAGGCTTTCGGCAAGACTTATACTGGTGGTATATGGTTAAAGAAGCTCAGCGTCATCGCTCAGGAAAACGGCAAGGAGTCTGCTGCCTTAAAGCTTGAAGATCCCGAGGGCAATGATTTGCGTGCTTCTTCCGACTTCTACGGCATTTCTCCTGCGAATGGCAAGCCTTCTGATAGTGAGATTGATAAATACTTTTTCCTCCCTGCGTTGGGCTGTTACGACGGTGGTCTGCTTAACACCCTCGGTTCCGGCGGTTACTACTGGTCGTCAAGTGCTAATCCCAGCTCTAGTAGTAACGCGTACTACCTGTTCTTCAGCAGTGATCGCGTGCACTTGTACAGCAACAGCTACCGCAGCTACGGGTTCGTGGCGCAGCCCTTCGAGTAGTCTTCCCGATCGTTTTATTTTGGGCGGGCTCTTTAAAAGGCCCGCTCATAAAAACCGCCTTTGGCGGTCGATTTCGACACAAGTAACAAAAAGAGACCTAAAATGGGTCTCTTTTTGTCACTTATTCCGAACTCGCGTATAATTTCATCATGAACTTGTGTTCTGCTCTTACAGCCTGTTGTTTCTTTGACAATAAGCCGGAAGCCCTGCCGGTACACATAGAGAAATCAAGGCAATTGGAACTTTTCTAAAGATTTTCTTATCCCGAACTCGCGTAATAATTATACAAAGAAACACGTTCAAACCCCTTGCCATACGCATGAGTTAGTTCTTTTGCAAGTGTAGCTATTACCTGTTTTCCATATTCAGCTCTCTCTTCTCCATCAAGTTTCTCGCGTGCAATGCGTTCACCAAGCATCCAATTGCGGAGTGTGAGCGAAACATTGACAGCACGGTATGCTTGCTCACTGGCATCCTCTATAATCGAACAGAAGTCAATTTTTTATCTCAAAAATAGCCCTTAAATCGGCTCTTGAAAAGTTTCAATATAGAAAAAAACGATAGGAAAAGAGGATACAAATAGGGGATGATGTGGGAAGAAAAAGCGCATTTCAGGGTAAAAGCAATGGTCTTACCAGCCAAGAAGAATGCTTTTATCGGGTTATATGCATGCTATTGCCAGTCAATTACATGCAAATTGGGGGCATGAAAGCGTGCTTTTTAACTGAAAAATGGTTGAATTTTGGTGCGTAAGCGGCTGAAAGATTCGTAATATCCTGTGTGTCAATGAAGTGCGAAAAACACTCATGCTTGGCTTATTTGCAAACAAACCTGTGTTCGTTTGCAAATAAGCCAAGCATGAGAAGATGTGTTGTCAAGAAAATTCACAAAGATAAACCTACACGAAACGATGCGAATCAAAGTGAATTTAAGATGGCAGTCTGGGCTTGGAATCCTGCACCAAACTGCCATACTATATTTAAGCTTTATTCTTGTCGCGTGTTGCCAGGATGAAATAGCTAATCAATAGCAGGTAAGCGGCCAGTGAAAGCAGTTCGGACAAGGGGTTGGCAAGCCAGTCGGGATTGATGGGATTGAAGCCTGTAAAGCGCAGCAACGCGCTTAAAACGCCCATCAACGCACCGCCGGCGATGAAGCCGCTGGCCAGCAGCGTACCCTTTTCTCCGCGCTGTTTGTTTACCTCATTGTTTTTGCTGCGTGTGGTGACAAACCAGTGAATGGCGCCACCGATGAGGAGTGGTGTGTTGAGTTCCAACGGAATGAACATACCCAGTGCAAATGCCAGTGCGGGAATTTTGAGCAAAGTGAGGATGATGGCCAGCAAAGCACCGATGCCATATAAGATCCAAGGTGCGCCCGCACCATTCATCAAGGGCTCGATAACAGCTGCCATGGCATTGGCTTGCGGTGCCACCAGATGCCCTTGTTGTGCCGGATCGAAGCCGTAAGTCTGATTGAGTAGCATCATCACGCCGCCCACGGTTGCCGCACTGACCAGGGTCCCCAAGAACTTCCAAGTTTCTTGTTTGGCTGGTGTCGTTCCCAACCAATAGCCAATCTTCAGGTCAGTGACAAAAGCACCAGCCATGGAGAGAGCGGTACACACCACGCCTCCCATGATTAAAGCGGCTACCATGCCCTCCGGACCGTTGAGTCCCACGGCTGCCATCACCACGCTGGCCAAGATAAGTGTCATCAAGGTCATTCCCGATACCGGGTTGCTGCCTACGATGGCAATGGCGTTGGCTGCCACGGTGGTAAACAAAAAGGCAATGACGGCCACTAAGAGAATGGCAATCAGCGCATGCGTAAAGTTGTGCATCACGCCCAAAAGGAAGAATACGAAGGTGATGAGAATGGCGGCAATGGAGCCGATGGCAATGACGCGGAACGAGATATCCCTGCGTGTGCGTATCTCTTCTTTCGTCACCTCACCTTTGCCTTTCATCTCCTTAGCCGCCAGTCCAACGGCACTTTTGATGATACCCCAGCTCTTGATGATGCCAATGATGCCCGCCATGGCAATGCCACCGATACCGATGCTCTTGCCGTAGGTGGTGAAAATCAGTTCGGGAGACATCTCGCCCACCGTCATGGTGAGGTTGGTGCCACCGATGTTTAAGATGGTGTCGCCAAACAACAGCGATAGTCCTGGCACGATGAGCCACCAAACGGCGAACGAACCCATACAGATAATAAAGGTATATTTCAGTCCGATGATGTAGCCAAGGCCCATTACGGCTGCGCCGGTGTTTACCTTGAAGACCAGTTTTGCCTGGTCGGCCAGCTGCTGACCCAAGCCGAAAACGCGGGTGGTGAAGTTCTCGTTCCACCATCCAAAGGTGGCTACGATGAAGTCATAAAGCCCACCAACCAGTCCGGCCATAAGCAATGGCTTGGCCTGCGATCCGCCTTTGGCGCCGCTCACGAGCACTTGTGTGGTGGCAGTGGCTTCTGGGAATGGATATTTGCCGTGCATGTCGCTTACGAAATATTTGCGGAAAGGAATCAGAAATAGAATGCCAATGACTCCTCCGAGTGCCGAACTCATGAAGATTTTCATGAACGACGCACTCATTTCGGGGTACTTGGCTTGAAGAATGTAAATGGCAGGCAGGGTAAAAATGGCTCCAGCCACCACTGCACCCGAGCAGGCTCCGATGCTCTGTATAATCACATTTTCACCAAGTGCCTTGTTTCGCTTGGCGGCTGTTGATACGCCTACGGCGATGATGGCAATGGGGATGGCTGCCTCAAACACCTGTCCTACCTTCAAACCCAGATAGGCTGCGGCGGCCGAGAACAACATCGCCATGAGGATACCCCATGTCACTGACCACGCATTGACCTCGGGGTAGGTTTGGTTTGCGTGCATGATAGGTTGATACTCTTCTCCTTCTTTCAGTTCCCTGAAAGCATTTTCAGGTAATTGCACTGACTCTTTTTCCTTGTTTTCCATAAGTAATATTTGTGTTTTTGCTGACAAAGATATACTAAATCAATAAGATAGCAAAACGAATTGTAAGATTTTATTCCACTTTGTCATGATTGCTGTAGAGCGGTGTGGAATGTAAAAAGATGAACGCCGATGGGCGATAGTTGAACTATTTTTTATACATTTGCATTCCCAAGTTGGTAAAACAATAAAATACTTCAACCATGGCCACTACCAAAAACAAGCGTCCAACACCGATAGACAATTCTTATGCACATGTTCAGCCACAAGCAACTGACGTAGAGCGAGTTGTTCTGGGGGCACTGATGATAGACAAAGACGCTTTTTCCATCATTTCCGAGATTCTTCGTCCTGAGTCATTCTACGAGCCAAGGCACCAGAAGATTTTCCATGCCATCCAGTCGTTGACGATGGAGGAGAAGCCGGTTGACATCATCACCGTGACCGATCAGCTGAAAAGAGAGGGGACGTTGGAGGAGATAGGGGGTGCTGCCTATGTAGTGGAGCTTAGTGCACAGGTTGCGTCATCAGCCAACATTGAGTATCATGCCAAAATACTTTCGCAGAAATCGCTGGCTCGTCAGTTGATTTCTTATGCCAGTGTCATCGAAACCAAGGCGTTTGATGAGTCGCAGGATATAGATGAGTTGATGCAAGAAGCCGAAAGTGACCTCTTCACGTTATCGCAAACCAACATGAAGAAGGATTATACGCAAATTGATCCTGTGATAGCCCAAGCAACGGAAATACTGCAAAAGGCATCTGCTAACACAGGCGATTTGACGGGAATACCTTCTGGATATACCAAATTGGATGGCATTACAAGTGGCTGGCAAAAGTCTGACTTGGTGATTATTGCGGGTCGTCCGGCCATGGGAAAAACATCGTTTGCACTCTCTATTGCTAAGAATATCGCTGTAGATCATCATGAACCTATTGCCTTTTTCTCACTGGAAATGAACAATGTACAGTTGGTAAACCGCTTGATATCCAATACTTGTGAGATTGCAGGCAACAAGATTCTGAGTGGACAATTGACTGCTGATGAATGGAAACGTTTTGATACGAAAGTGAGAAACCTGATGGGTACACCTATTTATATTGATGACACGCCCGGACTGAGTATCTTTGAGCTAAGAACCAAGGCGCGCAGGCTGGTCAGAGAGAAAGGCGTAAAGATTATCATGATAGACTATTTGCAGCTGATGAATGCCAATGGCATGCGGTTTGGCAACCGTCAGGAGGAGGTTTCTACCATCTCTCGCTCGCTGAAGGGACTGGCCAAAGAGCTGGATATCCCAGTGCTGGCTCTGTCACAGTTAAGCCGTAACGTGGAGAATCGTGACGGATTGGAGGGAAAACGACCGCAGTTGAGTGACCTTCGCGAGTCGGGTGCCATCGAACAGGATGCCGACTTGGTGCTGTTTGTGCACAGACCGGAGTATTATCGGTTGTATGAAGACAACAATGGGGTGGACTTACGAGGTAAAGCTCAAATCATCATAGCCAAGCATCGTAAAGGTGCGACGGGCGATGTGCTGCTAAATTTCCGTGGCGAGTATACGCGTTTCGAGAACTTGGACGAAGGCTATTCGATGCCAACACCAGAAGGTGGCGAGTTTATGGAGTCGCGTCTTAATGGAGGATTCCCACCCCCAGAACCCACTCCTTTAGGAGATTTGCCTCCAGCAGAGCCTATTCCGTTTTGATGAATGGGCACTCTTCTCAATGAATACGATAGAGATTTTGGTATAAAATAGTGAAAAAGAGACTGTTATGAGAGATTTTATCAGCATGTTGAGATGGACTTTTGATGCTTTTCCTTTCAGGGAAAAAGCGCGCATCTTGTCTGTTTTCGTACTCTTTTTCATGTTTCTTTTGCCTTTAAACGGCTTTGCACAACAGCGTGAAGCGTTGCGTGACAGTTTGAAGAAGGCAACCGAGGCCTTGAAATATCATCCTGATAGTGTAGACTTGCGGTTGAAAAAGGCTGCGTGGAATTTACAATTAGAGCAGTGGCAGTATGCTAAAGACGAGTATGATAGGGTGCTAGGCAAAGAACAGCACAACATCGCCGCCTTGTATTATCGGGCTTTCGCCAATCAAAAGTTGGGGAGATATAATTTTGCCCGCCTTGATTATGAGCATCTGTTGCAAAGGGTTCCCGGACATTTTTCTGCGCTTTTAGGTCTGGCTTTGCTCAATCAGAAGGATAAACACCATACGGAAGCACTCAATCAAATTAACCAGTTGGTGAGTCAGCATGCCGACAGTGCGGTGGCTTATGCCGCTCGTGCGGGAATTGAAGTAGAGCAGGGGATGCTTGAGTTGGGCGAATACGATTATTCAGAGGCCATCAAAAGGGATCAGAGTAATACCGATTATCTGCTGAACAGAGCCGAACTGCGCATTCAATTGGGTAAAACTGAAAAGGCAAGAGAAGACCTTGACCGTCTTGTGTCATTAGGTGTTCCGCGCCCAGCTCTCAAGAATTGGTATAGAAGACTGAAACAATGATTTTGGAAATGCCACGCCCTAACAACTTTATTTCCTTGTTCTATCTTTTTTAAGGCATGGCCGTGCCGGTGCTATTTCACGTCAAGTGGGAACAAACCATACAGTCGGTCGTCAATCATGTCTGTAATCTCCTTGAAATCTTGTGGATTTTCTTTGAAATGAAGACGGTCGCCATCTACAATCATGAGGTTCCCTTTGTAGGTGCTAATCCAGTTTTCGTAGAGCGTGTTGAGCCCCTGTAAGTAGTCTATTCGGATGGATTTCTCAAATTCGCGACCACGTTTTTGGATGTGAGAAACCAGGTTTGGAATCCCCGAACGAATGTAAATCAAGAGATCTGGCAACTTCACGAGCGACATCATGAGGTTGAAAAGGTCTGTATAGTTGTCAAAGTCGCGGTCGCTCATCATCCCCATGCTGTGCAAATTGGGTGCGAAGATGCAGGCATCTTCAAAGATGGTGCGGTCTTGAATGATGGTATCGTGGCTCTTGCTGATGGCGACTACGTCTCTAAACCGCTTGTTGAGAAAGTAGATTTGCAGGTTGAACGACCATCGTGTCATGTCGGCATAGAAATCATCCAGGTACGGATTGTCGTCTACTGGCTCAAATTGTGGTATCCAATTATATCGTTTGGCAAGCATGGTA
>NZ_ADEG01000017.1 GCF_000177075.1 Hoylesella buccalis ATCC 35310
ATATTGTGTGTCTTGCCACATCCGGCAGGACCGTAAGTGCAATAGACTTTTTCTTGTTTGTTGACCACATATAGAATACTCTCATGTATTTGCTTCCAAGAAAGCAATTCCTTTTTCAAAGCAACCTCTACAGTTTTCCAATTTGGCGTGTCACTTTTTAGACGTTCCATGTCGCGCTGCATCCCGATGTTGTAATCCAACTCAGGCAAGGTTTCATCAGGAGGGGTGACGAATAGCGCAGAATTCGTTTTTTGCAAACTAAGAAATACTTGCTTGCCCGTGCGGAGTATCTCTTTATGCTTCTCCAGATTCCGAATATCCCACAAATTGGCAAATAGTGTTTCAAAAGATTGGTTAGGCACATCCAACTCTGGTTTATACCGATTTCCCGCCAATGCTATCTGTTTGCGTAGTTTTTCGACACACTCTTTTCTGCCATAAGCAATCTCTTGAAATTTTATATAGTCAGATTCGGCGGGCACACCTTGTGCCTTTAATTCAGCTTCAACGCTCTTTATGCTTATAAAGCCGATATGGCTATCCAATATATTTGTCACAATGCCGATTATCTTATCACCATCTGTATAGACTGGTGATCCTGAAAAACCTGCGTATTCCGTAAGATGCTTCTCGTCTTCAAATACGGCATAGGCATCAAAATCACCATTTAATGCTGTATAAGTTTCATCCACCCTTATCTTGACCGACTGGCCAACAGCTTGACCTATCAATGTACTAGGATAACCCCAAAATCTGAAATGTGTTTTTGCCTCTATCGGCATATTAAGCAGCGAACCATATTCATGGCTCACAGCCTCGTCTTTCAACGTCAATATGGCAATATCCTTTCCAGGTTTTACTATTGTAAGTTCACACTCATAATCCTCTTCCTCAATTTCTACATATATAGAATTGCCGTTTAGGGCAGAGCCAACCACATGAAATGCCGTAAGCAGTCTATTGTCATCCACAAAGAAGGCAGTTCCCCCTTCCGTACCACATTCCACTTTGTAAGTGATTGAAGGTATTGTACTGATATTGCTCATAAAGTTATTTCATTAATATGTTCCACGTCTATTTTTATTCCCTCTTTCTTTAGCATCTGAACATTAATTTTCATCTTATTATAGATGTCGTTTTTATAATAGAGCGAATTAAAGTACATTATACGCTTCTTTATAGTCTTCAATAAAGGTTGATAGATGATATTAACAATGGCATGCAAGTGTGGTGCAGAACTTGTGCATCCACAGAATATCCAGTTTGAGCTATCAATATGCTTCAAAAGTTCTTTTGATAAATTGGCATCACTTCCATGATGAGAAACTTTGATTGCATCAAAATATATTTTCTCATTCAAAGATATTTGATTTTTTTTCTTATAAGCCTTTATTCCTTCTATCACAATCTCCGATGAAGCGTCTCCCAAGAGCAAAATTTTCTTGTTGCCTAATTCCCAAACAAACGCAATGCTGGCTCTATTGGTTTTAGAAGTATCTTCTCTATCAGGTTTCCCATATTCGGCTTTCATTGTGCTAATAGAAGTTGAGATTTTATTCTCAAGAAGCAAATCCTTTTGATTATAGAGCAACGAGAGTAACTCAAATAATTCCGCTCCTTTCTCTTTCCCTTGCTCAAGCGGATATCTCTTATAAAACTTCCTTGCAAATTCGTCAAGAATATATTTGTTCAGTTCATCTATAGCAGCCTGGGTGGGCGATACTATAAACATCTTCCCCAATTCACCTAAAGTAAGGTATTCGCTAGTAATGAGTGTTAGATTTTTATTCCAAGCATCCTTCCAATTTCTTTGAATCAATGTAGATAACGCCAATACATTTTTTGCTGCAACGGTATGTTCGGTCCTTGGCTTCCATTTGGGAACAGTAGTCTTTAATTTTTCAATTTGTTCCTTCTCAAAATCAGTAAGTGGTTCGATCTGTTGGTCCTCTTCCTTCTTTGCGAAAAGATTATTATAAATGATATGGCCTATTTTAAGTTCTGGCATTTGATTCAGCATATTGCAAATACCATCAATGTGGTCTACGTCAATATGTGTCACCACCAGATAGTCTATATGGCAATGAAGCGTGTCTGTAACAATAGCCTTTATCTCAAGGGTGAACACATGGCAGTCCACCATCATAGAGAAAAAAGTACCATCATCTTTAGCTGCAAGGCAGAAAATGCAGTCACCATTACCAGAAGTGGGGAAAAGAAGTTTCATATTATGATAGATGAATATTATCAACACCTTGGGTGTTGGAATACAAGCAGTGGATGCCGACTAAAACACTCCAATGTGAGCGGATTAAAACAAACTACTCAGACGATTTCTCCTTTATCAACTATCTTTGACAATTCTTCCTCCACTTCTTCCACCGTAGGCAGAGCCGACTTCAAATTGTCAGGGATTGCCTTTGAAAGTTGGTAATCGCTGACACTGATTGGCTGGTCGTAGCCAGAGAGGGCATATTGCGCCAACACCTTATCGCCACCATTGCAGAGGAGCAAGCCAATGGTCTTGTTGTCATGTTCGCCACGGAGAGTGTCGTCTACTACATTGATGTAGAAGTTCAATTGTCCCATGTATTCGGGTTTGAATGGCGTCGCTTTTAGTTCGATAACCACGTATGCATGTAGTTGGATGTTATAGAGGATGAGGTCGGCATAGAAATCAGAATCGCCTACTTCAAAATGCTTCTGCTGTGCCACAAATGCAAAGCCACTCCCCATTTCCAAAAGATACTTGGTGATATGAGATACTAATTGCTGTTCAATGTCTCGTTCTGCCATCTTATCCGTTTGCCCCATCAAATCAAAGATGTAAGGGTCTTTCATCAGATAGTTGGCGAGGTCGCTTTGCGGTTTGGGCAATCGTGCCGAGAAGTTACTCACTTTCTTTGCCGTAATCTGTCGAGCGAAAAGATTTGTCTCTATCTGTACTTGCAGAACATTGCGACTCCACCCATTAGCAACTGATTGCGTAATGTACCAATAGCACTCGCCCAAAGGAAGCTTACTATTAAGCAGGATTACATGGCTCGCCCAGTTGGTGCGAACTATGGCAGAATGCTTGAAGATTTCCTCTATCTGACTGATGTCGCAGTGATAGATTGCTGACAATGTTTCAGTAACTTCTTCTAATTGTGCAACAGGCTGTTGCGTAATTGTATTCGATCGATTTTCCGTGGCTTGGATTAGTGCAACAGATTGTTGCACAATTTGATTGAGTTCGTTTGTCAGACTTAAAACCTTCTCTACAGTCGGAGTTGTGAGCATGCTATCTATCCTGTCCATCTCTTTCAGCACTTCCAACGGATAAGCACTGGCAAACTGGCACATATAGAAGATATTTCTGCGAGAATATCCTTTCTTATCAGGATATTTTGAGCGTATCGCCTTGGATAGGTTGTCTATTACTTTGCTTCCCCAACCTTCTTTCTTTTGGAGATAAAGGATAAAATGTCCCACTTTCCAATAGTGGAAAAGCATATCTGCGTTTGCAGAAGCTATTAAGCGTATTTGTGTATGCTCAAGATCGGTACCGATGGCTCGTACAACAAGAGATAGATCTTGGTTCCCTGTTTTATTTATTTCTTGGCTCATATCGTTTCGGTGTTATAATTGATTGAATTTACTCATGGCATTTGCCTTAATGTCATCTGCAATATCAATATAGGGTTTCATAGCCTTGTAATCACTGTGTCTTGTCCATTTCATCACAACTTGAGGCGGAATACCCAATGCAAGTGCATTGCAAATGAACGTTCTACGACCAGCATGTGTGCCGAGTAGGGCATACTTTGGGGTAACCTCATCAATGCGCTCATTACCTCTGTAATAAGTTTGGCGTACTGGTTCATCGATACCTGCCAATTCTGCCAGTTCTTTGAGATAATCATTCATTTTCTGATTGGTAATGACAGGCAACACCTTATCATCTTCAAATGCCACGTCCTTGTATTTGTCAAGTATCGCTTTGCTGTGGTTGTTCAGCTCGATAATCAAACTATCAGAAGTCTTGACCGTTGTAACCTCTATGTGGTCGCCCTTTATATCACTTCTGCGAAGATTGAACACGTCGGAATAACGCAAACCTGTGAAGCATTGAAAGAGAAAGACATCACGCACTCGGTCTAAGGCTTGCTTGGCAGCAGGTATTTCGAACTCTCGGAGTTTGTTCAGTTCCTCCCATGTGAGGAAAATGATTTTCTTCTGTGTGCTTTTGAGTTTGGGCTTATAACTGTCATAGGCATTGTTCTGATGCACACCATTCTTAAATGCCCAGCGTAAAAACCATTTCAAGAAACTTAGTTGCTTACCAATAGTCGAATTGCGCATTTCCTTTATATCACGGAGATAAGTAACATAATCATTTAGACCTTTCTCATCAAAGAAATCAAATGTAAGTCCATCACGAAAGTTCATCAAATGATTTTTCACAGCAGCAAACTTCTCGTAAGTAGAATCAGTCCAATCATTCTGTCGTCCACAATCTCTCACAAACTCATCGAATACCTTGTAGAAAGCATTAGGTGTTGATTTCTTCGGTTTGACTTCTTTCTCAATAGGTTTGTGCAGGGCGTTGAATGCCTCTTTTATTTGTTCAGGGGTTGGCATTATTTCTTCTACTTCAAACTTTTTGAAAATTTCCTGTACCTCTGTATAATAGCCCAAGAGTGAAGCATTGATTTCAGAAGCTGATTGTTTCAATTTGTTTGTGCAACCGTTTCTTACTCGCTGCTTATCAGAATCCCATTTCGCAGCATCAATACGATAGCCTGTTGTGAATTCAATTCGTTTGGAAGCAAAATTGACACGCATACGGATAGGTACATTCTCAACAATGAGAACTCCGTACTTTTTTCTGCTTTCCAACGTGAAGATAATATTTCGCTTGATGTTCATACTTTGGAGGTTTTGATTTCTGCACCCAAATTTACACCCAAAAATTGATTCTACAAAAGATTTTCCATGAAATCTTATTTTATTAACATTCTACTTAAAGTGTTACTATACAACAGATTGAACGTTTATGATACTATTTGAAGGTTCAAGAGAAAGAGCCTCTCTCTCCGCTTGATAGATTTAACAAAGCCTTTGAGTTTCAATAACTTAAAGGCTTTTTTAATGCTCTTAGCTTTTCTTTGACCCACTTTTTGACCCACTTTTTGACCCACTTTTTGACCCACTTTTTTCTCCGAAGAATAATTCAGCATGAAATATTTTTTATTTGTTGTAAAGTATTTTCATAATTCACATATTACTGATTCTTGGAATACTTCTGTAATGTAACGGACTAACAAGAAAACAGAGGAACTAACCACCCTTCCACAAAAGAACTTCCAATGAAAGATTTTATGTTATTAACAAGTCGACCCTCAAAAAGGCGAGATTGCATTTTTGAGGGTCGACTAGTTAAATGATTTCCAAGAAGCGACTCTGTAGTATTGACAACCTAATCGCGACCAGCCGAAGCAACAAGGTGGCGGTTCTGCTGGGCTTTCAGGATTACAGCCAGCTTACCCGTGACTATAGGGGACAAGGAAAACCGTGTGATACAAAATACGGTAGGCAACGTGTTCAGCGGTCAAGTGGGCGGTGAAACGGCAAAAATCCTGTT
>NZ_ADEG01000016.1 GCF_000177075.1 Hoylesella buccalis ATCC 35310
ACTGAAAGTTGGGTGCATATATGGGCATAAACGAAAAAATCACAATCTCTTCGAGCGTGAAAAGATTGTGATTCGTTGATTTGTGAGGTACCTGGCAGAGTCGAACTGCCCTACACGGTTTTGCAGACCGTTACCTAACCGATCGGCCAAGGTACCCTGATTGATTTTTGCGAGTGCAAAGATAAGGTAAATAATTTGTTCTTCCAAACATTTGTCTCACTTTTTCTCATAACACGCGGGCTTTCGATGGGCTGACGCTTGTTTTTTCAGTATTTGGTCATGCAATGCACATCCTTTGCATCCGTAGCATTTGTCGTTGCTGTGTCGCCATGTCAGGTATATTCTTCGTCCTGCATAAGCTACAGCCGCGATGAGGATGACAATGAGAATAGTGTATTGAACAACGTGTGTCATATTGAGTTTTTATGGTTTTATTGATGAACCAGCTATCAACATTCTATGCTGATTGGATGAGCAAGATACTGAATCAACCCGAACCCTTTCCATGCTTCGGAAGCTTTCTTCTTTCAGACATGGAAAGGATTCGGTGGCTGTTAATAGCCTAGTGACGCCTCTTAATAAGCAAAGAGGGGATAGTTCTTCATCGTTTCGTTGACTTTCTGTCTCACGTTTGCTATGACCTTTTCATCATCAGGTGCGTTCAATACCTCTTCGATGAGTCCGGCAACGAGAAGCATGATGTCTTCTTTCGCACCTCGTGTCGTCATAGCTGCGGTGCCAAGACGGATGCCACTGGTTTGGAATGCCGAACGTGTGTCGTAGGGTACCATGTTCTTGTTGACGGTGATGTCGGCAGCAACGAGTGCGTTTTCGGCCACTTTACCCGTCAGTTCGGGATATTTTGAGCGAAGGTCAACTAACATCGAGTGGTTGTCTGTTCCGCCACTTACGATGCTGAAACCACGTTGTGTGAGTGCGTCGGCCAATACAGCCGCATTCTTTTTAACCTGCAGTGCATACTCTTTCCATGACGGTTTCAGGTTTTCGCCGAAGCCAACAGCCTTGGCTGCAATGACATGTTCAAGAGGACCGCCCTGCGTTCCAGGGAATACAGCACTGTTGAGCAGCTGCGACATCATCTTGACATCACCTTTCTTAGTGGTCAGACCCCATGGGTTTTCAAAGTCTTTACCCATCAAAATGATGCCACCGCGTGGACCACGGAGCGTTTTGTGCGTGGTGCTGGTGACGATGTGTGCATATTTGACGGGATTGTTCAGCAATCCGGCGGCAATCAATCCTGCTGGGTGAGCCATATCAACCATGAGTAAAGCTCCTACTTCGTCAGCAATCTTGCGCATACGCTGATAGTCCCACTCGCGGCTGTAAGCTGAGCCACCTCCAATAATCAGTTTCGGATGGTGTTGGTGAGCCAGCTGTTCCATCTCATCATAGTCTATGCGGCCCGTTTCCTTATTCAGGTTATAGCCAATGGGATGATAGAGGATGCCGGATGTGTTAACACTGCTTCCGTGTGACAAATGGCCGCCATGATCGAGGTTAAGTCCCATGAATGTATCGCCAGGCTTCAATACGGCCAGCAAAACTGCGGCATTTGCTTGTGCGCCGGAGTGTGGTTGTACGTTAGCAAACTCGGCTCCGAAGAGTTTTTTGACACGTGCCATCGCCAGATTCTCTACCTGGTCAACGATTTGGCAACCGCCATAATAACGCTTTCCGGGAAGGCCTTCGGCGTATTTGTTTGTTAGATACGATCCCATGGCCTGCATCACTTCGTCGCTGACAAAGTTCTCTGAGGCGATAAGTTCCATTCCTTTGAGCTGGCGTTGATGCTCTTGCTCAATGAGATTAAAAAGTTCTTGATCTTTTTCCATGATTTTTTAATTTGGTTTAAGTAAAGATGTTTCATTTAGAATAATCTGCAATTCACAGCATTCTGTTTGTTTTTTTTGGTCTATTATTGATTGTTTTAGTGAGTTTGACAGGACAGGATTCAGCAGAGTTCTACTTTATTAATGTCTTGTTCTTTATCACAATAGTGACATTTCAGTAGACCATGTGTCTTGTCTACCACATGGAATACGGTTTGCATGGGCTCGTTGTTGGTGATGCACATGGGGTTGTTGCATTTCACGATACCGCGCAATTCGTTCGGTGTCTCAACGGTTTTCTTCTCCACTACTTCGTAATCTTTGATGATGTTGAGAACTATTTTCGGGGCTACCACGGAGAGTCGGCTGATCTCTTCGTCAGAGAAGAACTTGTCGGAGACCTTGATGATTCCTTTCTTTCCAATCTTTTTGGAGACAAAATTGTTGCCAATGGTAACTGGTGTGCCTAATGATTGGAGTTTCAGCAGATTGACAACTTGGTATGTTTTGCCCGCAGGAATATGATCAATAACGGTACCATTCTCTATTGCTGCAACTAAACGCTCTTTCTTATTCATAATCAGAATATTATTGTTGTATTACAACTTATTTGATAATTGTTTTATCTTGCTTGATGTCTTCAAGTGTGATGCCTAAACAATGACTGAAAATGGCTTGTCTGGCATAGAGTCCGTTCTGTGCTTGTTGAATGTAATAGGCATGCGGATTGTCATCCACGTCGTAAGCAATTTCGTTGACACGTGGTAGTGGATGAAGTATCTTGAGGTTGTCCTTAACGTTTTTGAGCATGTCGTTGCGCAGGATGTACACGTTTTTCACATGTTCGTATTCCATCAAGTCAGAGAAACGTTCTTTCTGTACACGTGTCATATATAGTATGTCGGCGTCTGCCAGCACCCTGTTGTTAAAGGCGGTGTGCTCTTGATACTTGATGCCGTTCTCTTGACAATAGAGTTTGTACTCCATAGGCATGGACAGTTCGTTAGGAGCAATGAAATGGAAGGTGGGGTTGAAGTGTCGCATCGCCATGATGAGTGAATGCACCGTGCGGCCATACTTCAGATCACCCACCAGATATATGTTCAAGTTCTCGAGCGTCCCTTGTGTCTTGTAGATGGAGTAGAGATCCAACAAACACTGTGAAGGGTGCATGTGAGCGCCGTCACCGGCATTGATGATAGGAACGGGAGCCACTTCACTGGCATATTGAGCAGCACCTTCGATGTAATGGCGCATCACGATGAGGTCGGCATAGTTGGAAACCATGAGTATGGTGTCCTTGAGAGTTTCGCCTTTGGATACACTGGAAGCCTTTGCGTCTGAAAAGCCTATGACACGTGCTCCAAGTCTGTTGGCAGCCGTTTCAAAGCTAAGGCGGGTCCTGGTTGATGGTTCATAGAAAAGTGTGGCTACGACCTTACCTTTTAATAGTTCGCGGTTGGGATGCATTTCAAATTGCTCGGCCATGGCTAACAGATACATCAGCTCATCTTTAGTGAGGTCGGCAATGGTGATAAAATGACGTTTTTCCATTTTGTATACTTGATATGTTTTGGAATTGACGGCTAAGTTAGCTATTAATTTTTATTTACGAGAGATAATTAAAAGAAAAGTTGTATTTTTGCATCAATAATATATATATGTATTGCGGAGAATGAGAAAGGCATTTGTTCATTTCCTTTGGAAAACTTTGATCGCAGTATTTTGCGTCATTCTGATTGCGTTTATCGCGATATGGAATGGGTGGATAGGCTATATGCCTGAAGTAGAAGACCTTCAAAACCCTATCAGTCGTTTTGCAACCCAGGTTTATTCGGCAGATGGCAAAGTGCTGGGTACCTGGAACTTTAACAAGGAAAACCGCATAGTCATACCTTATTCTAAGATTTCTCCACATCTGGTTCATGCCTTGGTTGCAACAGAGGATGAGCGATTCTATGAACATTCGGGAATTGACTTTTTTGCATTGGGGCGCGCTATCATCAAACGTGGGATATTAGGACAAGAGAATGCTGGAGGCGGCTCAACTATAACCCAACAATTGGCTAAACAGCTATATTCGGAAACGGCACGAAGTACATTGGAACGAATGTTGCAAAAGCCCATTGAATGGGTCATCGCGGTGAAGTTGGAGCGAAATTACACCAAGGAAGAAATCATCACTTTATACCTTAATTATTTTGATTTTCTTCACAATGCAGTAGGAATTAAAACTGCTGCAAATACATATTTCAACAAAGAACCCAAGGACTTGACAGTCACAGAGTCGGCCATGCTCATCGGCCTTTGTAAGAATCCGTCTCTTTATAATCCCGTTCGTTATCCTGAACGTTGTACCGAACGTCGTAATGTCGTGCTCGGGCAAATGCAGAAGGCCGGCTATCTTTCGAAAGCAGAATATCACCAGTACGCAGATGAAAAGTTGAAGCTGAACTTTCACCGTACAGATCACAAGAATGGATTGGCTACCTACTTCCGTGAATTCCTGCGCCAATATATGATGGCCTCGCGTCCAGATCGTTCTGATTATCCATCCTGGAACCAGAATCAATTTGTCTTCGATTCCATCGCATGGGATACAGATCCCCTTTATGGATGGTGCAATAAGAATTTTAAGAGAAACGGCAAACCTTATAATGTCTACACGGATGGTCTGAAAGTGTTTACCACCATAGATTCACGTATGCAGCTATATGCTGAACAGGCTGTTTATAACCATGTGGCTAAGTTCTTGCAACCAGCTTTTAACAAAGAAAAAGCCAAACGCCCCAACGCACCTTTTACCAAAGCACTGACACCGAAAGAAATCAGATCTATCTTGAATAGGTCTATGATGGGAAGTGAACGCTATAGGGTGTTGAAAGCCTCGGGAGCCTCTGACGAAGAAATCAAGAAGTCATTCAACACACCTGTCGACATGGCGGTGTTTACCTATCATGGCGATGTGGATACGACAATGACGCCAATGGATTCTATCCGTTATTACAAGTCTTTCCTGCGGGCGGGCTTCATGAGCATGGATCCGCAAACGGGTCATGTGAAGGCATACGTGGGTGGACTTGACTACAATCACTTCATGTATGACATGGTGATGAACGGACGCCGGCAAGTAGGGTCAACCATCAAGCCTTTTCTGTATTCCTTGGCCATGGAAAACGGTTTTTCTCCTTGCGACCAAGCCCCTAACGTGCAGAGAACCTACATGGTGGCGGGCAAGCCTTGGACACCAAGAAACACCAGCAGGAGGCGATATGGCTCGATGGTGACGTTGAAATGGGGCCTGGCCAACTCAAACAACTGGATATCGGCATACTTAATGAGCCGTTTGAACCCACAGCTGTTTGTGAGTATGCTCCACGACTTTGGCATTCAAAATCCAGACATTCATCCCTCCATGGCACTTTGTTTAGGATCTTGTGAAGTTTCTGTTGGAGAAATGGTCAGCGCATACACCACATTTGCCAACCACGGCATCCGTACTGCTCCGATGTTTGTTTCTAAAATAGAAGACAATGAAGGGAATGTGCTGGCTACTTTTCAGCCTCGTATGAGCGAAGTAATCAGTGCGGAGAGTGCCAACAAAATGTTGGTTCTTCTGCAAGAAGTTGTCGACAGAGGAACAGCAGGTCGATTGCGTTTCAAGTACAACATCGATGGAGAGATAGGAGCGAAAACGGGTACTACAAACCGTAATTCTGATGCCTGGTTCATGGGCTTCACGCCACAATTAGTGAGTGGATGTTGGGTAGGCGGTGAAGACCGCGACATTCATTTTGACTCAATGAGGATGGGGCAGGGGGCAACCATGGCTTTGCCAATATGGGCTAACTTCATGAAAAGAGTTTATAAAGATGCTTCGTTAGGATATAAACCAGATGCTTCATTTGGGCTTCCTGAAGGCTATAATCCGTGCGCCAGAGATGATAAGGACGTAGATGAGTTTGGTATTGACGAGGTTTACGAATAATAGATGAGTTGAAGTCATAGATGTTGCCGTAAACATACTATCGATTCTCAAATTCAACAACGCGCGAATAAAGTTGCAAAATTACGATAATCTAGTAAAGATAATAATCTTTTGGCTCAGTAGAAATTTACAGGGGATAGGAGAGGGTGCATTATATAAACGATTAAGATGCAACCTCCTGTTTTTTTCATAGTCAAACGAAGTTTTAGCAGACAGCAATGGAAAACATGTTAAGGCGCTGTTATTATCTCTTTGCGCACTGTTCCATCATCCATCACGATGATGTTGATGCCCAGCTGCGGCCTGCTGATTCTGGTTCCGTCTAGTCGGTAGCGTGCCTTCTCCTTAGGCGTGCGGCTGTCTGCGAGGTGTTTGTCCACTGCGTTGGACACCTTCCGTGGCTTGATATTGAATGTCATCGACTGGTTCTGATAGGATATCTTTTTGAGATTCACAAATCCATCTCCGTCTCCCAGTCCGTATACCACATGGAAATTGCCCTTTTCGTCGTAGCCGTCGATGACGAAGCAATGTTGCGCGTAAGGCGAACTTCCTCCGTAGATGACCGGCATGCCGTCTGAAAGTTGCTGGTACAGCGTGGTGTACCATGTGCTGTCATTTACTTCGTTGAGGAATGTTGACAGGTAGGTCACAGCTTCGTCGTAAGCAAAATGCACTTTCAGGGCCTGTGCCACATCCATGTCATAAGCGCCGCTGTAGTCTTGTCCATAATCCATTTTCACGGCAGCACCACAGTCGGCCATGAGTTTTGCCACTGCTTGTTTCTCCTCTTCCGAGCTGTTGTCACCGTATGTGTAAGCATCTTTCATCTTCTCCCAGTCGTAGGTGCTTTTACTGAAGTCGGTTTCAACGATATGTGTCAGTCCGTCGCCACCCTTGTATGCGTAGCTCACATTGCCTTGTCCGCGCGCTGGATAGCCGTAATATTTCATAACCTGTGCCATGGCAGTAGCCACGCAGCCCGTCTTGCAGTGTACGTTCTTGCCAGGAGCCAGCGGACATTGTAGATTATAGGGTGCATTCTGTCCCCAGGTTGTCTTGAGCATGGGCGCCACCGATGGCTTTATTTTGCCCTTCATGAGGCTGAAGCATTCATATTGCGACATTTCTTTCGCATGGATGCCCATGAGCAGGCAACATGAAATCAATGTGAGTAGGGATTTCTTTTTCATCATGTACAGTGTATTTTTGTAGAATATGCTGTATGGTAAATAATAAAAAAACAGGGATGGACACGCTTGTGGCATGCTCATCCCCGTTGTATCAGAAAGTTTACTTTGTTTCTATCTCTTCCTTCATATCAATAAACTGCTTTTTTGAATTGTAGAATTCATATTGCAAGAAAGCTAATTTTTGTGAAGGGATGACGTTAACTCCAAGTCCATACTTCATCTGCCACTTACGTTTCAGGGAGAACACTCCTTGATTGATATATGCGGCTACATACGGATGAACGTGGAGAGTGAACCGTTTAATTCCTATTTTGTTGACTAGTTTGTCAATTTTTCTTTCAAGTTGATCGGTAAATAAAATACTAGACTTAATTTTACCTGTGCCATTACACGTGGGGC
The DNA here is from genome assembly GCF_000177075.1 of Hoylesella buccalis ATCC 35310. GTDB lineage: Bacteria > Bacteroidota > Bacteroidia > Bacteroidales > Bacteroidaceae > Prevotella > Prevotella buccalis. The sequence continues at coordinate 7,434 of NZ_ADEG01000016.1, forward strand.
ATGTTTCGTCAACATTGACATCCATCACAGGTCTTACACGCTGTCTAGTGATTTGCATCAATCCAAACTTGCTCAGTGGGAGAATGTTGTGACGTGCACGATCACTTTGCATGTTCTTACACATGCGCTCGTAGAGCATCTGTCGGTCTTCAGCAAGATGCATGTCGATAAAATCAACAACGATAATGCCTCCCATGTCACGCAGCCTGAGCTGCCGTGCCAATTCGTCTGCTGCCCCAAGGTTTACTTCAAGCGCATTTGCTTCTTGGTCATTTTCTTTTCGTGTTCGGTTCCCACTATTTACATCCACAACATGAAGGGCCTCGGTATGCTCAATGATAAGATAGGCACCATGCTTGTAGTTGATGGTCTTACCGAAGCTAGACTTAATTTGTTTTGTGATGTTGAAATTATCAAAGATAGGCACTTTGCCCGTGTACCGCTTCACAATGCCCGACTTGCTCGGGGCAATTAACGTGACATAGTCTTTAACCTGCCTAAATGCTTCTTCATCATTAATATAAATATTCTCGAAGCTTGGGTTAAATATATCTCTTAATAAAGCGATTGCTCGTACCGCTTCTTCATATACTAGTTGAGGTCGTTTTTGGGTTTTCTGTACTTTGACAATCGCATCTTGCCAACGCTTTGTCAACACTTTCATTTCGCCATCCAACTCAGCAACTCTTTTTCCTTCTGCCACCGTGCGTACGATGACGCCGCAGTTTTTAGGCTTAATGCTGCGGACGAGTTGTTTCAACCTGGCGCGTTCCTCACCGTTTTTGATTTTTGAAGAAACGGAAACTTTGTCACCAAAGGGGATCAAAACTAAAAAGCGACCTGCAAAAGATAACTCAGCAGTTAGTCGTGGACCTTTGGTTGAAATAGGTTCTTTAACAATTTGCACCAATATTTCTTGCCCTAAGGTCAGTGTCGACTGAACGCTACCGTCTTTTTGGAGGTCTGGCAGATGTGAAGCTTTGGCAAATGGATAAAGTTTTTTTCTGTCACTTTGTACTTGTTTTAAGTACTTCGCATACGAATTAAATTGGCTCCCTAAGTCAAGATAGTGAAGAAAAGCGTCTCTTTCATATCCTACATCCACAAAACAGGCATTCAAACCTGGCATAAGTTTTTTAACCTTTGCAATGTAGACATTTCCAACAGAGAAAGTTGCAGAGCGCGGTTCGTTCTGGTATTCAACCAGACGCTTATCCTCTAACAGTGCCGTGGCAATGTCTTTCTCCTGGACGTCAATAACAACTTCGCTGGTCATTTCTCTTCTTACTTTGCTTAGTTACATCAAAAAAGGGCGTGCCAAATATCCTTCATAGGACTTTTTGACGCGCCCCACTGTCTATATAGACTATCAAGCAATGTTATTTGCTCTTATGTCTATTCTTTCTTAATCTTTTTTTACGCTTGTGCGTAGCCATCTTGTGGCCCTTCTTTTTCTTACCGTTTGGCATAATTTTAAATGTTTAAAAATAATATGTTTTGTACTAAATTATCTATATTAATAGATGTAGAATACCAATTGGATAATTCTCAACTTAAAAGTTGCCTTACGCTTTCATCGCATTGATGAAGCTCTTTGATGGTTTAAAGCTGGGCAAATCGTGTGCATCAATTGTAATTGTGGTATTCTTTTGAATGTTTCTGGCAGTCTTTGCCGCTCTGTGCTTGATAATAAAGCTACCAAAACCTCTCAAATAAACATTTTCTCTTTTCTCGAGAAGGCTATCCTTTACAGTACTCATGAAGCATTCTACCACAGCTGCTACTTCTTTTTTCTGCAAGCCGGTAGACATTGAAATTTCGTTGATGATATCTGCTTTCGTCATTGTATTTATTGTTATTTGTTGTTATTTTTTATCTTGTACCTCGATTTTGATTTGCAAATATAGTTGTTTTTTGCGTGATAGAGAAATATATTTAGTTATTTTTGCCAAAATACTTCATAAAAATAGTTCAGAAGTAGTTCTTATCCAAGAACTTATATATCTACATTAAGAAAATATGCCCATTTCACCTTTGTGAATCTACCTTTGTGCTATGGAAAATGGGCTACTGTTTTTCCCCGTTTTATGTCACAAGCTTTATCATCATATCCATGTTCTCTGTTCATTGCATTATCCTAAGATTGTGGAGATGTGAGAATAACTTGTAATTCGAAACATGTTTTTCAAGGATATTAAATGCGATTTTGAAATCTTTTTGGTGGCTGACCTTCACCTGATGACAATAGACCACATAGGGCAGAAAAAGCACTCATGCTGTAGATGAACAGCATGAAATGCAGTGCCATGTTGAAGATATTCTGCCGAATAGGCGGAATTAGTATTCCATGATTGCTGGTAATTCTTTGGCCTGATCAATCATTTTCTGAACTTCTGAAACTGAGGGTACGTGGTTTACCAAGTTTCTCTTATTATTAATTTCTTCAAGTTTTTGCTGTAAATTCTCTGCTACCCGGTGTTTCAGTTCCTTCACCGTGTCAACACCAGCGGCTTCCAAAAGTTCAGAGAACTGTGGACCTACACCGTTAATGCGCATCAAGTCAGCATGGTTTGTCCACTTCAGAATACTTTTACCACTTATCCCTGTAGTTTCTTCTAGGGTTTTACGGCCGGCAGGATTTTTTGCCTTTTGCAGTAAATCATCCACTGTATTGATACCTGCTTCAACAAGTTTTTTTGCATTTACGTTGCCGATTCCCTCGATGTCAATAATCTTGTAAGTCATCTTTGTTTAAAATTAGTTTATGAAAGGTTTCTTTTCGTATCGCCAAAGTTAACGATAAATACCTAGATATCAAAATATTTCCAGCTGTATTTTGTTAGAATTTACGAGTCATTATTGTGAGCTTTCATGCGTTGTTCTTGTGCAATATATAATAAATGTGTAGATTTGCATGATGAGAAAAATAATCCATATTGATATGGATGCTTTCTACGCTTCGGTAGAACAGCGTGACCATCCCGAATTAAGAGGCAAACCGGTCGCGGTAGGTCACGACGGACCGCGTGGGGTAGTGAGCACGGCAAGTTACGAGGCGCGCAAGTTTGGCGTGCACTCGGCCATGGCCATGTGCAAAGCCAAGCGTCTGTGTCCGCAATTGATCATTGTGCCACACAGAGGAGAGGTGTACCACGAGGTTTCCATACAGGTTCGTGAAATCTTTCGTGAGTACACAGACATCATCGAACCCATATCTTTAGATGAGGCATTTTTGGACGTAACAGATAATAAAAAGGATATTGTTGATTCGCGGACCATCGCCCTTGAAATAAAAAAGAAGATACGAGAAACCACTCATTTGACTGCTTCTGCCGGCGTGTCCTTCAATAAATTTCTGGCCAAGATAGCTTCTGATTATCGAAAACCTGATGGATTGTTTGAGATTAGTCATGAAGAAGCGTACGATTTTATTGGTCAATTGAAGATAGAGAAGTTTTGGGGCATCGGACCTAAAACAGCTCAACTAATGCATAAAATGGGAGTTTTTACGGGCGAACAATTGCGCCATGTTTCTGAACAACATTTGATTGACGTGTTTGGTAAGATGGGCAGTGTCTACTATCATGATGCCAGAGGCGATGATGAACGGCCCGTCATCAGCCATTGGATTCGCAAATCCGTTGGCTGCGAACGTACATTTCAGGAAGATCTCACCCTGCGCTCGGCTGTCTTGATTGAACTTTACCACACGGTGTTGGAACTGATTGAACGAATCAAAGAGGCGGATTTTGAAGGCAAGACACTGACCTTGAAAATCAAGTTTGATGATTTTACGCAAATAACCAGAAGCGCAACGGTAGAACATTGTTTGCAGACCAAAGACCAAATACTGCCTCTGGCAAAGAGTTTGTTGCGTGAAGTGGATTACTCCCATCGAGCTATCAGGCTGATGGGACTGTCTGTCAACAACCCTCATGCGGACGATAAGGGTGAAAAGGAAATACTATGGGAAGAAGGATGGATAGATGGCTTTCAAGATGCCTAATAAAGAATCTTTCTCATAACTATGAACACCATCTCGTGTTAAATTTTATATTGTGTGCTAAACCCGCAAGAATGGGGCTTTGAAAAACTTGAAATCATTTGGATGTATCAGATATCTTTCGTAATTTTGCATAGAATAAAAAAGCAATATTTGCATTGATGATTTGGCCTGAACCTTCTTTTTTGTGCAGGTCATACATCAAATGAATCATCATCATCATGAAACAAACAAAGATAGTATGTTCGATCAGTGATCGAAATTGCAGTGAGGAGTTTTTGCGAAAATTGTTTTTCGCAGGTATGAATGTCGTGCGTATGAATACTGCTCACGCCACTATTGAGGGGATGAAAGGAGTCATCAAAAATGCTCGTGCAGTTTCTTCAAACCTGGCATTGTTGATTGATACCAAGGGACCGGAAGTGAGAACCACGAACGTAGCTGAACCCCTGCTGTACAAAACAGGTGAGGTTGTAAAGATTTTCGGTAGGCCGGACGTAGATAGCACACACGACATCATTAACGTTTCGTATGCTGATATTGCAAAAGATTTGAAAGTTGGCAACGATATCTTAATCGATGATGGAGCGCTGGACATGAGAGTGATCGACATTATCGGGCCGATGGTGGTGGCACAAGTGATGAACGACGGCGTACTCGGGGCTCATAAAAGTGTGAATATACCAGGCAGACACATCGACTTACCTGCACTTACCGAGAAAGACAAACACAACATTCTCTTTGCCATCGAGCAGGATATTGACTTCATTGCGCATTCTTTTGTTCGTAATGCGCAGGATGTAAAAGCCGTGCAAGACATCCTTGACGAACATCACAGCGACATCAAAATCATTTCAAAGATAGAAAATCAAGAAGGAGTTGATAACATCGATGAGATTATCGATGCCTCTTATGGCATCATGATTGCCCGCGGTGACCTGGGTATCGAGGTTCCCATCGAGGAAATACCTGGCATTCAGCGCCAAATCATTCGCAAATGCGTCATGAAGAAAAAGCCAGTCATCGTGGCCACGCAGATGCTTCACACCATGATTAACAATCCGCGACCAACGAGAGCCGAAGTAACCGATATTGCCAACGCCATCTATTCTCGGACAGATGCATTGATGCTCAGTGGCGAAACGGCATCTGGGCGATATCCTGTAGAGGCTGTTCAGACTATGGCACGCATAGCTGAGCAGGCCGAAGCCGACAGAACATGGGAAACAACCATCGATCCCATGGCTCATGATTATGAAACCCAACGGGAATTCTTGGCACATTCAGCCATTGAATCTACCCGTCGACTGGGCGTGAAGGGCATCATCACGGCCAGCGAGACGGGGCAAACGGCTCGCACGTTGTCGTCTTTCCGTGGTGCCACACCTATCTTAGCCATCTGTTATAGAGAGAAAACGCAACGATTGTTGAATTTGAGTTATGGAATTATCCCTATTTACCAAAAAGAACATACCAGTTCTGAATACCTCTTTACGGCAGCCCTTAGGATGCTTCGTCAAAAGGGATATATCAAACCAGAGGATAAAATTGCCTACCTCAGCGGCAGCTTCGGGAAGAACGGTGGTACCACTTTGCTAGAAATCAATAAAGTAGGGCAGGTATTTGATAACTCCTACGAGTTCCATCTTCCACACTATGTGAAGGACGAAACAGAAGCGAAGCGATAAGCAACCGTGGCAAACTTTGAACAAAAATGAAATGAACATCGGAATTATTGGAACGGGTAAAATCGTCAACGAAATGATTCCCGTTGTCCAAGAAATCAGTGGTATCACGATTCAGGCCATTTGCAGCCGACCGCAAAGTCTTTCAAAGGCAGAGCGGTTGGCTGCTTTGTTTCATATTAAAGAGGTCTACAACGATTATGATGCCATGCTCCGCAACAGTGACATCGATTTCGTTTACGTGGCCGTAGCCAACCATGCACACGCAGACTATGCGCGACGTGCGTTGCTGGCCAAGAAAAATGTCATCATCGAAAAACCCAGCTGTTCGTCTGTTGCTGAATTAGAAGAGTTGATGCAGTTGGCATCAGCTGACAATTTGTATATATTCGAAGCCGTTACCCTGTTGCACATGCCCCATTATCGATTGATAAAAGACGAGTTACTGGCGCAACTGGGACGTATCAAATTGATAACGTGCAATTACAGTCAGCGCTCCAGCAGGTACGATTTGTATTTAAATCACCAGCTAACGCCTGCATTTGATACGGCATGCCATGGTGGGGCTTTGATGGACATCAACGTCTACAACATCAATTTTGTAGTGTCATTGTTTGGCGAACCCACGGGTGTGGAATATCATCCCAATGTGGGACATAACAAGATTGACACCTCTGGAGTAGCCATTTTGGCCTATCCTGATTTCGTGGCCACCTGTATTGGTGCTAAAGATTGTGACGGATATTCGTTTGGAGCTATACAGGGTGACGAGGGTCGCATAGTCGTCACAGGCCCCGTCAGTACGCTGTCTGAATTGGAACTGTGCAAGGACGGTAAATCGCAAACCATCAACATTCAGCCAAAAAAGCATCGGTTGGCTTTTGAATTCGAGCATTTTCGTGATATTTATCACGCCCATCAGGTTGATGAAATGAAGCATTACTTGCAAATTTCTCACCAAGTGATGAAAGTAATCGATCAATTGCGAGACTATACCTTATTTAATAAATAGATTCTATGGGCCGTCCCAGAAGAATATCTACAAATCATGAAACAGAAAAATTTGACAGAGAGCGAATATCGCCAACGCATCAAGGAATTGGAAGAAGCACTTGAATATGAGCGACTTCGCAATTACGCTTACGAGAAACTCATCAAGATTACTGAAAAAGAAGAGGGTATCACGATTTTGAAAAAAGGCGATAAGCCGAACACGAAATAGCATTAACTATATTAATCTTTTGCCCCTTGTGTCCAAACTCATTGAGTTTGGACACCAATCTCAATGGGTTTGCCCTTCAATCTCAATGGGTTAGGGGGATAAAGTCATAGAGATTGATTTTCAAACTTAAATCTCTACCATCACTCTATATTTTTACATGCTGGGTAGACCATATTTTATCGGAAATAAGTTAACTTTTCTGATTGAAATGACGGCTTTTTTAGACGCAAATCATACCCACTCATCTAAACCGTTATACAATGTCATGAATGCTGACAATCCATTCGTCAAAAACACGGCAGTTTTGTTCATTTCTGCTAAACAGCATTTTCTTCACACAAAATATAAGTACTTAGGTATCTTCTTTATGCGTCATTATTAATCATTTACACGCGCACCCGATGGTGAATGTCGGAAAAAACTTTTTTTATCGTAAAATCTTATCAAATTTTTATTGAAAAACTTGATGAAATGAAAAAATATGCATATATTTGCAAAACAAAGAACAGTTTCGGATTTTTTTAATTTGGGTGATATGGCAAAATACAACATTGTTAAGAAAAAGGATAAGGATGCTGCCTACCGTTCTCTAGTCAGCCCTGAATTGATGGACGAGCTGCAGGAAAAAATTTTGGATGTTATTCTCATCCAAAAGAAATACAAAGACAAGAATTATTCGGCAAAGAAACTGGCAGAGGACTTGGGTACTAACACGCGGTACATTTCGGCTGTCGTCAATGTGCGTTTTCACATGAACTACACATCATTTGTCAACAAGTATCGTATTGAAGAGGCTATGGCAGTGCTGACGGATAAACGGTATCACGATTTGAATATGGAAGAGATATCAGATATGGTAGGCTTTTCAAATCGACAATCCTTCTATGCGTCTTTTTATAAATTGAATGGCTGTACACCTCGCGACTACAAGATGCAGCACCTGGCCATGCTTCCACCAGATGCATCGGCTCCGAAGAAGGGAAAAAAGAAATCTGGTTCGAAGAAGAAAAAGAAGTAACAATCCTATTGTCGCTGAATGACACATGAATTTAAATATTCAGACGAACGATTTGCAGATTTGCAAATGCTAAGGTATCGTCTGAAAGGGTTTGAGAACTTGACGCTCAAACAAAAGATTTATATCTATTTTTTAGCAAAAGCCACATTGGCAGGAAGAGATATCACGACCGACCAGTTTGGCAAGTACAACTTGAAGATAAGAAAGGTGCTTGAGGCAGTGTATGAAGAATATTCTGGCTCGAGAGATAGTGATGACTTCAAGAATCTGGAAATCTATCTGAAGAGGATTTGGTTCTCAAACGGCATCTATCATCACTACGGCAGTGAAAAGATGATTCCAGAATTTTCAGAAGGCTTTTTTAGAAAAGTAGTGTCCGGGATAGATGCCTCATGCCTACCATTGTCATCCCGTCAAACGGTGCAAGAGCTGCTTGATGAACTTGTTCCGGTGATGTTTAATCCCGACATCTTGCCCAAGCGTGTCAACAAGACAGATGGAGAAGATTTGGTGTTGACATCGGCTTGCAATTATTATGATGGCGTTAGTCAAGAGGAAGTTGAGCAATTTTACGCTGCCCAAAAACAGCCTTCGGATGATGAGCCTGTTTCTTATGGACTGAATACCAAGTTGGTGAAAGAGGATGGTGTCATCAAAGAGATACCATACACGACCAACTGCCTGTACCAAAAGGAGTTGAAACGAATAGTTTACTGGTTGGGCAAGGCACGAGAATTTGCCGAAAACGAACAGCAAAAGATGATAATCTCGCTGTTGATACGATATTATGAAACGGGTGACTTGAAGTTGTTCGACGAATACTCCATAGAGTGGTTGAAGGAACAAGATGGACAAGTAGACTTCATCAATGGTTTTATAGAGGTATATGGCGATCCGTTGGGATTGAAAGGTTCCTGGGAAGGGCTTGTAGAATACAAGGATTTAGAGGCTACCAAGCGCACCCAACTCATCAGTAAAAATGCACAATGGTTTGAAGACCACTCACCGGTAGAAAAGCGTTTCAAGAAAGAAAAGGTGAAAGGTGTGACCGCTCATGTCATTTGCGCAGCCATGTTGGGTGGCGATGAATATCCATCGTCGGCCATAGGAATCAATCTGCCGAACGCAGAATGGATTCGAGCCAGGTATGGTTCCAAGAGCGTTACAATCGGAAATCTCACGGAAGCTTACAATCATGTGGCCCGAGGAAATGGTCTGCATGAGGAGTTTGTGATCGATGACGAAACGCTGGGGTTGATTAACCGTTATGGAGATCTTTGTGATGATTTGCATACTGATCTGCATGAATGCTTAGGACATGGCAGTGGACGGTTGTTGCCGGTTGTTGCCGGTGATGCTTTGGGTGCTTATGGTGACACCATTGAGGAAGCCAGGGCCGACTTGTTTGGACTTTATTACATCGCAGACGAGAAGCTCATTGAGTTGGGATTGATGCCAAATGCAGATGCCTACAAATCTCAATACTATACCTACATGATGAATGGCTTGTTGACACAGATGGTCAGAATCAAGGAAGGGCATCAAATAGAGGAAGCTCACATGCGTAATCGCGCCCTCATTGCGCGATGGGTGTTGGCGCACGCCGACGGTGAGGTTGCGATAATAGAAAAGCAGGGCGTTGCTGAAGATGGCGCTGTTCGTCATTTCGTTCAAATCAATGATTATCAGAAACTGAGACAGCTGTTTGCCAAGCTGTTGGCTGAGATTCAGCGAATCAAGAGTGAAGGTGACTTTGAAGCCGCGAGGGCAATCGTTGAGAGATACGCCATTGACATAGACGCAGATTTGCACAGAGAGGTGTTAAGTCGTTATCAAAAACTAGACATTGCTCCCTACAAAGGATTTATCAATCCCTGGATGAAGCCTCAGTATGATGATCAGGGGAACATCGTTGACATACAACTTGATTATACGGAATCGTATGCTCATCAAATGATGAGGTATTCTAAAACATCAGAATCGGATGAATGAAGATATTAACGAAACAGTAAGGGAAATCAAACGTTCATTCAGACTCTTGATGAACGGCGTTGCATCACAGTCCATGCGTCAGAAAGGGGTGGACTATAAGATAAACTGGGGGGTGTCGCTGCCTGACTTGCAAAAAATGGCTCAACAGTATGGTAAGAATCACGATCTTGCTGTTGTATTATGGCAAGAGAATATCCGTGAATGCAAGATTCTGGCGACTCTCATCATGCCGCCCGAAGAAATGGATGAGACACTCGCAAAGCAATGGGTAGGGGATATCAATTCGCAAGACTTGGCTGAAATCGCATGTTTTAATTTGTTCCAACACCTGCACCATGCGGCTGATTTGTCTTTCGAATGGATGAAATCCAACGGAGAAATTGTGCGGATGTGTGGCTATCTTATTCTCTCAAGACTCTTTATGAAGGGAGAAAATCCCCACGGAAATAGGATTAACGAATTCATGGATGAAGTGGCCCTTGCGCTCAATAGTGACAACTTGGGCGTTCGACATGCCGCGTTGAATTGTGTGAATAAATTCGCAGAGCTTGGTGAAGATTTTCGTAACATGGCCGAAGAGAGGTTGAATTTACAATTGTGAAGATTTATATAGTCATACATTACCTATATTTCAAGGAAATATTGTAACTTTGTAGAGTTATAATGTTCGGGAAATGAAAAAAGATATCAGAAATGCTGTTAAACAGCTTCTAGATGATTATCTTGTAACAAACAACCTTCGAAGAACGCCAGAGAGGTATGCTATCCTTGATGCTGTTTATAGCATCAGGGGACATTTCTCTTTGGAGGAGTTGGATGAATATCTCATCGAGCATAACTTTAGAGTTAGTAGGGCTACCCTCTATAACAATTTAAGATTGTTTAGAAAACTGCGATTTGTGATTTGTCATCGCCTGCAAGGTGGCACGGTGTATGAGTCGTGCTATGACAATAAGGATCATTGCCATCAGATTTGCACGGTTTGTGGCAAAGTCTCGGAGGTTAACTCCCCGGCAATTGTCGAGGCTGTGAATGAAACCAAACTGAGAAGATTCAAGAAAGATGGATTCACACTGTATATCTATGGGGTTTGTAGTACCTGTCAAGCGCTGATAACACGTAAGAAAATGAATAAAGAAAAAACTAAAAACATAAGATAAAATGAATAAAGGTAAAGTTGATGTCCTGCTTGGTTTGCAGTGGGGTGACGAAGGAAAAGGCAAAGTAGTCGACGTGCTTACACCAAAATATGATGTAGTTGCCAGGTTCCAAGGAGGCCCAAATGCAGGCCATACATTGGAGTTCGAGGGCCAAAAATATGTTCTTCGTAGCATTCCTTCTGGAATCTTTCAAGGGGGAAAGATCAATATCATCGGTAATGGGGTAGTGCTCGCACCTGATCTATTCATGGACGAAGCTAAAGAACTGGAGAAGAGTGGCCACGAATTGAAAAGCCGTATTCATATCTCCAAGAAGGCTCATCTCATCATGCCTACGCATAGAGTGCTGGATAGGGCATACGAAGCCGCACGAGGAAAGGGCAAGGTTGGAACAACAGGTAAAGGCATTGGTCCGACATACACTGACAAAACGTCGAGAAATGGTTTGCGGGTAGGAGACATCCTTGACAACTTTCAGGAAAAATATGAGGCTCATAAGGCGCGTCATTTGGACATGTTGAAGGCTCTTCACTTTACAGATTTCGATTTGGAAGAAACGGAAAAGCATTGGATGGAAGGTATAGAGTACCTCAAACAATTTAAAATTGTTGACAGCGAACATGAGATCAATCATCTTCTTCGTGAGCAGAAAAGCATCTTGTGCGAAGGGGCGCAGGGTACCATGCTGGATATTGATTTTGGCAGTTATCCGTTTGTAACGTCTTCCAATACCATTTGTGCCGGGGCATGTATCGGTCTTGGCTTAGGTCCCAACAAGATTGGAAACGTCTATGGCATCATGAAGGCTTATTGTACACGTGTAGGATCAGGCCCCTTTCCAACCGAATTGTTCGACGAGGATGGCAAGAAACTTCGTGACATCGGCCATGAATATGGCGCTGTAACAGGAAGAGAGCGTCGTTGTGGATGGGTAGATTTGGTTCAATTACGTTATTCAATCATGGTCAACGGTGTGACTCACCTTATTTTAATGAAGAGTGATGTGCTGGATCAATTCAAGGTGATTAAAGCATGCGTTGGTTATGAACTGAAGGATGGCACACAGACGAAGGAACTTCCTTATGACCTTGAAGGAGTGAAGCCAATTTACCAAGAGCTACAAGGCTGGCACACTGACTTAACAAAAATGACCAATGAGGAAGAATTTCCACAGCAATTCAAAGATTATATCAAGTTCTTGGAAGAGTTTTTGGAAACACCAATCAAGATTGTTTCAATCGGACCTGATCGTAATCAAACGATTGTAAGAAACTAATGACAAAAGAGAAATTAAATGACTAACAAACCAACTATCGTCAAAGGGACTAGAGACTTCTCGCCTATGGAGATGTCTAAGCGCAATTACATATTCAAGACTATTGAAGACGTTTATTCGCTTTATGGTTATCAACAAATAGAAACCCCAGCTATAGAAACTCTTCAAACCCTGATGGGCAAGTACGGTGAGGAAGGAGACAAGCTGCTTTTTAAGGTTCTTAATTCGGGTGACTTCCTGCGTAAGGTTGACGACAAAGAACTTGTGGAAAGAAATACGTTGAAACTTGCATCGCAACTTTGTGAGAAAGGACTACGGTACGACTTGACTGTACCATTCGCTCGCTATGTTGTCATGCATCATGATGAACTTCAATTCCCTTTTAAGCGTTACCAAATTCAACCTGTTTGGCGTGCCGATCGACCTCAAAAGGGCCGATATCGAGAGTTTTATCAGTGCGATGCCGACGTGGTGGGATCAGATTCCTTGCTCAATGAGGTTGAATTGATGCAAATTGTTGATGAGGTGTTCCAAAGGTTTGGCGTGCGGGTAATCATCAAAATCAATAACAGAAAGATACTTTCGGGTATTGCTGAGATGATAGGTGCTGCGGATAAAATAGTAGACATCACAGTTGCCATCGACAAATTGGACAAGATAGGTCTTGAAAATGTCAACCAAGAGTTGGCAAACGCCGGTATCTCTCCAGACGCCATCGAGAAGTTGCAACCCATCATATCCCTTCAAGGAACAAATGATGAAAAGCTCAACGTCATCAAAAACGTGCTGAAAGACAGCCAGGTAGGACTGAAGGGTGTGGAAGAAGTTGCCTATATCTTAGATGTGTTGAAACCAATGCAGCTTAATAACGAGATAGAACTTGATTTGACTTTGGCGCGAGGCCTTAATTATTACACTGGTGCCATTTTTGAAGTAAAGGCTAAGGATGTTTCTATTGGCAGCATTACAGGTGGTGGTCGTTACGATAACTTGACGGGTATTTTTGGCAAGCCAGGATTGAGTGGAGTAGGAATCTCGTTTGGTGCCGATCGTATCTATGATGTATTAAATGCTTTAGACTTGTATCCAAAAGAAACAACCAATTCTACTCAAATTCTTTTCATCAATTTTGGCGAAAAAGAGACGGCCTATTGTTTGCCTTTGGTCAATGAGGCTCGCAGTCATGGAGTCAGCGCAGAGATGTACCCAGATGCGGTTAAAATGAAGAAGCAGATGAGTTATGCTAATGCAAAGCAAATCGCATTCGTGGCCATGGCTGGTGAAAACGAGATGCAGGAAAATAAGATAACGATCAAAAACATGGAAACAGGAGAACAAATATTAGTTCCTATTTCTGACTTTATGGATGTCTTTTCTGAACAAAGAAAGTAAGATTTATAACAGAAGAATGGTGAAGTCCGCAAGATTTCACCATTCTTTTTTGTTCTTATGCTTGTAATTGTATTGATTTTTGTATCTTTGCACTTTCAAAAAATGTACGAATATGACATCAGAAAACAAAGCATATAATAAGTTAATCGAAGCTGGAGTGCATCCTTCAGCACAGCGGTTGGCCATCATGGAGTTCCTGATGGAAAATCATACCCATCCAACAGTGGAGGATGTTTATAAAGGTTTGTGTCCCAAAATTCCAACCCTAAGTAAGACTACCGTTTATAATACGCTGCGTTTATTTTCAGAACATCAAGCTGCTCAAATGATAACCATTGACGAGCATCGTGTGTGTTACGATGGTTGTGTAGAGCCCCATGTACATTTTTATTGTAAGAAATGCAAAAGGGTGATAGATATGCCAGAAGAAGATGCACCGAAACTTGTTCAGAATAGAAATATTCACGGAAATATTGTTGATGAGATTCAGCTATACTACAAAGGCATCTGCACTGAATGTGCGCAGAAGGAGATTGCAGAACATTCTAATTAATAAAAAACGACATAATCTAAATTCGTAACTATCTGAATGATAGTTAAATATAAACCCATAGAGATTGGATGCTAATCTCTATGGGTTTGCTGTCTAAACTCATTGACTTTGGCGGTCAAACTCTTTGACTTTAACCGCTAAACTCTTTGACTTTGGTTGTCGCACTCAATGACATAGAATATGAAGCAACAAATTGAGCCGCCAATGAAGGAAGCTCAATTCGTTTCTTGGTTTACTCAAGATGCAGACTTTTCTTGATGGCATTGATTTTTTCATTGGCCTCTGCATCGCAACGTTCATAGCATCCGGCACATTTCATCGTGCCTTTTACCTCCAGATAAAACTTGATCTTAGGCTCCGTTCCCGATGGGCGAACGCTCACCTTGGTGCCATCATCGCAGAACCACTGTAGCACATTGCTGGTGTCAGGCATGTCAAGTTTGGAAATATTTCCATTAATATCACGCTGTTCAAGCGTCTGGTAGTCTTTCCAAATAACGACCTTTGAGCCTCCAAGCTCTGTCGGCGGATTCTTTCTGAAGTCCTCCATCATGGCCTTGATTTCGTCTGCACCAGTCTTTCCAGGACGCACTACATTGACGGTAAACTCCTTGGAGAAGCCGTATTCCAGATAGATGTCCATGAGAAGATCGTAAAGTGTCTTACCTTGATCTTTGGCGTACGCGCAAATTTCAGCCAAGAGACACATGGCGCTCACTGCATCCTTGTCGCGAACAAAGTCGGCAGCCATGAAGCCATAGCTCTCTTCGCCGCCGCCGATGTATTTCTTGCCGGAATCAGCAATGCGTATTTCACGAGCAATCCACTTGAAACCAGTGTAGCAATCAATCATCTCAATGTTGTTCTTCTCGGCAACTTTCCGAATCACCTCTGTGGTCACGATGGTCTTAACGATGTAGTCTGTTGGCTTCAACAGGCCCATGTTCTTGCGGTTGGTGATGATGTAATAGAGGAAAATCAAGCATGTTTGGTTCCCGTTTATCAAGATCCACTCGCCCTTGTCGTTCTTGCATGCCATGCCAACGCGGTCGGCATCAGGGTCACTGGCCATCACGATGTCGGCGTCTAGTTCTTTTGCATCGCGCAAAGCCAATGTCAATGCTTCGCCATTTTCAGGGTTTGGAGAAACAACGGTAGGGAAGTTGCCATCCTTTACCATCTGTTCCTTAACGCAATGCACGTTGTCGAAGCCCCAATATTTAAGTGAGCGCGGAATCATCTTCATACCAGTGCCGTGCAAAGGCGTATAAACGATTTTCAAATCGTGTTGGCGTTTAATCAATTCCGGGTCGATGCTAACGGTCTTAACTGCGTCGAGATAAGCCTGATCGATGTCCTCTCCGATGATTTGAAGCAGCTGTTTGTTACCTTCAAACTTAACGTCTTCTACCTTCACCTTGTTCACTTCATTGATGATTCCCATGTCGTGTGGAGCCAACACTTGTGCGCCGTCTTCCCAATAAGCCTTGTATCCATTGTACTCTTTTGGGTTGTGACTGGCTGTAATGTTCACACCAGCTTGGCAACCAAGATGCCTGATAGCGAATGAACACTCGGGTGTAGGTCGCATGTCGTCGAACAAATATACCTTGATGCCATTGGCCGTAAAGATATCGGCGACACTTTCGGCGAATTTACGACTGTTGTTGCGGCAATCATGGCACACGACAACGGATATGTCGTTACGATCCTGGAAGTTTTTCTTCAGGTAATTGGCAAATCCTTGGGTAGCCATGCCCACCGTGTAGATGTTCATACGGTTGCTTCCGGCACCCATGATACCACGAAGTCCACCTGTTCCAAACTCTAAATCTTTGTAGAAAGAATCGATCAAGTCTGTCTTGTCTTCAGCTTCAATCTTTGCTTTCACTTCTCTCTGGGTCTCCTCATCAAATGCGGGAGTCAACCATTGTTTTGCCTTCTGTTCACACTGGGCAATCAGTTCTGCATTGTTTGCCATATCTTTATGCTGTTTAAGTTATACGTATTGTTTGACAAAGATAGTAATTTTAAATGAGAATTTTCTGGCATTAAGCGTTTTTTTGTACATTTGCAAAGAGCTTGCAAAATAGCGATTGATTAACAACTTCAAGTTTTAAACTTATCGATAACCATGTATTACAAAGGACTAATAATAGCGGTGTCAACATTTCTTATCATCGGCCTCTTTCATCCCGTGGTGATTAAGGTTGAGTACAAATGGGGCGTTCGTCCCTGGTGGATATTCCTGGTTATGGGCATTTTATCTGTCATAGCGTCACTTTTTGTTGAAGATGTCATGTTTTCATCGCTCCTTGGCGTATTGGGTGCTTCGTGTTTGTGGACGATTGGAGAGCTGTTCTCTCAAAAGAAACGAGTTGAAAAAGGATGGTTCCCAATGAATCCGAAGCGAAAAGATCAATATGACATCATCAACCCGGATGAGAAATAAATATCCTGTGCCGGGTAGAAATAAGCGAATTCTCCATGAATGGTGATGGAACGATTGTGGTAGGAAATCCTTTTAGCATATGAAAACAGAACTAATAGTGGTGGGTAAAACTGATAATCCACATTTTATTGCAGGTATAGAGGACTATGTACGGAGGATTTGTCATTATGTACCATTCAACATAGCTGTGATTCCTGAGCTAAAAAACAACAAGAACAGGGGAGTGGAACAACAAAAAGTGCAGGAAGGGCAGTTGATTCTTAAGAAGATAGAGGCTGCTGATACTGTGGTTTTATTGGATGAGCATGGCAAAGAATTTCGGAGTATTGAATTGGCGGCATGGATGGAAAAGAAACAACAATCGGTTAGAAAACTTGTTTTTGTGATTGGTGGCCCATACGGTTTCTCTCCGGAAGTGTATGGGCGAGCAAATGAGAAGATTTCTTTGTCTAAATTGACATTCTCGCATCAGATGGTCCGATTGATCTTTGTTGAGCAGTTGTATCGAGCTTGTACCATCCTGAAAGGCGAGCCTTATCATCACGAATAGCCGCTAAAATCGTGTTATTGATGAGCGGACGACAGAACAAGTAGGTGCAAATAAAAAGTCCTGAACATATGTTCAGGACTTTTTATTTGCAACCTTTCTTCTGTGGTACCACCAGAAATCGTAATTTGTTTCCAAGTGGCTGAATATCACTAATTTTCAAAAGCTACTCAACTGTAATCTCCTCCGTTTGCTCCACCAGTGACTTGCTGTGTTTTGCTTATCATTACAGCGGATGATTTCGTAACACAAAAGTAATAAACTTAATCGAATTGGCAAATTAGTAACCGAAAAAATACAACATAGAGCCTTTTAAGAATATTTTCTTGAGTTTTTTTCTGTTTGTGTTGCATGGTTGCTCGAAAATGATTATCTTTGCACATATAAAAAAGTATATCTTATGATTGAATCATTAACTGTCACAAACTTTTATTGCTTTAAGGAGCGTACAACAATTCTATTTACGGCGAAAAAAGAGCGTAATAGAATGTTGGATAATAATTTTTGTGGGTTTACGACTCAAAACAAGATAAATATCTTAAAACTAGTATTTTTATTAGGGAATAATGGTGCTGGAAAGAGTAAAATTCTGAGCGCATTTGATGCATTACAGTATCTTATTGGCCAAATTCGTGAACGTAAAGATGAATCTTTGCGTTATAGGCCATTTGCTTTTGACGAAGAATGTTTAAACAAGCCATCTGAAATAGAGATAGTATATCATATTAATGATTCACGGTATTTATATAGTATTAAATGGGATAAATATGCTATATATGAGGAGATTTTAGATGAATTACGAACCAAAACTAATATCAATCTATTTCATCGTTGGTATGATAAGGTTAGTGACATCGTAAAAGTTGACTTTACAGATAAAATACAAATTAGTGATAATGAGAATTATATTATCAGCAGTTCGTTATTGAAAAATAATTCAGTATTTAGTACTATTATTAAAACGAATATTTCTCATGCGTTGCTAAATTCACATTTGTTATTTTTTATGGAAGGTTTTGAAATTGTTAATTTAGAAGATGTTGATTTAAATGAAGAACTTCCTGATGATAAAACAGAAAATAGCAAACAATTAAAAAATGTCATTTGTTCGTTTTTAAAATCTGTAGATACTAATATAATGTCATATGAGAAATTGAAAATTGATGTAGAGTATCCTGCTGAGTTATTGCAAAAACTAAAGTCATTGTCAGACAAACAAGAAGCAGAGTTAAGAATGCTGTTTAGGATGGATGAGGAAAAACACATTGTGAATACGTTTCATCGTTTGGATAAAAAAACAGGAAATAGAAGAGGGCGTTTGCCGCTATCAGAACAATCTGATGGCACTAAGGAGATACTTCGATTTTTAATTGTATTAGATGAGGCTATTAGAAAAGAGAAAACGATAATTTTAGATGATTATAGTAGTGGAGTTCAAAGAAATACGTTGAATCAGCTACTGAAATTTTTTTTAGGGGCGGCACAAAATGCTCAACTAATAATATCAACTCAAGATTATAGTTTATTGGATTTTGATATTATAAGAAGAGATTCTATCCGTTTTTTGGTAAAGGATGACATTGCTTCTGCTCATGTTCAATCTATTAATTTATCATTACTGCATAAGAATTCTAGTTTACATCATTATGTAAGCAAAATGAATGTATATGAGCAGTTACCCAAAATGGATGAAGCATTATTTGAAGAACTGTTGAGAATGTACAAAACTATTGCTATGAGATAGTTTGGTATCGTCATCCGGTAAATCCATATGTTAATCAAAAAAGCGAAATCAATTTGTAATCAATAAAAACTAATAACACCTTAAAGGTCTGTTTGGAAGCAAGTTCTCGATATGTTTTTTTCTACTTTTGTTTTCTGATTTCGAAAACTATCTTTCGTACGCACTGTTCGGTATACAGCGATTTCTATTTTGAGGTAGTAGTCAATTAGTTCCACAAACTAATCCTACGCAACTTGTCATTAGAAGCAATTGACTGTGTGTTGCATGCCAATAACCAAGGGAGTGTTTCTCTCCGATGTGCTTACCAGTCAAGAACACTGCGTTTCTTTAGAAGCGTAACTTTTGCCTTGACTTTCTTCCATGCATTTCCAAGTGCACATACATATCCAGTGCCTTAACCATTCGTTTGCATCAATACCGAGACGTTTTATCTATGTAAGATATAATATTCAATCTATACTCTTATATAATGAGCTTCTACTTCCTAATTTCGTACCCCATTACAGACTTGGTAACTCTTTGAGTTTGGCTTTCATCTTAATTAAAGATGTATACTCGGAAGGCATTCTCTCCTCATTACATAAAAAGGATATTCCAAGAACTCTACTTTTCTTACATACGATATAACAATCTTTTTACGGTTCACTTTAAGGAAGAGTTTGCTTTCTATGAACCGAGTTATTGACTCCTTTACACATTGGACACTACGTTTGGATTTACTGAATATCAGCGCAGCGTTTGCTTAATAAAGTAATAGGATGTTCACATCTTTCAGGTTCCTATCCAGTTCATTGGTATGATATTCCCCAGTAGAGGACTTAAAGAACCTCTTGGGGGACTCTCTTGGGTGCTCATTTCGAACAATTCTTCGTTTATTATGTCACTACGCAGATATTTGTGTATCAGATTTATTACACCTTTCCATATTTTACGCCGCGACTGAGTATTTTTATTAGTTTACTATGACTTACCATGTCAAAGAAGCGTTCGAGGTCGAAGTCAACTACGTACTTATCTTCATCCACTATCTTTTGTGTTCTCCGCAGAGCATCACGCCCCCCTTTGGGGATAACCGTAATTTGTTTTCGGAAACTGACGCTTGTATAGTGAGGACAATATTTGATTTAAAGTTTGTTACACAAGTCGGTCTATTACAATCTAGGTGTTCTAAAGGCGTTTCTTGCTATCATCCTTAAGGTTTTCTACTCTAAAACCGGGTAGGAACAATAAGTACCGGGCTGCAAGGAACATATTAACTCGTTTTTATTTATCAGGAGGTCTTTTCTTATTTTGTGTTTTTTTCTGTGTTGTTTATTGTAGAGAAATTCAGTAATTAATAGGGTCGAAAGGCTGGATATATGATAATATATTGCCTGTAGTTGAGTTTTTTTCGGTAAACTGTTTGTAATATTGAAAAAAAGTCATATATTTGCAAACGAAAACATCTTCCAAGGGGGGAGTCTTGGAAGATGTTTATACCAAGTTCTACTTGGAGGATACTTATCCTTTAAATAAGTGGCCAAGTATGGCTGGTCAGGTGCCTACAAATATTCACTAAATCATATATAATATGACAGCAAAAACAGGAGAAAAATGTCCAGTAAGTGGTGTTTGGAAAGTTGATGGCTTTCCTACAACGACGGCACCTATTGCGAAAGGCAACACAATGCCTCCCTACTGTGGTAAAGCGGTAACTTGGAGACTAATCCAATACGCTTAATTTTTAATGATGAAAGTTTTGGCAGGTATGTCAAACCTGCTAGAACTTTCAAATCATCAAAACAATTAATGTTGTTATCGTTATATAGCAAAGCGATAACCAACAAGGCGAATTATTATCCCTGAAGAACGATGGCTATAGGTAATGAGTATAACATTAATAGGCTGCAAAAGTAATAATTCGTTTAAAAGTATGCAAGTAATATTGTAAAAAAAGCCGAGCCGTCACTTTATTTTAATGATTATGGGCATAAAACCTGGTCCTAAAAGAATTGCCGTGTCAACAGGTAAACCAGACAGAAGGCAAAGGGATAATAAGAAGACTCCTGGCAATACGCCATCTCTTAAACCTCACAATCACAAAAAAGGTGATTAAAAAATGGCGTTCACTTTAAAGTGAACGCTAAAATTATACTATTGTGATTTACTATTTTTATATTTTGTAATGAATAAGAGAGAGGAGTCCTTTTTTAGGAATTTGCCTCTGCTACAGTTACCTGAGCAGGGGTAAATCTTTCTATTTAGCATTATGACATTCTCTATCATAGCTTTATTCTTGATAAAATGATATTATATTATTTTGTCATTGATTCAATGAATGAAATCTCTTCATCTGATAGTTTGTATTTAGCATAGAGTTGTGTATCTATCTCAGAAATACTTTTGCTCCAATCAATATAAGATTCATCTGTAAAGTTTTGTAATGGGACAAAACGAAAAACGTCTTGTGACACTTGCATTGTTCCTCTTCCAAAAAACAAGAGAATTCTGAAAAAATTGGATTTAATATATTTGTTTACATTTTGCTGTTTCACATTTGTTGCACTAACTAATGTATGATTGATATCAATAAATTACAAGCTAATAATAGAGATATAGGTAATGGTTTAGAAACCACCTGTCTTCATCATTTTGCATGATTCCCAATCATTTCAAACAGCTCAATACGAAGATAATATTATTTTGAGAATTAACCAAATTCTGATAATCAAAATCATACAAATTCAGCGAATTACCGGCTATGGTTGCTGAAATTTATACTTCAATCCATATTCTTTCAGTTTGTTGTACAGTGTCGTACGTCCTATCCCGAGCAGTTCGGCGGCAACCTTGCGGTTACCGTTCGCCTGCTTCAACGCGCGTAAGACACGCTCCTTGTCTTCCGCATCGCTGCGCAGGGCGAAGCTGACAGGTGAGGTCGCCCTCGTCACGGCAAGTTCCAGATGCTCTTTCGTGACAAGACCCGTCTGTGCCTGCAACACCGCGCCCATGATTTTCTGACGAAGCTCGCGTACATTGCCCGGCCACGCATGGGTCAGCAATGTCTTGCGGGCTTCTCCGTCAAATCCGATGACATCACACTCCAGTTCCCGGTTCGCAATTTCACGGAAGAACTCTGCCAGCGGCATGACGTCCTCCTGACAGTCGCGCAACGGCGGGACGGTTATCTTGAAGTCATGCAAACGGTACAACAAGTCCTGCCGGAAACGCTTTTCATGGACCGCCTTCTCCAGATCCTCGTTGGTGGCGGCGATGATGCGGACATTGAAACTACGGTCAGATTTGTCACCTACCGGACGGTATCTCCGTTCCTGTATGGCTCGCAGAAGCATCTGCTGGGTTTCCGGTGCGAGGTTGCCTACCTCGTCCAAGAACAGCGTACCGCCTTCCGCCTCGTGGAAATAACCTTTCTTGGTGCTGTCCGCACCCGTGAACGCCCCTCTGACGTGTCCGAAGAAAGCCGACGGCGCAAGTTCTTTGGTGAGCGAACCGCAGTCCACAGCCACAAACGGCTTTCCTGCCCGCTTGCCCTTGTCGTGCAGCAAGTGGGCGATATGCTCCTTGCCCGTGCCGTTCTCCCCGAATATCAGCACGCTCATGTCGGTGGGGGCTACCAGCCTTATCCGCTTCATGATGGCTTGGAACGCCGAGCCGTCACGCGAGAACAGGGGCATACGGCTTCGCCCGATATTCCGCTCTTTCAGTATGGTACGGAGCAGAGGCACGAGTTTGTCCTCCACGAGTTGTTTGGGTATGTAGTCCAGCGAACCGAGTTTCATGCTTTCAACCGCCGTATGCACTTCGGCATAGTCGGTCATGATGATGAACGGCTGCATCCTGCCCTCCTTGCGCATCCAGCGCAGCAGGTCGATACCGTTGCCGTCGGGCAGGCGCAGGTCGGAAACAACGATGTCCCCGTCTGCGGCTTGTTGCAGATATTTCTTCGCGGTCGAGAGGTGAAAAGCCTGCACGGTACGGAATCCCTTGCGTGCCAGCAGGTTGCAGACAAACTCGCAATACACGATGTTGTCCTCCACCACGATGATTTTTGTATTATCCATTTTCGTATTTTCTCCTTTCTTCTTTTGCCAGCCGGATGATTTCCGAACCCTTATCCAGCACAGCTTTTACAGCATTATGGATAGCCTCGTTATTTGATGTACCTTTGCTATGAAGCAATTTGTATAGTTCCCTTAACGGTTGGTCTGCACGGAGTATCTCCCATGAACTTCGCAGGTGATGTGTCAGGGCGTTCAGTTCCTGAAGGTCTTTCCGTTGCTCCGCATCCCTGACCGCCTGCATTTCCTTTTCGGTTTCCGTTATCAGTTTCTCCAGCATGACGGCTTCATTGCCGTAGGACAGCAGGGAGGTGAAATCCGGCTTTTCATTCCGGTTGCCTTTCATGGCGCATTTGTCTGAAACCTCCATCAGTTCCGATATGGAGAACGGTTTGAGCAGGCAACCGGAGAAACCACGTTCCATAAGTTCCTCCTTGCTGCAACTGCCCGAAGCGGTGGTCACGACTACCGGGATAGTCTTTGAATTGCCCACATTGGAGGTGCGCAGCAGTTCCAACAACTCGAAGCCGTTTATATCCGGCATATTCAGGTCAGTAAGCAACAGGACGTATTCCTTTTTCCGTATCAATTCCATCAGCTCCGCTACATCGGTGCAGATGTCACAGTGTACTCCTTCTTGGGCATACATTTCTTTCAGCATAAGGAGTAATACCTCGTCATTGTCAATGGCTATCACATCGTGGAATGTATGGTTATGATGAATCCGTATTTGATTTATCTGTTCCGGCAGTTCTTCGGCTGTCTGCATGGGTATTTCCACTTTGATGTGACTTCCCTTGCCTTTTTCGCTTTTCAGCCGGATTGTACCGCCGAGCATTGTCACAATACGCTGTACGATGGAAAGTCCCAGACCGAAGCCGTCTTTTGCGGTGGCGTTTGACAGACGTTCAAACGCGCCGAACACCCGTTGCTGTTCCTCATCGGTCATGCCTGTACCCGTATCTTCGACAATGAGTTTCAGAGCACCGTTATTGTAATCCATTGTCAGAGAGACTCCGCCGTTTTCCGTGAACTTGATGGCGTTCGATAGCAGGTTGTTGCCTATTTGCAGGATACGTTCCTTATCGGTCAAGACAACTGTATCCGTTTGATTGGTTATGGTCAGAGCCAGCCCCTTGTTCATGGCGATGGGCGTAAACTCCGTTTCAAGAATGTGCGTGATTGCCGAAATCCGGCAAGGAGAAATGTTCGGCTGCTCCTTGCCGTTGTCCAGACGGAAGAAACTCAGCAAGGTGTTGAGCATTTCGCGCATACGGTCAGAAGATTGCCGGATGTTACAAATATAACGCCCGATTCGTTCTATGTCATTCTCTTTTTCCACCAGTCCGGCATAACCCGTTATCGCTGTCAGCGGCGTGCGCAGTTCATGCGTGATAGTATGCACGGCTTTCTTGCGGGAGGCTATCAGAGCCTCGTTTTGCTCTACCGACTGTTGCAACTGTCCTATTAAATCAGTCGTTTTCTGTTTGTACCGTTTGATTCGGTTGGCATTACGGTGTATGATGATATATGATATTACCAGCAGAAGGAAGACGAATCCTGTCAGGCTACCTATCTGCATAAACGACTGTTCCCTCATGGCGGTTATCTCGGCTTCCCGTTTTTGCAGATCGGCTTGCACCTTTTTATCCATCTGGCGTATAAATCCGTGCAGTTGCCGGTTAAGTTTCGCGTTTCGTGCCACAAGGTTGTCGGTGTGTTCCGACAGACGGCGGCTTTGCGCCCGTTGCTTGGCTATCATGTCCCGGTCGAGGGAACGGAGCATTGTTGTGGTCACGGTTGGCTTTGGCTTTTCTTTCTTGCCGAATATGCCGAGAAATCTTTTCCGCTTCGGTTTTTGCGGTTGTTCCTGCACACTTTTCTGTACGATTACGGGTACTTGACGAGTGATCTTATCATTGATGGCTTGTTGCTGTTCAAGTACCTGCACGATTTGATGCATTTGTCGTTCCTTATCTTCGAGAAGATAGCGTACACTGTCTATGCGCTCTGTCGGATAAATCGTTTTGAAACGGCATAGCATACTGTCCATTGCCATGCGTTGATAATGGTAATGTTCCAAATCTGCATATTCCCACTCCAATACTGTCTCGCCTGATAAAGAAAGTTCAATAAGAAGAACAAATATTTCGTGCGATTCTTGGCGAAAAGTATCTATATGACGATTCTGAACTTCCAATTTCTCTAAATCGCACCATTCTTTATACCAAATATACATTATGCCGATAACCAATAATGCCATCAGCAAATAGCCGAGTGAAATTAGATTCTTAATAGATTTCATACTGCCTGTAATTTATCCCAACGTCCATCTTTCAGATAAGGCAAAAACTCCCGTATCTTATCTACCGACCAATCCCACCATTTCAAAGCCTGCATCTGTTCTATTATATCAGGACTGAACCGCTTTCGTATCTCTTTGGCAGGGACACCACCCACAATGGTATAGGGCGGCACATCTTTCGTCACAACCGCCCTTGTACCAACAATAGCCCCGTCACCGATATGGACACCAGCCATAATAACGGCTTCATAGCCTATCCATACGTCATTGCCTATTACGATGTCGCCTTTGTTGTCCCAAGCGGAAGCCACATTTGCCTTATCCAATTCCCAATCTTCATAAAACAGCGGAAATGTGTAAGTGGATAAAGATTTTAGGGTATGGTTGGCACAGTTGAACAGAAATTTTACGCCGCAAGCAATAGAACAGAACTTTCCAATTATCAGCCGTTCATGGTTAATGGGATAATGATACAATACGTTATTTTGCTCAAACAGACACGGGTCTGAAACAAAATCATTGTAAATGGTATAGTCGCCTATTTCGATAGACGGGTCTTTTACGACAGCATTCAAATAAACGGTTTGCGTGTCACCTTTACGGGGATATATCTTGTTCATCATAAATTTCAGTTCTTAGTATTGTTTATATTTAAGATAAATGACGGATTGTGTACCAAGCAGTATCACATATAAGTATTCCACTGCCCAATATGCCGCTAACGTGACATTACAATAACCTAATCCCCATAAGCAGAACAGATAAGCAATAGTAGTTATCACCTGAAAAATGAATACCGTCCGTGTCGCTCCCGTTCCTGTTGTAGCATTCAGATAGACGTAACCGGGTAGTGCAAAGAAGTAATTCAATAGCATAACAAGAAAAGGCGGCCATGCAAGCTGTACGATAGCGGGATTTTCCGTATAAGCCCCTATAATGTGCTGGTGAAAGAACAACGCAAAAGTAATCAGTGGAATGCCTGTCGCATATCCTAAACGGATAATTTTATGGCAAAGCGGAAAAACTTGTTTCTTTTCACCTGCTCCAATCAGGTTACTCACCAAAGAACCGGTGACACCTGCCAATGCATTGACGATAACGGAAAACAGTGCGGAAACACTTCTTACAATGTTCGATACAGCCAACTCCGTTTCTCCCAAGCGTTCGATAGCCACGAAGAACAGAAACCAAATGGCTACACTTGTAAAGAACTGGAGCATACTCCATACAGAGATAGAAAACACCTCTTTCAATACCGTTATATCAATACGCCAGTATAAGCCATACGCTTTTTTATCAATGTGCCGAAACATATATGCAGCCAATACAGCCAGCGAACACATTTCGGCAGATGAAGAAGCGATAGCCGCTCCCGATATACCCATATCGAAGCCGAAAATCAGGAGCCAGTTCAGCGGAATGTTTACCAGTACGGCAGTGAAAGCTGCCATGTTCAGAGCTTTTGTCTGTGTAATGCCTACCAAAAACGAGCGTAAGGCAAGGAACGGGAAAGAGAACAACAATCCCCAAATACGCCAATCCAAATAGCGGATAACCGCATTATAGACATCATCCGAAGTTATCAGATGTTTCAACAGAACGGGAGAAAATATCTTGGATAGCATACAGAGGAGTACCGCCAGTATCAGCAAGAAAAACAATCCCTGAAAGAACGTTTTTCCCGTTTCTGCATACCACTGTTCTCCGTTTCGGCGGGCAATTATTACTTGCAACCCCAAGCTGAATCCGAAGCCGAGCATATAAATTGCCAAGAACCATATTCCGGCAAGGGCAGATGCGCCCAATTCCACATCACCCACATGCCCTAAAAACAAAGCATCGGTAATATTTATCAGTTGTTCGATAAGGATGCTCATCATTACAGGAAAAGCGATGAGCCAGATTTTCTTATAGGTATAATTCATTTGTTCAAACCAATATGATACAATACATCCTGCCGCTTTAAGCAGCACGACAATCTTATAGATTTATAATAAGGGATAATGACAAAACAATAACAGGCAAACTTAAAACATAAGCCTGTCTATTGCTGAATAGCAATAATTGGAAGTGCTATTCGTTGAGCGTAGCTATATGCACAACTGCCATTTCATATTGTTGAACAACTATTTATTTTTCTGTTAGTTCTGCAAAGATAGCGTTTTTCCCTGAACTTATATTATCGGATTATCAATTAAATTCTTGCTAACACTCCATATCATCCTCATTCATCCGCTTAACAAGATTATCTATCAGATGATGAAGATATGCCGTCCGGTCTTTTCTCTCTTTCATGGCTATATATGAAGCGTAATAATCCCCTAAATCAATGTGGAATATTGTACTAAGGAAATTCATCATTTCTTTAATTTCCACGTTGCCATTGTTTATGTCGCCCGAAGATACAAGAGAATATCCCAGTTCGATAAGATATGACTTTTTGCCTGTGAAACGGAACGGGTATTTGAAGCATCTTTGTAGATTATCTTCTATCTGATTATTAGTTCCCAGTTTCACCAATCGTTTATTCAGATAGATGCGCAGCATTTCATTGGCTATGATTTTAGCCACCTTATAATCATATCCTGTTGAGAAATTTGGGTCTTTATCGAATTGTGCGCTATCGGTACATAATCGTAAATCCGCTTTTCCACGAACAAAATAATATTCATCATACACAGTGGAATGTGAACGGTAGTATTGATAAAAGTCCAAATTGCGATTGAAGAAATAGGTCAGATTATCCAGTTCCCGATTGATATAATTCCTAATCACTTCATCGCTACCATTAGGACATTGTGTTTCAATCTTGTATATCTTATAGAAGAATAGCAACCGACCGAGTATTTCCGGTTTCTGAGTTTTGAAAAATAAAATTTCGTCCTCTTTGGTTGGAAATATATAGGTTTGTATTTTCATCCTCAAATCATTGAGAGCTGTTTGCAGCCTATGTACTATTGAAAGAGAAACATCAATAATATTATAGCCGTAGAGGTCGATTTCCGAAATATCGACCTCTATTTGGGCTAATATATTATTAGCCAACTCTTTCATTTTACTAATTTTATAAATTTAGATTCTGTACAAACGCTTAAATCCGTAGTTACAAACTTTCCATTGTAAAAAAGAGAAAAAATAGTGGCTGGTGTGGGAGAACTTTGTGCCTGTTCTCTCGTTTCCAGCTTGATTACTTTTAAAGGAATACTCTTTTCTTGTGCAAGAACACGTAACATTCCATTTACATAATAATCCGTGTATGGACAACGACTTGAATAATAGGCAACCAGTCCTTGTTTATCGGTACATTCTTCGATTTTTGCGCAGTCATTAAAATATGGAACTACACCATTGTCACAAATATTCATCGCCAACAATGAAAAGCCATTCGGAAGCCTTTCTATTTCTTCAAATCCGTGTTTCAATAACCATTTCGTATCGCTCATGAAATGGTTCTTTTTTGTACCCACAACAGTGACTAATCCATTCTTCTGTTGCTTTTTAGCATCTTCAATTACAGATTGAAGCAAATTATATCCATGCCCTTGCCCTTTATACTGCCCTGAAACCCAAAAACAATTAATCATTAAATAATTGGGAGCAGTAACCGGAAGCCACGCATATTCAGCAGGAACATATTCTATAAAAACTTTGGCTCGTGCATCAAGCCGCCTGAAAACATAGCCATTGGCAAATTCTTTCGTTAGCCACTCTTTTTTCAACTCATACCCCGCCAAGCATTTTTTGTCAGAGAATGCGCAACAGATATGGTCTTTATCTATATTATTTTCTGTCAGCGTTATATATTTAGGTAAATTATTTTCCATGATTCTATTTATTTTATAGGTATGTAGATTTTTGTAATGTTATCATTTCTATTTTCTTTTGAATAATTGATATATTCCTCAAAAGACATCCCATGACGAAGTGAATATTCTTGACTTACGTTAATGATGTTATACCAGTCCTGCAAATCAGTATAATATCCCTGCAACGTATAGACCGCATATTTACCCTGTGGTAGCCGGATTGTACCAAATTCGCAAGTGGGTATAATTTCTTTTTGCACTGATGCACAGGCATAGAAACGACATTGATTAGATTTTGTTACATTAGGGTCGTCAAAACTTAACCCGATAAAGCGTGTGTCGGATGTAAGTAAGTCATTTTTCTTTAAGAAATGTATCAATTTACTCCACGCTGTTTCATAAGGCTCTTCCTCTCCATACTTGCCCCATATACGGATATATACTAAATCTAATCCCTCAAAATCATAAGCATCAGAATGTAAGTCATACTGCTTTCCATCATGTACAAACTCTTTTAATCGCTTCTTTAATTTACTGATATAGGCTTTTGGAGAAACACCGAATTGTTTCTTAAATGCTTTGGAGAATGATTGTGGATTGTCGTAGCCGACTAACCCAGCCAAATTCTGTAAACTCATATCTTCAATTTGCATATATAGTACGGCTCGTTCTACACGTTGCCTTGCCACATAAGTATATAATGGTTCTTTCAGAGCAGAACTCATCATCCGAAGTAATTGCCGTTGAGACATATTTACTATATCGGCTATTACATTCAACTGTAATGGCTGATGCAAATTGGAATTTATGTAATCAATTACTTGATTGACCTTCTGTTTATATATATTTTCGGTGCTATTTTTCATCTATAACAATATAATTTGCAAAATTATAGAGTTTTCATAGATATATGATTGTCCAA
Organism: Hoylesella buccalis ATCC 35310; assembly: GCF_000177075.1. Lineage (GTDB taxonomy): Bacteria > Bacteroidota > Bacteroidia > Bacteroidales > Bacteroidaceae > Prevotella > Prevotella buccalis. The sequence continues at coordinate 37,569 of NZ_ADEG01000016.1, forward strand.
TCTCGCCAATTTTACCTTTTATTTTCCAAAGTTGTTTTCAACTATATTTTCATTTGGTTGATTTCTTTCTGAACCCCATCTAAAAAGCGGGAAGCGTGCGCCCCGTCCATTTGCGTGTGGTGGAACTGGAAAGAAACGGTGAGCGTCGTTTTCATCAGGCGACGTTTGTATTTGCCCCAAATAAGAAACGGATTATTAAAAATGCCGCTATACATCCCGACAGCCCCGTCTATTTCATATTGTGCCAAGGCGGAAGTTCCGATAACCATGCTTTCCGTCAAGTCGTGATTGACGCAACTTTCAGCCACTTGTTTGGTTAGTTGCAGATAGTGTTGATTAAATAAAGATAAATCATCACAGAAAGGAACATCACACGAACTTACCTCGCCCTTTCTGTTGGCGACAATGGTGTTTACTGCAATGGTATCGTACTGCATCAGTTTGTCGTTTACGGGCAGCAGATAAAATTCTTTCACGCTCCTTGCGGCTTTGCCGATGCACCAGCACATCAACATATTAAACTTCATGCCCGATTTCCGACTGATTTTCACAAGGCGTGACACGTTGAGTGTCTTAAAGAACGTCACCATTGGCATGGGTGCGTTCATCCACATTTCAAAGGCGTATGCCCGGCTAGTTTCTTGGGGATTTACTTCTTTCATACTTAATGCTATTTTCATTTAATGAATCAGACGGCAAAAGTAGGAGAAGCGTTTGAACCCGGATAGAACAAACGGGACATTTATACGGGATTGGTGAACAAATCGGAATATGGATTTGATATTTTCAGCAAAGACATGGGCGTATATCCGCAGAACTTCTTGAACTCTCGGATAAAGTGCGACTGGTCAGCATAACCGCTGGTGTATGCTATTTGTGCCTGGTTGATTTCTTTACCCGCTTGATGCTGCATCTGCGCCAAAGCCTTTTGGAAGCGGACGATACGGGTATATTCTTTGGGATTGATGCCTACAAATGAATGAAACAACCGCTCAAACTGTTTTTTACTTAGGCTGGCAATGGAAGATAATTCGTTTACAGAGATTTGCGGAGTGATATATATTCGCTGTATGGCGGCATCTATTCTTTTAATTCTGTGTGTGGTATCAGCTAAATTATCGGCAATTTGTGACACCAGCCATTTTTCTACATAGCTTATGCAAATAGAATTATTCTCACAGTCGAATATTCGTGTAGCCAGTTCATTCAAACTTTTGTTTTCAAGGCTGTAACCGGACACTTCTTGATTATAAAAAAGTGAAGTCGGTATGTTCAGAAACATACTCATAGCGTGAGGGTGGAATACAACCACTATCATTTCTGTATTGCCGTCAGCATACAAATGGGATGAAAAATTAACTTGTCCGCTGACAGTCAGTTTGTCTTGTGTAACATTCAGTTCAGGGATATATAACGGTGCTTGCTTATGGAAAATGATTTGAGGGCAACCGATAGGATAAGTAAAGGCATCCAGCGGTCGATTGCTCTTGAATACCCAATAATATCTTATATAAGGTTGCAGCAACTTACATGGCTTGTAAAATTTGAACTTCTCTTGAATCATTTTACAAAGATAGTAATTTCATATTGATAGCTAAGTGAACAGTTGCAACCATTTATCCTCTTGAATATAAAACGACTGCACCATCATAAATGATACAGTCGTTTCAATTATAAGAATTTAGTTTTCAAGTTTGTCAAGTGATACTTATCTTTGTCCTAAAGTTCCGAATGCACGATTACAACATGATTGACAATGAAATTGTCAGTAAAAATGCGTTCATTTACCGAATTACGTATCTGTAATGTGTATCTTGGGTATGTAACAGAATTATTCCTTCTGTTGTTCCCACTTGGCATACATCTCCCTTGAAAGCTCCACGATCTCCCGGCTCAGTTTCACAAGGTCGATGGTATGTTTCTCCAACTTGTAGAGCAACGCCATCGCCTTCTTCTCCGAAAAGTGGATGCGCAACTCTTTAACGACCTGATTGTAGTTCGTACCGATGGCACGGAATTGGGCGTGGAAGTCCGACAGTTTGGTGTAGTAGTCCACCAGCGTCTTGTCCACTTTCAGCACCTTGAACTTCTGCCCGAAGAAGTGCGCCTTCAGAAAGACGGCTTTCGCATACACGTTCGATTCCTCGTACATCGTCAGGAACCTGTTCCATTCCACATCGTCGAAGCGCACCATTACGCAGTGCGTCTTCGGATTCAATTTGGGATTTCTCCCATACTTGCTCTTCTTTTTCATTCTTCTTATTCTTTTAATTTTATGGCTTGTCCATTGTTTAATCTTTGATTAAGGAATCCCGAAATTATCCGACTGCGGAGGATAATTCTGCCCACGGCGGTGAAGGTGTTTTCAGTTACTTAGAATTATTCGGGTAACTGAAAACATATCTTGCTGTGTCTTTGAAGACACAAAAATCCTCCGCCTGTCGGATTTGTTTCCGAGTGTAATAACTCATCTAGGGTATCGGTTAAGCCGGTGAAGTATATCCACCGACCTAACTGACTTTCCGTAATCCCATTAGAGTTTGCGCCACTGCTCAATGTCATCCCGATAGGCATCGAGATGCAAGCGGACAAGGTTCTCTATCAATCCCGATGCACTCATGCCCCTTCCTCCTAGGTAGCGGACAACCCTGTCAAGTTCGTCACGCACCGTCTCACTGACGAACACGGGCTTGCGGTTGATAATCTTTGGGACTTGGAGATAGGTGGCGCGGTAGTCCTCCAACGACAATCTGCGCTGCTTGCTGCTGACGCGCTTCTGCGGTATTGCCGCCTCCTCGACCACCACACCAGACGGTTCATCCGTCATAGCGGTCTCTGTTTCCTCCGTGACGGTATTGCCGGGCTGCCCCGGCTCATCCGGTTCCAGACCGATACGCCTGTAGAGGTCATCCATTGACTTGGGAGTGTAGGATTCCCTGCGTCCCATTTTTTCCACGATTTCACGAGCCTGCTGCTCTGTAATGTTTGGTTCTCTCTTCATTGTAAAAAAATAAATAGATTAAGTTATTGAATGTGGTCTTGGTCAGTGCCTCGACCGATTATCGGGAGCAAAGTAAGATGCTCCAGTGCAGTCAGTCAAGCACTTGGATTCTCTTAGGCAATTTTGTGTGATTCTGCTTTATGGCGGTTGACAAAGCGGTGTGGACTTCACCGTTTTGCCGGATGTATATGTCTGAGAGGGCAAAGGCTCAATCGCAAGCGAATTTGAATTAAGCCCTTATTTTTGCCCTTGCCAACTTCCTATTTTTTAGAAATAAGAGAATAACCACAGCCTCCAGCCCATGCCAACCGCTACCACCCTGTGCCACATGCTGCCAGTAATAGTAAAAGCCATTGTCAGGTAAAGGAATATGTATTTCTTTGCGGCAAAAGGAATAACACCCGTCCAAAATGGCATGGCAGAAATTACGGTAGGAGCCTTGTTTACGGACAATCAACAAAGCGGCAACCCGGACAAAGATTACCTATTGACGCAACACGCTGCCACTTTCGGAAAATCCATTGCAGGACAGTAAATTATGTATTCCTTTGCAGCAGAAGAAACAGTAATAACTAAAAGAAAGACAATATGGAAATCGTAGCAATCGAAAGAAAAACCTTCGAGGAACTGGTCGCCAAGTTCGACCGTTTCGTCAGCCGTATGGATGCCATCTGCCATCGGCACGGAGAAAAGAGAATGAGCGAGTGGATGGACAATCAGGATGTGTGCCAGATGCTCAACATCAGCCCACGCACGTTGCAGACCTTGCGTGACAACGGAACGCTATCATACAGCCAAATCAACCACAAGACGTACTACCGTCCCGAAGATGTGCAGCGCATCGTCTCCATCGTGGAGGCCAGGCGAATGGAAGCGAGGTTCAAAGGCAGGACAATCTGATAACCGAATAGAGTAATAACAATAATTCCACTAAATCCAGAGTAACATGAACAAACTGATTAACAAAGACAACGAGTGGATAATCCACTTCATGGGCAGCCTCGACCGCCTGCTGGACAACGTAGAGCATCTGACAGCCAACTACCGCCCGACATTGGATGGAGAGCGTTTCTTTACCGACAAGGAGGTGTCGGCACGGTTGAAGGTGAGCCGCCGGACACTTCAGGACTACCGTAATGAGGGACGGATAGCCTATATCCAGTTGGGCGGCAAAATCCTCTACCGTGAATCCGACATCGAAAGGATGTTGACTGAAAGTTACCGCACCGCCTATCGACAGGCGGCAACTTGATTTTCTTGAAGGAGCGCAGTTGACCGTCTGCCCCTATGTTTGCGGCAGCAATAGAACTTCGATAAAAAGAAAAGGAACGGCTTACGGATGAAGCATCAATGTTTATCTTCGTCTGTAAGCCGTTCCTATATTTCTTCTGATTTCCCGCCAGTCGCTTGTTTCCGTTGCCGGATGCCTCGAATGCGTGTGGCTGGCAGTGGCAAGGTTTTCGGGCTGAATACGCTCAAACCCGTTTGAGGAAGATTCTGCCCGAAACGGCTCTGCCGCCCGACCTTGCCAATGCCCTCAAAGCCACATGCTACCTTTGCATCCGGGCATCGGGAACAGGTGGCTGACGGGATGAACCTCAATTATACCATAGGTTGCTGCCCTTGCCATAGGAAACAAACAATGTGACCGGATTCCCTTTCTTGGTGGCGCAGATTTCATTTATTACGAACCGCCTGAACAAAAGGGTCCCTTTGCTACATATTTTGAAAGCGATGGCTATAATCATTTCAAAATTATACACATCATAACTGATACCATCGGGTTGCCTGATATATCGCATTGTTTCGGCTTCATTCAGTTCCTTGTTCTTGTAGATTGCTCGTATCGCCTTGCGGATGTCGTACGAGAATACCCCGAACATGTCGGCTATCTCAAACTTTGTCATCCATATAGGGGCAGTCGGCACTATAACTACGCCCGTTTCACTGATTGTTATTATTCCTCTGTTCATAATCAAAGATTTTTTGATAAGGCACTTTTCACATTCATCATATCTTTGAAGATGGAAGAATCCAGCACACGGGCATAGTGCTGCGTCATTTTTATGTTGGAATGACCGAGCATTTTCGCCACATTCTCAATGCTTACACCATTGGCGAGGCACACAGAGGTCGCATACGAGTGCCGGGCTGTGTGCGTGGTCAAGCACTTTGATATGCCACACAAATCGGCTATCTCTTTCAGGTAGCTGTTCATCTTCTGATTGCAGGGGACAGGGAGCAATACATTTTTCTTTTGGCAAGTAGGATGGCTTTTGTATTTCTCCAAAATCTGCATCGGAATATCGAGCAAAGGGATGTTGCACATATTCTTCGTCTTTTGGCGAGGCTTGCGAATCCAATAATTGCCGTTGTTGTCTTGAACGATATGTTCGGCAGATAGCTGCTGTACATCAATGAACGCCAACCCAGTGAACGCAGCAAAGGTGAAGACATCACGCACAACCGTAATCCTGTCCAAAGAAAACTCCTTGTTGTAGATTGTGAGCAGCTCATCCATAGTTAGGAACTCACGGATAACTTCCTTCTCGTGGAACTTGATACCGATAAACGGGTCTTTGGTTATCCATTCGTTGGCAAGTGCGAGATTGGTTATCTTCTTCAGGCACTTCATATAACGGATGACCGTATTTTGTTGGCACTCCTTTTCCGTCTTGAGATAAAATTCAAAAGCACGTACTAGTTCACCATTGATTTCCGACAAGGGCAAATCCTCCTTGTCATATTTCAGTTTGATAAGTTCTGCTAGATAGCGTTTGCAGCTTTCATAACGGCGGACAGTAATCAGCGCATAGTCCTTGCCCACAAGTTCACGGCATTGGTCGTTATGCTCCTGTATGGTTTGGATGAGTGTGCGGACTTCCTTCACTTCTTCGTTAGCTCCAAAGAACTTTTCTTGCAAGATTCTGGCTGTGATGGAGTGGTTCCTCTCTTCCAGTTCATCGAACAGCTTGCGCAACTTGATTTTGGCTTGCTCGATGTAGAGATTGAGTTCACAAGCCTTGCGGCTCTTGCCTTTGGCGCACTCCTTCGCTTGATTCCACAGGGCAGGCTCAATGCTCATGCGGATGTTGTTTTCCACTCGCGCACCATTCACGGTGATGCGCATACACACGGAGGCTTCCCCGTTTTTCAGCAGTTTGGCTTTCTTGATGAAGAAAAGCACATTGAATGAGTTTCGTTTCATGTTCCTACAGTTTTTTCGTTGGACAAAAGTAGGAAACCATACACGCTTTCTTGATACGCAAAATATTGCAAATCAGAGAGAAATAATCTTGTTCGGTGGAGATTCGCGTTCCACCTTTCTTGCTCCACCGATTGGAACACCGGAAACGGTAACATTCTGCCGTTTTTTGCGTCCCTGCGAAAAACAAAAAATCCCGATTTCGTTTGGAAATCAAGATTTTACTGCTTTTTGCTTTTCTTCAAAGTGGTGCCACCAGGAATCGAACCGGGGACACAAGGATTTTCAGTCCTTTGCTCTACCAACTGAGCTATGGCACCATTGCTTTTGCGGTTGCAAAGGTAAGAAATATTATCTAATCACCGAAACATTTCTTGAAAAAATGTTACTGATTAATATTTGTTAACAAAGAAAACGCACGATGAAAGTGCATATATGCGTCTGTCATCCGAAGCGTTTCCAATGGCCAGCTCACACACAAAGAGTTCATTTATAGCGGATTCCACCCCTGAGCCCGTAGTGTAAATTCTTGATTGTCACGTGTGATTAGTTGGGCACCCAATGATTCTTTGGTAATATGTCCAATCATTCGCACGCCTTCTATCTGCTGTATCTTTTCATGATCGGGGATGGGAACAGTGAAAAGCAGTTCGTAGTCTTCGCCGCCATTCAACGCACAAGTCGTGACATTCATGTTCAACTCTTCTGCCATGACGGCTGTTTGGTAGTCAATTGGCAGGTTCTTCTCATAAATTCTACATCCGCATTTGCTTTGTTTGCATATATGGAGCAGTTCACTGCTCAATCCATCGGAGATGTCAATCATGGCAGTAGGGTGGATGTTAGCTGTCTGGAGCTTTTCAATGATGTCCCCTCTTGCTTCTGTTTGCAGTTGTCTTTGCAGCAGATACTCCTTCCCAGCAAAGTCTGGTTGGAAGTTACCAAGCTCGCTAAGTTTCTTCTTTAGGTGTTCTACAAGTTGATTGTCTTGTTCCTTTTGCGCTGCTTTAAGCTTCTTGTTGAGTTCATCTACCTGCTGGTAATATACATCTTTCTCACGTTCTAACAGCATCAGTCCCATGTAGGCTGCACCCAAATCGCCGCTGACGCAAATCAAGTCAGTGTCTTTAGCACCACTGCGATAGACGATGTCTTCCTTTTTTGCTTCCCCAATACAGGTAATGCTGATGGCAATACCCGTGCGAGAGGATGTCGTGTCACCTCCCACAATGTCCACATGCCATTTGTTGCATGCCATTTGTAGGCCGCTATAAAAAGCCTCCATGTCTTCAACTTTAAACCTTTTGTCAATGGCAAGGCTCACCAACAACTGCTTTGGTGTTCCATTCATGGCAAATATATCGCTGATATTCACCATGGCTGACTTGTAGCCAAGATGTTGCATGTCGATGTAGGTGAGGTCAAAATGAACACCTTCCATCAGCATGTCGGTGGTCATCAGTACTTCCTTATCGGGATAGTGCATCACGGCGCAATCGTCACCAATACCAAGTTTTGTTGATTGGTTCTGTATTTGGATGTCTTTTGTGAGGTGATCTATGAGTTTGAATTCACCCAGTTTTGAAATGTCTGTCATTCGCTTGAGTAGTAATTTGCTGTAAAGTCTATAGATTACAAGGTGAGTTGACAGGAGTATCCAATCACTTTTATAGAAATGTGAGCGGGTGGATGTAACTTGTCAACTCACTCATCAGCTTACGGTGAGCATGTGTTAACTTCTCTTGATGATTTCGCTCATGATTTCAGTCATCAGCGGCTGAGCCTTGTTAGCAGCAGCCTGAACCTCTTCATGAGAAACTTCGACGGGTTGTCCCTCAATGCCTAAATCTGTTATGATGCTCATTCCAAACACCTTGATGCCACAGTGACGAGCCACGATAACTTCGGGTACGGTGCTCATTCCAACAGCGTCACCCCCTAAACGATGATACATCCTGTATTCTGCAGGTGTTTCAAAAGTCGGTCCCTGTACGCCAACGTAGACACCATGAACCACTCTGATACCTTTTTCTTTGGCAATTTTGTCAGCCAGTGTTCTTAGTTGTCCGTCATAAGCCTCATGCATGTCAGGGAATCTTGGACCTGTTGGGAAGTTCTTACCATGAAGTGGATGCTCAGGGAAGAAGTTGATATGATCGTCGATGATCATCAAATCTCCAATTTTAAAGTCGGGATTCATTCCTCCCGAGGCATTGGAAACAAACAATATTTCAATGCCCAGCTCGTACATGATGCGCTCTGGGAAGGTTACTTCTTTCATGTCATAACCTTCATAATAGTGGAATCGGCCTTGCATAGCCATGATGTCCTTGCCGCCCAGCTTGCCAAAAATAAGCTTGCCAGAATGACCTTCCACCGTGGACAGGGGGAAGTTTGGAATGTCAGTATAGGCGAATTCGTAACTATCTGTTATCTCTGAAGCTAATTGTCCTAGTCCGGTTCCCAGGATGATTGCTGTCTTTGGACTTGTTGTCATCCTTTCTTTCAACCAGGATGCTGTTTCTTGAATTTTTTCGTACATAACTAATGATTTTATGATTGAATGTTTCTTCATCGTTTTGAAGAAAACTTATTTGTATCGGTAATGAATAAATGGCATTCTTGACTTGGTCAGAAAGGCCGTCTACAGCGATCAGTCGCGTGGCATCTTTTTCGGTTGTGATGACAATTTTAGGTGAAGAGATTGTTTCAAATTGTGCATTTAGTTTGTCTATGTCTTTCCTTGTGAACAGGTGGTGGTCAGCAAATTTTAATGGATGAATTTGCTGACAATGGTGTTTCAGGTCTTCATACATTTGCTTGGGCGAAGCGATGCCCGTCACCAAGAGCACGTTTGTCTTCTTAATGGTATGGAGAGAGCGAGTTTCGCCTCCGAATATTGGTTGCAAACTACCATATTTAATCGTCGTGAAGAACAGTGATTGAAAAGGGTAGAGGTCCAGGTTTTTGGTCAAAACCCGAAACTCCATTGGCTTTAAGTCCTTAGGACATTTAGTCACGATAACCATATCTGCACGGTTTTTCCCACTCAATGGTTCACGTAGACGACCGGCTGGCAACAGTTGGTCGTTCATGATGAATCGATGATAGTCTACCAGCAAGATGTTGATGCCTGGCTTTACATAGCGATGTTGGAAGGCATCGTCGAGGATGATTACATCAACATCTTTCGTTTCTGCATCAGATGCCAGGTTCTCAATGCCCCTCCTTCTGTTCTCATCCACAGCAATGAAGATGTTAGGGAATTTGGATTTCATCTGGAACGGCTCATCCCCAATTGCCTGCATGGTTGAATCTTCGTGCGCCAGTACATAGCCTTTACTTTTTCGTTTATATCCCCTGGACAGCACACCCACTTTCATCCTGTCACCAAGGAGGCGTACCAGGTATTCAACATGCGGTGTTTTTCCCGTTCCACCCACAGTCATGTTTCCAACGGAGATGATGGGAATATCGTATGTCTGTTCTTTCAGGATGCCCATTTCAAACATTTGATTGCGCAACCTTACACCAATTCCATACAGCCAACTCAGTGGCAGCAGCCATTCGTTAATCTTTATATAATCTCCTTCTGTCCTCATTCATTACATTGAGTCTTACTCATGCAAATCGGCATCATGTATGATAGCCGCTGTTTCGATGCGAGTTAAGACCGTGGTTTTGATGTTCTTGATTATCTGATGTTCAGATAAAAAGGTATACGAGCTTGAATCATATTTTGCTGATTCATTGTCTTGAGCAACATGAAAGGCTCATAATATTCGTCTAATGTGGCTCGTAATTGCTCGTCAAGATAGTTGCCGCCGCTCATGGCACCCGTCAATTGATCCATCCAACTTGCCTTTGCAGGATAGTCTTGCGTGTAAAACTCATCGAGTTTAGCCAGCTTTGCAGCTTTTTCAACCGCTTTATCCAGACCACCTAATTCGTCTACCAGTTTGATTTTCAAAGCATCTCGTCCTACGAAGACGTGCCCTTGAGCGATAGCCTCAACTTGATTGACAGACAATTTGCGTCCGTCAGCCACGCGTTGGCGGAAGAGAGCGTACCCTCTATCAATATATCTTGCGAGGTAACCGATTTCTTCTGCGTTCAGTGGTCGTGCTGACGAGCCAAACGTAGAATTCTTATTGGTCTTCACTTCATCAAATTTGATTCCCAATTTCTGTGTAAGCAACTGACTCATATCTGGTATCATGGCAAAAATACCGATGCTGCCCGTAAGTGTGGTAGGCTGCGCTACAATCCAATTGGCATTGCAACCCATGTAATATCCGCCTGATGCAGCCATATCACCCATCGAAACCACTACGGGTTTCTTCTTCTTCAGTTGCTCAACCTGATTCCACATCTGCTCTGAAGCGTATGCACTTCCGCCGCCTGAGTTGATTCTAAGAACAACAGCTTTCACGTCATCATCTTCCGCCAAAGCCTCCAAATCCTTGCAAACTTCCGAACCTACAATCATGTGTTCTGCACCAAACATGCTGCCAGTCACCGGATTGTCGACGATAGAGCCGTATGCATAATACACTGCAACCTGTTTTCCTTCGGTTTCTTCCTTGACACTACGCATGTCAGTGACGCCCACTTGGTTGACAGGATCATCCTTGTCGAGTCCAAACATCTTCTTAACTTCGTCCTTCACCTGGTTGGTATAAAGCAAGCCATCTACCAATTTGGCATCTACATAGTCCTTTGGATTGCTGAAGGTTATCAAGCTGTCAGCATATTGGTTCAACTTATCCACGTTGATTTTCCTGCTGTCACTCACCGCCTTGAGCACGTCTGACCAAATACCGTCGATGTAAGCCTGCGTTTGCTCACGACTGGGATCGCTCATCTTGTCGGCGATGTACATTTCAGTGGCACTCTTGTATTTTCCAACTTTGACGACTTGATACTGTATACCGACTTTTTTCAGCAAATCTTTCACAAACATCGGTTGAGCGCCAATGCCGTGCCAATCAATCATGCCTTGTGGATTCAGGAAAACCTTGTCAGCCACAGAGGCCAGATAGTAGTTGCCCTGAGTGTAGTTGTCACCGTAAGCAATGATTTTTTTGCCGCTTTTTTTGAAGTCTAAGAGTGCATTTCTTATCTCTTGTCTACTGGCATAATTAGCCAAAAATATACCCGACTCTATATAGATTCCTTTGATTCTGTCATTATTTTTTGCTTTTTTGATGGCAGAAAGAATATCGTCAAGCCCTGCGGAACCAAGTTCGTTTCCGGTGAGCATTCCCCAAACATTATCACTACCTTGTTCAGCCAAACTACCTGAAAGATTTAAAACAAGAATTGAGTTTTTGCTTACATTTTGAGTAGCTTGCGCAGATGATATCAAACCTACTATACTCATCGTGCCAAAAATCACCACAATCAGTCCAAAAACGATCAGTCCTACGACTGTTGCTCCAACATATTTGAAAAAATCTTTCATAGAGATAAAGTTTTGATTACTGAATGCAAATATACTTAATTTTATCCATAATGTCATGAAATACTTCGTTTTTTTAAGTAATCTGTCATATATTTGTCATCATGAACAAAGTAATTATCATGGGAGCCTCATCAGGAATGGGGAAAGAACTGGCACAACTCTTTTATGATGCCGGTTGGACTGTCGGGATAGCGGCCCGACGTATCGACTGTTTGAACAAGTGGAGAGAAGAAAATCTTATTCGGAACTTCCCCGCAAGCAATGGCTCGCAAGCGCGCACTTCAACCATTCATACAGCCCAAATTGATGTATGTAGCGATGGTGCACCCGCCCAGTTGCTTGATTTAATTGAGCGCATGGGTGGGGTAGACTTGTATTTACACGTGTCAGGTGTTGGAAAAATCAACCAAGAGCTTCAGGAAGATATAGAGCTGAACACGGTAAACACCAATGGCATGGGGTTCGTCAGGATGGTGGGAACAGCCTACAGATATATGGCAGTGCATGGGGGAGGGCACATTGCTGTGATATCATCCATTGCTGGAACCAAAGGATTGGGGCCGGCACCGGCATACAGTGCAACCAAATCCATGCAAAACATTTACATTCAGTCACTTGAGCAATTGGCCAATTCTCGTAAACTCAACATCAAATTTACGGATCTTAGGCCAGGTTTTGTAGACACTCCTTTGCTCAATGGCGGCTCGTATCCCATGTTGATGAATCAGAAAACAGTTGCCGCCAAGATGTTTCATGCCATCATGCGTCATGAACATGTACGCGTCATCGATTGGCGGTGGTCTGTTTTGGTTGCCTTATGGAAGTTGGTACCCAATTGGATTTGGAGGAGAATACCACTGAAAAGATGATGAAAAATGAAGTGTCTAAGGTATGTCCGAAACAGTCTGTTGGGCCATTGTTGGTTTCCTTAGAAAACTGCTTGACACACATGACGTTACAATCTCATTGAGTTAATCGCGCAAAGTCAATGAGTTTGGCCTCCAAAGTCATTGACTTTGCCCTCCAATATCAATGACTTTAAAACGAAATAGATAACAGATTGAATATCATTTGTTTACAACATTCGTTCAGTCGGGTTCTCATATTTGATAAAGCGGCAGTGTTAGCTCTCATCTGAAGCGTGTCTCTCACATCTTTATATAATGCCGTGATTACAATTTGTTCAGCGTGTTATACAGTTGTTCCCCAAGTCCAATAGTATATCCTTGAGATGCAAATACCACTCGGTTAAATGTGTCGGCTATGATGAAGATGGGTAACTGTCGAGCATCTTGTAGCTTCATTTGTGCCACGATTTGCTTCTTGATAGCACCATCTTTGTCTACACCATAAATAGTCTTGTTGGGTAGCTCTCCGAAGTCACTTGACTTGAACTTCTTGGCTTCCGCTTCTGACTCGAACAAAAGTACAAAAGGTCTGCCCAAACGGTCAAATTCGTCTTTCAGCTTGGCAATGTCGCGCAGGGTGTGGTTGGTGGGTTCTTGTCCCACATCGATAAGGCCCAACACAAAATATCCTCTCCCTGTTTGCGACAGGATGCTAACCTCTTGGGCATCTTTCACAAACTTCGACTCGCTGTCAAAGTTGCCAATCACGCTAATCTCTGTTTTGGAGGTGCGAAGTGTCAAGTCGAGCGTTGTCGTTTGTCCTTCTTTGATATTGAATATCTGATGGCTCTCTTTCACATTTCCGCTGGCCATGCGAGTGCCGGTGACCAGAAAATAGGTTCCTGCATCCAGGCTCGTTCCATCCTTGAAGGTATTCTTCCAGCTTGTTCCGCCGCCCATGTCAACCTGACCTTCATCAAAGTTTAGCAAAACTGGAATGCCATTTTCTATTTTACTGATGCTGAAATGGTTATAATACTTAGGGTCATCCAGATATTTGGATGGCAAATAGCTTAAAACCAGCTTTCCTTTTGGAGCTGTTTTCTGTTTTTCTGTTTCAAAATTAACATCCATCCATTGGTCATTTAGGCGATATTGAACTTTAGAAGTAACCACGTCCTTGCGTGCTTCGATACCAATACTGCGGGCCAAGTCGACAAAGAAAATATCTCTTGAGCGAGCATCTGTAAACCTTGATTTCCACACGCCGATGGGCGTTTGTGCAATTCTTAAGGCCTCGTTATCTGGGTTGATGCGTATGTTTTTTTGAATCCATTCAACAAGCAATGCCGGATTTTGCTGAAACTTTTTGGTTGTTGCAGGGTCAAAGGCGTTTTGTAATTGTTGTTTGAAGGGTAGGATGATCATTTCGTTCTCAACTCTCGGACTCAATTGGTTGCTCTTCGCCAAGAGATGATCTTCGAGAATGTCCATGGAGATATCACGCAAATCTTTGTCACTCAATGTCTTCAAGAGCGATAGCGCTCTTTCTTCTTTCTCTGGGTACTTGTCATAAAAGTTCTTGATGACCCGCCAGTTGCCTCGCGCTTTCACTAACAATTGTGACAACTCACTCTCATCTACAGCCTGATAGAAATTTGATTCGTAAGCTTTTCTGATGCTGTCTTCTTGCGCAAATCTAAGTTTATTCTTTGCATTCATTTCCTCTGTCACTTGTGGTATTCGTGCTTTCTCTGGCGGAGGAACAATGTCAAGAGAGTCCAACGGGTGCATTTTTGTAGCCAGATCTGTCTTCTGCGATCGGTTGAGACGAATGGTTACTTGTTGATCTTTGCCGAACGAGGCCTTGGAAAATCCGTAATATCCATCTTTTGATGCCCAAACCAGCAGATCGCCTTTGCCGGCTGTGAGGAACGTCTTGCCCTGTTGATCCGTAAATTTCCTTACCGCGGTATAAAATTCAGCATAGTTGTATATCTTGAAATCTACCTGTGCGTGATTGACGGGTTTACCATTTTGGTCCACAACGGTAAAGTCTACCCGTGCGGTTTCGGCATAATGGTCAATCAAATTGATTTCCGTAAAATTGGAAGTGCGTAGAACAATCTCTTCAGGTCCGTCATAATGCCCGAAAACCCGTGTGTGCATGAGCATGGCTCTCGATGCTGGCGCGTTGAACCAGCCAAGGTTCAGTACCGGTTCGGGTTCGCAGGCACCCAGGAAATACCACTTGCCGTCTGCCCAAGCCTCTACCCATGCATGATTGTCGTCAGTGTGGGCCCAACGTGGGGTGTATACTTGTCGGGCCGGAATGCCCACAGCCCTGAGCGCAGCAACGGTAAAAGTACTCTCTTCTCCGCAACGTCCCTGTGCGTTCTTCATGCAGGCTAACGGAGACAACGTACGAGCATCGGATGGGGTATAGGTGACATGTTCGTGGCACCAATGGTTCACTTCCAGGATTGCTTCTTGCATACTCATGCCTTGAATGCGGTCTTTCAGCATGTCATGAAAAACCTTTCTGGCATCGTCAAGGTTTTCGTTGTTAACACGTAGCGGCACGACAAAATGGCGAAACAACAGCTGTGGCACCTTTGTTCCCCAGGGCATGGCTTGTTGCGTGGTAAAAGTACTTCGGATATTCTCTAAGTAAAAACGAGTAGGGTAGTCAGTGATATCAGCTACAGGCATGTAAGCATACAGAAAATGCAAGGCATCCAGTTCGTCATCTGTCAACTTTAACCCATTGATGTCAAAGAATTTAGGTCCTATTCGTTTCATTCTTTCATTAAAAGCTTGAAGGACCTCTTGGCGTTGTTGGTTGTCTTTGAAAATTAAAGATGCTTGGCTAAGTTGGAAACACAATAGCATCAATAGGATTAGGCTTGCTTTTTTCATAGGTTGAATAGATTATCTTGTTGAATGAAGAAGTGCTTGTATCGTGTTTCGCACACGCCTTTCTGTTGTTACCTCCGTGGTCATTTCATCTTGACCTGCCATTCCCATGTAGACGGATGGGTTATGGTATTCCATCTGGCTGTAAACACTTTCTCTGGCAGAAAAATGGAATTCTTTGACAAGGGTACACTGGGCGATGTGTACGATGTTTGTTTCGTTGATGCCGCAACCAGCAAGGATGTTGATTCTTCCTTGTGCCCTGTGTTGCAATTGCTTTAACATTTCGATACCTTCTTCCGCAGTAGGCTGTTGTCCGGATGTAAGTATGCGGTCGAACCCAAGGTCTATCAGCTGTTCAAGAGCTTCGAAAGGATGCTTACATCGATCAAAGGCTCGGTGAAAGGTCGTAGACATGCCTTTGGCATGCGATAAAAGTAGCTGGTTGTTTTCTATGTCAATGCCACCATTTTTAGTCAGGCAACCGAACACAACGCCATCTACTCCCAGTTGTTTACAGATGTCAATGTCTGCCAACATACACTTGATTTCAAGCGATGAGTATAGGAAATCACCTCCACGTGGCCTGATGATCACATGCAGACGCGTTTTGTCAAGGTGTTCTCTGGCCATCTTGATGTCACCATAAGAAGGCGTTGTGCCACCTTCTGGAATGCCGGCGCACAGTTCAACACGGTTTGCACCACCAGCCTGAGCAGCCAAGCAGCTCTCAACACTGTTTGCGCATATCTCGAATTGATAATCGTTTTCGCTCATCAGGATGTAGATAGAAATAAAAACATCAAGAGAACCAAGGCGGGCTCTCCTGATGTTCATGCTATTGAATACGTATCTTTGCTATTCTGCGAGAATGTCGTCCACCTTCGAAATCGGTAGAAAAGAACTCATCAAGAATCTTTCTTGTCGTCTCCTTGTCAACAAATCTTCCCGGCAGAACCAACACATTGGCATCGTTATGGAGACGAGTCAAGTGAGCAATCTCGGGCGACCAAGCCAGTCCGGCACGTATTCCTTGATGCTTATTGAGCGTCATGCTCATTCCTTCTCCCGAACCACACACACCGATACCGGGATAGACGTCACCCCGCTCAATGGCATTGGCTAAGGCATGGGCGTGATCGGGATAATCACAAGAGGATGTGCTGTTGGTGCCATAGTCTTTGTACGAAATACCTTTCTCTTCAAGGTATTGCTTGATAAACTCTTTTATTTCATAGCCAGCATGATCACATGCGAGGCCAACTGTCTTGATATCCATGACAAAATTATTCAGATAGATATTCTTTTACCTGCTTGTATACATTCTCAGCCGTGAAGCCTAACTTTTCGTCCAACACCTTATAAGGTGCAGAATAGCCGAAGCTCTCAAGTCCAAAGACTTTTCCATTGGCTCCAACCAGGCCTTGTAAGGTTACTGGTAATCCTGCTGTCAGACCGAAAATCTTTGCATCTTTCGGAAGAATGGACTCTTGATATTCTCTGCTTTGACGGCGGAACAACCCTTCAGACGGCACACTGACAATGCGCGTCTTGATGTTGTCGTTTCTCAATAATTTTGCACCGGCAACCAAAGTTGACACTTCTGAGCCGCTGGCCAACAAGATAACGTCATATTGTTCGTCGCTGCCAGCAACGATGTATGCACCTTTACGTGCTTCTTGGTAGTTGTTTCCTTCTGGCAAACTCTCAATGGCCTGACGTGAAAGGATGAGTGCCGTCGGTGTATCCATGTTTTCCATGGCCATTTGCCAACACACTGTTGTCTCTTCAACGTCTGCAGGACGAAACACTCTGACGGAATCTTTTCCATGATGGTTCTTTAACTTTTCCATCAATCTGATTTGTGCTTCCTGCTCCACAGGCTCATGGGTAGGACCATCTTCACCAACACGGAATGCGTCGTGTGACCAAATGAACTTGATGGGAACTTCCATCAATGCGGCCAAACGAACGGCCGGCTTCTGATAATCGGAGAAGACGAAGAAGGTTCCACAGGCAGGAATGACGCCACCGTGCAGGTACATGCCAATGCACATACAGGTCATGGTAAGCTCACTGACGCCAGCTTGGAAGAAAGCACCAGTGAAATCGCCTTTCACCATGCTCTGCGTTTTTTTCAAGAAACCATCTGTTTTGTCCGAATTGGATAGGTCGGCAGACGAACAAACCATGTTAGGAACCTGTTCGGCCAGGACACTAAGGCATACTGATGAAGCAGCACGAGTGGCCTGTCCTGGTTTCTGTTCAACCTTGCTCCAATCAATTTGAGGAGCATTACCAGAGAACCAGTCTTGCATTTGTGCCGACAACTCTGGATTTTTCTCAGCCCATGCCTTCTCTTCAGCGTGGCGTTGGGCAACAATCTCTCGCAGTTCGTCCTGGCGTTTGTCGTACATTGCTTGGACTTCTTGGAAGATTTCAAAAGGATTATCGAGGTTTCCGCCCAGATTAAGTACTGTTTTAGTGTAAGCATCACCGCCAAGTGGGGCACCGTGTGTTTTCACATTACGCTCGTAGCTGCTGCCATCAGCTTTCAAAGCCCCCTTACCCATGGTAGTCTTGCCTATGATGAGCGTGGGTCGGTGCTGTTCCGTCAGGGCTGCGTCCAATGCTTGACGAATCTCAGTAACATCATTACCGTTGATGGTCAATACGTTCCATCCCCATGATTGATATTTCATTGCTGTATCTTCTTGCGTTACAGCATCGCAATCCGTCGAGAGCTGAATGTCGTTAGAATCGTAGAACATGATGAGATTGTTCAGCCCCAACGCACCTGCCAACCGGCCTGTTCCTTGGGAAATCTCTTCTTGAATGCCACCATCCGATATATATGCATATATCTTATGTTGCATCATGGTTTTTCCAAGCTTGGCTTCCAGGAACTTTTCCGCCACAGCTGCACCGGCAGCAAAGGTGTGTCCTTGACCTAAAGGTCCAGATGTGTTTTCTATTCCTCGAGTGATGTCACGTTCGGGATGGCCCGTTGTTGGCGAGTCCCACTGTCTGAAATTCTTCAATTCATCAATCGTATATTTACCTTGCAAGGCAAGTGTGGCGTAAAGCATGGGCGACATGTGACCTGGGTCAAGATAAAAACGGTCTCTTCCAGCCCAAGTTGCATCGTCTGGATCGTACACCAAGTATTCTGAAAATAGCACGTTAATAAAATCAGCACCGCCCATAGCACCTCCTGGGTGGCCAGAGTTTGCCTTTTCTACCATGGAGACAGCAAGAATTCTGATGTTGTCTGCCGCACGGTTCATAGTTTTTAAGTCATTCATCATGTTATGGTTATAATATTAGTTTTTTCGATGTAAGTATAATTTAAGGTATACAGATATAATGTATACACTTGCAAAGATAGCATATTGATTTGAGAATAGCGATTGAATGTCCACGTTTTTACATCATTTTTTGTCGTTTGTGATTTATTATCACTATATTTGCATGAGAAAACAATATTTGGTTATATATGGAAAAGACGCACAACCATTTGGTTATTATGGCAGGTGGAGTAGGGAGTCGCTTTTGGCCCATGAGCACAAGCGATAAACCTAAGCAGTTTATTGATGTATTAGGAGTTGGTAAATCCCTTTTGCAACTCACTTTGGATAGATTCAGTGGACTATGTTCTCCCGATCACGTTTGGATTTTGACCAATAAGAAATATTTTCATCTGGTGCGTCAACAACTTCCTGATGTCCCCGTTGAAAACATCCTTCAGGAGCCCATGCGCCGTAACACAGCACCCTGCATAGCATACGTTAGCTGGCGTATCAAGTCGTGTGACCCACAAGCTAACATCGTAGTGACGCCCAGTGACCATGTTGTCACCAATGGAGTTGAATTCCAAAGAGTTATCAAATCTTGTTTAACTTTTGCCAACGAAACAGATGCAATCATCACGTTGGGAATGAGACCCAACAGACCAGAAACAGGATACGGATACATCCAAGCAGATTTAACTTCCAGTTCGTTGCGCAATAAAGAACTTTTCAGGGTAGACAGATTTAGGGAAAAACCAGATTTACAGACAGCACAAGAATATATCGAGCAGAGCAATTTCTTCTGGAATGCCGGCATCTTTATTTGGAACGTCAAAACAATCGTCAACGCCTTCAGGGTATATGTGCCAGCAATGGCCAAGATTTTTGAGAGCATGATGGATATCTATGGCACCAAAGAAGAACAAAACGTCATCGACGAACGATATGGTGCGTGTGAGAACATCTCTGTAGACTATGCGATTTTAGAGAAATCTGAAGAAATCTTTGTGTGTCCGGCAGAGTTTGGATGGAGTGACTTAGGTACCTGGAGTTCGCTACTTCAGCAAACCAAGCGCGATTTATACGGCAATGGTATCATCGGAGAGAATATTTCTTTGTATGACACTCATAATTGCATCGTACATGCTACACAGGCCAAACAAGTTGTCATCCAAGGACTTGATGATTGCATTGTCGCAGAAAAAGATGGTGTCTTATTGATTTGTAAGTTGGCAGAAGAGCAACGCATCAAACAATTTTCTGGAGAAAATTAAATAAATAGGGGAGTCATGTTGATACATGCCATGATTCCTCCATTCACTTTGATGAACACCTATTATATATAGTGGTGGATTTATCAGTAATTTTTGAAGGTAAAATTGTGCAAAAGGCTCTTCACTAACGATTTTCTTCCAAAGCTCGTTAGACTGTAGCCTTTGTTGGTTGCAGTGTTGTTGTATTGCTCCACGGCTGCCTCCAACCGCGCAACAATCATCATTTTGGCGCCATTTTCCCAGGTACGAAATTCCGTTTTTTCCATATATTGCTGACTAAATGCAATAAGTTGGTCCATGTTGAAGCTATCTGACTTGATTCCAGCCCCTTCCAACGTGGCCTCATGCGCATTGCACTCTTGTTCGACATGGACAGGTACCATCATCGCGGGCTTACCCATATACATGGCTTCGCATACCGACTCAAAACCACCAGTTGTTGCATAAGCCTTACAATTGGCCAGATAATATAAAAATTTCTGATCGTCAATGCGATGAAAAGTCAGTGTGTCGTCAATCTGTGTGGTTTCTTCCGCATCCTTTTTGTCCCAGAAAAAGTGCAGCGAGATATCTCGATGATTGGCATGCCACTGCATCACCGAGTCACTGAACCCAGCATTGATGATATAGCCCGTCATGTAATCACCCTTACCTCTTTGTATCTTTAGTGCCTCATCACGTAATAATGGTGGTACAACAGATAGGTTTTCTTCATCGTAATCGCCAGTTTTCCTAAACGACAAGCCTAACTTACGCGTGGCGCCCAGGCATGTTGCTCGCGTGAACGCCAACATGAGGCGTTGGCTCGCTTTATGTTTTTTCGGGAAAGGGTAGGATGGATGCAAAAACATGTACTGATGACCGATGCACACTTCTGGTACGCCGGGCCGAAAAAGAAAATAGGTTAATCCTGTGAGGACTTCATAAAAATTGACGACCAGGTCGGCACCACTCGCTTGGATATGCTCATGAAGATATCGAATGCTCGACAGGTATTTAGGCGATTTAAAAATGTTGTAGATGATAGATCGAGTAAGTCCTACCTTCTGGTTTGCTTTTGACGGTAGAAAGTTAGGGCTGAGGAAGCCAAAGACAGGGGCTTGTGTTCGATGAAGAAAAAAGGAGGGTACTTCCCTAGACCGACTTCTACCGACAAGTATCTCGGTTACTTCGTGGCCACAATCACGAAGTGCTTTCTCTAAAGTCAAGGCTTGTGTCAGATGTCCTCTGCCTTCACCTTGTACAATGAATATGACTTTCATTTTTTTTCTGTGTTATCTTATTTTGCTTACAAAAATAAAGGAGTGTTGTTACAAAACCGTGTAAAAAAGATAACATTTCATAGAAAAAAGAACGTTTTTAATTCTACTGTGATTATTAATTGATACTTAAATATGGTGTACGTCCTACATCGTTATATTCTTAACGCGCTTCTCAAATTCACTGCGGTCGCAAAGGGCTTTTTTCTTAATGCGGGCACGATAATTATAGATAGAATTAGGTGAATAATTGAGGAATTCGGCAATGCGGGAACTCTCCTCAATGCCCAGTCGTATGAGCGCAAAGATGCGCAGGTCGGTAGTCAGCTGTCCGCCGTGGGGAATGTGGATACGATGTTCGGGTTGGAGCAACGCGTTGAAATCATTGACAAAATTGGGAAAAAGATGAAGAAAGACGGTATCAAAATTGTAGAATAACTCGTTCAGCTCATTGGATTTGAGCTCGTCGGTTTCCGTCATTTTCAACAAGTCGTTATATTGTCTGGCCTTGAGCTTTCTATTGACTTTGATGCGGTAGTTATCGAGTTTATCGATATATTCGGAACACGTGGAAAGGAATTTACCGATGTACTCGTCTTTCATCTTGTTGGCATCGGAAAGCTGATGATTGGTAGATGAAAGGAGCGTATTAGCATTGGAAAGTTGCTCGTTGAGGATTTCCAATCTACTGTTGATGCTTTTCAATTCGTTTCTGGCCTTGGCAAGCTGTGTCCGTTTGTGTTGAACATAGAAGATGATACCGAGCAGAATAATGGAAAGAAGACTGACAACAACGATGAGTAACATGAGATGGTGGTTGGCACTTTGCAGACTGTCGCGGTAGTTGTTGTTGATGAGTGTCAGGATGGGCGAAACGAGCCAGCCACGCATGTGCGTGCTGAAATGGGAAACGCAAGTCCACGAGAAATCCATATACTGATAGGCTCTGTCGTTATCGCCATCCTCACTGAGCAGATTGGCGAGATTCCACAGAGAACTCTGGTCCATGACAGCACTGTTAATGTCGCACAGGGCCGATATGGCCAGCCAACGTTTCTGCTCATCACGGTTTTTCATCTTGCGGTAGATCTCCGCGCGGAAGAAAGCCATGATAGCATAGTCGTGGGTTCCGTAGCTGACCTGTTTCTCCCATTGAGTGGATGTTTTCAGTGCCTCTTGATATTGATCGCTGTTGTTGAGTCTTTCGGTCTTTCTCCATAAGTATGGAATAGAATTGTGGGGGGCGATGGCATTGAGAGAATCACTATATTGGTCTGCTATATGATAATACTGTTGCGCTATCTGTGAATCTTTCGAAAAGAAAGCTAAATCGCCATAGAAATGACTGCCTACGAAATAATAGTTTATGCGATCTTCCATGCTAAGCCTTTCAAGAGGAATCTGCTGAAAATGGAATATGGCCTCGTTGTAAAATCCAGAGAGTCCATACTGATTGGCCAACAGCAGCCGACGATTGTTAAGAAGGTCTTTGCGCTTCAATGCTTTGGCTAGTTCCAGTCCGCGACCAAGCCATACGAGCGCAGAGTCGTTGCTGTAGGAATAATATTCACGATACAATCCGTCCGCCAACTCATAGCGTGCTTGAAGATTGCTCATGCCCTCATACTGCCGGCGTAAAACAGAAAGGCGATGTTCTTTGGTCTTGATATGTTGTTGAGAATTTTTGATGGAGCGGTCTAAAAGTGAATAGAGCTCGTTAAGAGAAAGCTGTGTCTCGGAACGATTGGAATGCGCCATAGACGATTCCTGGGACAAAGCGAAGATAAAAAATAAGAGTAAAAGTCTTATTTTCATGACGGTTAAATATAATTAATAGGCACACAAATATACCATATTTTTCAGTTTCAACAAACATTTTACATTGTTTTATGATGCCTTTAAGCTGTAAAGAACAAAATCATTTCTATATTAAAACACCTGAACATAAAACACAACATCATGTATATCAATAATATATCATTTTCCACCATACAGAATTATCCACATTGATACCTTTGTATGTAAACAAAGCTTGATTCTATTAATTAAATTTGCAAAACAAAACTTAAACATCTGTCAATAACTAAAAACATTTAGAATGAGAAACAATCAGAAATTGTGGCCAAAAGCCATCATGCTCTCTGTGGCGTTCCTGTGTTTTACCATGACAGCCGTCGCACAAATAATAAAAGTGAGCGGTGTAGTCCTGGATACCCATCAAGAACCCATTATAGGAGCTACCGTGAAGGTAATAGGAACCGGCAGCGGGACCGTAACCGATATAGACGGTAAATTTAGCCTTGAGGCTAACCGCTCTGCGCGTGTGAGCATTTCTTATGTAGGCTACAAAACTTTGGAACAACGTGTACAACCCAATATGCATGTTGTTATGGAGGAGGAAGCCAACATCCTCTCGGAGGTCGTGGCCATAGGTTACGGTTCGGTGAAACGAAAAGATGTGACCACAGCTGTATCGAGTGTGAACACCGAAGACCTGGAAACACGTCCTATTGTGAGCGCCGTGCAGGGTATGCAGGGAAAAGCAGCCGGACTGCAAATTAGTCAGGCCAACGGCCAACCCGGTTCTGCGCCGACGATACGTGTGCGGGGTACCACTTCGCTCAACGGAAGCAATAACCCGCTGTATGTGGTAGATGGTGTGCCTGTAGACAACATTGACTATCTATCAGCCAACGACATTGACAACATCCAAATTCTTAAGGATGCTTCGTCGGCAGCCATCTACGGATCGAGAGCTGCCAACGGTGTGGTTATCATCGGAACCAAACAAGGAAAATCTGGTGTAGCTAAGGTAAGCCTTAGTGCACATTATGCCTTCAATACCGTTCGTGACAACCAAGATCCACTCAACGCAGAAGAATACAAGGATCTCATCAATGATATGAACGAGAAGGGCGTTTTGAGTCTGAAACTCCCCGCAGAACTTAGAGACCGAACCGACTGGAAGAAGGAAGTGTACCGAACAGGCAACGTGCAGAACTACCAACTGGCCATTACCAACGGAAACGATAAGCTACGCTATTACCTTTCAGGAGGATATACGGGAGAGAACGGTGTGATTGTGAGCTCCAGCTACAAACGCTACAATATGCGGGGATCGCTTGAGAACGAAATCAGCAAATGGCTCACGTTCAACGGCAGTGTGGCTTATTCTGACTATACTTTTAAAGGAACAGGCATTATCTCGGGAACGAGTAGCGACCGGGGTGGAGTGGTTCCCGCCATTCTGGGCACGCCGACGTATGCTCCGATATGGGATCCAGCTCGCCCGGGTCAGTATTACACAGACTTTTATGGTGTAAATGTGGACGGACCACTGGAGAATATAGCCCGTACCAAAGACAACAAGAGCCAATACAACAAACTGTTGGCAACTGGAAAGTTTATCGTTACTTTCATACCAGAACTTACATTGACAAGCACCGTTTCGTTTGATCGGTCATCGTCAATCGTCACCAATTTTCTTGACCCAAAACTTACACGCGAGGGTCGCAACCAGAACGGTACGGGCTATGACGGGCGTTCGACAGGAACGGTATGGACCATCGATAATGTGCTGAATTGGAAAAAGAATTTCGACAAACACGGACTAGACGCCATGGCCGGATCTTCATGGACGCAGAGCGACTGGAGCCAAAACTATATCAATGGATCCGACTATGCTGACGACCTCTTTCGCACACTCAACGCTGCCAATAAAATCAGTTGGAGTGGCACCGGTTCATCTGCTTCCGACTGGAAGATTTTTTCATTCTTCGGTCGTTTGCAATACAACTGGAACAGCACTTATATGCTGACCGCCAACCTACGTGCCGATGGTAGCTCAAGACTTGCTCCCGGACATCGATGGGTGTTTTCCCCTCTTTCTCAGGCGCATGGCGTATCTCCAACGAGAACTTCATGAAAGACATAGAATGGATTGACGACATGAAGATTCGTGGCGGATGGGGCCAAACTGGTAACCAAAGCGGACTGGGAGACTACGGCTATCTGGCTCTCTATAACTTCGGACGCATACAATGGTGGGAAACGGGCAACGAACATGCTGTTCCAACCCGCACACAAGGTTCACTGAGCAATCCAGAACTTACCTGGGAGACTACCTCTCAAATGGATATTGGGTTTGACTTGACCATGTTGCGCAACCGATTGACTTTCTATTTTGACTGGTACTACAAGAAGACCAGTGATATGCTGATGCACATTACGTTGCCGGCTGGAAGTGCTGCTGCCAGAAATCTGACCTATAACGGAGGAGAAATTGAAAACAAGGGAATGGAATTCTCCATAGACTCCAAAAACCTGACGGGTAACTTCAAATGGAATACCAATTTCAACATTTCGTTTAACCGTAACAAGCTGACCCGTCTCGAGCTGGTGCCAGTGTACTGGGGTGCAGTCACCAACGACAATGTGGGACAAAGCGTGGTGCGAAACGCTGTGGGCCATCCGTTGGGAGCCTTTTGGGGTTACGTGGCCGATGGCGTGGATAAAGAAACGGGCGACATGATTTATCGTGACGTAAATGAAGACGGTGTTGTTTCGGCTAGTGACCGTACCTATATCGGCGACCCTAATCCAGACTTTACTTATGGTCTGACCAACACCTTCTCATGGAAGGGTCTCAATCTGAGCATCCTCGTGCAAGGTAGCGTAGGCAACGACATCTATAATGTGTCGCGTATGGAAAGTGAAGGTATGTTTAACGGAAGAAACCAAAGCAAAGGAGTTCTGGACCGTTGGAAAGTACCAGGCCAAAACAAGTCTGTTCCAAGAGTAGGCTTTAATCAGCAAAACTCCACCTATTATCTTGAAGACGGCAGTTATCTGCGAGTTAAGGATATATCCTTATCCTACGATGTTCCTAAGAACGCTATCGACAAACTTCACCTTACCCGCCTCATGCCATACATATCTTTTTCAAATCTCCTGACATGGACCAATTATAGCGGTCGCGACCCGGAGGTAAACCAGTATGGGAACAGCGGTGGTGTGCAAGGAATCGACTGGGGAACTTACCCCCTGAACCGCTCGTTTGTCATGGGACTTAAAGTAGAATTCTAATCATTAACACCACTATCATCATGACAACAAAACAATATATCAAAACAATACTAATGGGATGTGCGCTATCAGCCACAACAGCCTGTTCATTGGACACAGAGCCTATATCCCAAGCCTCGGAACTAACCGAAGGCTCACAAACCGACACAACTACAGCCGTACTGAAGAATAGGGAAGCTGCCCTGAGCCAGCGAACGGCTTTATACAAACTCTTTAAAAACCGACAGGAACACATGCATCTGGACTATTTGCTGCTTGGGGAAGCCCATGCCGACAATGCCTACGGAGGAACAACTGGGCAGGAAACCATTCCCACGGAAACCAATGCCCTGGATGCCGCCACGGGAACGATGAGCCGCGACTGGAGCCGGTATCTGGAAGACATTGCCAAAGCCAACGTGCTCATCAATGGTGTAGAACAGCTTCACAAGAAAGGAGAAGTTAGCGATGCAGAGTATCGTCAATGGTGTGCGGAAGGACAAATATTCCGTGCCTTGATGATGTTCCGCATGGTCAGGATGTGGGGTTCACTGCCTGTCATCACGAAAGTGGCGCAGACCATTACCTCCGACAATATCAAAGAGGTTTATCCCACTTACTTTCCACCACGTTCCACAACAGAGGAATGTTATCATCAGATTATCGAAGACTTGGAATATGCAGAGCTAAACGCCCCCGACATTTCGTCAACCGACCGCACGCTGATGTCGAAGACCGTAGCGCAGGCCTTCCTATGCAAGGTGTACGCCGAGAAGGCCGTGCGTGATTATGACAAGGTGATTGCTTACGCTGAAAAGGTGAGAAACACGCCTGGCGTGGCTTTGGAAAAAGACTTTTCCACCCTATGGGGATGGAACGCTAAAACCAAGGACTGCATGAAGCGCAACACCACAGAGGGAATACTTGAGATTCAGTGGTTCCCCGGAGCCGGCAACTGGGAATCATGGATGTACGGCCGATGTCTGGAAGATTATGACAATAGCTTCACTTGGGCCAAATGGGTAACCCCATCACGCGACCTGATCAGAGCCTTTGAAGCCGAGAACGACACGCTGAGAAAGAATCAGACCATCGTTTATTATGACTGCTCGTGGAGCAACTACTATCCGTCTTCACACTATGCCTTCATGTTTAAACTGCGTTCGGGTTACAACAACGTATATGTTGTTCGTTTGGCCGACATCATCCTTCTTGAGGCAGAAGCTTATGCAAACAAGGGCAATTTGGCTGAAGCAGCCAAGCTCGTGAACATCATCAGGCAAAGGGCCAAGCTCCCCGTTTTGGATACCAAATACACGTCATCTAAAGAAAAAATGCAGGAAGCCGTTTTACTGGAACGCCGGTTGGAGCTTGCCATGGAAGGCGAGCGATGGTACGACCTATGTCGCAACGACAAAGTGGAAAGTGTCATGAATAGTCTCAACAGCAGAGATGAAGGACGCCTACCACAGGCAAGACCATTTGACGAGAACTCTTATTTGCTCCCAATACCTCAGTCGGCTATTGACGAGAACGATAACTTACGTCAGAATCCCGGCTATTAATTCCAACCCCATCAATTATCAATAAACTTATGAAAAAGAAAAATATGTATATCACTTCACTGCTTTTCAGTGCCAACCTTTTCTTGTCTATTGCATGCTCAGTGGACAGCGGTCTCAATATTCAGCCTGAAGTTAAGCCAGAAAATCCCACACCCTCTCCAGTTCCTCAAGCCAACAAGGTGAAAACATTCACTACAACATCCGACGGTTTTATACAGCTGGCTCAGAAGGAAATTTCGCTCAAAGCTGGAGAGTCTTTAGCTCCGTCGACCATTCTCATCGATGATACGAAAGTGGGACAAGAAATCGACGGATTTGGCTTTGCCATCACTTACAGCACATGTTACAATCTCCTTCACATGAGTGCTGCAGACAGAGCCGATTTTCTGAAACGCACCTATTCGGAAACCGAAGGATACGGTGTGAGCTATGCGAGAATATCTATTGGATGCAATGACTTTTCGAGTACCGAATATACCTTGTGCGATGAGAAAGGATTAGAGCATTTCCGCCTGTATAAAGACGAGACTGACTATGTAATTCCCATTCTCAAGGAGATTCTGGCCATCAATCCCAAACTCAAGATTGTAGCAGCACCATGGACCTGTCCGAAATGGATGAAAGTGAAAGACCTGAAGACAAAGACTCCATTCGACTCATGGACCGACGGACATGTAAATCCTGATCATTACACCGACTATGCCAACTATTTCGTGAAGTTTGTACAGACCATGAAAGCTGAAGGCATCAACATCTATGCAGTGAGTCCACAGAATGAGCCGCTCAACAGAGCCAACTGCGCCTCGACCTATATGCCCTGGCAGGAACAGGCAGAGTTTGTCAAAGAATTGGCCAAAGCTTTCAAAAAGAATGCGCTGAAGACTAAGATCTACCTTTTCGACCACAACTACAACTACGACAACAAGGCCGATCAGGAAGACTATCCCGTCAAGATATACAACGCGCTTGGCAACGAGTTCGAAGGGTCTGAATATGTAGTTGGTGCAGCCTATCACGACTATGGTGGAAGCAATACCGAGTTAGATGATATTTATGCCAAGGCTCCCGACAAGGAACTCATCTTCTCTGAGAGTTCCATCGGTACCTGGAACAACGGGCGTAATCTTTCCGCCAGATTGTTGCCCGATATGAAAAACGTCATCTTGGGAACAGTGAACAGACACTGCAAGGCTGTGTTGGTATGGAATCTGATGCTCGATGAGAAGATGGGGCCCAACCTCGACGGAGGCTGCCAGACTTGCTACGGCGCTGTGGATATTGCATCGGACTACAAGACGCTGCATCGCAATTCTCACTACTACATCATTAGCCATATATCCAGCGTGGTGCGCCCCGGAGCCGTTCGGATAGAAGATTCAAGCCGTAGTGCACACATCAAGGATGTAGACTATGCCACATTCCGCAATCCCGACTCCACCTACGGCATTGTATTGGCCAACAGTGGTGGCCACGATCAGATGATAACCGTCAGCAACGGTGCATACAACTTCCAAGTAACAGTTCCTGCTGAAGGTGTTGTATCATGTATATGGAATCCTTCTGTAACATCTAAAAAAGATTGAAAATGAAAAGATATATCAAACATATCCTTGCTCTCATCATTGCAGTGCCGCTACTTGTGGCCTGTAATGATGACGAAACCACGACAGGGAATCCTGTCATCACGGTTTCTACCGAACGGCTTTCCGCCACGATGGGCGACAGTATAGATTATCATGTAAACTGCTCTAACAGCACGGGAGTTCCCCTCTCCACCCTTAAAGTAGAACTGTGTTATGGAGGGGAAGTCGTAGCCACGCAAACCGTCAGAACCAAGACGGAGGGAACATACAGCGGACGTATTAAAGTGCCTTTTTACCGTTCCATTCCCAATGGTACGGCCGAGCTTCGCTATACACTACAGGATGTATCTCTGGCAATAACAGAAAAAAGTCTTGAGGTGGACATCCAACGTCCGAAATTCAAATCCATCGATTTCGTTTGTGCAGATGGGAAAACTTATGCCATGACACCGTCAGCCGAGAATCCCTACTTGTTCACCACTTTCATCAATACTCCCTCTACGGTTACCAAGGGCCATTTCAAGGCTCCTGCCGTTGGGAATACACACGAGCCATTGTTGTTTGGATGGAATGGCAAGGAAGTGTCTCTAGGAAACGATGGCGACATCACTTTCACATCTGAGAATGCGGGAGATGTAGAAATAAGCTTCGATATGCGGTATTTCGAGTACGGACCAACCTACGAAGCCCAAATCACATTAGTTCAGTTTGCCGCAAGCGGCGAAACACAAGTGCTGAATATGTCGCGAGGAAAACTATATGAGTTTGAGGGATCACCGGAAATGAAATCAGACGAATGGTATTACGACCCAGATTTCCTGAGCCGGAACAACGACGGCACATTCACATTCAAAGCCCTCACGGGAAGCTACTCGCTCACGGCAGACTTCGAGAAGAAGTACTTCCGCATACATCCGCTGGCAGAGAATGGCAACCCAGCCTCACTGCAACCCGACGGCACAGGTTGTATATGGATTATCGGAAGCGAAGGTGTGAACAAGCCTACATGGAAAGCCATCAACCACGGCTGGTGGACTGGAGTAGATGTTGATGTGGCCATGGCTCCCATCGCTGACAAAGTATACCAAGTGACGTTGACCATCGGACAGCAACTGAATGCCAAAGATATCAACTTCAAGTTCTTCGGTCAGCCCAACTGGGGTGTGGAATTCGGTAAAGCTGGTTCCGACCATTATCTCGTTACCGACAATCCCAACTTCAAAGTTCAGGAGAAAGATGGCAATATCGCCATCGCCGATGATGCAACAATCAAAGATGGAGAAACCTACGTCTTCACAATCGACTGTTCAGCAGGAATGAAGCCTGCAAAACTGAAGGTTGCAAAACAATAAGAAATGAATCTTTGAGGCCAAAGCTCACATGGCCTTGGTCTCAAAGATTTCTTTTCACAGACGGTTATGATGATTGGCAATATAGCTGCGTTATGTCATTACATATATGACGAGAAACTGCGGCCACTGAAAGAGCATTTTGTTTTTATATTCACTGAATCTACAGACTAATACTTCCTTATGATTAGAGTTCGGGGCTACACAACTTCTCACTGAAAGTCAAATAGTATCTTGTAATGTTGGGAAAGATTCTAAAGCAAGAATCCCAATCCTCGGATGAGAATTGGGAAACCTGTTGTTTGTTTGGAATAAGTTTGAAAATTGTTAAGCTTCTGCTTTTTTCATTATTTCTGCGTAAGCTTCTTCTGAAAGAACAGAAACGGTACTCTTGTCTTTACGACCTTTTTGGAAGTAAACGATACCATCACTTAAAGCATATAGTGTATCGTCTTTGCCCATTCCTACATTCTGACCTGGGTTATGTTTAGAGCCACGTTGACGAACTATGATGTTGCCTGCGATAACACTTTGACCACCCCAAATCTTTACGCCTAATCTTTTCGATTCTGAATCACGGCCGTTCTTAGAACTACCTACACCTTTCTTATGTGCCATTGTTGAATTCCTCCTAAAATTTAAGCGATTACTTGTTTAACTTCTACTTCTGTGAACTGCTCGCGATGACCATTCTTCTTACGATAGTCTTTGCGACGCTTCATCTTGAAAACGATGACTTTGTCACCTTTCACAAGAGGGTTCACAACTTCTACTACTACTTTTGCACCTTCTACAGTAGGTGTGCCGACAGTGATAGCTCCTTCATTGTCTACCAGGAGTACCTTGTCAAACTCAACAGTTTTTCCACTCTCAACATCTTTGATGTGGTGAACAAAAAGCTTTTTTCCTTGTTCAACTTTAAACTGCTGACCGTTAATTTCTACGATTGCGTACATTATTATTTATTAAAAAACGGTTTTCTTCCGCAAGGCGACTGATACTTATCAGTACTTATTCTGGCCTTAACGGACTAAATCAACTGCAAAGGTACTCATTTTTCGTTGTAATCTGATGAAATGGGAGAACTAAACACTAATTTTAAGAGAGATTAACACAAGAATAAGCTAGATTCACCATAACTTTTTGCTCAGTTGTCTGTGAATTATCTAGTGAATCTTTTGTATTTACCATAATAACGGTTATCTTGAAAATTCTTTGTAATATTGCAGCAATTTAATAACATTTACAAATATAACAAATTATGAGAAATTTGCATCCTGTCGCTCAAAGTTATTATGTCGCCATCTTAAGAGATGAAACTTTCATCCGTTGTTGTGTCCCTGTTTCACGCAAAGCAATTTTGGCTAAAAGTATGAAGATTGAACATTTTGTTAATAATGCTTTAACTATAGCTTGTAATGTTGCTCGTGATGAATATGCTACGGTTTTAGCTTATTGTCCCGTTGATGATAGCTACTATCCTTTATTTAACTATAATCCTTTTGTCAAATTTATTTCTACCCCTAAGCGTTAATTATGTTTGACATGGATCCTTGTGCAATCAATTCAACCCCAAAATATCAAAATTTCACTCGCTGTGGCTCCTGTGGTTATGCTGCACTTTACTTTGATGGCTCTGGCCATGTTGCAGGCTTGCAGTGCTATTTTGGCAGCGATGACCTTACAATAGTTGATTTACGACAACCTGACGATATGTGCGATAAAGTATGATTGAACCCTCACATTTAAAGATAGTTGGAAATTGCTTAAACCCTCGCAAAGTATACAACCCCTCTTTGCATGGTTGGATGTATTGTTCATGCGACAAGTGTACTGCCTGTTTAAATCAAAAAGCAACTACCCTATCAAATCGTGCTCGAGCAGAAATTGAGCAACATAAATATAGTGTTTTCTTCACTTTAACCTATGATAATGAGCATTTACCCAAGTATGAAGTCTTTCAAGATTCAAACGAAGTTATACAATATCGTCCTATTGGCCGTCTTGTAGACGATTCATCTTCCGATATGCTTTCTAATTCATGTCCAATAAACAAATATAATAATTATGAAAACCTTTATCAGTTTGATGAAAGTACTTTTATTCCTCCTATTGAAAATTATGAGGATATTTACCATTTTGGTGTTGTTTGTAAAAAAGATATTCAGAACTTCTTAAAGCGTCTTCGTTGGCGCATTTCTAAAATTCCAAATATTACAAAAGATGAAAGCAAAATCAGATATTATATTTCTTCGGAATATGGACCAACAACCTACCGTCCGCATTACCACGGTATTTTATTCTTCGATAGCAAAAAAATATTGGATAAAATTAAAAGTCTCATCGTTATGTCCTGGGGTAAATATGAAAGACAGCAAGGCGAACGCAACCGTTTTAAGTTTCGGCCGTTTGCGCGTCCTTCTCTTACCTCCGATTACATCAAGCTCTGCGACCCTAACACAGCCTATTATGTTGCGTCCTATGTTGCTGGCAATGATAACCTACCTCAAGTACTTCAACTCCGTGAGACAAAGCCGTTCCATGTTCAAAGCAAAAATCCTGTTATCGGCTCGTATAAAGTGGATAAGCAAGAAATACTCGAAAACATCAATCGAGGAACTTATACAACTACTAAACAAGTCTTTGATGATAAAACAGGACAATTCAACGATGTTATTGTTCCACTTCCCGAAACTACTTTGTCTTCCATATTCCGAAAATGTGTGTGCTACAGCACTCTTACTAATGATGTTAAACAACAATTATATTCGTTCTATTCAAAATACCTTGAAGAATGGAAAAACCATTTAACATATGAAATTTATGACCTTATCGTTAAAGAAAATAACCTACATGCTTTGCAAGTATTTGGTGGATTTACTTCGCCTGATAGCTTGCGTGTTATCTACCATTATTTACATAGTTATCCTTATCTTAAATATCGTAGTTTTCTTCGTAAGTACCATAGTGAAGAGTATAATAGACTTGATATGGATACAGGCCAAAATTGGTATGCCAGCAAAAATGCATTTAAGCAAACCAAAGTTCTTAATTTCTCAAAGTACTATAAGCACGAAGATGCTATTGTCAGTTATCTGTGTCTTTTTGATAAGTATTTGTTACTTCGCAAGATGTATACTTTAAAGAACTTCTATGAGTTACAAGACGATTTAATTAAGTCTGTTGGAATGCGCTCTGCCCTCCTCCACTGCTATCCTACTATGTACGAAGATATTCAGACAGCTAAATGTAAAGTAAAATCTTATAAGTTTCCAGAATCTAATAATAATGTAATCAGTTATGTTCAACGTTATGTAAGCAAGCATAATTTGTTGATGAAACCTTTAAATAAAACTTTTGAACAAAGTCTGTATTATAAGACTTTTGTCAATCAACAAGAACAACGTCTTTTAAAATCAACCAAGCAAAAAAAGTTTAACAACTCTTTTATTAATAACCAACGTTTAATTTATTAAGTTATGTCAAAAAAAATTCCTTTAATTAAAGCAAGCCGTGCGAATCGTCCTCGCAATGCTTTTGACCTGTCGCAAAAACATTTGTTTACTGCACATGCTGGAATGTTATTACCTGTAATGACATTGGATTTGATTCCTCATGACCATGTCAGCATCCAAGCTACAGACTTTATGCGCTGTTTGCCGATGAATTCCGCTGCGTTCATGTCTATGCGAAGTGTGTATGAATTCTTCTTTGTTCCTTATTCGCAACTTTGGCACCCGTTTGACCAATTTATTACAGGTATGAACGACTATCGCTCCGTACTTCAATCTGATTTGTATAAATCTAAATCTCCTTTAGTTATCCCCTCTTTCAAACGTAAAGAGTTGTACGAACTCTTTAATGCTCCAGGTGGTTTCCTTAATCAACAATCAAACCAGCCCGATATTTTTGGTTTTAAAAGTAGATTTAATTTCTTACGTTTACTTGATTTGTTGGGCTATGGCGTTTACGTAAATGCTGATGGCTCTTCCCGTATAGATGCATTTAGTAAGTTATTGGATGACACAGAAAAGCTTTCTATTTTCCGTTTAGCTGCTTATCAAAAGATTTATTCCGACTTTTATCGCAATACTACTTATGAAGCAGTTGATGTTTCTTCTTTCAGTTTAGATAATATTACCGATTCTATTTCCGCTATTAATGCGTTTAAACGTTTCGGTACTCTTCGTTATCGTAATGCGCAATTAGATTATTTTACTAACTTGCGTCCTACACCTTTGTTTGATTTAGATAACCCGTCTCTTAATAGCTTTTACAATACTCCAGGCAATGCTGATTCGGTATCCATAGATTCAGATTCTAATGCTGTTAATTTTCAATTAGATTCAGATTTACTTACCGTACAATCTATTCGCAATGCATTTGCTCTTGACAAATTGATGCGTATAACACAGCGTGCAGGTAAAACGTACGCAGAACAAATTAAAGCGCATTTTGGCTTTGAAGTAAGTGAAGGTCGTGATGGTAGAGTTAACTATATTGGTGGTTTTGATTCTAATATACAAGTTGGTGATGTTACCCAAATGAGTGGTACCACAGCATCACCTGAGCAAGGTGTAAGTATTAAACATGGTGGTTACCTTGGCCGTGTTACAGGTAAAGCGCAAGGTAGTGGTTCTGGTCATATTGAATTTGATGCGCATGAGCATGGTATTCTTATGTGTATTTATTCCTTAGTTCCAGATATGCAATATGATGCAACTCGTATAGACCCATTTGTAACTAAACTTTCTCGAGGTGATTTCTTTATGCCTGAATTTGAAGATTTAGGTATGCAGCCTTTACAGACACGTTATATCTCGGATATACGTACCCAAACTGAAAAGTTTAAAGGTTGGCAACCTCGTTATAGTGAGTATAAGACTTCTTTAGATATTAACCATGGTCAATTTGCAAATGGTCAGCCACTCAGTTATTGGACCGTTGGTCGTGGACGTGCTGGTGAAACATTGGAAACTTTTGATATTGCATCTTTAAAGATTAACCCTAAATGGTTAGATTCAATTTTTGCTGTTAATTACAATGGAACACAGATTACAGATTGTGTTTTTGGTGGATGCCAATTCAATGTTCAAAAAGTAAGTGATATGTCTGAAAATGGTGAACCTCGTATTTAATAATTTTTGATATGGAAAAAGTAAATAATTCTTCTCAGTCTATTTTTACAGATATTGACGTGTACATGCCACATTTGTCCAATGAACAAAAAGCTGCTGCTTTCCAGGTATATGTAAAACCTAAGAACCCAAGTCTGTGTGAGGATATTAACAAACTTGCTGATGTTCTTTTCCCTGTGGATCCTGTTACAGGTAACCCCGATAATATGGTAGACAAACTTATTTCTCCAAATGTTAATCCTATGGAGAAAGAGCGTATCTTGTCTTTTATGCAAAAGATGCCTGCAAGCAAGCGTAACAATCTAAGTGATAAAGAACTCATGGATATGTTACCAAGCAGATACAATTCTACACTTACGGACATTGATAAAGTACGTGATTTCTTCGAAAATGAGATTTACACAAGTCTTGAAGATGAAAGTAAGCAAGAAGATTCTTCTGCTTCAGGTACTGAAACTTCTGAATCTACTGATTAATTATGTCAAATTTCCTTTCACCTTATATGTATGGGGACCCGTCATTTCGGGTACCCCCTACTTTAATAAATCCCAATTCTATGTCACCTATTATTCCTTTTTTAGAACCTGCTGCCGGTGCTTTCAACGGCTTACTTGGTGCTTTCGGTGCATCAAGACGTCAGAAACGTGCTATTAAAAATCAGTGGGCTATGTTTGAAGCTCAAAAACAGCACCAAAACGAAGTTAATGAACGTGCGATGGCATTTCAACGTGAAATGAACCAACGCAACGAAGATTGGAACAACGAAAGTAACGTCCGTCAACGTGTAGAAGACGCAGGTTATAACCCATACCTGTACCAAAACGGCGCTATGTCTTCAAATGTAAATCAAAGTACTCCACTTGCGCAAAATGTTGCACCAACTTCACCTGTTGACCTACCCGACCCTTTCAGCGAGTTTGCAAACTCTGCAATTGATTCTGTTAAAGGTATTGCAGATATCTTGTTAACTAAACAAAATACAAGAAATATTGCTGCCGATTCTGCTCGAGCAGAATATATGCTTGGCAGACAAAAGTACAAAGATAGTCAAAAGTATGCAGGTTATGACTTGCCTACAGCGGAAGCTCAGTTAACTCATACCCAGCTAGAAGATGCACGTCAACTCATGATTAAAGATACCGTTGAGGCAAATTTGGCAATTATGACAGAAAATATTTCTAAATCTCTTGCATTTGACGAAAACGACCAACCTATTACTGACGAATCTGGCCGTCAACTGATGTTGAAAGAAGTGTCTGACCGTTCTCTTTTAAAATCTAATGAGAAATTATTAGATAAAATTAAAGCTGAAATAAGACGTGTCGAAGAAGAATCAGATTTGACCAAGGTAAAAAAGAAACTAGAACAATTTAATCTTGATAATCTTGCACCTGCTCAGGTAAAAGAAGTTTATGCTACTATCGGTAGAATCGAGTCTGAAATTATTCAAAAGAAAGCTGCTGCTGAGTTTATTGGCGAGCAAGTACAAACTGAACGAGTTAAGCGTACAGGTGAAATATTTTCGACTGGTATTAAAGCAAAAGATTATAAGTATTATGAATGGAATAAACTTGGCCAATTTGGTAGTAAGTTTATTCAGCTTATACCAAAAAGAAAAGGTATGGCAGCTAAGCCTAAGCCTTAATATACATGTATGTTATATATGCTGTCACTATTAGTTCTAATATTAGATAGAATGCTATAATACTCATAATAATTATCAATATCACTTTTATTATTTTGTTCATACCATTTTGTTTTATGTTGCAAATATAGATAAATTCTTTTTCATACTTAATAATTCAATAAGTTTAATTACGTTGTCTGTGAAGATAGCGTAATTTTTGTTTTATCATCTTCTAACCATATTTATATCTTTTTACAAATAGTTATTAACTATTAAATAACTTAATATAATTTAACTTATATAACTTCTATATTATTTATGTTTAATTAACCATACCTCAATAACTTATTAAACTTTATTAAATTAACTATTTATATTTATTATTATTTAACTTAATTCTTTAAATATCCCTATATTTATCTATTGTTATTCTCAAAATACTATATTATCTTTAATTCTTGTTAATATTATTATTTACATATATTTATATTTATTTAACGTCAATATAATTATTGTTAATTAGGTTAATGTTTAATAATTCGTCTTTAAGCGAGTTTACGAGCATACAAGGGGCATAGGGGACGGTAGTCCCCATAGCGATAGCACCACTCCCGCTGACGGCGAAACGTGCGCCCGAGATGCGGAGTTTACGCAGCATCATGCGCACGAGTGAAATGCAATGGAACGACCTCATAATAACTTTTTATTGTTTTCATGGAAATGAGAATGCCACCGCCATTCTCCTCCGCCCTTGTTTATTATTGGAAAACTGACAGCACATAATATCGACAAAATCTTTCATTTTGTATATTTGCGTTAATATTAGTTAAATATAGTACTTTAATTTATCTTACTAACGGTTATATATAAATTTGCATGTAAAATAACCTTATATTGAAAGTGTTAGTTTTCTTCCGTCGCCAAATATTTTGTTCCTGTACGAGTGACAAGTTCCTTTGCAAATGATTTGGGAAAGCCGGGACGTTTGACTTTAGCTCCGAGACCTGTCTTTGTTTTTAAGAATCGACCGTTTCTTTCTGGCTTTATTGTCATATCGTTGTATTTAACAATCAGATGAACTGCAAGTTGTTTCCATCGTCCAAGCATCTCTTGCGCCTTTTTGTTTGAATAATCATTAAGATAATTAATTGCATCAACTTTGTTGGAACTATATCGTCTTTGAGCTTCAGCTTCTATTTCTTGTTGATTGTTAAAATACGATGATTCCAAGGAATCACGGACTGTTTTAAGGTCTCCAAACATCTGATAATAACGCGGATAAATCATGTTGCTGACCCAATTGCAAACCCAAAACGCATTTTTATCTGAGAATGTAACAGCATCTGCACCTGGTGTGTTGTAACACTCTGGTTGCGTTGTATTTCCGCAATATATAGGAGTATATGCAACCATGTTCCCATCATCATTGCCAAACCAAAGAAGTCCACCGATTTCACGTGGCAACCAGGCCCTCATCTGACTGACATAGGAGAATGCAGATTGCTGAGTAGATGTAGGCCGTTCATTGAAATACTGCTTGTCACCAACTTTATACATCAGCGGTGTAGGCCGGTATGGCATCTGCCAAATTCCACCTCCAATATCAACACTGTCCAAGGCCAGCGGCGTACCTTCATAATGATCGCGCATGCAAGTTTGGATATCTTGTACGCTCACTTTCTTCTTCGGAAAAATCCACAGAGGCATGTCTTCTGCATTTGGATCTTTTCCCATTGCCCATGGCAAATAGCGAGTCATATCTTGGAAATGATTGAAGAAACTCCATACGCGAGCATCACAGAATCTTCTGCCAGAAAAATCAGGTTTCGCATAAACATCCTTCCACGAAAAGTCTGCATCTTTACCTGAATACCAACCTTTCTCCCTTGCAAATTTAACAACGTCTTTCGCATACATGACGTTCTTCTTGTCCTTCATGTTGAACTTCGAAATGCGGCTTTGGTTTGCATGTCCACATATAGCGTCATCAGGAATACGCATGGCCACCCATACGGTGCCTTTACTACCAGGCCCCTTCCCCATCATTTCCATGATCCATGCTTCATTGGGATCACAAATAGTAAAAGTTTCACCTTCACTGTTATATCCATATTGATTGGTCAAAGTGGTCATCACCTTGATTGCTTCACGCGCTGTTCTTGATCGTTGTAACGCGATGTATATCAGTGAACCATAGTCGATTATGCCTGTTGAATCAACCATTTCTTCCCTTCCGCCATAAGTTGTTTCTCCAATTGTTACTTGATATTCATTGATGTTGCCAATGACGTTATAGGTTTCAGCTGCTTCTGGAATTTGGCCATGATACTCGTTATTATCCCAGTCGTAAATATCACGCATCGTGCCAGGTTGATGTTTACCTGCGGGGAAATGGCACAATCCAATAAACAGCCCATAATCATCTGCATTGTAAGAACAGATAACTGAGCCATCTGCAGAGGCCTTCTTTCCGACAATGAAGTTCGTGCAGGCCAAAGCGCTCTGTAGGTTGAGGACAAGTGCACAAACCGTCATGAAAATTACTTTGGTACATAGCGAATTAACGTTATGCTCACTCTTGGAAAAAATAAATCTCATCATAATCATATAAGGTATAATAGTGTTTATAAAAAAGCCTATTTTATTGCAGCTGATGCTGGTACTTTTTCATTGACATTTTGCATTCTTTGTGATGATGCCGATGTTTGAACCGCTGATTTCAGAGAATCATTTCCGCCTTTGTGTCTCGCTTCAGAAGATATAGAGTCAGAAGGAGCTTCTCCTGTGCGCTTCGGTTTCGGCGCATGGATTCTAATCAAACTGATGTTTGAGATAATCATCAGCTTAAAGGTTGTGCTATACGCATCTGCCGAATTGCCTTTATTAAGTATGAAATATCCCTTGATTTCCTTAATGCCGACGTGATTGTTATCTGATATTTGAAGCGTATAATGATTTGGTGTTGATACATATACGTGTTGTGAATAGACGCTGTCATTATTGAACTTAACGGCCAACATCGCTATAGCTTCTCGTGAGCCATCTTGATAAATAAACTGTGTATCAAAGTTCAGCCATAAATTGTCACCAGCCTTATAGGTTGTATCAGTCTTCAACGTGAAGGAGCTCAGATTAAAAGGTCTGTAAGGAGAAAATACAATCGATCGTTCCCCCGTCCACACATTGGTTGTATCTCCATTCGCCGAATTCAAGCTATATTGATTAATTTCACTTGCAGATGCTCCCAGTGCCAGTGCTTCCTTGCTCAGCCTTGTTGAGAGAGATTCATATATTTTCTGTAGCAATCTTGTGTGCCTTGTGTAGTAAACCATCGAACTGTCAAACTCAGCTTCTGACACACCATTCTTTTTCAGTACAGCGGTTTTGTAGGCAATCATGGTTGTTGGCTCTCCGCTGTTCGATTGATACATGGCATCGGCAATGTGGTAATCGTACAAGATGTCTTCCATTTTGTCTGGCTGGATGTAACGGTCAGGCACAGAGGGAGTGCACGAAACCATTGCCAGCAAGAAGAAAGCAAAGAGCAAATAATATTTAGACGATTGATCACTCATGTGATTCCTCATTTTGGTCCTCTCCCTTCATGGTAGTTCCAATGAGTTCTAACTCTTTCCGGTAGAAAAGCAGCAAAAGAACTACGCCAACGCTGATGCATGCATCTGCAAAATTGAATATGGGTGAGAAGAAGATAAACTCTTTCCCACCAAATTGCGGCACCCATTGTGGCCATGTCGTTTCTATGATGGGGAAATAAAACATGTCCACCACCCTACCATGTAGGAATGATGCATAGCCAGAACCGAAAGGCACAAGCTCAGCGACATCATAAGGTGTGGATGGAGAAAATATCAAGCCATAAAACATAGAATCGATGATATTCCCCATCGCACCAGCAAGAATCATAGCTAGACAGATGATGTAACCTCTTGGTTGCGGACGTTTCACCAATTTGTACATATAGTAGGCAATCACCGAGATGGCTACTATTCTGAAAAGGCTCAACGTCAGCTTGTTGAAAAAGGTCATACCGTATGCCATTCCATTGTTCTCGATGAACCTGATGTAGAACCAATCAGCTATGTGAATAGAGTCATCCAAGGCCATGTTGGTCTTGACCAAAATCTTGATAATCTGATCAATCACCAAAATGGCCACAACTATGATAATCGCTAATTTTCCGTCTGTTATATATCTCTTCATCAACTTCTGGTTACGATACATAGAATGCCAGCCTGCATTAATGGTTTCGTGCTTTCTTTGATGCCACGCTCAAAGTGGCATGCGGCACAGCTTTCAATCTTTCTTTCGGAATCAATTCTCCTGTCATCCTATCAACGCCGTACGTTTTGTTGTTAATTCGCACCAATGCAGCTTCCAAACCTTGGATGAACTTCTGCTGGCGGTTCGCCATCTGTACCAGCTCTTCCTTGGTTTGTGTGGCACTACCCTCTTCAAGAGCCTTATACGTAGGAGACGTATCATCAATGTCATTACCGTCAGAATTCATGATTTGTTTCATCATGCTTGTATAATCTCTGCGGGCCAAACTCAATTTTTCATGTATGATAGCGCGAAACTCTTCCAGTTCTTCATCGCTATACCTTTTCTTCTCTTCCATATAAAATGAATTCAAACGTACAGCCAGAAACTTACAAACCTGCGCTCCTTACCGTACTTGTTGTTATGAAACTATACTTTTTTTACTAAAATATGAAGTTTGAAATCGTCAAAGTCAACCTCTACCCCATCATTCGGTTCAATGACAACGTTATCTGCCAACACCTGACTTTTGATGTAATCGCTAAATGCCTGTATGGCTTCGTCAGTTTGTTCATTGGGAGAAACTGTCACGTTAATTCGGTCGGTAATCTCAAAATCACTTTCCTTGCGTAGATTTTGAATACGATTGATGAGCTCTCGTGCCATGCCTTCTTTCTTCAGGTCATCCGTCAATTCAACCTCCAAGGCCACGGTCAGATTGCCCTCGTTGGACACCAACCAGCCTGGAATATCCTCGTTGACGATTTCAACATCATCTCTTTCAACCGTTACTTCCTGGCCATCAACAGCAAAGCTGATGCTTCCATCATGCTCCAGAGATGCGATTTGTTCTTGTGTGACGCTGTTCATAAAGTTAGCAACCCCCTTCATGAGTTTTCCAAACTTCTTGCCCATGGTTCTGAAGTTACACTTCACTTTCTTTACCAGCAAACCTTCA
The DNA here is from genome assembly GCF_000177075.1 of Hoylesella buccalis ATCC 35310. GTDB lineage: Bacteria > Bacteroidota > Bacteroidia > Bacteroidales > Bacteroidaceae > Prevotella > Prevotella buccalis. The sequence continues at coordinate 80,391 of NZ_ADEG01000016.1, forward strand.
CCTTCCATGAAGTTCAATTCCTTTACGTTGACCTCTCGCTTAATCAAATCTGCCATCGCATTGATTCGGCGTTTTTGTTCTTCATCGATGGCAGGAATCATAATCTGCATCAATGGTTGACGTACCTTAATGTTCACTTTGCGACGCAACGCTAACACCATGCTAGTGACTTTCTGTGCCAAGTCCATGCGTGCCTCCAGGTCTTCGTTGACCAGTTGTTCATCGGCAACAGGAAAACGTTCCAAGTGCACACTCTCCGCTTTGCCTCCCAAATCAAGATATAACCGATCGGCGTAGAACGGAGCGAACGGAGCCAGCAACTTGCTGACGGTCATTAAACAGGTATACAGGGTATGGTATGCCGAACGCTTGTCGGCACTCATTTCTTTCCCCCAGAAACGTTTTCTGTTGAGACGAACATACCAGTTACTGAGGTCGTCATTGACAAAACTATCAATCATTCTGCCTGCACGAGTAGGATCATACCCGTTTAACGCGGTCTCCACGTTTTTAATCAAGGAATTGAGTTTCGAGATAATCCACAGGTCAATCTCGGGTGCTTGGCCCCTGTTTGAATGTGTCGTAGTTGGATCAAAACCATCCACGTTGGCATACAAGGCGAAGAATGAATAAGTATTATATAAGGTGCCGAAGAATTTGCGACGCACCTCGTCAACTCCTTCTTCATCAAACTTCAAGTTATCCCATGGGGCCGAGTTGGTCATCATGTAAAAGCGCACGGCATCGGCTCCATACTTCTCAATCATGTCGAATGGATTCTTGACATTGCCCAGGTGCTTACTCATTTTGTTGCCCTTGGCATCGAGAACCAATCCTGTAGAGATAACATTTTTGAACGCCACTGAATCGAAGACCATCGTTGCAATGGCGTGCAGCGTAAAGAACCAGCCACGCGTCTGATCCACGCCTTCATTGATAAAGTCGGCTGGGAAGAATGCGGGCGGAATAGGCGTGCCATGATAGGTGCTTTCAACCATTGCCTTACGGGCATCTTCTCCGGTCACCACCCTATCCTGCGCATCTCGCATGGTCTTGCCCTCGGCCATGTCGCCTTCAAATGGATAATGCTGTTGCGCATAGGGCATCGAACCACTGTCAAACCAAACATCAATCAAGTCGCTTTCACGATACATGGGGTCTCCCTGTTCGTTTACCAGCACGATATTGTCGACGTATGGGCGGTGCAAGTCTATCTTGTCATAATTGGCTTGCGAATAGTCACCGGGTATAAATCCTTGATCCTTCAATGGGTTCGACTTCATGTAACCGGCAGCCACGCTCTTTTCCAGCTCATCGTATAATTCGGCCAAACTACCAATGCATTTCTCGCCTTTATTCTCATCGCGCCATATTGGTAAGGGTGTTCCCCAGAAACGACTGCGACTTAGGTTCCAATCATTCAAATTTTCAAGCCAATTGCCAAAGCGACCAGAACCCGTAGACGCTGGTTGCCAGTTGATGGTGTTGTTCAGTTCTACCATCCGTTCTTTCTTGGCCGTGTCCTTGATGAACCAGCTATCCAGCGGATAGTACAAGATGGGCTTGTCTGTTCTCCAGCAGTGTGGATAGCTGTGTACATGTTTCTCTATTTTGAATGCCGTCCCTTCCATCTTCATCTCCATGACCATGATGACGTTCAGGTCTTCAGCTTTTTCAGAAGCTTCCACATCCCACACCCCATTGGGATTGAACTTAGGATCATACGAGTTCTTCACATAGTCGCCGGCATGATGTGCATACGCTTCTACGGCCACACATTTTTCCACGAAGTTTGCATCAAGTTCTTCTACAAGATAATACTTTCCTTGCAGGTCAACCATGGGGCGGGTTTCGCCTTTTTTGTTGATTAAATACAAACCTGGTATCCGTGCATCCTTTGCCACCTTGGCATCATCAGCACCGAAGGTTGGTGCAATATGCACAATGCCTGTACCATCGTCTGTAGTAACGTAGTCGCCAAGAATTACTCTGAAAGCCTCACTCGCCATCTCTACAAACTGGTCTTTGCCATTTTCGCCCAGGAACACGTTCTCGGGATGCGCCTTTGCGTATTGCTGAACAAACGGAGCCGCATTGGCGTCCACTTTCTCAGCGGGTTTCACCCATGGCATCAGTTGCTCGTAACGCAAGCCTTCCAGGTCACTTCCTTTATAATGTCGAAGCACTTGATAAGGAACTAGCTTCTCACCTTTATTATATGGGGGCATTTCTTCACCTGGAGCCACCTGTCCTTTCGCCGGTAAGTAGGCATTCAAGCGATCGGCAGCTATGATGATGTTGATTTTCTCTGCCGTGTAAGGATTGTAAGTGCGTACCGAAACATAGTCAAATTTCGGCCCTACGCAGAGTGCCGTATTTGACGGAAGCGTCCATGGCGTGGTGGTCCATGCCACCAAATAAGTTGCTCCCCAGGTGCTTGCTGCCAACTCGGCATCGAGCTTAGCCAGCGTATCGTTATCCGTCTTGAACATTGCCGTAACGGTGGTGTCTTTTACGTCACGATAACAGCCGGGTTGATTCAACTCATGCGAACTCAAACCTGTACCCGCAGCAGGCGAATATGGCTGAATGGTGTAGCCCTTGTACATCAATCCGTTGTTGTAAAGTTGCTTCAAAAGCCACCACAGCGTTTCAATGTATTTGTTGTCGTAGGTTATGTAAGGATGGTCAAGATCTACGAAATAACCCATTTCTTCGGTCAGTGTCCGCCACTCTTCAGTGAACTTCATGACGTTTTCACGACATTTACGGTTATAGTCTTCTACCGAGATATAATGTTCAGAATCCTTATTGTCGATATCTTTCTTATTGATACCCAGTTCTTTTTCAACACCCAGCTCCACGGGCAATCCATGTGTGTCCCATCCAGCCTTGCGCAGCACTTGAAACCCTTGCATGGTTTTGTACCGGTTGAACGTGTCCTTGATGGCGCGAGCCAATACATGGTGAATACCGGGATGACCGTTTGCCGATGGAGGACCTTCAAAGAAGATGAACTGTTCACAACCTTCACGCTCATCGATAGACTTGTGGAATATATCCAGTTCCTCCCACTTTGCTAAGATTTCCTTGTTTGTATGGGTCAAGTCTAGCCCTTGATGTTCGGCAAATTTTTTAGCCATAAGTATATTCTGTTAGAGTATGTTATTATTTAAAGCGCAAAGGTAACAAAAAATCTTATGATGCACAAAATTATAGAATATTTTGAATTCGCTGCAATGTTTTTGTTAAGTGCTATTACAAGGAGAGCGACATCGCAGAGTTACTGAATGCAAACAATGAATGAAATCAAACACAGAACGAACTATGGCAGAGAACGAAATCATTACACAGCAAGACCCTCAGATGCAGTTGTTTTCACAACTGATGGAAGGAATATTGAAGAAATTGGAGCGGTATTGCGCTACTGCCCGTCCGATGTTGGGTGGAGAGGTTTACCTGACAGGCGAGGAGGTGTGCAAACTTTTACGGTTGAGTCCTCGCACACTTCAGGACTATCGGGACAATGGCACGATTGCCTATTTCAAAATCGGAGGAAAGATACTCTACAGGCAGATCGACATACAAGCTATGCTTGAAAGGCATTATAATCCAATACCGCAAACAGGTAAGTTATGAGTTAAGTTAAGAACTCAGTCGCGACTTAAGTCAAATGGTCAGTTATGACTTTGGTCAAGAAATTAGTTTCGACCTAAGTCAAAATTAACTTTAGTCAAAAATATGTCAGCTCATAAAGTCAGTAAGTCAAGAAATTAGTCTAAACTTATCTCTTGACTTACTTCTTGAACTTTGAACTCTCGTCTATCAAAAGCACCCCAGAAAGGTTACTTTATGGAACATAACAAACTATCTCTTTCTTTATACTGGCAAGGTGTGTCTTTGTACCACAAATTGCCATTTGTACCACAAAGACCCTTGCCCCAAAGGGGGATTAAATCACTCCCAAGTCGTGATTAGAAAGCAATGAAAAAGCAGAAACAAAAGAAGCCAGACGGCAGATGTGCCACCTGCCCAAGATGGGACAGATGGCACATCAGGATACCTAATTCTGAAGACCAGCAGAAGCTTATCAGACTCTACCGCAAGTCGGGAGCAAAAACGAAAAGTGATTTTGTCCGAGCAAGACTTTTAGGTGAAGCCTTTAAGGTCATCACCCAAGACCCTGCAAAAGAACCTTACTTGGAGAAACTCTCCGAAATCGTTGCCATGACTCATAAGATAGGCGTGCTATACAACGAAGCCGTGAAAGCCCTCAATACTTATCATTCTGTCGCCACTGCTCAACAACTGCTCAGCAAACTCGAAACCTATTCCCAACTTCTTATTAGACTTCAACAACAAGCAGTACAACTGACAAAATCCCTTGAGAGTAAACAAGAATGAATGCTGATAAATCATAACACCCAACGTTAGCATCGTGCTGTGATTGTCCAATCCATCTTTGGTCAGTTATCAATGTTAGGAAGATAGGCTTTGTATGTTGTAGACGGTAATAAAACTGTTCTGGCAATTCTTACATCGGTAGCGTTGTTTACCTGTACTACTTTTACCACTTCTGATAATATTGTTTGAGTGGCAATGCGGACATTGAAACTCAACTCCCAATCTGGAGCATAAAGTTCCAAAACTATCCTGTTGCTTCATTTGCTTATGCTATAATTGCGAAAATAATGCGAAGGCAAAGCGCTAATTCCTGCCTTCGCATTTTTAACTTATCAGATAGTCCTGATAATCAAGACCCAATTTTCACAACTCCCAATCTGGAGCATTACCTGTTCCATCGCTTTTTATAGAATGCAAACTATCTATGCCTGTAACAAGAAGTAGTTTTTTCTTTTTCTTTGTTGAAATAGAATATATATCTAACAAATAATCTTGCCAATTCTTGTCTATAGTGTCTATCCTTAGTTGCAAAAAGGTTCCTTTGACATAAAGACATTTGAATAGATATGCTTTGTTTGATGCGGTATTATAATAGGGTAAGGATTTTATCTCTTGAAGCAAGAGATGTTTTTTATCAGAGATATTGCTATCGATCAGCCCAATTTGTTTGAATAGCTTTATATCCGTAGAGTCCGGAAAAATAAAGATTGTATCGCTTTCTTTTTTATTGTCCGTTACCTCTTTCCATATATTTTTTTGATTAATATTATTTTTTCCAATTTTTATCGGAATAAAATAAGTTCTGTATCTGCTATCAACAGCTGTGTTATAAGAATGTTTATGATGTCTTCTTATCTTTTTATGTGATAAATCGCTCTTATTGTAAACAGCTATGTAATATCCTGCAAAGATATTTGAGGTATCTCTGCTTTGAGCATTTATCTTCCAGCATGGAAATGTATAGAAAACTATTACCAATAATATAATTGTCTTTATCATCTAATAGAGGAAATCAAAACTTTAACTTATCAATGGAGCAATATATGCTATACTCCATTGATAAGTATTTTTTATTAATTCACTTTCTTTGTCCAAAGCCTACCATTGCTCGTATCTGCTTTAGGAGTGTCCCGCTTATTAAAGAGTACCTTTATAGAGTTTTTATCTACTTTAGGAAAATCGTACGTTTTCAAAGTCTTTCCTTCTATAGAAGTTCTTTCTATTGTATCCAATAGCTTCATGACAGATGTCTTATCAGAATGTTCTGCACCCAAATTATGTCCAATTTCATGAATTGCTGTACTTGTATTAATATCTCTTGAGTCAATACCCTCTTCAATACCTTTTTTAATGTTTTCTACATTGAAGTCTATTCTAAAATTATTGGCAGAACCATATTCATTTCCATTATAAACTTCAGTTCCAACGATATTTCCATAATATCGTGGCTCCCCGGAGGTTGTCTCAAAGCATGTATTAAGCCTTGCTTCGTTCACATCTTTTACTTCTTCGGCACTTAGATTGTATTTAGCATAAAAGGTTCTATTCTGCTCTTTGACTTTAATTCCGCTACCGCCTCCTAAGTTATTGTATGCATTAATCGCATCATTTAAACCTTGTTTTTGACTTTCATCTAATGTACCTTTTTTATAGAAATACTTTGCAGTAATAATATATGGGTCTGTTTCTGTCCCATTTCCTGTAACCATGCCATCTCTCCCATCAGGATCAATAAATCTTATTGGGTTATCCATCGTATAGCAATACCCAGTAACACTTGGATATTTCTCCATTAATGGATCTACCCCTAACCACATGGAGATTTTTGGGTCCATGTACCTGGCTCCGTAATAGTATAGCCCGGTTTCTTCATCTAATTCCTTGGCGTTGAAGAGGTAAGGCGTGTTCCAAGTGTTGTTGCGCTCTTCTATGAATACTTCGCCAAACGGCACATACTCAATGTGCTGTGACACTTCTCCGTCTAAGTTGGTGATGTAACTACTGCTGCCCAAGTGATCGGGGTGATAGTAGAACTGCAGCCGCTCGTTAGTGCCAGCTTCGCCAGCCCTCGTCTTGACCATCGCCCTTGCCTGTGAAGTCTCCGGCGTGTCGTCATCACTACTAAAGCCTTTGCCATTGACATAGTCGTCATTGTCCTTTCCAGAATAAGGTAAGTCAAACGTTTTGTAATTGTCTTTAATGGATTGTAACTGCTGATTGTACTTATCCTTGTAATTGATAGTCAAGCCATCTGCCTCATTTCCTGCATACGGGATGCGTCTCGGGTCCGCACCGTAGCTTGCGAGGTCGCCGAGTTTAGATACGATACGCTGGCTACCCACATAGATGTGCTTGGTATATTTGCCACCTTGCCCAGCAACGAGGTATGGGCTGACATAGAGACTGAAGCGTGCCGTACCGGTGTTGCCACCCGAGAACTCGGAATTGACAAAGATAGCTTCATTCTCACCACTAGTCTTCACCGTGCGCTCACCATCGGCATCATACCAGTAGTTGCTCACAAAACCATTCTCGTCGGCTGCAAGGAGTCGGTTTTCTTCGTCCCACTTGTACTTCTGCTCGGTTGCCTTTTCATCTTCCTTGCCATCATGCTTTACACGGCTGGTGTTGATGTAGACAAGGTTTCCGTTGGCATCATAGGTGTACTTGTGTCCGTTGTTGATGTTCGTGCTGTCCGTCGGGGTTTCTTCCGTGCGGTAGTTGATGTCACGGACACTGGCCAGTTGGAATTTCTTGCCCTCATCATTATTATATGTATAGGTGAGGTCATAGCCTGCATTGAGGGTACCGTTGAACTGCACGTTACTTTGCGTGAGGTGCTGCTTCTTGCTCGTGATGCGGTGCATGTTGTCATAGCCCATGGCAAGGGTGTAAGATGCCGTCTTATTGTCCGCACCCTTGTAAGTACCTGTTGCGCTTGACAAACGATACAGTGGGTCATAAGTGTAGCTGTGGCTTATCTGTCCGCCTGCCTTGCCGCTCTGCGGGAGCGGGGCGTTGTTCTGAATGCCCAGCACGTTGCTCACGGCATCATAGCTGTAGGCATTGTCCATGATGGTGCCTGCCTTGGCGTTCTTTATTATTGCACTTTTCCGCTTTTGACAATTCCAATTGGATACAATGCCGACATAAAAAATTAACTCCCAATCAGGAACATCACCATCTAACTTTGTATATAACATTAGTGTCTTCCACAACATTTTCTATTCTGTTTTTGAATTGTATTTTTTTTGCAACAAACTTATTTGAAGAATTAACATTTACATAAAAAATCCTATAACTCTCCACCTTAGTTCCTCTAGTTTGATAATCATGTGAATTAATCGATTCTATAAAAGAAGAAATAAAGGGAGAAGAAAATACTTCGAAAGTATCAACTCCATCAGTTATAATACCACTATTATTCATACACCATCCTTTAAACAGATCTGTAATATTTCTTCCAGTCTTGTCATAAATCTCCAAATCTTCCATATTATTGTATATGCCATCCAGTCCTGGTTCTATTCCTCCTCCAGAAAAAAAACGTATTTCAGGATTGCATAAAT
>NZ_ADEG01000015.1 GCF_000177075.1 Hoylesella buccalis ATCC 35310
GGGGTTATATTATAAATTGAATGGATACCACTTGCACATCGTCGATCTTTAGCTTTCAAAGATACTTTTTGCTATTTACACTTCATCTCCCATTATATTCTCTTACAAACCGTCTTATAAAGTTAAATAATTGGTTGGTTGGTCGGTTTTGCATTGAAGATTCTTGAAATACATTTTTTTTGATTATATTTTTGCAAGCAAGAAATGAGTCATTGAAATTTTCAGTTCAGTGATATTTTTAATTTGTCTAAATTTAAATAAATGAATGGTCAATTTCTTGCAGGCGATTTATTATGCTTCGTGCTTTTAGGAAGCCTTTCTACTCTCAAATGTCAAGGCAATGTGGCTTTGACGTATAAATTTAACTATTTATGTATAAAGTAGAAAGGGTTATCCATCCCACAACGTGGATTAGAGAACTGAAGATTGGTGAGATCAGAATCGCCATTGTTTCATTGAAACAGAAGCATAGCTTCCGCAACTTAATCAGCAAGTACAACCAGTCACAGGGGTTGCTTGCTGGGAAATTCATTCATTCCACTTACAACAACAGGGGAGAGCGCATAGCCGTTTATGCCATCACTCTTGAAGAACGTGAAAAAGAAATCAATCATGAAGCAGATGAAAACAAATGGAAGCGAAGATTGCCACAAGACTTCAACAGCAGCAGAATGTGGCCAGAAGGGACAGAGCATGAGTAACGCCTTGACCATGAGTCGCGGCATGGTCAACACTTCGGACACCGTCTATACCGTGCCCGACATTGCCCGCATGCTTGGGCGTAAAGAGTGTACCATCAGGAAGCGTATAGAAAAAGGCCTTATCCCGGCTCATAAGATGGGTCGCTGTTGGTATGTCCAGAAGTCGGAGTTCATAGCAGAATTAAGAGATACTTAGCAATCCTCTAAATAACAAGTGACTAAGTTGCAAGACCTTGGCTAACTGACTGTGAAGCCGGTCGGCCAAGGCATTTTTATGATTAAACATTAGAGGATGATACCTAACAACCTGAGTTCGGGATAAAAATGTCCCGTTCTCAATAGCACCCCCAAGAGCATAAATATATCTCCTCTATCTTGAGACAGAGGTTATCCATAAAATTCCATCAAACTCTGATATGACTGGTTTTAGAACAGTGTAAGCTGCTGTCCTTGTCGGTCTATACAGAAATCTACATTGATAGCCGGCTTCTTCTCAAAGAAACAGTAGGCTGCAAGTGCCGACAGTGCATTTATAGCAAAATTAAAAACGCTCCTATGCCTGGAGTGTACCAGCTGTGCCACGTTTTTCAGTTCATCATTGATGGTTTCTATGACCGATCTCTTTCTGAGTAATATTTTGTCATACAAGGGTATTAGCTTGTTTTTCATGTTACTCCTCAGCCCCGTAACAAGGTTAATGCCATCATTGTATAATCTTTCGAAAAGCCCTTGGGATATATACCCCTTATCAGCAAACAACTTGCCGAAGAGGTTGTCGCTGAGCCTGTTGAACACTCTTTCATCCCTATCATCCACATTCGCCTTGGTGAACATGAAGTTGACCAACTCTCCACGCTCGTTGCAAGTCAAGTGCAGTTTTAAGCCGAAATACCACCCCATCGTGCTCTTCCCTATTGAGGCGTATTCCTTGAAAACCTTATTGCGACTGATGCGCTTGTTGTGGCACACTGGTATGGACGTGCTGTTTATGAAACTTATTCCGGTGCAACGTCCCAGACAGCACACTTGCAGAAACAGCATCATCACAACGGCAACTCTTGATTCCAGTTCTATGAAACGGTTATAGGAGAGTTGCTCGGGAAACAAATCCCTCAAGTGCTCCCTGACATAAAATAGATAGTAATGCTTGAAATTGCGGAAGTCATTGAAGTGGAAACAGATGAGAATAGTCATGATCTCAGCACGGCTCATTCGCCATTTACGCTTTCGATGCTTGATGCCGTCAGGCTCCTGCAGAGCCAGTTTTGCTATTTCAACATCAAATTCCTTGCAGAAATCATCTGCAATACAAAAAATCTCTGTAATTTTGTCTTTGGTAATCATCGCTATAATATATGTAACTTGTTGATAATCATATATAAAGGTACAAAAATATAGCGAGATTACCAACTTTTTTCATCACTTTCTTATCCCGAACTCAGGTGAATATAACAATGTTTGGAGCATATTGACGGGATTTTAAAGGACAAAATAGAAGCAAATGTTCCTTCAAATGCAAATTCGCTGAGATTATCGATTTTTGATATTTTTATTGAAAGTGACATTAAGTGGTTGCTACAAATTTTGAAGCTGTTTTTAGTATTAACCAAGACTCCTTTGAAGACATTGTTTTTTCAAATATACAAAAAGTGAGACCTCTGCAAAACTCATTGTTCAAAATTTGCTCATTTCATCATATTTTTGTACCTTTATAGTATGAAACAACGTCCTTCTTCTCCGAGTTTTGCTGACCTAATAGTTGGCCATCGTAAGGTTAAACAGACCTTTTTCTTTCAAATTGATCAGATAATCGACTGGAATCCCATTCGTGGACTTATTGAAATTGCTTACACCAAAGGCAACCGTCCCACTGGTCGTCCATGCTATGACAGCCTTGTGTTGTTCAAGACCGAACTTCTTCGCACATGGTATGGCTTGAGTGACGGC
>NZ_ADEG01000014.1 GCF_000177075.1 Hoylesella buccalis ATCC 35310
GCGAGAGTACAGTGTTTCCGACATTCATATCCTGTGCTATCTTATATATGAGACAGTACAAAGATAAGAAATCAAATCGGAAAATTTTTAAATCGATGTATCTCATTGAATATTAACGAAATAAATGATAGTCTGGAAATTTTAACCGGACACTAGTGTTATCTGATATTTTATTATACCATGATGATACTTGATTTTACCTTGCTAAAACTTCCATATTAAACTATTGGAATTAATAGACCCCATATAATTAATATACAGTATCATCAAATTCAACCATATTCAAAATAATGTCCTTCTGTATTAAAGCGAAGTAAAAAATCCTCTAACGAGTTTGCAATCTTTCTTTCGAAAAAATAAATGGCATTTTGACTACCTATTGCTTTTTTATCAATATGTAGATAAGTTCCTTCACACAATTCATAAAAAATATACTTGTTTCGAAAAATAGAACTATTATACAATTCCATATCTGGATCATACTTATAATAGTCCTGTCTAAGATTAATTTGTTTAAAACTAATTGCATCTAATAGCCTATCACTATTATCCTTATTATTTTGGAAAAAGAAACCATAACCTATATGTCTATAAAAAAAATCCAACTCGAAAGGTATTTCTATTTCTTTCTTCACTAATTCAATTTCAGAATCAGAAATAGGAAAGAAATGATGTTTGAAATTTTTATATATTTCTTTTTTCCTATCATTTTCATTTGGCAATACATATTTTTTTAACTGCTTATAAATCATAACTCTAATCATTTAAATAAATATCTTGCTGGTGAATCTTTACCATGAATTAATCTCTGATGCTCTTGTGGTTTCGCAGCAGGATGAATATTCCACCACTCATTATCGCCACCATATTTGTTTTCTATAACCTTAATTCCGCAACACGATTATAAATTAAACTTTTTAAGTACCTGAGCAACAAAAAGTTGCTCGGGATTTTGCTATGTCAGAATTTTCACTTATTT
>NZ_ADEG01000013.1 GCF_000177075.1 Hoylesella buccalis ATCC 35310
ATAAAGCCATCTCCAGGCACCTCGCACCCCTTGTCAGGTAGGCTTTCTGGCCTTTCATTTCAGCCTCTCAAGTTTTGCTTTTCAAAAGCATTGACTTTAGGGGCCAATCTCCATGAGTTTGGCACTCAATCTCAATGACTTTGGTGGTCAATCTCTATGAGTTTAAAACCGAAGGGGTAAATGGAAGAAAGAAAAATTAGTAACTCTTCGATAACCGGCTGTGTGACATGCGGTTATGCGGAGCTTACTGAAGCGGTGCCGACTTGCAGGCGTTGGGTGCCCTAATCTGAATGGATTTGGCGATGGTTGGCGCAATGCGGTCAACCGTCACGGGCAAGTTGATGCGCTGTGGTTTGATGCCTGTCCCGTAAAAAATGATGGGGAAGGGTACGAACGATGCGCGTGCGACATAATTGTCTTGATTGTCTTCGTTGTACAACTGCCATCCTGGCGCAACCTCTATGAGCAAATCGCCACTGACAGCGGGGTTGTAAGGACTCTCGGTGGCGTTGCGTATGCCCGCAATCTGAATGAGGAAGTCTTTCGAACGCGAGATAACGTCCTCGTAAGAGAGCAGCCTGTCTTCAATGAGCTTGCGGTTCAAATATATTTGGTTGCGGTAGCATGTCTCCACATAGCGGGCTTGTCCATAGATGGCCCCAAGGTACATGTTCAGCAGGTTGGCCGTTCGGTTGATGTAGAACGTCCCGGTTGGGATGCGGTATTTGGCATAGTCAACCTTTGGGTCTTCGGTGTATCCCGTACTGGTGAGTACGAAGAGCACCCGATTGGCACCTACTGCCTGTTCGATGCGGGTAATGAGCGACGCCAGGGTCTTGTCCAATCCGCGGTAAACGGCCTCTAAATCCGTTCGCCATGCATCGGTATTGCCGCCTGTCGCCGACAGGGTGACTGACAAAAAGTCGGTAACTTCGTCCTTACCCATGGCATTGTTGACCACGCAGCTCACGGAGGCGTTGCTCACAGCGTCGTTCTGTTGCGTCTTCTCTTTGCCGGGTCGGGGCCTGGTACTGCTGTAGGCGTTGATCCATTTGCGGGCTTTTTCGCCGTAATAATTTGACGTTGTCCAGCTTCCGGTCTTCTCATCTATCCAGATGGCACCATCTGCTGCATGTCCTGCTGACAGCACGGCAGCTTCTCTGTTGGCCGCCAGACCGTAAACGATGGCCGAACCACCGCTCGAAACTTTCAGTTCGTCACCAATGGTGGACGTGGACATGCGTTGCGGTGAGGACTTATGTTGGGTGTCATCAACACAGAACACTGGGCGCAACGTCTTTCGGTCGAGCCACTGCGTGCTGATGATATTATGGTAATAGGGGGTAGTTCCGGTGACGATGGTGGCTATGGCGGAAGCCCGGTCGACAGGCGTGAACGGGTAACTGGCAGCTTCGTAGACGCTGCCTTTCTGCAATAGTTTCTTGAAACCGTCTTGGGAATAAAGTGGCGAATAATGCTCTATATAATCGTTGCGCAACTGGTCGATGGTGATGTTCACCACCAATCGCGGTGCAGCTTGCAGGGTTTGCGCCTGAACAGTGGTTCCCGTGAGGGTTGCGACAATCATCGCGGAAAGGCATTTATTCGTCATTTTACCGGTTTTCTATAGGTGTGAATTATCAACCATCCATACCTTAAAAGTAAAGACAGTGCCATAATGACCATGCCTTCTGCATAGGTTTGGAAGAAAGCTAGCATGAGATTGGCCACCAACAACAGGCTGTACAGCTTGATGTAGGAATGAAGTCTGCCCATGCGCAAGGCTTTGATGGTGGGGAAGAGGTAGAAAAGGTTGAGCGGACAGAGCAGCAGAATTTGGAAATTCAGTTGCACCGTGGGGTGTTGGGAGAAAACCATGGCCAGCAAAATGAGGCCGGCTGTGCCTGTGACAAGCATGACAATGAGGTCGTAAATCCAAAGAATGCGCCGTGTTTTCCATTCGACCAAGCATGTGATGAGCGTGAGGATGAGCCACAGAATGGCACAAACTACTGGTGTGACGGCAGCTTTTTCCTCAGGTTTCTCGATAGGTTGAATGAGGAACGACGTGCTTTCTACGAGGTTTCTTCGCTGTCCTTGACGGTCAATCACAAGGGCATGGGCGAAATCTTCCCGCAGACTGTCGGGCAGAAACTGCTGTTGTGCGTTGTCTGTCTTAGCGTCGGCCTTGACCCCGAGCAACAGGTCGTTGCCGAATTGGGCCCATCGATGCTGCTCGTTCCACTGATGAATCATTTGGCGGTACGAGGTGGTTACGTTCTTGTTCTCCGCATACAGCACGTTGCCGTTGATGTGGTTAACAATCATATCGCGTGCCCGGGTGGTGCAATTATCATAAAAATAGTTGTATCGATACACGCGGTTCTCGGGCCGGTAGTTCACGTCAATGGCTTGTGTGATGGCCCATTTTTCTTCTCTGGTGAGGTTGAGCTGTTGTTCTTTCACCCAACTACCTCTGCGGGCGTATGAGGCAATGAAGTCATTAATGTCTTGAATGCCCATTTCATAGTCGGTGAGCCCGAATACAAAGCGTAAGATGAAGTAGCTTTTCTGGAAGGAAAACATGCCATAGTTGACGACGATGTCTTGCTGGCGGCCAACATCGTTGTAATGAATGGCAGTGTGCCCGTAATACGAATAGATTTGGTCGCCGGGGCCACAAGTAAGTAAGCTAATCTTGACCGAGTCCATACTTTTGAGCAGGACGCTGTCTACTTGCGCATTGGTTTGCTGCGTGGTCAAAAGGAATGCAACCAATACCAGTAAATACTTTAAATGCGTGGTAAAACGTTTCACGATGCAAAAATAACTTATATTTCCCACTTAATGTGCGTTTAATTAGAAAATTTTCGATATTTTTGCATCCAAAATAGAAATCAGAACAGAATGAAAAAAGTAGCAGGTGCCCTTTTGTTGGCAGCTTTCACTATATCTACGTTTGCTCAAAGTGGCACGAATTCTCCTTATAGCCAGTATGGTTTGGGTCTGTTGTCTGACCAGACCAGCGGATTCAACCGTGGCATGAACGGATTGGGTTATGGTTTCAGGGAGAACGACCAGGTGAATTTCATCAATCCTGCCTCTTATTCAGCCTTCGATTCGCTCACCTTTGTGTTCGATGCGGGCATCTCTGGGCAACTCACTAATTTCGCTGAGAATGGTAAAAAGAAGAATGCGAAAAATGCAGACCTTGAATATGTGGTCGCTGGTTTGCGTCTGGCCAAGCATTTGGGCTTGAGCTTTGGTTTGGTTCCTTTTACCAACGTTGGATATAATTATGCCAATACCTTGACCATCAACGTGGATGAAAACTACGCAAAGACTACGGCAACCAATACTTACGCCGGCAATGGCGGCTTGCATCAGGTGTACTTGGGGACGGGATGGGCACCATTCAAGGGTTTCTCTTTGGGCGCCAATATCTCTTATCTATGGGGGGAGTTGAACCGATCGGTCGTGAACAGCTATAATGACCAGTCGGTTAATACTGTTTCAAAGTTTTATTCGGCACAGGTAAGGAATTACAAATTGGATCTTGGATTGCAATATACGGCTCAATTGTCGAAGAAAGACCAGGTTACCTTGGGCGCTGTGTATAGTCTGGGACATAAGCTCGGTGCTGATCCAACGTTGGATGTTATCTCGCGAAATCCGCAAACTGGCGTGCAAGACACTACCGCTTATAGCATAACCAACGGCCTGGAACTGCCTACAGCGATAGGAGGAGGATTGGCTTGGAACCACCAAAACCAATTGAAGTTGGGCGTTGATTATCTGCTGCAGCAGTGGTCAAAAACCGAATCTCCTGTCTATTCCATCGCCAGTGGTGTGCCACAGTACGCACTGTCGAAGAATGAATTCAACGATCGGCATCGATTTACGGTCGGTGGAGAGTTCTGCCATGATGTGAACAGTCGCAACTTCTTCAAACGAATCCGCTATCGGTTAGGTGCTTCCTACGCTACACCTTATATGAAAGTAAATGGGGTGGATGGCCCAAAGGAAATCAGCGTGAGTGCAGGTTTCGGCATTCCCATCGTCAATGCTTACAACAATCGGTCGTTGTTGAATATCTCTGCGCAGTGGGTTCGACAGGATTCGAAGGTCTTTATCACAGAGAATACGTTTCGTATCAATATCGGACTGACCTTCAACGAGCGTTGGTTCGCTAAATGGAAGGTTAATTAATCTGCTTTGTGAGGCAGGGAAGGTAACTGAATGGTCAAGAAGTCTGTCATACCTATCTTATTATTGTTGCACATTCTGTTTTTCATTTCGTGCGAAAAACAGAGGGAACATATTGCGCCTGCCATTCATGAACGCGACTCGGTGCCTATGATGACTACCTATGGGGTGAACCAGTTGATATCCGACTCGGGCGTCATCAAGTATAAAATAGTGACAGAACGATGGGAAATCTACCAAAATGAAACCTCTCAAAAGTCGGTTTTCATCAAGGGAGCTTTCTTGGAACAGTTTGATGAGAGTTTCCATGTGCAGTCCTACATACAATGCGATACGGCCTACTATTACACCGACAAGCAGCTTTGGGAACTGCGGGGACGGGTGAAGATATTGACCAAAGACGGACTGGACTTTACCAGTGAGGAGTTGTTTCTGGATAGGCGAGCACACGAGTTGTATTCGCGTAAGTACTCAAAACTTGTCACTCCCAAGCGAACGCTGCAAGGAAGTTATTTCCGAAGTGATGAGAGGATGACCCGATACCTTGTGACCAACAGTAGGGGTTCGTTTGAAAAATCCGACTTTACGGGCGAGTCTGACACCACTACCGTGGCAGTAGATAGCCTCAATACTTTCAGTCGTCCGCAAGCATCACCACGACCTAAGATGCCAACGACCCCTTGATAAGGATTTGAACAATGAATGAACAAGTTGATTTAACGCTGATTATCGGCATCCTCATCACGATGATACTCTCTGCTTTCTTTTCAGGAATGGAGATAGCTTTCGTGTCCAGCAACCGTATGCTCGCACAGATGGACAAGGAGAAAATGGGTATTTCGAAGCGCTTCTTGTCTCTTTTCTTCAACAACCCCAATAGCTTTGTCAGCACTATGCTGGTGGGAAACAACATTGTGCTGGTGGTATATGGTATCTTGATTGCGCGTCTCTTTGATCAAACAATCTTTTCCGGGATGGATGCCGCATTCACCGTGCCGGCAGATACGGTGCTGTCGACGTTGATTATCTTGTTTACGGGCGAGTTTTTGCCAAAAACACTGTTTCAAAGCAACCCCAACCGACTGATGCAAGTGTTCGCCTTTCCTGCCTATTTGTTTTACGTCATCTTATGGCCTATCAGCCGTTTCGCAACCTTTTTATCTGGGCTGATTCTTCGGCTGTTCAGGGTTCGCATTCCGAAAGACGCCATCTCGGGTGGATTTTCCAAGGTTGATTTGGATTATCTGATTCAATCAAGCATTGATAACGCGCGAAGTAATGAGGAAATAGAGAATGAGGTGAAAATCTTTCACAATGCACTTGATTTCCCAGACACGAAGGTGCGCGACTGCATGGTGCCGCGAACTGAGATTAATTCGGTAGACATCAATACGTGCACACTCGATGAATTGAGACAGAAATTCATTGAGAGTGGTAATTCAAAAATCATTGTTTACACGGATGATATCGATCACATCAAAGGCTATATCCACAGTTCAGAACTGTTTAAGAATCCATCTTCATGGAAAGATGGTATCCGTTCCATGCCTTTTGTGCCTGAAACCATGCCCGCACAGAAGCTCATGCAAATACTTTTGCAGCAGAAAAAAAGCCTGGGAGTGGTGGTCGATGAGTTTGGAGGAACCAGCGGTATCGTCTCTTTGGAGGACATTGTGGAGGAGATATTCGGTGAGATAGAGGACGAACACGACAGCCTAAAATATGTCGCCAAGCAGACTAACGAGGATGAATACCTGTTGTCGGCTCGGCTGGAGATAGACAAAGTGAACGAAATGTTCAGCTTGGATTTGCCCGAAAGCGAGGAGTACATGACGCTTGGTGGGTTGATATTGAATGCCTATCGTAGCTTCCCGAAGTTGAATGAGATTGTCAAAATAGGAAAATTCGAGTTCAAGATTATCAAGATTGCTACCGCTAAAATAGAGCTGGTTCAGCTGAAAGTTCTGCCCGAATGACCCTATAAAAGGGCTTGAACGCAAAATTTCAACTGAAAAATTCATGCGTTTGCTAAGAATTTAGTATTTTTGTACGCATTTTGTAAGTAACTAACAGTACCATGGCACAGGTTGTTATGTTATTTTGTAGTACGAACAATGCTTCAAGACGAATATAAAAAACAAAAAATAAAACAGTATAATTAACAATGGCAGCATTAGGAAAAATTAGAAAAAGAGGCCTGATCTTGATTAGTATTATCGGTTTGGGTCTTTTTGCGTTTATTGCTGAAGAGGGATTTCGTTCATGCGAAGCATCCCGAAACGACCGACGTCAGCAGATAGGCGAAGTGTTAGGTGAGAAAGTCAGCGTGCAAGACTTTCAAAAACTCATTGATGAGTATTCGGAAGTCATCAAGATGCAACAAGGTGTGAACAACCTCAATGAGATGCAGTTGAACCAAGTGAAAGACATGGTTTGGCAAACTTACATTCAGACCAAGGTGGTAGAGAATGAAGCCAACAAGCTGGGACTGACCGTAACAGATGCCGAATTGCAGAATATCTTGAATGAAGGAACCAACCCCATGTTGATGCAAACACCGTTTGTGAATCAACAAACGGGTCGTTTTGATGCGAATTCGCTGAAGAAGTTCCTCGCTGATTACAAGACACAGCAAACCGCCAATCCACAACTTGCAGAGCAATATCAAGCATTGTACAAGTATTGGACGTTCATAGAGAAGACGCTTCGTCAACAATTGCTGGCGCAAAAATATCAAAGTCTTCTTGCAAGTTGCATCCTCTCTAACCCTGTTGAGGCCAAAATGGCATACAAAGAGGCCAATGAGGAGAGTCAGATAGAGCTGGCTACGTTCCCTTATTCAAGTATTGAAGATAGCAAGGTGAAAATCTCTGACGCTGACTTGAAGGCGAAATACGAAGAAGTGAAGGGCCGTTTCAAGCAGTATGTAGAAAGTCGTGACATCAAGTATGTGACGGTACAGGTAGCACCTTCGGCAAACGACCGTGCGGCTTTGCAGAAGTCATTCACGAAATATACAGCCGACTTGGCCGCAGCAGCCGACCCTGCAAACGCTGTACGCAAGAGTACGTCATTGGTGAACTATTTAGGTTTGCCTGTTGCCAAGACAGCTTATGCGGCTGACATCGCCGACAGACTTGACTCCATGGCAGTTGGACAGACCTTTGGTCCGTTCGAAAGTCAGATGGATAACACGCTGAATGTTATTAAACTGGTTTCTAAACAATTGTTGCCCGACTCGGTGCAGTACCGCCAAATTCAGGTAATGGGTGCGACAGCTGACGAAGCTCAGAAGCGTGCTGACTCCATTTACACCGCATTGAACGGTGGTGCCGATTTCGAGTTGCTGGCCAAAAAATATGGACAAACGGGCGAAAAGACCTGGTTGACGACCGCACAATATCAGCAAGCTCCGTCTATGGACGCTGATACAAAGACGTATATCAATACACTCAATAATCTTGGCGTTAGCGAAACGAGAAACATGAAGCTGGGTCAAGGCAATGTCATCATACAGGTTGTTGACCGCAGGGCGATGATTAACAAATATACGGCTGCCGTCATTAAGAAGACCATCGATTTCTCTAAGGAGACTTATTCAACCGCCTATAACAAGTTCAGCTCATTTGTCAGTGCCAACCAGACACCGGATAAAATTGCTAAGAATGCAAAAGGCTGTGGTTACACGGTGCAGGAAGCAAAGGATATCACCACTTCTACACATACATTGGTGGGCATCAACGACACTCGTGACGCTCTGAAATGGTTGTTCGAGGCGAAAGAAGGTGAAATATCTCCAATGTACGAGTGCGGTAACAACGACCAGTTGTTGCTCGTGGTGCTTGACAAGATTCATCCAAAGGGCTATCGTGCTTACGATGATCCACAAGTGAAGGAGATGTTGAAAGCCGAGGTAATGCGTGACAAGAAGGCCGAACAGTTGATGGCTAAGGCCAAGGACGTGAAGTCTGTGTCTGCTGCTAAGGCGAAGGGAGCTACCGTTGCTCCTGTCAATCAGGTAACCTTCTCGGCACCGGTGTTTGTGATGAGTACAGGTGCCAGTGAGCCTGCTTTGAGTGGTGCGGTTGCTGCTACGGCAAAAGGACAGTTCTCTGCCAAGCCTGTTAAGGGCAATGCAGGTGTCTATGTCTTCCAAGTAACCAACCGGACTACCCGTCCTGGTAAGTTTGAAGCAAAGGCAGAAGAAGATAAAGCTAGGCAGAAGGCATTGCAGTTTGCAGGCAACTTCATGAACGAATTGGTGATAAAGGCCGGCGTAGTTGATGATCGCTACTTGTTCTTCTAATGAGATAGATATCAAATTGCTCATCGTTAGGGTGGCTCAATCAATGGTATTGACCAACTAACGTTGCATCGAAATATAAAAAACTCCGCGTACTTGTTTGAGTACGCGGAGTTTTTTGTAGGTTAACAGCCAAATAGACAGGCACGTGTAGAAACCGTTTCAGCTTGCTACCTTTGCGTCCAAGAATTCGATGTTCAATCAGAATGGGATCTATTGCATGGCTATGTGCTTCATTCCGGTTGCCTATTTGTCGATGTATCTTTTCACAATGTCTTGATAGTTCTCAATCCGTCGGTCACGCAAGAATGGCCACCAGCGGCGTACTTGTTCGCTATGGTCGAGGTCGAGGTCTATCACCACGCTCTCTTCATCGTCATCGCACGCCTGATAATACAGTTCTCCTTGTGGACCAACCACAAACGAACTACCCCAAAAGTTAATGCCATTGGTTTGTCCAGAAGGGTCGTCTTCGTGTCCAACTCGGTTTACTGTGATGACGGGAATGCCGTTAGCTACCGCATGCCCGCGCTGAACGGTCATCCATGCGTTGCGTTGTCGCTGCTGCTCATCCTTGTCATCGCTGCTTTCGTAACCAATGGCCGTGGGGTAGATGAGCAGTTGTGCGCCTTGCAATGCCATGAGTCGGGCTGCCTCTGGATACCATTGATCCCAACATACCAGCACACCTAAGCGACCGATGGACGTGTCGATGGGGTGGAACCCCAAGTCGCCAGGCGTGAAATAGAACTTTTCATAGTAAGCAGGGTCGTCAGGTATGTGCATCTTGCGGTATTTCCCAGCGATAGTTCCGTCTTTCTCTATCACCACTGCTGTGTTGTGATACAGGCCGGGAGCCCGCTTTTCAAATAGCGAAGTGATGATGACCACCTCTAATTTTTTAGCCAACTTGCCGAAGAACTCTGTAGAAGGACCCGGGATTGGTTCTGCCAAATCGAAGTTGTTTACATCCTCCACCTGACAAAAGTAGAGCGAGTTGTGCAGTTCTTGCAACACAATGAGCTGTGCGCCACGCTGCGCCAAGTCGGTGATGTTCTCGGCTATTTTCTTTTTGTTATCGTCTACACATTTTGTGTTCCGCAATTGTAGTATTCCTATTCTTATTTCATGCATATTTTTTAGTTTATGAGTTTATGAGGTTTGAGTTTACGAGTTTACAAGTTTACGAGTTCACAAGTTGATAGCTTTGCCAATCATAAAGTTCAATGTTCAAAGTTCAAAGTTCAAAGTTCAATGTTCAAAGTTAGCATTTGTTGCATGGTGAGGCAGTGCAGCGAACCATGTTGCTTGATAACCGTTGTGGCATCTATAGGAATGATGTCGCGGTGGGGGAAGGCCGTCCCAATGATGTCGAGTGCTTGCTCATCCAGTTCGTCTTGTTGATAAGTTGGAACTATCACCGCCCCATTAATGACCACAAAGTTGGCGTAAGTGGCTGGCAGACGCTCGCCTTGGTAGTAAATAGGCTGGGGTATAGGGAGCTTGAGCAATCGATAGGACTTGCCTTCAATGGTGCGAAACGTTTTCAACTGTCGTTCCATTTTTTTGAAATCATCGTATTGCTCGTCCTCCTCGTCATCGGTACCTATATATAATAAGGTATCATCTGGGGCAAAGCGCACGGTTGTGTCTATGTGTCCATCTGTGTCATCACCTACCAGCTTTCCATGGTCTATCCACAAGATGCGGTCGGCGTGCAATCTGTCCAGTAACGTTCGTTCTATTTCTTGCTTTGTCAGCGGTTGGTTTCTGTTTGGAGCGAGCAAGCAGAGACTGGTGGTCAGGATGGTTCCCTTGCCGTCGCTCTCGATGGAACCTCCCTCTAAGACAAAGTCGTTGTAATCTACATATTCGCCTTTTACAGCGTTTTGCGCTACCAACTGCCTGTTGATGAGGTTGTCCTTGGAGGCTTCAAACTTGTTTCCCCAACCGTTGAATTGGAAATCTAAAAGTAGAGGAGCAGCCTTGTCGTCCTTCGGCAGCAAGGTGATGAAGCCATGGTCGCGTGCCCAGGTGTCGTTGAGAGGACATTCTACGAACCTGATTCGTTGGCATTCCTGTGCTGTGAAGTGGCGTTTTGTTTCTGCCACATCTTGTGTGACGATGAGCACCTCCTGATATTTTGCAATCACCCTTGCCAGTTGCACCTCGGTGTCAACGATGTCTTGCAAATAGGGTTGCCAGTCGGTATGGGCATGCGGCCATGTCAATTGCACCGCTTTTTGCGGCTCCCATTCGGCAGGCAGGTAGTAGGGTGTCTTGTCTTTTGTCATCAGTTTATTCATTGTCGATACTTTATCGTTACAAATATACACTAAAAAAGCGATTTACAACCTATACAATTAAAATATATGCAACGAGGAAGATGGAATGAGGCATTAGACCGGTGCTTAGCCATTTTTTATCACGGTACAGTCGGTTGATTCTTATATTTTTTGTGTACATTTGCCAATGTATGATAGAAATCAAGGATGCCACCATCAAAGTGGATAGCCACGTTGTATGCAAAGACCTGTCGTTTATGGCTATGGATGGGCAGTTGACGTGCGTGCATGCACAAGATACAGAGGCTTTGGAGGCTTTGCTGCACGCCTTTTTAGGCTTGCAGCCGCTCGAAAGCGGGTATGTGTCGGTAGATGGCGAGCGTGTCACCCCTCTGTCGGCTCCTTTCTTTCGGCAGATGATGGCATACGTTCCCAGCAAATTTGAGTTTGGCGACATATCCGTGTCCTCGCTTTTCCATTTGCTGGTAGACATGGAAGCACCAGCACGACACGAGCAAAAGACGGCTCTTTTAAGGCAATGGCAGTTGTTGGGCGTTGACAAGTCGTGTTATGAGCAGCAGTTGTGCTCGCTTCCAAGCGACGTGCAACAATGCGTCATGCTATCGTTTGCTGGCGTTCTCAATCGAAATATAATTCTTCTCAATCAGCCAACGGCTTGGCAGACACCCGAAAGTGTGCCTTTGGTGCTGTCGTATATGCAGTCGATGAAGGCCGACGGGCATCTTGTCTTGTGGACAACCACCGACGAGCAAGTTGCCGAAATGGCTGATGTGGTTATCAATTTGACACCGTAGACAAAATGGACATCACTTTCATGCAATGTATGTTGGGACTCTTGCTGTTGCTTGTTCCCTGCTATGTTTTTTATGTGTTCAACATCCCACTGCTCACGAAGACGCTTCGTTCGTTCCTTAAAATGGCGGGCAGCCTTTTGGTGCTGGGTGTGTTGCTGTACGAAGTTGTCACACTTGACAACCCGTTCTTTACGCTGTTGTTCTCTCTGCTCATCGTCGTTTGGGGAGCCACGTTGTCCATTGTGCGGGCCAAGTTGCCCCTGCGGCAATTGTTTCTGCCCGTATTGGCCGGTACGTTTGCAGGCATTCTGGTGGTTGGTCTGTATGTGCTGTTGTTGGTTATGGGAGGCACAAACGTGTTTGAACCCCGTTATGTGATACCAGTCGTGGCGATGCTGACCGGGCATCTCATCCACGCAAACAGCAAAGCCCTGTATGTTTACTATATGGGATTGCGCCACCATGGGCAGCTTTACCACTATTTGCTGGCCAATGGTGCCACCCACAGCCATGCGCTCGGCTACCTGTTGCGGCGTGCAATACAGCAGTCGGCCCTGCCCAGTCTGTCAGGCATGGGGTGGGTTGTCATGGGTGTGTCGCCGTTGGTGATGTGGGGCATGCTGTTGGGAGGCGCCAGTGTGCTCACAGCCGTGGCGTGCCAGGTGGCGCTGTTGGTGGCCATGTTTACGGCAGCGGTACTCTCCATCATCGTCACCGTGGCAGTCTCGCGCCGATATTTGCTGGATGATTATGCCCAATTAAAGGGGACTGAGCGGCAGGACACCAACTGATGACCAGCCACACACTGGGCCATGTTTTCCCCACTTCTTAGCATGAACAGGGCGAGATTTTCTCTCTGTTTTCTTTACAACAGCCCTCTCATAATTCTCGCCAAATTCATGACGTCCTTGGTTGCTTGCAAATATCGCAAGCATTTCAAGGTTTCTTATCGTTCACTGTGTCAATAAGTTATGCGAAAACGCCATTTCTTTTATCCTCTTTTTATTGATTTTTCGGTCGAAAAGCAGCCCTTTTTCCGTGCAAATGCAATGCTTTTGGTCCTCAAAAGCATGACTGTAGGCTGCCAAAGTGATACATATTACAGCGTTAACTCAATGCTATAACGGTGGCGTGCACTTGTAGAGCGTGTTGAACACGGTTGTTTTGCTTGTTTTTGTCGCTAAATATTTCTATTTCATGAAAAACTAAATGCAGTTTTTTTGTCATTTTATTTAACAGGAGGGGGAAGCCTCCCCTGACCCCTCCGAAGGAGGGGAGAGATGAGCTGAAGGACTAATCAACTTGTTTACTCGTTACCTTGTCAACTCGTCAACTAATAATTTTATCGTTAAAGTATGTAAAAAAACAAAATATCAATATTATTCTTTATTTTTGCATGGTCGTTTTCAATCAACATGCGCCTGATATTGGAGCGTGAAGCAATGGCCTTGAAATGTTAAATTCTTTACTAAATAAACACCGTATGAAGAGATTATTTGTTGCATTTATTTGCATTGTTGCTTGTTGCATGTCAACAAACGCCAAAATTAAGACAGACTTTGGATCTTATGCGTTCGGAGCCTCGGGCCTCTATGGAACAAGTGGAGATTACAACCATGGCGGTGCCGGATTGACATTGCAAAAGTTTTTTGGTGATGAGTTCCGTTTTAGCATGTTTGCCAACTATTTTTTCAAACAAAACAACGCCAGCTTTATTGAGTTTGGCACCGACTTCAACTATGTGTTTCCGTTGACTCCCAAGCTGGGCATTTATCCTGTTTTAGGTTTGGGATATTCCATCATGAAGCTGAACAATGTGATAGAGAAGCCTGCGGGTGTCGACATTCTTCCTGATGACTATGCGGACGATTCGGAAGGCAATCTCAATTTTGACCTCGGGGCGGGATGTGAGTATTATTTCACTCCATCGTTCAAAGGCTTTGCCGAGGTAAAATACCGGTACGTTAAAAACTACGATCGGACGTTGTTCCAAGTAGGAGTGGCTTACGTTTGGTAGACAACAAATTGACTATTAACTAAATATACAGATATGAGAAAATCACTGTTTGCCGTCATTGCCACCGTATGCGTGGCGATGACCCTTGGTGGGTGTCAAATTTACGGACTGGTTAAAGACGCTACCGACAAGGAAGAAGGAAAGATTATCATGAAAGATGGTAAGGAGTATGTGGGACGTGTAGAGATGCCCAATGTCAACACCAAGCGTCTCTCGATTGTGGTCAACGATGGGCAGAAGACCGTTGTGGAAGCTAAAGACATCGCCTCGCTTACCGTGTGGAAGAAGACGCATCCTGAGCGTAAGCACACGTTGAAGTATCTCCCATCAGAATTTCTGAGGAAAAAGATGCGTAAGCCATTGTGGATGGCAGTGACTGCAACAGGACCGTATGTCGAATTCTATACATGCAGTTTTGATTACTCCATTCCCTCGAGTGGATACCTTAAAATTACCAGCGTGCAGAACGGTAGCATTGAGCATCTGGCACTAAAGAAAGGCGGCAAAATGCCAAAGACGATTTCGGTCTCTGACATCAGCAAGCGACAGAAGCGCAAACTGCTGTTGGAATATCTTAATGACGATGCAGCCTTGGCGAAGAAGATAAACAATCAGGACATCCGCCCGGATGATTTTGAAACCATTGCTGAAATTTATCATCCATAAATATCGGGGTATGTTGTGTCACAAGCGCTTAGTATGCGCCTGCAAGAAATTATCAGCCAGCTTTCGCCTGTGGTGCGTTTGCTGGCTGGTCATGATGATGAGCGCATGTCCATTGAAGGTTAAGGCGCAAATCATCCGGATAGAGCTTTCTGGTGGCCTGCAATATTTCTCCGGCATGACCAAAAAGATAGGGTGGGACTATAATCTCGCAGGTAGGTGTATGGTAACAGACAACTGGTTTGCGGCTGCCCTGATACATGGTGGCTTCAGTAGGGGAACATACCCGGGCGTTTATGCCAACGAGGCGATAAGCCTAAAGCACAACCAGGATGCTTCCTTCATGGGTGTGGGTGCGGGCTATCTGCATCCTGTGAACGATCACCTACATGCTTATGCGCAGTTGTTGGGAGGCTGGGGAGCCATTGAAACGACGGGTAATCCGAAACAGAAAATAGTGACCGAGATAGAAGGACACGAGTTTAAAGGCTTCTCTGCGGCCAGCGTGTTGGGTATAGACTATTACCTGCCGTCTTCTGGAATATGGGGTGCTGATGTCGTGATACATTATATTGACGGTCATGTCATGCCCTCCATCAACCTGAAGTACGGCATCAACTTCGATTTGTAGCGATGCCATGGCTCGCAACACGTTCACAACAATCCGTTCAGTGATTGGCTGTATTCATCTGGTGCCATGCTTGCATGTTCTTCTTTTTTATTCATGCTATGGCGATGGGTCGCATGAGTATAGGGTTTTGTCTTAGAAAAAGTAGGGTTGTGAAGAGTAGGTGAAACGGAAAATAACGTTAAAGATAGGTACAAAGTTGCGTGTTTGCCGTGAAAACACTATCTTTGCAACAGCTAAATAATATAGGTAGCGTGAAGATAATAGAAGTGCTGAATGCCCTTGAACGATTCGCGCCTTTGCCCTTGCAAGCAGATTATGACAACGCTGGATTGCAAGTTGGATTGACAGAGGCGGAACTATCAGGGGCTTTATTGTGTTTGGATGTGACGGAACAGGTTGTTGACGAGGCTGTTGCGCTGGGGTGTAATCTCATAGTGGCGCACCATCCCCTGATATTCCGCAGGCTGTCGTGCATCTCCGATCAAAACTATGTGCAGCGAACCGTCATGAAGGCCATCCGTCACAACGTGGCCATCGTAGCCATGCACACCAATCTGGACAGTGCCAAAGGTGGCGTGAACTACAAGATTGCCGAGAAGATGGGGTTGCAGAACCTGTCGTTCATCGGCAAGACGCAGCTGGTTGATGGCGTGGAAGGCGGTGAGGGTGTTGTCGGATCCTTTGCAGAACCAATGGCTGCTGATGACTTCATCATGATGCTCAAACGCGAATTTGACGTGGAGTGCGTGCAGGCCAATCAGCTGTTGCGGCGACCCATCAAAACCGTTGCAATGTGTGGAGGGTCGGGTTCGTTTCTCTTGAAAGACGCATTACAGGCTGGTGCCGATGCCTTTGTGACGGGCGAAATGGGCTATCACGAGTTCTTCGACATGGAGCAGCGCATTCAGCTGGCCGTGATAGGTCATTATCAGAGTGAACAGTACACTATCGAGCTTTTGAAACAGGTTATCGAGGAGCAGTGTCCCGGAGCTGAATGTCACCTGACCAACATCAATACGAATCCAATCATCTACCTTTAATAATGGGTTGAATCAATTAAAAATAGAATAGAACATGGCAAAGAAAGATCCTACAGATTTATCAGTAGAAGAGAAGTTGAAGGCGCTTTATCAGTTGCAAACCACCCTGTCGGGCATTGATGAGAAACGAGCTTTGCGCGGGGAACTGCCACTTGAGGTGCAGGACCTGGAGGACGAGATAGCTGGTCTGACCACTCGTGTGGAGAAGATTAAGACCGACATCGACGAGTTCAAGAAGGCCATCACCCAGAAGAAGGCAGACATTACAAGTGCCGAATCGAGTGTGGAGCGTTACAAGAAGCAGCTTGACGAGGTAAAAAACAATCGTGAATACGACACGCTGACCAAGGAAATTGAGTTCCAAAGTCTTGAGATACAGCTTTGCAACAAGAAAATCAAAGAAGCTTTGATCAAGGTGGAGGAGAAAAATGCCGATTTGGCAGAGGCCGAAGAGCTGATTAAGGATCGTACGGCAGCCTTGAAGGAGAAGAAGGAAGAGCTTGATGACATCATGCAGGAAACGCGTGACGAAGAGGAAAAACTGAAAAACAAGGCCAGTGAACTCGAGGTGACGATAGAACCACGTCTGCTTTCAAGCTTCAAACGTATCCGCAAAAACTCACGAAACGGACTGGGCATTGTCTATGTGCAGCGTGATGCTTGTGGTGGTTGCTTCAACAAGATTCCGCCTCAGCGACAGCTGGACATCAAGATGCACAAGAAGGTCATCGTGTGTGAGTATTGTGGTCGTATCATGATTGATCCCGAACTGGCTGGTGTGAAAGTAGAGAAAAACGCAACGGAGGAGAAGCCAAAGCGCAAACGTGCCGTTCGAAAAACCGCAAAGAAGGACGAGGAAGATAAATAAATTGCTTCAAAGAAACATCCAGAACAAGGGTGATGCCCTTTGGATATTCGGTGGGAATATACGAAATAAGCCAAAGTAAGGCAACAATCTTACTTTGGCTTATTTTAGTTATGCGCGGCATAGATTATGAATAAAGTGGGGTCAGTCGTAAAACCCAGTTGCAACCCTCTCCCCCTCATGCACATAATTTCATAAGCCTA
>NZ_ADEG01000012.1 GCF_000177075.1 Hoylesella buccalis ATCC 35310
ACACATTCACATTCTTATCGACAAGCAAACAAACCAATGAAGAAAAAACAAATCATCATGGTGACAATAATGGGTATCGTTCTGGCCGCAGCCGTGGCTTTGGGCTGGCAAGCCACGAAAGGAGCCTCGTCAGACATGGGCAACGAGGGTGAAACGTCTTTGGCACAGCAGCCGGTGGGACCAGCATTCAACGCCGACTCGGCTTACGCTTACATCCAAGCGCAATGCGACTTTGGCCCGCGTACCATGAACAGCGAGGCGCACGAGCAATGTGCCAATTGGATTATCCGTAAATTCCAACAGTTTGGATGCGATGTGACCACACAAAAAACGGATGTGAAAGGCTATGACGGCACCACGCTGCATGCCACCAACATCATGGCCAAATACAAACCAGAGGCCACCAAACGCATCTTGCTCTGCGCCCACTGGGACAGTCGTCCGTGGGCCGACAACGACCCAGACAGCACCAATTGGCGCAAACCTGTGATGGCTGCCAACGATGGTGCCAGTGGAATTGCCGTGATGTTGGAGCTGGCTCGGCTGCTTCAAAACGACACCACCCTGACCTATGGCATCGACTTCGTATGCTTTGATGCCGAAGATTGGGGCACGCCACAATGGGAAAAACAGTCAGGTGGCGAAGACTCTTGGGCCTTGGGCGCACAATATTGGGCGAAAAACGCATCGCACGACAATCGCCCTGAATATGGCATATTGTTGGACATGGTAGGCGGACAAGGGGCTAAATTCTACCAAGAGTTGGCCTCTAAGCAATATGCACCCAACATTGTGGAGAAAGTTTGGGCGGCAGCCGAAGCGGCAGGCTACGGCAGTTACTTCCCCAGACAGGACGGAGGCTACATCACCGACGACCACATTCCCGTGAACGAGCACGCCAAAATACCAACCATCGACATTATTCCCTTCTACCCCGACTGCCCACAAAGCAGCTTCGGCCCCACCTGGCACACCATTCACGACACGATGGAGCATATCGACAAAAACACACTCAAGGCCGTTGGACAGACCGTAGTGCAGGTGCTGTTCAGCGAAGAATAGCGGTTGACAAACTCAATGACATACTTGCGCTTGATTCAAAGAATTGACATCACTCGCCAACAGCATTGACTTTGCCTACCAAAAGCATTGAGTTTGATAAGGAAAAGCATTGACTTTGGGGATCAAACTCAATGACTTTGGAAACGAAGTGGTAAAGTATTGGATTTCAGCTATTTACTCACAAGCGTCAGAGTTGTCCGGCTTCTACCTGTAACACCACGCGTTCGGTGAGCCGGTCAACACCCTCGGCATCATATTTTTTCATCAAACTGGCACCGAAGGCCCAAGCGAAAGCCTGCCAAAAGCCAGCTCGTATAGGCCCCATGAAGGCCTGTATGAGCTGATAGGAGGACGAATCGCACTCGCGATACACCAGTTTGATGAGCAACTTTCCTTGCTGGTAGTTCAGCTTTTTCATACGAGGCGTGTACTCATCGCGTATGCCTTTCTCCACCAATTTCATGTGTTCGTCACGCGCTTGCTTGTTGGGCAGCGTCTGTAAGTAGTCGCCAGTCTCGATGATAATGCGGTTCACCTCTTTGGCTATGGGCAACACCAGTTTCACGTTGCGCACCAATCGGTTGTAAACCGCGCGCTGACGGGCACTCTTGAAGACCGGTTCTGGGTAAACGTAGACGTTACCAAACTCCATGTAAGGGATGGAATCTTTGCCATGCAGCACCTTACCCACCTTCACCATCGGTTCGAAAGTGGGACTGTCCATGTCAACCTGTCGCTCTTCCGGCGGGGTTGGCTGGGTGCGATTGTTGTTCTGCGCATACGCTTGCAAATCCGCAAACAGCATGAAGGGCAGAACAATATAGACCAATTTTCTCATCATCTTTTGGACAAAAGTAGCGATAATTTCGCAGGGTGGAAAGAAACTCTTGCAATTATTTTGTTGTATCGATAATATTTATCACCTTTGCATACTGACTAATCTAAACAAAATAAAATGGAATCAGAAGGTTTACGGGTTAAAGAACTCGAACATGTAGTCATTCGGTTTTCCGGTGATTCGGGAGACGGAATGCAGCTTGCAGGGAACATCTTCTCTACTATTTCAGCCACGGTAGGTAATGACATATCTACCTTTCCTGATTATCCGGCAGACATTCGTGCTCCGCAAGGTTCACTGACAGGCGTCAGTGGTTATCAAGTACACATTGGTGAATCGCGCGTTTACACACCTGGTGACCAGTGTGACGTGCTGGTTGCCATGAATGCAGCAGCCTTGAAAACGCAGTTAAAATTTGCCAAGCCTACGGCGACCATCATCGTCGACACTGACAATTGCAAGGCAGCCGATTTGCAGAAGGCCGAAATTACCAGCGAGGATTACTTGGGTGAGCTGGGTATTGATCCCGACCGTGTGGTGGAATGCCCTATAACGACACTGGTCAAGGAGTGTCTGAAGGACTCGGGCATGGACAACAAGTCTATCTTGAAGTGTCGCAACATGTTTGCATTGGGCATGGTTTGCTGGCTGTTCAATCGTGACTTGTCGTTGGTAGACAAGTTCTTGGAAAAGAAGTTCAGTAAGAAACCCGAGATATATCAAGCCAATAAGAAAGTTGTTGAGGCGGGTTACAATTATGGAGAGAACACCCACTCCAGCGTACCATCGACTTATCGCATCGAAACACGTCATAAAGTACCTGGTAGATACATGGATATCACGGGCAACAAGGCAACGGCCTACGGACTGATGGCTGCTGCTGAGAAGGCTGGCGTGACGCTGTTCCTTGGCTCATACCCCATCACACCGGCTTCAGACATCTTGCATGAACTGGCCAAACACAAATCAATGGGTGTGATTACCATGCAGTGTGAAGACGAAATATCGGGTTGCGCCACAGCCATTGGTGCTGCTTTCGCAGGCGCACTGGGCGTAACATCCACTTCAGGACCTGGCGTTTGCTTAAAGTCTGAGGGCATGAATTTGGCCGTGATGGACGAATTACCCTTGGTAATGATTGATGTTCAGCGTGGCGGTCCATCGACTGGACTTCCCACAAAGACTGAGCAGGGCGATCTCTTGCAGGTGCTTTACGGCCGTAACGGCGAGTCACCCATGCCCGTGATTGCACCAACCAGTCCTGTAAACTGCTTCGACGCAGCCTACATGGCTTGCAAAATCGCCATGGAACACATGACGCCTGTCGTGGTCTTGAGCGATGCTTACATTGCTAATGGGTCGGGAGCATGGCCCATACCGGAAGTAAAAGATCTGCCAAGCATCACACCGCACCGTGTTACGGAAGAGATGAAAGATAAATACACGCCATATATGCGCGATGAAAAGACGATGGCTCGCTATTGGGCTGTACCGGGTCAAGAGGGTTATGCCCACATCATAGGCGGACTGGAGAAAGACTCGGCCACTGGACAAATATCCAATGATCCCGAAAACCACCATCAGATGGTGCGCAATAGAGCTGAGAAAGTGGCTCGTATTCCTGTTCCCGACCTGCATGTTTCGGGCGATGTGGATGGTGCCGAGTTGCTGATTGTGGGCTTCGGTGGTACCTATGGACACCTGTATACGGCGATGGAAGAACTCTTGGAGCAAGGTAAGAAAGTGGCTTTGGCTCACTTTGAGTTCATCAATCCGCTGCCGGCCAACGCCATTGAGGTGCTGAAACGCTATCCTAAAGTGGTGGTAGCCGAACAAAACATGGGACAGTTTGCCACCTATCTCCGCTCGAAAGTCGACGGATTTGTTCCATATCAGTATAACGAAGTAAAGGGACAGCCATTCGTAGTGGCTAAGTTGGTAGATGCATTTACAAAAATATTGGAGGATAGAAAATGACACAAGTCACAGCAAATCAATATAAAAAAGGCCTGGCACGCTGGTGTCCGGGTTGTGGAGATCATTTCTTCTTGGCCAATTTGCACAAGGCGATGGCCGAAATGGGCGTTCCGCCACATGAAATAGCAGTGATTTCGGGTATCGGATGCTCGAGTCGACTGCCTTATTACATGAGTACGTATGCCATGCAGACCATCCATGGACGAGCTGCTGCCATCGCTTCTGGAGCCAAAATCGTGAATCCAAACCTCACGGTGTGGCAGATTAGTGGCGATGGAGATGGACTGGCTATCGGCGGTAACCATTTCATTCACGCCATCAGGCGCAATGTTAACCTGAACATGGTTTTGCTCAACAACCGCATTTATGGCTTGACAAAGGGACAATATTCACCTACCTCACCCCGAGGATTCGTGTCTAAATCGTCGCCCTACGGTACGGTGGAAGATCCATTCCAGCCAGCAGAGCTTTGCTTTGGTGCCCGCGGAAGGTTCTTTGCGCGTGCGGTTGCCAACGATACGCCGCATACTATTGAGATTCTTCAAGCTGCTTACAAGCACAAAGGTGCATCGCTATGCGAGATTTTGCAAAACTGCGTGATCTTCAATAACGGTGCTTACGAGCCAATATACACCAAAGACGGGCGGAAACAGCATGCCATCTATGTAGAGCATGGCAAACCATTGTTGTTTGGAGAGAATAATGAATATGGCCTCGTGCAAGATGGTTTCGGTCTGAAAGTGGTGAAGTTGGGCGAGAATGGCGTGACGGAGAAAGACATTTTGGTACACGATGCGCATGCACAAGACGACACTTTACACCTCAAACTGGCCATGATGGACAACGAACATGGTTTTCCTGTGGCTCTGGGTGTCATCCGTGACGTGGAAGCACCAACGTATGATGAGATGGTGAACAAGCAGATTGAGGAAGTAACAGCAAAGAAACACTATCATAACTTTGCCGAATTATTGGAGACAAATGATATCTGGGAAGTGAAATAACCTTTCTGCTTTCCATATAACGGAATATCAAACTAAGCCCGAAGCCAATTGTATGCTACAAAGGATGCGATTGACTTTGGGCTTTATTGTTCACTCAAACCGGGCATTGCCACCTATTATGATATGTTATTATATGCACATCATGGCAGGCAGTTTAATGTTTTGGCAAATCAAAGACATGATTGATTGGTGCCATGTCGAGAAGGAAGCCTGGTGAAACTCCACCAACGAACCAACAGTAAGCGCCTCTGCCCACCCGAAATACGCTGTCTTCATGGCAAGTGCCATGCGTACGATGCGGTTATCACTTACCCATGAGGCATCACTCATCACAAACTAACAATCTGTTCATCTTAGTATTTTCCCGAAATAATGAAGAAAATTCATATCACTATCCTGGCACTGGCTTGTGCTGCTGGCAGCATACAGGCCCAAGTAACCTATCCCTTTCAAGATGCTCGCCTATCGTTTGAACAGCGAGCCGACGACCTTTGTAAACGCCTCACGCTGGAGGAAAAAGCGGGATTGATGCAAAACAACTCGAAACCTGTGCCGCGTTTGGGCATCAAGCAATTCCAATGGTGGGGCGAAGCACTGCACGGTTCGGCTCGAACAGGGTTGGCAACAGTCTTTCCTCAGACCATTGGTATGGCGGCATCGTTCGACGATGAACTGCTTTTACAAGTGTTCAACATCGCCAGTACCGAAGCACGTGCCAAATACAATGTAGCTGCCAAGAAGGGATATTTTGACACTTCTTGGAGCGTTTCGTTGTGGACACCCAATGTAAATATCTTCCGTGACCCTCGATGGGGACGAGGTCAGGAAACTTATGGAGAAGATCCTTACCTGACATCGCGCATGGGCTGTGCCGTGGTTGAAGGCTTGCAAGGTGGCAAGGGGCCACACAAATATTACAAGGCTTTTGCCTGTGCCAAGCATTTTGCCGTGCATAGTGGCCCTGAATGGAACCGCCACTCAATCAGCATTGACGATGTTTCGCCTCGTGACTTTCATGAAACTTACCTTCCTGCCTTTAAACATTTGGTGCAAGTGGGCGGTGTGAAAGAAGTGATGTGTGCCTACAACAGCATTGATGGCGAGCCCTGTTGCAGCGACCAGCGGCTTCTGGAACAACTCTTGAGAGACGAATGGGGATTCAAAGGTATTGTGGTAAGCGACTGTGGTGCTATCGATGACATTTGGCGTAAGGGCTTTCATGAAGTAGAACCCGATGCTGCACATGCTTCAGCGCGTGCAGTCAAAGGTGGTACCGACATGAGCTGCGGTCAAACTTACGGTTCGTTGCCAGAGGCGGTGAGGCTGGGAAAGGTGACGGAAGAGCGCATCGACAAAAGCTTGAAGCGCCTGATTGTAGGACGAATGCAGCTGGGTGAGTTTGATCCCGATTCAATTACACGCTGGAATGCCATCTCAATGAAGGACGTCAGTACACCGGCAAGCCGAGAGGTGGCATTGAAAATGGCACGCGAAACCATGACGCTATTACACAATCCCATGCATGCATTGCCCTTGTCCAAGCAGCTGAAGCAAGTGGTAGTCATGGGTCCAAACGCCAATGATTCGGTCATGATGTGGGGAAACTACAATGGGACGCCGCACCACACCGTAACGATACTCGACGGAATACGTCGCAAGATAGGTGCACAGCGTGTGAAATTTATTGAAGGTTGTGGCCTGGTTGAACCGCATCGAAGAGGTAATCAGGCGCTGACCACGCAGCAGTTGGTCGAAGAAGTGGGAGACAACAAGACGGTAATCTTCGTCGGAGGTATCTCTCCTCAGTTGGAAGGCGAGCAGCTGGAGGTCGAGGCAAAAGGCTTCAAAGGCGGCGATAGGGTGACCATTGAATTGCCCCAAGTGCAGCGAGAGATGATTGCAGCCCTGCATGCCGCAGGCAAACAGGTCATCATGGTCAACTGTAGTGGCAGCGCCATTGGGCTGGTTCCGGAGGTAACACATACCGATGCTATCTTACAAGCATGGTATCCGGGTGAACGTGGCGGTGAGGCTGTGGCCGATGTGCTGTTCGGTGATTACAATCCGGCAGGAAAATTGCCCGTTACGTTCTATCGGGATGACTCTCAACTACCCGACTATCTGGATTACAACATGCGTAACAGAACCTATCGATACTTCAAAGGAAAACCTCTTTTCCCGTTCGGACATGGTCTGAGTTATACGTCCTTCAAAATAGGAAAGGCGAAGATGAGGAACGGAAAACTCACGGTAAGCGTGAAAAACACGGGCAAACGTGATGGCGAGGAGGTGGTGCAATTGTACATTAGTTGCCTTGATGACCCCAATGGCCCCATTAAATCGTTGAGGGGTTTCAAACGCATGGCACTGCAAGCCGGTGAGCAACGCACGGTAACCTTGAATCTTCCACGCAAATCTTTCGAGCGTTTTGACGAACAAACCAACACCATCCGTGTGGTTCCAGGCAAATACAGAGTGTATTATGGCACCAGTTCTGACGAGGCAGACTTACAATCTTTCATTTATCATTTGCAGTAAGAGGAAATAAATTTATTTTTATTTGCTTTTTCAAGGATTTCACATTATTTTTGTGAATCCACACTTGTTGACTACCTGATGCGGTTGATGCTAGGAAAACACCACCACATCTATTCTTAACAATACATGAAAAAGACCTTCATATGCATGTTTCTTCTGCTGTTTGGCGGCTTCACCCTGGCGCAGGACAAGCTGTCCTGGGAGACCTATTATGAGCAGTTGACCGACATTGACGGCATAGAATCGGGTTCCT
Organism: Hoylesella buccalis ATCC 35310; assembly: GCF_000177075.1. Taxonomy (GTDB): domain Bacteria; phylum Bacteroidota; class Bacteroidia; order Bacteroidales; family Bacteroidaceae; genus Prevotella; species Prevotella buccalis. The sequence goes on from NZ_ADEG01000012.1 coordinate 7,673, forward strand.
GGGAGACCGCTTATGAGGTGTTGAGCGAGCTGGCTGAGCACCCTTTGAACCTGAATGAGGCCAAAAGGGAGGACCTGGAACAGCTTCCTTTCTTGACACCACAGCAGATAGAAGAGCTGGTGGAGTATCTGGATCGCTATGCGCCGATACGCAGTTGGGGCGAGTTGGCGATGATTGAGTCGCTCGACGCAACGCGTAGGAAACTGCTATCCTTCTTCGTCACCCTTGGAACGGAGCGGCCGAAGGCATTCCCTTCCGCGGGCGATGTCATGAAGTATGGTCGTCATGAACTTTTATTCACGGGAAAAGTGCCGTTTTACAAACGTCAAGGTGACGAGAAAGGCTACCTGGGTTATCCCTACAAACATTGGTGGCGATACAACTTTAAGTACGGACAGTACGTCAATGCGGGTCTCGTGGGGTCGCAAGATGCGGGCGAACCGTGGTTTGCGGGTCGCAACAAGTGGGGTTACGACTATTATTCCTACTATCTCCAGCTGAAAAACTGGGGACGGCTGAAATCGATGGTGATTGGTCGTTATCGACTGAAGTTCGGTCTGGGTGTCAGCATGAACCGTGACTTTGGATTCGGAAAGTTAGCAACATTGTCTGCTTTGGGCAACAACACCAACACTATTCGGGCGCAGTCGTCACGCTCGGAAGCCAACTACATGCAGGGAGTTGCAGCCACAGTGAACGTCGTGCGCGGCTTGGATTTGACAGGATTCGCATCATATCGCAAGATAGACGGCACGTTGAGAAACGACGACAGCACGGCCATTGCTACGATTGTGAAAACGGGTTACCATCGCACGGAGCACGAAATGGCTCGCAAACACAACACAGCCGAGCTGGTGGTCGGTGGCCATGCGCAATATTTCAAAAATGGTTTTCATGTGGGAATGACAGCCTTTCACACGACACTCGACCGCCCATTGCGCCCGAAAACGGAACAGTTGTATCGCCTATACAACGCTTCGGGCAAGTCGTTTTGGAATGCCAGCGTGGATTATGGTTACGTCAGCCGTAAATTATCCATACAAGGTGAGACCGCCACAGGCGATTGTAGAACCTTGGCCACGGTACACTACTTGAGCTATCAGTGCACGTCAACGTGGTCGGTGATGGCCGTTCAGCGTTTCTACTCCTACAAATATCACTCGCTGTTCAGTCAAAGTTTCAGCGAAGGAGGGAAAGCACAGAATGAAAGCGGCATCTATCTGGGAACCAACTGGCACGCCTCTCGCCATCTATCGTTGATGGCTTACGTTGACTATGCCTACTTTCCATGGGCCAGATATCAAGTGAGCAAGGCCAGTTCAGCATGGGACTGTCTGCTGATGGGCAACTACCAGCGACGCAAGTGGCAGCTGCAAGGGCGCTACCGACTGCGGCTTAGGGAGAAAGATAATGCGGAGAAATCAGCCTTGTTGCCCGAACGCATCCACCTAGGGCGACTATCCGTGACGTTTGACGACGAACATTGGCTGTTCAAGACGCAAGGCTACCTGTCCTATCATGACTTGTCAACCAAGAGTTTTGGCTACATGATTGCCGAAACCATGGGCTATCGGCAGGGACGTTTGCGTGCGTTTGCCAATATAGGGTATTTCAATACCGACGATTTTAGCAGTCGCATTTACTGTTACGAGCGTGGTTTGCTTTACACGTTCGCCTTCCCCGTGTTCTCTGGAGAGGGCATGCGTTATGCCATCAACGTGCGTTGGGATGCCAACAGCAAACTTATGTTCATGGCAAAGCTGGGAACCACGCACTACTTTGACCGTGACAAGATTGGCAGTTCGTACCAACAAATCAACCAAAGTTCACAAACCGACCTTGAGATGCAATTGAGATGGCGATTCTGACGTGAAATTATTTTTGTACTTTTGCCACAACAAACCAAAAGCAACATAGGGTTGATATTATTAAGATTCAGTAGGTATTGCTTATCAGCATAGGCGCAACAAACATAACTTATTATTGCTGAAAAGTAACACATATAATGGTTTTATATGTTATTACTAAAAAAAATATACCTTTGCAAATAGATACATCATATTCTCATCATGCAGGCAGCAAATCAATTCATACAACCACAAGACACAAGAAGAAGTAAAAGAATATGGAATGGGATTGTAAATTTCATACAACAACATTTTCGCTTCATCATGTTAATGTTGTTTATCAATATTCCATACCTATTTAAGATGTCATCGTTTGGTCGTGGAGTACATCATTTTTTATATATGTGCTTTTCCATTGTTTGCTTAACTCTCATAATATCACTTATTCCATATAAAAGAGTTATGCGTATAACCAAAAGCATCATTGAACTATTATCGGTTTTGTTGCTATTTCTCTCTTTGTATTTCCTATATTTTTATCGCAGCCTACCAGATAGTGCGATTTTCGAAATCCTTTTAGCTACCAATCATAATGAGGCGATTGAATATCTGCAAGCCAACGTATTAAACTTACGGGTGTATGGAAGCATTTGTGCAGTCATTTTTGTTTTATCGGCATATAGCCTGTTAATACTAAAATTAGAATATAAGCGTTCAGCTATTTTATTCGCATCAGCATGGCTTACTTTTGCATCATTTTTTACAGTAGTCAACCTTGTGAAAGATGTTATAAAACAGAAAACAACTACACAAGATAGGTTATTACGTCAATGCTGTTCTGTCGTTTCTACCGTTTATCTTACACATGACGCTATAAACGACATGCAACAGTTAAAGCAAATGAGACAGAAGGGGAATACGCGCCCTAAGCTGTTAAAGAACAATAGTACTATACCGTATGTTGTCTATATATTAGGTGAATCTACTACAAGGAATCATATGGGAATATATGGATATCATCTCCAGACAACACCTTATTTAAGTAACCTTGAAAAAACTGGCGATTTAGTCAAATTTACCGATGTTATCAGTCCAAATGGACACACAATGGAGGTATTAGAAAAATTATTCACATTTTACAGACAAGGCGCAAAAGGGAAGTGGTATGAATATACCGACCTATTCAGTATTTTAAATCAAGCAGGCTATTATACCACTTGGTTATCAAATCAAGAATCTTCAGGCATATACGGTAATAACGGAAGGTTCTATGCAGAGCGATGCAAGTCAAATTCTTTTGTGTGCGTTAGAGATTCAAAAAGTAACTTTACAGAGCCTTATGATGAGCATTTGCTACCTTTATTAGACCAAACCTTAAGACAAACAAAACCCAAAAGATTTATTGTACTACACCTTATGGGTACACACGGGGAATACAAAAACCGCTATCCTAAAACATTTAAGGCTTTTAGTACAAACGTAGAACAAGGTGAAAATAACAAAATAAAAGAGACAAAAGCAACTTACGATACCGCTGTGCGCTACAATGACAGTATCGTCAACGCCATTATCAACCGTTTTAAAGACAAAGACGCATTGATTATCTACACCTCTGACCACGGTGAAGACGTGATGGAAATCAACAAAAGGATTGCTGGACACGGTGACATTGACATCAATAATCAGAAAGTAGAAATCCCCATGTTGGTGTATATGTCTAAGACTTTCCAGAAAAACTATCCAGATATCACAAATAGAATTCGCCTGTCTGCCCACCGTCCATTCATGACAGACGACATGATACACAGCATTCTTGATCTTATGGAGATACAAACCAAAGAATATCGTCCATCACTAAGCATTTTTAACAAACAATTTAACTATAAGAGAAAACGTATTTGCGCTGAAAAACCTTACCCGATAAAATAGATTAATGATTCGCAGTAATTTGGAAAAGAATATTTCTATTGCCATCAACGCCTATGATGCCGAGAAACATTTGCCGCAAGAAGATGACTCAGTGAAGCACTTTGACGAGATTATTGTGTGCGACATGGAGACATCTACCATGTCATACACCGTGCAGCTTTGACCGTGACAAAATTGGCAGTTCGTACCAACAAATCAACCAAAGTTCGCAAACCGACCTGGAGATGCAGTTGAGATGGCGATTCTGAAAAAAACAGATGAGAATACACTTCATTACAAATGATTGTATTATCTTTGCCGCACAAATAGATTATCCTACTGAATCGCATTTAATCTACATTACGTCAGCTCACCTGAAACATCGCAGGTAAAATGGATTTTGCAGCAAGAACAGACCGCAAGAGCCACAAGATGAGTAGCTGAAAGAGTAAAAAACAAGAATGCAACATGCTTAAAGTATCAATTTTGGTGCCTGTCTATGGCGTTGGTCCGTATATCGAACAGTGTACCGAAAGCCTTTTCTTACAAACTTATCCCACCGTAGAATTTATCTTTGTAAACGACTGTACGCAGGACGACAGCATTGAAAAGCTGAAAGCCTGCATGGCCCGATTCCCGCAACAGGCAGCAAAAGTAAAAATCATTCATCATCACAAGAATCATGGTTTGGGCGCTTCTCGGCAGACAGCTTTAGAAGCTGCCACGGGTGATGCGGTGACAATCGTGGACAGTGACGACTTTTTGGAACCCAATGCCATCGCTCTACTGGTGGAAAAGATGGTCACCTCGGGTGCTGACATCGTGGAAGGAGCTTACTATAGAATGGGGTGTAAACACGAAAAGATAGTATTACCAGCACATACTTCAAAGAAAAGGCGCATCAAAACCCTGCTTTGGCACAAAGGAAATGGGTTTATTTGGGGAAAACTTTATCGCAGAGATTTGTTCACCCAACATGACATTAACTTTACAGAGGGGGTAGATTACGGCGAAGATTATTCGGTTTTACCCCGTCTTCTGCTGGTAGGAAGACGCACGTGGATAGATGATGTGGTGTACACTTACCGAACCAACCGTCTTGATTCATACTCCACGACACAATCTTTGAAGTCGATGATTTCATTGGCAAAGGCCATTAAAATCGTTGAGGCATTCTTCTTGCGGAAAGATTCACAAGGAATATACCGTCAAGCCCTTCATCTTGGCACGCTGAGCATGTATGCACATTCCATCAAATTTCACATTGATCGGGAAGATTTATCGCAGATAGACCAAATTATCAATTATCAACCCAACGGCATGCTCAGCAGTTTTCTCTATTGGTTGTTTCATGTTACCTATCCATCTAAAGTGACCAGAAGGTTCTTTTGCGCCGTTCGCCGCTACTATTTGTACGTTCATTGTTGGTAAATACCAACGCTCTCAGCCTTGGGATTGGACGGGGTTGGTGAAGTCAAAATATTTCTTCAGCACCAACAGTGATATCAATCGTTCGCGTCGTTGATTCCTAAACTGGTCGACATACGCATGAGCATGCGCGATAATTGCTTCTGCTTGCTCCGGATGCGCTATGTAATAAGTCAGACGTTCCTCCAGGTCAGAGAAATCAGGCTTAATCTCTATGTAGTGATAGTTGGGCTTCAAGCATCCCTCCATGAACCAAGTTTCGCAGGTGGGACGTGGCATCACGGCGACCGAGTTGGATGACATCACCCATTTAAGGTTGCTGGCGACATCATTTCCCTCTAATGCCATGATGAATTTATAGTCAAGATGTTCCTCTATGGTGAGCTTTTCGGTTCGCCATTGAGGGTATTGTGGGTCAATGACCCCGATGTTACAGAGCGGATGGCCATAGTAACGTTTCACGAAATCGTATCGGTTTTGCTTCAAATCAGCACCGCCATCCTGCCCAATCAGACCACGAAAAATAACCAAGTTCTGCTTCTCTCTAAACGGTTTGCGGTCGTTTACAAAGAGAAAATGGCGCACCTTGTCGAGTTTCATCAACACCGAATTGGCATTATTTTCCGTCAACGGACGACTTTTGGTAATGGATGGCACTGCCGGAACGTGAACGATATCGCCGGGAAGCAACACCCATCGCAGCGACAAGGGGAAATATCGGGCGTAACGATACGCATCAAGATAATACACTTTTTGACCAGTCATGGGTTGATCTTGAACGCACACCGACTCTTGAAGGAACGCCTTGCGATCAATAGGTGTAGCTGGCGAGAGCCGATTATAATAGTTCACACGCTGCATGACATACGCCTGATCATCCCGACTCCGCAATGCTTTCATTTCCCTTTGGCAGATCTTTCTCAGCCAAGCGTGTGGCAGATGGATGGCTATGTATGAAGTGAGGTAATACCATAGCTTCGAATTCTTGCCACTATGCAAGGTATAATAGAGTTTACGAGGGAACAATGAGCGTATTTTCATGTTGTTTGATAGTTTCGACGGTTAACCGTTGAGCGCCGGAATAAATTGTTTCCAGAAGGACACGCGCACGGGTTTATTGAATCCATGACAAGCCATGGGCAACCGATTGCCGTTAAGTTGATAGCACAACTCGGGCTTAAGATCGAACGAGAAGGTCAAAGCTTCCTTGACAGAAGGTACTTTCAAGGGTGGAACTAACGCCCAAAACAAATCCTCATTGTGCAAAGCGTCGGGCTGACTGTTGTAATATTCTATCTCATCGGCATACTGCACGCAAGCCTCCTGAAACGTCTTTACCTTGCGAAGACACAATCCGCCGTTACCAATGCGTCCAAACATCTGACTGTGTATAATCTTATTCTTCGGTTTCAGCAACAACTTTAACTTCAAATACTGTTTCAACGGGAACCGCGTATACCGTGGACGAGTAGGCCAAGGCGCTGCCACAAGGTCAAAATCTCTATCACACCACGATACCAACTCATTCTTAAACAGCCAAGCATCGACATGACAAATGAAGATATAAGTATAATCTTGAAAGAGCTTGTAAAACGATTCGGACATCATCATGCGGTTATAACCCTGAATGCCATTAGCCGTGCCCAACCAATCGCCACTCACCTCAATCACACCCACATTGGGATACTGCGCATTGAGCTGCGACATATCCACGTTATTAGGTTGCAGAAAGACCACCGAAAAGCCCTCAAGCAAGGACAAATTATGATCAAGTGCCGCTTTCTCATACGCTTTCAGCATCGGATGATAAACGGGTATGACCACGAGTAACTTATTTTTTTCCATTTTATTGCGCTCCATATAACAAGTTGCAGCTTCAAACAGGACAGGATTTTCCTTCGTTATAAAAGGTTAAACTCAGCGCTTTCCCAACCGTTCATTGATACCATCGTAATACGCCCGATGCAACATCATCAGGTCTTTGGGCCGCCATGCCTTGCTGAAAGGCATCGACAACAGAGCTGGGATGACATATCCCATGCCACTGATCCAACTTCTTAGGTATCGCACGCCCCAGTTCTTGCCATAATGATGGTTTAGGTAAGCCGAATTACGCACCTGGTAATAACGTTTCCACTTCTTCTTCTGGTTGCGCACCGCCCATGAGTCTTCCGAGAAGAACGCATGCTTGTCCATCACGGCCGACGGCACATAGAGCAGACGAAAGCCAGCCAAATGCGCTCTGAGGCAATATTCCGTATCATCATAGAAGATGAACAACTCCCGGTTGGGCAACCCAATCTTCTCGACAACAGACCGACTAATGAACGGTCCTTCAAAGTCACAGCCCACGATCTCGGTAGGCGTTGTCTCCTCACCACTAAGCTTTTCTGCGTGCAAACTGCCCAGTGGATTGGTTAGGTTGTATCGCCGAAACTCGTGCGTGAACGTTTTTCCGTTCATCACTCGCCGTGGAGCCAGGATGCCCAGTGGTTTCTTGCGGTCCAATTGGGTTTCTTCATGCGCCACAAGGCTTAGCAGTTCATCCAGACACCCATCCTTTGGAAACACGTCATCATCCATACACCATATCCAATCGGCACCTTCATCATAAGCAACCTGGATGCCTGTATGGAATCCTCCACTGCCCCCAACATTTTCTTGATGAATCACATGCAAATCATGTTGCCCATCCAGCCACTCTTTTGTGCCGTCATTGCTGCCATTATTCACCACAACAATCTGGTCAAGGTTCTGCTGACGGCGCAACGCTCCGATGCTTTTTTTCAGCAGTTCCAGCCGGTTGTAAGTCACAACGATTGCAAATATCTTCATGATTTTCAGTGCTTAGTCGTTCTTTTTTCTCAATACTTTTCCGTCAACCACTTCCCAGTCGCGTTCAAACTCCTCGCGGGTACGCTTCCATCGGTTATGACTCCAGAGGTAACATGCGGGTTGTTGGCGTATTGTTTCTTCCAACATACGGAAGTACATGTCCGTCAGTTCCCATTTTTTACATTGCTTTGGGTTAAACGCCATGAGCTTCATTTCGCACTCGTAATAACCTCTTTTCACACGTTTCATGTCACCATAGAAACAAACTTGTCCCGTGTGCTTGATGATGCGTTCGGCCCCAGTAAGCACGGGCGTATCATGATGCAGGAAATCCAACCAGTGGTGAATGTTCCACCACAGCGGTACTTGGTCGGCAATGTAACCCACAGCAATCGCCTGGTTGTTGCGTTTAAACTCCAATATCTTGCGAAGCGAGTTGTGCATGGGTATACATAAGGCTTTATGGCGTTCTCGCACCCTCTTAAACAACCGGTCAAAGCGCTTATTCTCCAATGGATGATACAGCTGACAACACTGCACCTGACATGGCAACCAATTGGGCAAGGAGGTAATCCACTCCCAATTGCCATAATGACCGAGATAGATAGCGCACGACTGACCACTGCTCAGCGCTTTATTAAACTGCTCCAATCCTGTGAACTTCATGCGTCTTTGCATTTCAGAAGCACTGATGGTCATCAGTTTGATTGTCTCCACAAGGTAGTCGCAGAACCAATGATAGAAGTCTTTCTCTATCTTCACCAGTTCCTCGTGGCTCTTTTCAGGGAAGCTGCTGGACAGGTTTTTCCAAATCACACGATGCCTGTATCTCAAGATGTAAGCCATGATGAGATACAATAGGTCAGACAATATGTAGAGCAAACGCATGGGCAGCAATGACAACAGATACCAGATGCCGTAAACCAAAACATATCCTACCTCATTCAGTACTTTCTTCATTCGAAAAGCGTTCTATTCATAGAATGCCACAAAGTTATAAAAAATCTTCGTATTGTCATCCCTGCACCGATGGCATTTTACCACACCGCAAGACTTTAAGCACGTTAACCGGCAACGATTCGCCGTCAAATGAACCATAACCCCCTTGCCATTACTCCTGAAATAATCTGAAAATCAAAGATACATTTGCACAAAACATTGACAAATCGTATCTTTGCATACAACGATTGGGAACAAAATTGCGTTCCCTTAACAACAACATTTAGATGAAAACAAGAAAACTCCTCTTAACTCTTAGTTTATTCATTGCAGCGACTTATGCGAACGCTCAGCAGGTATTCGACGTGAATTTATGGAATGGCCGAGCCCCACATCCCACCGGTGTTACTACCGACACGGCGAAGGTGCGCGTGTTTCTGCCCGCTGTCAAACGCGCCACAGGACGGGCTGTGGTTATCTGTCCGGGCGGCGGATATGCTCATTTGGCTTGGGAAAACGAAGGAACCAACTGGGCATCGTTCTTCAATGACATGGGCATTGCTGCCATCGTACTGAAATATCGCATGCCCCATGGCGTGAAAGAAGCTCCGCTGAGCGATGCCGAACAGGCGATGCGGCTGGTTCGAAAGAACGCACAGGCATGGCACATCAACCGTAATGACATCGGTATCATGGGGTTCTCAGCCGGTGGGCACCTTGCCTCAACCGTGGCAACCAAAAGCAAAGGCGACGCAAAGGCCAATTTCCAAATACTATTTTATCCCGTGATTACCATGATGCCGGGCTATACACACAAGGGTTCGCACGACAACTTGCTGGGCAAGAATCCAAGTAAGAGCACAGAACGCGAGTATAGTACCGACCTGCAGGTGAGCCGTGTGTCGCCCAGAGCCTTCATCCTCTTGTCTGATGACGATACCGTGGTGCTGCCTGCCAATGGCGTTAACTATTACTTGGAGTTGTATCGGCACGACGTACCGGCATCGTTACACGTCTATCCTTCGGGCGATCATGGTTTTGGATACAACAGTTCGTTCCGCTATCACGTGGAGATGCGGCTCGAATTGCAAGCATGGTTGCGCAGTTTCTAACACAGAAACCGTCCCGCTACGCACCGGTTTGGCGGTTTACACCAGCAACATCTTCACGAAAAGAGGGTGATGGAATTCATTAATCCGTCACCCTCTTTTCGTCTTTTAGAGCCAAGACCGTATCTCAGCATCTAAATCTTTGATTTGCACATCTCGCTTCTGCAAAGTGTTGTTCTTGTCAATGATGAAATAAGTGGGAATATTCTGCACGTTATAGTTCACGAGAATGGCATTCTGCTCATCAGCGTTGGCATGGACATTAATCCAAGGCAACGCCTCTGTCTTTGTCTTCCAAAAGTGCTCATCGGGGTCCAACGACACTTGATAAATCTCAAATCCACGGTCGTGATACTTGTTGTACAGTTCGCGAAGGGCCATGATTCGCTCTGTTGACTGCTTGGAAGCGAAGATATGAAAGTCGAGCATCACCACCTTTCCCTTCAGGTCGGTCAGCTTGCGAAGCACCCCACGGTGATCCGTCAGCGCGATATCAATGAGTCCGGACGTTGCCACCTCACTGGCTGCCAACATCTTACGCTGGTTGTTCTGGATGATTCTCACATCCTTCATACCCTCGATGGCAATGTTGTGCAAGTTAGCTCCGCGCTCAGCCTTTGGGTAGTAAGTGTCCCAACTGGTAGCCACAGCGGCGTAAACCTTCACGTCTTCAGCACTCGCACGTGGATTGAAAATCAGCAAACTTCCGTTCCCAACGTTGATGGTCTGGAAAAGAGCGAAATAAGAAGATGCCTTCATCGGCTCCTTGTAGATGTAGTTCATCTTCACTTTGTCCTTATAGGCCTCAACCACCTTCTGCAAACTGTCGTTGATGGTCTGCGAATTTAAGTTCAAATTCTGAGCAATATCCTGAATTTGCTGTTGCAATGCCATCTGCATCAGCGTGAGTTCCTTAATTTTCGAGCAGTTCTCCGACCCCGTCACCTCGTATTGTGAAGCCATATTAGGGTATTGAGCCTTGACGTTGACCGTCTCGGTAGAGTCGATCGACACGTTGATGATTTGCCCTGCCATGCGCAGGCGGTAGAACTCCGGCGCATCGGTTGCTTTCTCACTGAATGCGAACGAGCCGTCTTCACCCAACCGAACAGAGTCGAGCACCTCCGGTCCGTTCAGTCCCATGTTCTCGAAATACAAGGTGGAATCCTTGGCATTCGCAATAGTACCGTTAACATTGAATTTCTTCTGCGTACACGAAACAGCACACAAAGCACCGCAGGTGATGGCTGTCATGAAAAGAATATGATGGAAAGTCTTTTTCATATTTTTCAAAATAATGGTCTTTCAATGCTGCAAAGATATAGCAAATAATTGAGATTGTCAGCCTACCCAGACGGTTTTTTGCTAGAGCATGCGTTGGCTGGCCATCAATCATGACCACCCATGTGAGTGAATTTTCTTGACAAGAGGCCCAATCATGCTTGCCGTATTTACAAACCATCACCTGCCTGCATGCAAATACGCCAAGGATGAACGTTATTTCTCAACTTGCTGTTACACAGTATATTGCGCATTCATCTCGCCATTTTAACTCCACCTTTTACGCCTTCACTCGGCAAAAGCATTGCTTTTGCATGTCAATAAGCATGCTTTTGCGGTACAACACCATGCTTATTAGGCACCAAAGTGATGCTTATTTTCGATGAATCTCATTGCTTTTATAGCGAAAAAGGCTTGTCATCCTACCAAAATGAGCCGTGTTTTCATCCTATAAGCCTATTGATTCTTTCTAGAATCAAAGTTTTAATGGGTCGTTTTTGGGGCCTTTTTTGGTAAAAATAACCAACATTATACAGTGCCGAACATAATGGTTCAAAACCCTAAGGGTGCTAATTTCGCTCGCTTAAATTTCACAAAATCATCTTAAAAACTTAAAAAACAAAGTAAAATTGCCTATATATAAAAGGTATAAAGAAACTTTTGTTTACTTTTGCCGCAAATTATAAGATTCACAAAGAAACAATGCAGAAAAATTTAGTTATCGTAGAGAGCCCCGCAAAGGCGAAGACTATCGAGAAATTTCTAGGCGAAGACTATAAGGTCATGTCATCATACGGACACATCAGAGACCTGAAGAAAAAAGAGTTGAGCATTGATCCAGATACACTTGAACCCAATTACGAGATTCCGGAAGAGAAGAAAAAGCTTGTCAACGAATTGAAGAAGCAGGCCAAAGAGGCCAAGAAGGTGTGGCTGGCTTCCGATGAGGACCGCGAGGGAGAGGCCATATCATGGCATCTGTGTGAGGTGCTTGGTTTGGACGAAGAGAAGACCAACCGCATTGTCTTTCATGAGATTACCAAGCCAGCCATTCTCGAAGCCATCAAGAATCCACGTCATTTGAACATGGATTTGGTCAACGCACAACAGGCACGCCGTGTGCTCGACCGCCTGGTGGGTTTCCGCTTGTCGCCCGTGTTGTGGCGAAAGGTGAAACCAGCCCTGTCTGCCGGACGTGTACAGAGCGTGGCCGTACGCCTCATCGTAGAGCGCGAACGCGAGATACAAGTCTTCGAAAGCGAGCCTTACTATCGCATCAACGCCATCTTCGTCATCACCAACGAAGACGGATCGGCATCGGAAGTGAAGGCCGAACTGGACAAACGGTTCAACAAACACGAAGAGGCCCTGGCCTTTCTGGAGCAATGTAAGGATGCCAAGTTCACCGTGGACAGCATCACGCGCAAGCCCCTGAAACGCACGCCAGCACCACCTTTCACCACTTCAACCCTGCAACAGGAAGCAGCCCGCAAGTTGGGATTTACGGTTGGACAGACCATGATGGTGGCTCAGCACCTGTATGAGAACGGACAAATCACCTACATGCGTACCGACAGCGTGAACCTCTCACAACTGGCAGTGAACACCTGTAAGGATGAAATCGTGAAGGCATACGGTGCAGAATACAGCAAACCACGCAAGTACCACACGCACTCGAAAGGCGCACAAGAGGCTCACGAGGCCATTCGCCCAACGTACATGAGCAAGCATGAGATAGAGGGCACGTCGCAAGAACGCCGGTTGTACGACCTGATTTGGAAACGCACGCTAGCCAGTCAGATGGCTGACGCACAGTTGGAGAAGACAACCGTGACCATTGACGTAAGCGGTGTGAAAGAACAGTTTACAGCCAATGTCGAAATCATCACGTTTGAAGGTTTCATCAAGGCTTATCACGAGTCGAACGACGAGGATGAGAATAACCAAGATGACTACACCCACTCGCTGCCAGCCCTGAAGGAAGGCGACCTATTGGAACGTCGTGAAATCACCTCAACCGAACGCTATTCGCAAAGTCCGATACGCTACACGGAAGCCAGTCTGGTGAAGAAACTGGAAGAATTGGGCATCGGTCGACCCTCTACCTACGCGCCCACCATCAGCACCATACAGCAAAGAGAATATGTGCAGAAGGGCGATAAGAAGGGTACTGATAGGGCATACACCATCGATTCGCTGAAGGGCGGCAAGATAACGTCCAAGACTAAGAAAGAAGTGGTGGGCAACGAAAAAGGAAAACTGTTGCCTACGGACATCGGAATGGTGGTGAACGACTTCCTGATGGAGAACTTCCCCAGTATCATGGACTACAACTTCACCGCAAATGTGGAAGAGAAATTCGACAGCATTGCTGAGGGAAACACCGAGTGGAACAAGATGATGAAGAGCTTTGACAAGAGCTTCAAGCCCACTGTAGAAAAGGTGATGAACGCACGAAGCGAGCACAAGGCTGGCGAACGTGAGCTGGGTATCGACCCCAAGAGTGGCAAACCGGTGTTCGTGAAGATTGGCAGATACGGACCAGTGGTACAAATCGGTACGGCCGATGATGACGAGAAGCCCCGATTCTCACAACTCCCAGCGGACAAAAGCATGGAGGAGATGACCTTGGAAGATGCGCTCGAATTGTTCAAACTTCCTCGCACCGTGGGTCAGTTTGAAGGCACTGACGTGGTGATTGGGGCTGGACGCTTCGGACCCTACGTGCTTCATCAGAAAAAATATGTGTCACTGCCCAAAGAAGAAAACCCGCTAAAGGTGACTTTGGAAACTGCCATCCAACTGATAGAACAGAAACGGAAGCAGGAGAAAGAGAGGCACATCAAGTCGTTTGAACAAGACGCAAAATTGGAAGTGCTGAATGGTCGTTACGGCCCTTACATCGCTTATGACGGCAAGAATTATCGCTTGCCCAAGGCCATGCATAGCAAGGCAGCCGACTTAACCTATGAGGAGTGCATGGACATCGTGCATGCGGCACCTGCAAAGAAGACGGCCAGGAGCAAGAAATAATTAACTCACCCCAAGCATGGACCGCATCATCATTATGGGATACATGGGCTCGGGCAAGACAACGCTTGGAAAAGCTTTGTCTAAAGACCTTGACATGCCGTTTTATGATCTTGACTGGTACATCGAAAGCAGGATGAGAAAAACCATCAAACAGCTCTTTGAGGAGCGAGGCGAAGAGGGGTTCAGGCAGATAGAGTACCGCATGCTGCACGAAGTGGCTGAGTTTGAACACGTCATCCTGAGTTGCGGAGGTGGCACGCCGTGCTTCTTTGACAACATCGACTACATGAACCGGCAGGGCGAAACCGTTTTTCTGAAAGCCTCGCCCGAGGTGCTTTACGGCCATTTGAAGATGGGCAGGACGGTCAGACCCCTGTTGCTGGGCAAGACACCAGAGGAAGTGAAAACCTTCATCGGCACGCAACTGAAAGAGCGCGAGCCCTTTTATACGCAGGCAAAGCATACGCTGGACGTCAGTTTGATGGACTCTTACGGCAAGATACAGGCAACCGTAGACCAATTAAAAGTATTATTAAATCTATAAAAAACAGTTTCGTAAAACAACAATGAAGAAGTGGACGATTGAAGATTCAAAAGAGTTGTACAACATCAATGGATGGGGTGTTTCTTATTTTGGCATCAACGAAAAGGGCAATGCCTATGTGATGCCGTGCAAGGACAATACCGAAATAGACCTGCGAGACGTGATGGACGAGCTGGCTTTGCGCGACGTGAGTTCGCCTGTACTATTGCGTTTCCCCGACATTCTTGACAACCGCATCGAGAAAACGGCCAGCTGCTTTGCGCAAGCTGCAAAAGAATACGATTACAAAGCCGAGAACTTCATCATCTACCCTATCAAGGTGAACCAAATGCAGCCCGTGGTGGAAGAGATTATCTCTCACGGACAGAAGTTCAACCTGGGTTTGGAGGCGGGCAGCAAGCCAGAACTTCATGCCGTGATTGCCGTGCAATGCCAGAGCGATTCGCTCATCATTTGCAACGGATACAAAGACCAGAGTTACATAGAGTTGGCACTTTTGGCGCAAAAGATGGGCAAACGCATCTTCATTGTCATTGAGAAACTGAACGAACTGGACATCATCGCCAAGGCTGCGAAGAAGATTGGCGTACGGCCGAACATTGGTATTCGAATCAAGTTGGCATCATCCGGTTCGGGTAAATGGGCAGACAGCGGCGGAGATGCCTCGAAGTTTGGACTGAATTCCTCTGAACTTCTGCTGGCCTTGAAGATGCTGGAGGAGAAAGGACTCAAAGACTGTCTGCATCTCATCCACTTCCACATCGGTTCTCAAATCACCAAAATTCGCCGCATCCAGACGGCTCTTCGCGAGGCCGCGCAATACTACATCAACCTACATAAGATGGGGTACAACGTTGATTTCGTGGACTGTGGGGGCGGACTGGGCGTAGATTATGACGGAACGCGCTCGTCGAGCAGCGAAAGTTCGGTGAATTACTCCATCCAAGAGTATGTCAACGACTGTATTTACACCTTCATTGATGCGGCCAACAAGAATGGCGTGCCACACCCAAACCTCATCACAGAGAGCGGTCGGTCATTGACAGCGCACCACTCGGTGTTGGTCATTGACGTGTTGGAAACAGCCAGTCTACCGTCCATGCCTGATGAATTTGAGCCAACCGAAGAAGAACACCAGCTGGTAAAAGACCTGTATGAGATATGGGATAACCTCAATCCACGCTCGATGTTGGAAGATTGGCACGATGCAGAGCAAATACGCGAAGAGTCACTCGACTTGTTCGCACTGGGCATTGTCGACCTACAAACGCGCGCAGAGATAGAAAGCATGTACTGGAGTGTGTGTCGGGAAATCAACATGTTGTCCAAGTCAATGAAGCATGTCCCTGATGAGTTGAGGAATCTTGACAAGCTATTGGCCGATAAATACTTCTGTAATTTCTCTCTATTCCAGTCGCTTCCCGATAGTTGGGCTATCGATCAGCTCTTCCCTATCTTACCGATTCAGCGGCTGGACGAACGTCCCACACGCAATGCCACACTGCAAGACATCACCTGCGACAGCGATGGAAAGATAGCAAACTTCGTGACCAACCGCAATATTTCACACGTGTTGCCTCTGCACCCATTGAAGAAAGGCGAGCCTTACTACCTCGGCGTGTTCCTTGTTGGGGCCTACCAGGAAATCTTAGGCGACCTGCACAATCTCTTTGGCGACACCAATGCCGTGCACATCTCCGTGAAAAACGGCAAATACAGCATCGACCAAGTGATTGATGGAGAGACGGTAGACGAGGTACTCGACTATGTTCAATACAGTCCGAAGAAACTGGTTAGACAACTGGAAACGTGGGTAACGAAGAGTGTTAAGCTGGGAAAAATATCCTTGGAAGAAGGTAAAGAGTTTTTAAACAACTACCGTTCGGGTCTTTACGGATATACTTACCTGGAATAATCCGTGGTGGCGACACACTTTTTTATACCTGCTGCACACGATTCCACCAACGTCTACCTCTTGTAAAGAAGGCTTCACCAATAACAAAAAAGACAAGATTCATCCTACTGATTAACCTAAAAAAATAGTTAAATCTGCAGGTGCATGTAACTTATCCCTATCTCAATCGTCATTTAATTAGAGGCAAAGATGAAGAATATCAGTTTTCGTAACGATGTCTTACCACTCAAAGATGCGCTCTACAGGTTAGCTTTGCGCATCACCCTCAGTCATGAGGAGGCCCAAGACATCGTACAAGACACACTGATAAAGGTTTGGGACAAGCGTGAAAGCTGGAATGAAATAGAATCGATAGAAGCCTTCAGCATCACTATCTGCCGCAACTTAGCGCTCGACAGAATCAAGAAGCACGACAATCTCAATGATTCGCTCGAAGAAAGACAGACAGAAAGCCCAGACACCTCCTCGACACCATTCGAGGATACCCTACAACAAGACAGGATAGAGCTTGTGAGAAACCTCGTGAATGCGCTTCCAGAAAAACAAAGAAGCTGCATGCAACTCAGAGATTTCGAGGGAAAGCCTTACAAAGAAATTGCCAAAATACTGGGCATCAGTGAAGAACAAGTGAAAGTAAACATCTTCAGAGCCCGGCAAACGGTAAAAGAAAGATTTCAAAAATACGACAATTATGGATTATAAATATATCGAACAACTATTGGAACGCTATTGGGCATGCGAGACAACGCTTCAAGAAGAAGAGATTCTCCGCACGTTCTTCAGTCAGGAAGACGTTCCAGCGGACTTGCAAAAGTACCGCGCATTGTTCGTATACGCTCAACAAGAAGCAACCCAAAAGGTACTGGGAGACGACTTTGATGAGAAGATTCTGTCCATGATCGATGAGCCAACACCGGTCAAAGCGCGCACCATCAAGATGAGACAACGGCTGATGCCGCTCTTCAAGGCAGCCGCCGTGGTAGCCATCATCCTGACATTGAGCAACGCATTGCAGGTTCCGTTCATGCAGAACAACGACAACATAGGTGCATCCTATGATGGAACAGAACAACTACAACAAGGTACTTCAGTGGCCATTGGCGACTCTGCGACAATAGACAGCATGCAACAAAGCAACATAACACCCGCAGATGTGCAGCCGGCTACCATCATCAAATAAGATAATTTCTATGCTTTCTCAATTATAAAACATGTTTAGTAAAACAAAAACGAAGCTGTGAAGCTTCACTTTTCTCTCAAATTTTTCATAACATACTAACGTACTTAAGAAACGCCACCAAAGGGGTGGCGTTTCGCTATTTTAGTCATTTCATTTTCATGTCTACCCACCAACAACCCAACAGCTATTCTACAGGTTCGGCTTTCTTCAATCTTCGGGACAATTGGAACAAGGCTGGAAGCATGATGCACAGAGAGAAAAGCAAACTCATCCACACGGCTTGCTGACTACCTCCAAAGATGTCAACAAGATTGCCATTAGCTGAGCTGGGAATGAGATTATACACCATGAATATTGTAGAGTTGTTTACCCAATGCAAAACAATGCCAGGTACTATACTATTGGTGCGCACATACATCCATCCCAACAACAAACCCATGAGAAAAGCGTGCGGCAATTGAGCCATATTGAAATGTGCAAGACCAAAAATCAACGCCGAAAGGATGATGGACAGCCAAGCTGTACGGCCACGGAAGAGTTGAAGTAAGGTGCGAAGAACGGCGCCTCTGAAAACAGTTTCTTCGGCAATTGGCACCAAAATGCCAACGGAAAGATATCCCCAACGATTGCCCATCAGGGCATTGAGCATTCGTTCTAAGCCAGAAGGCACCTCCACTTCCATCTGCTCAAGCAGCCATGCCGAGGGGATGATGGTGCCCAATGATAGTAAAACCACCCAAAACAACGCCGCCCAAGGCTTACTGCGCACATACGAACGTGCCACAGGTGTCCATTTAAGCGACATGAATAAGACGATTGTCAGCACACTGGAAACGGCAGAAGTGGCGATGACCGTCGTCGAACTGAACACGCGGTGCGACTGAAGATAGTGCAATGCGGTCCCGAAGTCCATGCCATTGTGCAGCAAAGACAAGATGCTGACCAAATAAGTGGCCAACACTTGAAGCATGATAAACACCACTAAATACCATGCAATATCTAATATTCCTTTGATTGATTTGCGCATCATTTCTCTATTTTGTTAAAATAAGAATCTACTTCCCGTGCATCTTCCGCTATTTTAGCATGTAACAACGCCAAGCTGTCAAACCGCTTTTCATCGCGAAGGCGTTTGAAAAAGGCCACGGAGAGTTGCTTATCATAGATATTTTCATGAAATCCTTCGAGGATATGAGTTTCAATTGTCAGGCTTGTTCCATTGTAGGTGGGGCGCATACCGATGCTGGTCATCGCCCGATACCATGGCCCTGTCCCCTCTACCTGCGCTTTCACGGCATAAACACCCATGGCAGGAAGCAGCTGTGTGATTTCGCTTAAATTGAGATTGGCTGTAGGAAAACCAAGTTTCCGACCCTCTTTACATCCATCAACGACATGAGCCGTGAGCACATAGGGTCGCCCTAAACAGCGATTGGCCTGCTCCATTGAACCTTCATGGATGTATTTTCGAATGGCAGAAGAACTCACATGCACGGCATCTTTGATTAAAGAAAACTCCTCACTGCGTATCACCTCGATGCCTAATGCCCGTCCATAGCACACATAATCGTCAAATCCTTCTTCCCGATTGTGTCCAAACCGATTATCATAACCAATCACCAACTTGCGTACCTGTAACCGACGATGGAGCACATTGCCCATGAATTGTTGGGCTGTCATGTTCGCCATCTCTTGCGTAAAGGGCAATACCACGACCTGATCAACAGCTGTTGCAGAGAGTAGTTGCAGCTTTTGTTCGGTCGTGGTCAACAGTTCGGGGACATAATGACTGTGTAACACTTGGCGAGGATGCTTGTCAAACGTGATGACCATGGATGACAATCCTGCGTCACGAGCTGTCTTCACGACCTGGCGTATCAAGAATTGATGCCCCAAATGCACCCCATCGAAGAACCCAATGGTTGCCACACAGGGACTCGTTAGAACCGTTTTTTCATCCAATATCATGGTTTTCATATCCTTACCACGCATTTATCCAATCGTTACCTGTGGTTTCGTGCATCACCTGGATGCCCAGTTGTGCAGCCGATTCACAGTTTTCTTTTACGTCATCAATAAAGAGTGTCTCTGCTGCTTGCAGCTGTGAGCGCCTCAATACGGTCTCAAAAATCTTGCGGTCGGGCTTGGTAAGCTGCAACTTGTACGACAGATAAACGTCTTCGAAATAATCATTTACCCCCAAATTGTGATAGGGAAAGAAATCTGTCACGCATTTCTGCCAGTGCATGTCATTAGTGTTGCTCAACAGAAAAAGCCGATAATCTTTCTTCAAGTCAACCAAGCGTTGTTTCTTCTCATCAGGAATACCTACCAAAAGTTGGTTCCATGCCCAGACAATTTCCTTATTCTCGGCCTTGCATCTGCTCATGCTGCGAACCTCATCACAAAACTCTTCCGTCGTCATTTGGCCCGTTTCAATGCCAAAAAACAAATCAGCCGTGCGATGATCCCGAACATAAGAGGCAACGTCTCCAGCCCCTATCTGCTCAAAAGCACGCACGCAGCGCTGTTTATCAAGCCCTACAAGCACGCAACCCAGGTCAAATATGATGTTTTTGACGTTCTGTTTCATGATTTTCTTGCCCTTAATCGTTTCGTCCATCGCCACAGTTCACCCACCCAAAGCACAACAGAAGTAAAGCCAATGATGCCCAACCAATCGCTGAGCGACAACGGTACGGTGCGGAACATCTTACCTCCGAAGGTCACTATGAGCCACTGTCCCAAGATAACCAACAGCAACACGAGCAGCAGTCCCTTGTCTTTCCAAAGATAACGGAATGCCGAATGATTGGAACCAAGCGTCTTTGCATTGAACAGGTTCCACAGCTGAATCATCACAAAGGTTGTGAAGAAGATGGTCAACTCACGCATACTGATGCCTTGCGACACATTACGTTCGCAATAAATGAGCATGGCAAACAGGAAAATAAAGAAGGTCACGCCGCAGAAAAGAATGCCTTGGCGCATCTCTTTATTAAGGATGAACTCGTTTTCCTTACGCGGTTTGTCTTTCATCACCTCGCGTGAAGGAGGCAAAGAGGCCAATGCCATGGCCGCAAAGGTATCCATCAGGAGGTTCACCCACAATATCTGTGTCACCGTGAGCGGCATCTCCACACCGATGAAAGCCCCTCCAAGGACAAGAAGTAGCGCTGTGATGTTGACAATAAGTTGGAAAAAGAGGAAACGTTGGATATTCTTATACAACGAACGACCCCACATCACGGCATGCGCGATAGAGCCAAACGAGTCGTCGAGCAACGTCATATCGCTGGCTTCCTTAGCCACACTGGTTCCCGACCCTAATGACAAACCCACATGAGCATAATGCAATGCAGGCGCGTCATTGGTTCCATCGCCCGTCACAGCCACCACTTCTTTGCGCTTTTGCAGCATTTCCACAAGTCGTTGTTTATCCGATGGACGCGCTCGCGACATCACTTTGATGGTATGAGCACGCTCGTATGCCTCTTCATCCGACAGCGCATTCCACTCTGGACCAGTCAGTGCAGCCTCCTTGGGCGTATCATCATTCCAGACACCTATCTGCCTTGCTATCTCAATAGCGGTGGCTTGCGTATCTCCCGTCACTACCTTCACCTCGATACCCGCTTGCTGACACTGGTTAACAGCACTTGGAACATCCGCGCGAACAGGGTCACTAATCGCAGCAACGCACTGCAAAGAGAGATTTTGTAAGTGATTCTTTATTTGGATATTGGATAGCACATCCGCTTCAAGTTGCTTGCAAGCAAACGCCAAAGTGCGCATGGCCTTGTGCTGATAACCCAACAAAGTAGACTGATAGGATTGTTTTTCAGCCTCAGACAAGGTGCAGAAGTTCATCACAATCTCTGGTGCTCCCTTAACAAAGAGATACTTTCTGCCACCCATCTCTGCAACGGTTGCCATGTACTTGTTTTCTGTTGAGAATGGCAACTGTGCTATCGTGGTGGCTTGGTTACGGATGGTTTGATAGTCAACGCCATGCTTTTGCAACCATGTCAGCAGGGCTATCTCCGTTGGATTACCGATTCCAGCACCATCTTCTCCCAACTCTGCTGTTGTATTCAGGGCGATAGCTTGAGCCAGCACATCGTGTTCAGAAACCTCCGTAACGACTGAAGAGCCAGCCATCTCCATGACCGTCATCTTGTTTTCTGTCAACGTTCCCGTTTTATCGGTGCAGATAACTGTCACCGCCCCCATCGTTTCACACGCATGCAGCTTCCTAACCAGGTTGTTGCTCTTCAACATCCGGCGCATATTCAGCGCCAAACTCAAGGTTACGGCCATAGGAAGTCCTTCGGGTACGGCCATCACTATCAGCGTGACAGCCATCATGAAATACTGCAACACCACCTCGGCCATCTTGAAATAATCTGTGCCTTGCCATACGGCGTCGTTCACAAGGATGTCGTGTATGAGGAAGATGACGAAAGCAGCTACAGCCACTACCGACCCAACCACCGAGATGAGTTTAGCCAATTTGGCCAATTGGGTATCCAAAGGCGTTTGGGTATGCGTTATTTCGCTCGAGTTGCGGGCCACCTTACCAATCTCCGTAGCATCGCCAATGGCTGTGACAATGGCTGCACCACGGCCATTCATGACCATCGTACTGCGCAAGACCATGTCATGAGGGTAGGTTTTTTCATGTGCTTCTTCCTCCTCGTCATCATCCACATCAATACCCTTTGAGCAGATAGGTTCGCCCGTTAACGACGATTCGTCTATCAACAAATCAACGGCCTTGACGAGTTTTCCGTCGGCAGGTATCTCGTCACCCACCTCAATGATCATCAAATCGCCTACTACCACATCCTTTCGAGGAATCTCAACGACATACCCATTGCGTCGAACCTTCACCAACGACTCTTCATTTAGCGCATTAAGAATGTTGAATTTCTTGGCTGCATCCCGCTCAAAGTAAAAGCCGACGCTGGTTGCAAAGAAGATGGCAACAAAGATACCAATGGTTTCAATAAAGTTCTGCTCAACGAAAGCTAACACCAATGAGACAGCGGCAGCAATCAAAAGCACTTGAATGATGGGGTCGCGATACTTGTCCAAATACAATTTCCACAACGAGGTTGTAGGGGGTGGCGTCAGTATGTTTTTACCAAATTTTATCCTGTTAGCCGCCACTTGTTCGTCTGTCAAGCCTGTATGATGGTTCCTTGCGTTTTTAATGTCTTGCGTACTCATAATCTGTGCAAAGTTACTTGAATTCAAGAGCATAGCAAAATAAATGGAACGATTCCTCTTTACTCATTTTGCTAATAATTGTAAAAAGATGCTACAACTTCTTCTTTCTACCAATTATTCGGATTAAAATATGTAACTTTGAAACATCATTATTTATTCTTAACATTGTTTTAACTAGAAAAATGAAAAAACTAAACGTACTTTTACTCGCCTTATTTGTCTATACAGCCGCCATGGCACAATGGAAACCTGTTGGCGACAAAATTAAAACCGACTGGGCCAACAAGGTAAACCCCAGCAACGTGCTGCCCGAGTACCCCCGTCCTATTATGGAAAGAAGTCAGTGGCAAAACCTTAATGGATTGTGGAACTATGCCATTCGCAACCGTGGAGCAGCCGGAACGAATATCAACGACGGAAAAATTTTGGTGCCTTTCGCCATCGAGTCGAGCCTTTCAGGAGTACAGAAGACCGTGGGCAAGGACAAAGAATTGTGGTACGAGCGTACCTTCAGTGTGCCTGCTGCCTGGTCGGGCAAGAACATTCTGCTGCATTTTGGTGCGGTTGATTGGAAAGCCGACGTGTTCCTCAACGACATCAAGATAGGCTCTCACAAGGGTGGTTTTTCCGCTTTCAGCTTTGACATCACACCTTATTTGACAAATGGACAGCAAAAGTTGGTCGTGAGGGTATGGGATCCAACGACTGACGGACACCAACCCGTAGGAAAACAACGTACCAAACCAGAAGGAATCTGGTACACACCCGTTACCGGCATCTGGCAAACGGTATGGTTGGAGCCTGTTAACAAAAAGCACATTGCAGCCGTTTACAACACCCCCAACATTGATGAAAGCAAGTTGACGGTATGCACAAAGACAGACGGAACCCAGCAGGGCGACGTGATTAGTGTTGTGATGAAAGACGGCAACAAGATTGTTGCTAGGGGAAAAGCCATCGCCGGGCAGGAAGTGGAGCTGTTTGTACAGAACCAAAAGCTATGGACACCAGATTCTCCGTTCTTGTATGACCTGGAAATCTCCCTCCTCTCGGGTGGTAAAACCGTCGATGTTGTGAAGAGCTACAGTGCCATGCGCAAGATTTCATCGGTGCGTGATGGGGCTGGTGTGTGGCGTATGCAGCTCAACAACAAGAACCTTTTCCAATATGGCCCACTCGACCAAGGTTACTGGCCTGACGGTCTTTTCACGGCTCCCACAGAAGAAGCCATGATCTACGACATCAAAAAGACCAAGGACATGGGCTTCAACATGATTCGCAAGCACATGAAGGTGGAGCCAGCTCGTTGGTATACAGCCTGTGACAAGCTGGGTATTCTGGTATGGCAAGACATGCCTATGGGCGACATTCAGCACGGACCCGACTGGCAGAACCACGAGTACTATCAGGAAACAGGACGCTTAGCCAATCGTTCAGCCGAGTCGGAAGAAAACTTCAAGCGTGAGTGGAAAGCCATTATCGGCCAATTCTACTCCTATCCTTCCATCGTTGTGTGGACGCCTTTCAATGAGGCTTGGGGACAATTTAAAACTGAAGAGATTACTGCATTTACGAAAGCGCTCGATTCTACCCGTCTCATTAACTCGGCCAGTGGTGGCAACCACTTCAAGACGGGCGACATTCTGGACCTTCACAATTATCCTGGACCGATGATGTACCTCTACGACTTCAACCGCACGACAGTGCTCGGCGAGTTTGGTGGACTGGGATTGCCGCTGAAAGGACACCTCTGGCAGGCTGACCGCAATTGGGGTTACGTACAATTCAAAAACAGCAAAGAGGTTACAGACCGCTACGTTGAGTTGCTGGAAGAACTCAAACCCATGATTCGCCAGGGCTTCTCAGCAGCAGTATATACCCAAACAACCGACGTTGAAGGTGAGGTGAACGGACTGATGACCTACGACAGAAAGGTGATTAAGCTGGACGAAAATCGAGTGAGAAAGGCCAATCTAGAGCTGTACAAACTCTATAAATAACTAAGAATCCTATGAGAAAAAGTATTAAAATCTCATTAATTACTGTCACCATCGTTGTGCTACTGGCAATCGTTGGTGGCAGTATTTACATGATAGAATACTCGTTGAGACGCCCTTACCCCATCAACGTGTCCTACAAAGACCGTTTTGCGCACGTCATCAATGACAACCCAGAGATTAAACCCTGGATAGACAGCCTGACCCAAGGCAACCTCATCCATGACACCCTGGTAACGATGCAAGACGATGAGCAGCATCATGCCGTTTTCGTCTATGCGCCACAACCCACCCGCAAGACGGCTGTTGTGCTGCATGGTTACCACGACTCTCATACGGGCATGATGCAGATAGCCCACATCTATGCCCGCATGGGTTACAATGTGCTGCTACCCGACCACCATGCGCATGGCTGGAGCGAAGGCGAGATGGTACAAATGGGATGGAAAGAGCGCCACGACGTGCTGCGCTGGATGGCCATTGCCGACTCGCTTTTCAGCGATTCAACCGGCCATTCCGAGCAAGTGGTCCACGGTATCTCCATGGGAGCCGCACTCACCATGTGCGTTTCGGGTGAAGACACCCCCGACTATGTCAAGTGCTTTGTGGAAGATTGTGGTTACACCAGCGTGTGGGACGAGTTCAAAAACGAACTGAAAACGCAGTTTGGGCTACCTCCCTTCCCCCTACTCTACACGGCCAGCGCACTAAACAAGCTGCTGTACGGATGGTCGTTCGGGGAGGCTTCACCCTTGAAGCAGGTGGCCAAATGCCAAAAGCCCATGCTCTTTATCCATGGAGACCGCGATACTTACGTGCGAACCGATATGGTTTATCCGCTTTACAAGGCCAAATCTCAACCGAAACAGTTGTGGATAGCCAAGGGTTCTAAACACGCTGAGAGCTACAAGGACCATCGACAAGAATATACGGAAGTTGTGAAGAAATTTGTCAGCCGATACATTCCTTAACAACCCTCATTTACTCCTGCCGGTCCTCCAGCTGTAACATTCTGCACAGACGATTGGCCTGGAGTAACTTCTCACATGAGAAAACGCCGATGAAACCTTCATTTTTGAAGTCTAACAACGCGGTCATCGGCATCAAAACGGATATGTTCACTTTCGATGAAATGGTGCAAAGTACCGTCTTCAATGAGCTGTTTCGTCGTCCCGGTGTGTAGCTTTTGTTGATTATCCAGCAGCCATATCTCGTCTGTTATCTGTAAAGCCAGTTCGATATCATGGATGGATAAGAACACGGTCTTATCCAACTCATGTGCCAATTGGGACAACAGACGCAGCGTGTCCACCTTACTTTGGAAATCAAGAAAGGCCGTTGGTTCGTCTAAGATGATGATGGGCGTTTGCTGTGCCAGGGCTTTTGCTATCATTACCTTTTGCCGTTCACCATCACTTAGGCTCGAAATATTCCTTTCAGCCAACTGCTCGATGCCCACCAGTTGCATGGCTTTCGAGATAATTTTGTGGTCTTCGTCCGACAAAACGCCCCAAAATCCCGTGTAGGGCGTGCGCCCCAACCCCACCAATTCGGTTGCGGTAAGATTCCGAATGTCCATTCTTTCCGTCAGAACCACACTGATTTTTTCGGCCAATTCTAGGTGAGATAGCCGTTCCAAGGGTGTTCCTTGAATATATATTTTGCCCGCTATGGGTGGTATAAAGCCCGCCAGAGTGCGTAAAAGAGTAGATTTACCCACACCATTTCGCCCCAGCAAACAGGTCAACCGACCGCTGTTCAGGGTAGAATTGATATCCGATACGACCGCATGTTTGCCGTATCCGATGGACAAATTGTATAATTGAATGGTCTGCATGTCTGTTGCAAAGATAGCGAATTACGCAAAATATAACGTTCGTAGCTCGTCAATTCTTGCTAAAAAGCGTATCTTTGTCCGTACTTATGTCATCACAATCGGCTATTTCAGAACTCAAACGTCAGAAGTTGTTACTCCAATTGGAGTATGCAACAGAGAAGGATGCTTTCCGTAAGCAGACGGAGATGATGGGTATAGCCAGAAAGGTAAAGCGCGGTGATGCATGGTTTCCCGTCCGTGTGGGCAAGAGTTTTTACAACTCGCTCAATCAGTTGGCGGTCGAAGTGTTTCGTACTGCCGATGAAGAGATTAGTCACAATTTTGAATACGGACGCCCGGTTGCCTTCTTTCAGATGGTTCAGAAGGCAGGAAGACACGATGAAATGGGCAAAAACAATGCATCCACAGCTTCTAAATCACTTTCTTATTTCCCCGTAACGGGCATAGTGAGCTATGCCGATAACGACCGAATGGTGGTGACGTTGCCTGACAATGGCATGGTTACCTCCATCCAAACGGCCGAACAGGTGGGCGTACAACTATTCTTTGACGAGACTTCTTATCGGTTGATGTTCGATGCCTTAGACCGCGTGATGAATGCCAAAGACAACCGATTGGCCTATCTTCGCAACCTTTTTTATTCGACTTCGCAGACTGCCGAGTGCTTTTCTTTTGATGACATTCGGTTTCCTTGGCTCAATGACCTGCAAGCAGAAGCCGTGAACAAGGTGTTGAAAGCCAAGGATGTGATGGTGGTTCATGGTCCTCCGGGTACCGGCAAGACCACCACACTCGTGGAGGCAATCTACGAAACCCTCAAGCGTGAGAGTCAAGTTTTGGTCTGTGCGCAGAGCAATATGGCGGTCGATTGGATTAGTGAACGACTTGTTGACCGAGGTGTGAACGTGCTTCGCATCGGCAATCCCACGCGAGTGAACGATAAAATGCTCTCGTTTACCTACGAACGAAGGTTCGAATCACATCCCGATTATCCGCAATTATGGGCCATACGCAAAGCCCTTCGTCAACTCAAACAGCATCGTAAGACGGCTGGTTCTGGCTTCCATCAGAAGGTGGAACGCCTCCAAGAACGGGCAACCGAATTGGAGATACGCATCAAAGGACAGCTTTTTGGAGAAGCAAGGGTCATCGCTTCCACCTTAACAGGTACCGCCAACCGCCTTCTGATGGGTCAAAAGTATCAAACATTGTTCATTGATGAGGCCGCACAGGCATTAGAAGCTGCCTGCTGGATAGCCATTCGGAAGGTTCACCGCGTGGTGTTGGCTGGCGACCACTGTCAGTTGCCACCGACAATCAAAAGCATTGCTGCCTTAAAGGGTGGATTGGACAAGACGCTGATGCAACGCATTGTAGAGAATAAACCAGAAGTAGTGACGATGCTTGGCATGCAATATCGCATGAATGATCAGATTATGCGCTTCTCGAGCGACTGGTTTTATCACGGAAAAGTTCAGAGTGCGCCAGCTATTAAGTATCGGGGAATCTTGGATTATGATGTTCCCATCCAGTGGATAGATACCGCCGAACAGGCAGAAAACGCCCATTTCATCGAAGAATCTGCATCGGACGCACCGACATTTCAGGAACATTTTGTGGGTGAAAGCTTTGGCAGAATCAATGAAGATGAAGCTGAATTAACCCTCAGCGCCCTGGAACAGTATTTCAATAAGATTGGTAAACAGCGTTTATTGGACGAAGCTGTCGACGTAGGCATCATCTCTCCGTATCGCGCACAAGTGCAGTATTTGCGCCGACTCATTAAAAAACGTCCCTTTTTCAAGCCCTTTCGTCATCTCATAAGCGTGAACACGGTTGATGGTTTTCAAGGACAGGAACGAGATGTAATCCTCATTTCGCTGGTCAGGGCAAACGAAGATGGACAGATAGGCTTTCTTCGTGACCTGCGGCGGATGAACGTTGCCATGACCCGAGCCCGCATGAAACTCATCATCTTAGGACATGTTCCCACGCTGGTGCGCCATCCTTTCTATAAAAAACTGTATGACTATACGCAGAGTTTACAACAAGATGCTGTTTGGTAAACATGCTCTAAATCCCTAAACACCATATATTATGTTAGAACGCGACTACATTATGCGGCTTATCCGCGAGTTTCTGGCAGCCCTGGCCCGACTGTTAGAGAAAAAAGAAGTGACCGACAGGCACGAGGAACTCAAAAAACTGTACGACCAATATATTGGTCCTTACACCTTCTACCATCTGGCCCCGGTGGAAAAAGTCATTGAGACCCTTGGCCAAGAGGATGAGGAAAAGCGATTTTACAAGATGGAAATGCTGGCCGAACTCTATCTGGCAGAGGCTGACATGGTGTCGAAACCCGAAGGCGACCTGCTGCTTAAGAAGTCTTTTGCGCTGTTCGATTTCCTTGATCATTACAGCAAGATCTACTCTATAGATCGCCTCAAGAAGATGGATGCCATCCAACAGAGATTATCAAACAACAACAAAAACGAAACCAAAACAACCTAGAATGACAAGTAAAGTATTTTTTTTCAAGAAAAGTATCGTACTGGCCGTGGCTGCATTGGCACTCGCCACAAGCGGCATGGCACAGAAAAAGAAAATGAGCGGCAACCCCATCTTCCCGGGATGGTATGCCGATCCAGAGGCTGTAGTGTACAATGGTGAGTATTGGGTGTTCCCCACTTACTCGGCACCTTTCGACGAACAAACCTTTCTGGATGCGTTCTCATCGCCCGATTTGGTGAACTGGACGAAGCATCCACGGGTGCTTGACAACTCAAATGTGAAATGGGTGCGGCGCGCTATGTGGGCTCCGGCGGTGATACATGCCAACAATAAGTATTACCTCTTCTTCGGTGGAAACGACGTACACCAAGGAGAAGTGGGCGGTATTGGCGTTGCTGTGGCCGATAGGCCAGAAGGTCCGTACAAAGATGCGCTGGGCAAACCGCTCATCAACGAAATTGTTAATGGGGCACAACCTATTGATCAGTTTGTCTTTAAGGACGATGATGGACAGTATTACATGTACTATGGCGGCTGGGGACACTGCAATATGGTGAAATTGGCTCCCGACCTGTTGAGCCTTGTACCTTTTCCCGACGGAGTAACGTTTAAGGAAGTAACTCCTAAGAACTATGTGGAAGGCCCGTTCATGCTGAAAAAAGACGGAAAATACTACTTCATGTGGTCTGAAGGAGGATGGACCGGCCCAGATTATTGCGTGGCCTATGCCATCTCTGACTCGCCTTTCGGTCCCTTCGAGCGCGTAGGAAAGATTCTCGAACAGGATGACAAAATCGCACGGGGAGCAGGCCATCACTCCGTCATTAAGGGCAATGGCAAAGACGAGTGGTACATTGTGTACCACAGACGCCCATTGACAGAAACCGATGGAAACCATCGTGAGACCTGCATTGACCGCATGTATTTCGATAAAAACGGCTTCATCAAACCCGTTAAGATGACCGTAGAGGGCGTAAAGAAGGTGAAGAAACGTAAGTAAGAAAGTTGAACAGCAAAGCAAGTGCTTGCTAATAGTAATTTAATTGCATTGACTTTGGGCTTCAAAGTCAATGCAATTGGCATGCAAACTCATTGAGATAGGCGCCCAATCTCAATGAGTTTGTTTTTGCATCTATAATCCTTTGCTTTTCAATGAGTTGCCATATCGTTTTCAAACACATTGAACAGACTTTGACAACCATGAGGGGCAGATGCCCAAGGCTTCCCCTCGACCGAACGTATCTACCACGTTACCATCGTACACCTCACGTTGAAGCAGAATCAGTCCAGCTGGTAAAACGGGCGCTTTCGTACCCCCCGAGACCAACAAACGACTAGTCTCCACGCGTATTTCGTCCCACAAACCCGCATCGATGAAGCTCTGCAACGTCTTGGCTCCACCCTCTACCATCAACGACTGTACATGTTGTTGATGCAAATCTGCCATCAATTGAGGCAGCGTGATGCCGTCGCGCAGCACCAAGCGCAAGGGATCGGGGCCCGACCACTCACGCACCGTGAGGCGTGGATGCTCGCGTTCGTCCGTCACGCGACCAACAAGAATGGCGTCGTACTGCGCCCGCAACCGATGCACCAGCATCTGAGTGAATGGCGTGGATAATGCCAAAGGCTCTCCGTCGGCATCTAAAAAGCCATTGATGGTTTGGGCCCATTTCAGTAGGATATACGGTCGTTCAAGCATATTGTACACGTTGAACTGCCGATTCAGCGCACGGCACTCCTCGTCCAACACGCCAACCGTCACGTCAATGCCCGCGTCACGAAGTTTCTGCACACCGCGTCCGTGCACTTGGGCAAATGGGTCAATGCAGCCACATACCACACGTTTCACATGCTTTCTGATGATCAAATCGGCGCAGGGAGGGGTCTTGCCTGTGTGACAACAAGGCTCCAAACTAACGTAGAGCGTGCTTTGCGGCAGCAAAGGCTCGTCTGCGGGACGGACGGATGCGAAGGCATTGACCTCAGCGTGGGCCTGTCCACACCGCACATGATAACCTTCGCCCAATATTCTACCTTGATAAACAATCACTGCACCCACCATGGGATTGGGCTTAGCCAAAGCCCTACCCTGCTTGGCCAGCTGAAGGCAGCGCCGCATGTACATTTTATCAAGCTCTTCTTGGTTCATGTTCTTATTTTTTTAGTATATTTGTTGCCATGAAAAATTATCGGGAACTCTGGGAACAACTCACCCCCCTATACGATGAAACCGAAGCAAAAGCAGTGGTCAGAACGGTATTGGAGGTGCGTTTTGGATTGACTCTCACCGACATTCTGTGTGGCAAAGTTAACGATTTATCGGCAGAAGAAGGTCGTTCTTTGGAGAAAATCATGCAGCGGTTGCGGCAAGCAGAACCAGTACAATATGTATTAGGTGAAGCTGAGTTTGCCGGTCGCAGGTTCAAAGTGGTACCGGGTGTGCTGATTCCACGCCCCGAAACGGAGGAACTTTGCGCCTGGATTGTCAGCGAACAAAAACCGACTGACGGGAATCCCACCACGATTTTGGACATCGGAACAGGCTCGGGATGCCTCGCAGTGACGCTTAGTTTGGACATTCCAGGTGCGGCAGTGTCGGCTTGGGACATCTCTCAGGATGCGTTGCTCATAGCGAACGAAAACGCAAAGGCATGGAAGGTACCTGTTAGTTTTGCGCTTCAGGATGCCTTAGCGGCACCAAAAGACTCGATGAAATGGGACATTATTGCATCAAACCCACCCTACATCTGTCCTTCTGAAGCAGCAGAAATGGCGCAAAACGTGCTGAAATTCGAGCCGTCCACGGCTCTGTTTGTTCCACAAAGCGACCCGCTGCTGTTCTACAAAGCCATCGCCAACTATGCCATTGAAGCACTCATACCCGACGGAAAACTGTATGTTGAAATCAATCCACTATACAGAAACCAACTGGAAGAAATGCTCAAAAACGTAGGTTTCATCGATATTGAAATCCGAAAAGACGCTTTTGGCAAGGACAGAATGGCCAGAGCGACCCGCCCTTGTCAAACCGAAAAGTCATGAAAACATTGTTGATGATGAACGAAAAGAAAGAAATAACCGAAAAAGAGGCATGGAACAAGCTATCTGCCCTTTGTGCCAAAGCGGAACACTGCAGCGGAGAGATGGTTCGGAAGATGAGCCTTTGGGGCTTGGACAGTACGGTTCAAGAGCGCATCATGGATCGACTGATTGCCGGGAAATACGTTGATGACGAACGCTACACGCGTGCGTTTGTCAACGACAAGATGACTTACAACCAGTGGGGACGCCTCAAGATTGAGCAAGCCTTGTATCAGAAAGGGGTATCGAAGGATGTGTCAAACAGGGTTCTCGATGAGATTCCAGACGAAGACTACATCGCCATTCTGCGGCCACTCATCCAGCGTAAGTGGAAAACTGTAACGGGTCGTAATGACTATGAGCGCAGCATGAAGCTCATCCGCTTTGCCATGGGTAGGGGATTTGACATTGAACAGATTAAACAATGTATCGACCAAGCTGACGACTGGATGAATGATTAGTTTTATCAGCAGAATCCTTGACCTGATATCTCCCCGCACTTGTGTGGAATGCAGGCGGAGATTGACCGAAGGCGAACAGGTGTTGTGCGCCTCGTGCAACCTACATTTGCCTCGTACTCACTACGAAGACGATGCCTACGACAACGAGATGGCCCAACTGTTCTGGGTCCGCATTCCCATTGAACGTGCGGCAGCATTGTTCTTCTATCAAGCTCGGTCGGAGGCAAGTCGCATGATTTACGCCCTGAAATATGGCGATCACCCTGAGATTGGCGAACAATTAGGATGCCTAACCGCTGAGGAGTTTCAGGCTAAAGGATTCTTCAAAGGCATCGATTGCATCGTGCCCGTTCCGCTGACGAAAGGCCGTGAGCGTCAAAGAGGATACAACCAAAGTCTTGAAATCGCCAAGGGGGTAAGCCAGGTGTGCGGTGTACCCATCATGAAGCATGCACTAAAACGTGTGAAGTTTAAGGACAGCCAGACACATAAGAATCGGTTGGCTCGCACGGAGAATGTGGAAGACGCCTTTCAACTGGCCGAAAACGCGGGGTTGATGGGCAAACATGTGCTGATCATCGATGACATCGTGACCACTGGGGCCACCATCTGCGCCTGCGGAAAGGCGCTGCAGCGGGACGGAAGGGTACACGTCAGCGTGCTTTCTTTGGGTTGGGCAAAAGGATAGAACAGCACGAATGCCGCCAAAAAAGCCACTCATCCCTTTGGAATATAGGAGATTTCAACTATCTTTGCAATATATACTCAACAACTTACGATATGGAAAATAACACATTAAAAAGAGATTTTGCATCCAAATTATTACGCATCAAAGCCATCAAGCTACAGCCCAACGAGCCTTTCACATGGGCTTCAGGCTGGAAATCGCCTTTTTATTGCGACAACAGGAAAACGCTTTCTTACCCCGACATACGCACTTTCGTGAAGGTAGGGATGGTGCATGCCATCTTGAAACACTTCCCCGAGGCTGACGTCATCGCAGGTGTGGCGACGGCAGGCATCCCACAAGCCGCCCTCATTGCTGATGTCTTGAACATGCCTTTGATATATGTGAGAAGCAAACCAAAGGACCACGGACTGGAAAACCTAATCGAAGGTGAGATGAAAGAGGGTGCCAAGGTAGTGGTTATCGAAGACCTTATCTCTACTGGAGGCAGCTCTTTGAAGGCGGTAGAGGCCATCAGAAAAGCCGGAGGAGACGTTGTTGGCATGGTTGCCTCTTACACTTACGGGTTCCCTGTCGCTGCACAAGCGTTCAAAGACACCAACGTCAAGCTGGTTACCCTGACCGACTATGACCATGTAGTGGCTGAGGCACTGGCCACGGGATATATCCAGGAAAGTGATATCGAGTTGCTCAACGAATGGCGAAAAGACCCATCTGGCTGGCGAAAGTAATTCCCCATTTAGTAAAAATCATACATGCTACAAAATTATGTCAAGCAAATTTGAAAGTTCCGTACGCGAGATTCCCTACTCACAGCAGTCTGTTTACAACATGCTGAGTGACCTAACAAACATCGAGAAGGTACGCGACAAAATACCAGAAGATAAGATTAAGGATCTAACCTTCGACGCTGATTCCATCTCTATCCATTCTCCAATGGGCGATGTACAACTAAACATCATCGAAAGAGACGAACCAAAGTGTATCAAGTTCGAGACGAAAAAGAGTCCAATCCCTGTCAATCTGTGGATACAGATATTGCCTGTAACCGACCATTCGAGCAAGATGAAGCTCACGATGAAGGCCGAAGTGAACCCTTTCATCAAGGCTATGGTGAAAAAACCGTTGCAAGAAGGTATCGAAAAGGTGGCTGATGCCTTGCAAATGATACAATATGAATAAGGTTAAAAGCAGGAAAAGAGATGGGATGAGGTGTCTGAAACGCATCCATAAAATGAAAAGAAAAGGAATATTCCTATTTCTTTTCCTGCCCTTATTGTTGTTGTCGTGCGGAGAAAATCAGAACCAATACAGTTCTGTTCGGTGCTTCGTGGCGATTAACAATCAAGAACACAACGATGCAACGCTAGCCAGTGCGATGAACGCAACGTCGCCTGGTGTGTTTTGTTTGGTACAACAAACCATGAAGGGCGGTGCAACTTATTTCTCTTTCAAAAACAACCGAGGCAGCCAAAGCATGTCCATTTTCAACTCAAGAGACCAAAGAACGGCTCTCACCTTTGGTTATAACAATGGCGTGATCGTTGGCTTTGGCAACTTAGACTATCCTCCTATCTTCTATGCTTACGACAATCAATGCCCCAATTGCTTCGACTGGCTCACGATACCACGCAGAAATTATCCTCTAACCCTGTCATCCAGCGGTATTGCAACGTGTAACAATTGTCACCGTGAATACAACATGAACACGGGAGGGAATATCATTAAGGGCTCTCGAGCTGAGAAAAATTACCTCACTCGCTATGCTGCTTCCACGTCTGGTCCATTCGGTTTGTTGACCATACACTAAGCGGAAGAACCTCATCTAGCCCTTCTTTCAGACCAAATTACTTTCTTTTCTATCATCAACGCAATCAGGAAGGTGCGAAAACACACATAACTTCCTGTGAAAAAGCGAGACGATAACACGATTTTAGCTATGCTGACCGTTCCAAACCCCGCTTCCGATACATCCAGATTTCAACGCTATTGATAATATTTTGCCATAGGATATAACAACCAGGGCCAACGGATGAGATGGGATTGAGGTAGGAGTAGGCTATCCAGATGGCAAAAGCTGTATTCTTTTGGCCCAGTGCTTGACCGGCATTGACGGTAGCATTGAAATAGTGACCGATGAAACGTCCCACGGAAAACTGTATCACACAGAGCAGCAACCCCAGCAAAGCGATGAGCAAGAGAAAGTGAACGGACGTTTCTGCATGCACAATATTCTTCATCGTGGTGCCCGTCACAATCATCAAGGAGCATCCCCAAAGATAATAAGAAAGGTCTTTTACACCCACAACCCACCGATGAAACCGATGAAAATAGTGCTTGACCACATAAGCTAACCCCATCGGAACGACCAAGACAAGACACACTTGATTGAGTATTTTCAAGAATGCACCCATAAAAGTAATGTCACTTGTTTTCTCAATTAACGGGAAACAAATGGGAATGAGCAAAGCGGTGATAAAGTTAGACAAGAAGGTATAGGTGGTCATCTCCTCGAGATTGCCACCCAATTTCTGCGTAACCACTGCGGCAGCTGATGCACATGGGCCGATAATGCACGTGAGTAGTGCTTCCATCAGTATGAGACTGTTGCCCTTGAGGCGAAAAGACAGGATGATGGCAATGATGACAAAGACGAATAACACTTGAAAAAAACTCACCCAAAGATGCCACTTGACCGGTATTAAACGCCTGAAATTAACCTTACAAAAGGTCACAAACAAGATTAAAAACATGAACAAAGGCAGAATGGTGTCAAAGAAAGGCGCAAACAAGCATGCGGCCTTATCCAAAGAAGGGATGAAAGCAAACACAGAATAGGCTGTCACTCCAATCACCATCGATATGGGCAAAGTCCAGTTTTTGATAAATCTAATAATACTCATAAGATGTTTCAATTAACCAACACCATCATCTATTGTAAAGCAACCCCCATTAAAAGTCGGTAGATAGAAACCACATGAACGAAGAACACCTGTGCCAGGAGCTGTCTGTCCTTGCGTTTAAAACCATCAAACGGGATTGCACCTATCTTAACGCGTCTTTGTTTAGTAACCGCCGTCAACGTCCAAGCGGATTCTCTCATGTGCATGGTTCATCCGTCAGCCATCGTGTTATTTCAATTTTTCGGTACACTCCGGACACAAACCTTTCAGCACATAATTGATGCTATGCATAGTGAATCCCTCCGGAAGTGGAACCACCGGAACGGCAATGTGCTTGAGACAGAACGTGCGATGGCAGTTTTCGCAATAAAAATGCGTATGCTCTTCATCAATCGAACAGTCGCAATCGTCGTCACAAACGGCGTACTTCAATGCGCCCGAGCCATCATCAATGGCATGAATCAGGCGATGAAGGAGAAACAACGACAAGGTGCGCGATATAGTTGACTTGTCGACAGTGGGCAGATAGCGTTCCAAATCGGGCAACGATACGGCCTCATCGCCTCGCATCATCTCGCGAAGAATGAGCAGTCGAGAGGCCGTTGGCTTGATTTCCCGATGGGTTAACTTTTGTACGTAATAAGCTTCGTGTACCATTTTCATGCAAAAATACACACAATTCTCGTATCTTCAAAATTTTAGTAGATACTTTATTGCCCCGAAAGCACATTGGTTGCCACTGGGGCTGGCGGTTGGTTTTCCTGCCAAACTTTCAACCGTAATGTTAGAAAAAATGACAATAAAACGAGCAATTAAAAATGATAAAATAGGAAAAAACGCATCATCAGAAATCCATTTGCAATGTGAAAAAGGTTAATGAAATATCACTTTAGTCGCCAATAACATAGCTTTTACCATCCCACCTCCACCCAATTCAACGAAAAATGCATCACTTAACCGTGCTATCTACATGAGATTGGCACGCAAAAGCATGGCTATTGGCGGCCAAAAGCAATGCTATTGACCGCAAAGAGCATAGCAAAAGACAGGGAATTTGTGCACATTACACGGAAAATATTGACTACCAGCAAGTTGTAAAAGCGTCTCATATTTGCCGTATTTGCGACCAAGGACATGGTTGGTTGCAAATAAGCGAATCCTGAAGGGGTTGTTGTCAAGAAAAATGTCACCTACACTTCTCCCGTAGGGTCATAACTGAGCAGTTTCAACCGCTGACCATGGGGCAAATTAAGCCTGATACACCTTGCGCACAAAGGCAAGAAAAACAGGGAGCGCAAGCGTCAATAAAAGCAAAAAACAAAGTACAATATTTTGATTTTCAGCCGATTTAAAGTATCTTTGTCATCATTTAAGAACAAGCGAAATGAAAATAGCATTGATAGGATATGGCAAGATGGGAAAGATGATCGAACAGATTGCCAAGGACAGAGGTCATGAAATCGTGAGTATCATCGACGTGCAAAATCAGGAAGATTTTGACAGTGAAGCGTTTGCAAGTGCCGACGTGGCCATCGAATTCACCTCGCCAACGGCCGCTTACGGCAACTATCTGCGCGCATTCGCACACAACGTGAAGGTGGTGAGCGGGTCTACGGGATGGATGAAAGAGCATGGCGAAGACGTAAAGCGACTGTGCAGCGAAGGCGGACAGACGCTCTTTTGGGCATCAAACTTTAGCTTAGGCGTGGCCATCTTCTCGGCCGTAAACCGTTATCTGGCTAAAATTATGAACGATTTCCCACAATATGAGGTGAAAATAGAGGAAACCCATCATATCCATAAGCTGGATGCACCCTCCGGAACAGCCATCACGCTAGCCGAAGAAATCATCGATGAAATGGACAGAAAACGCAGTTGGGTGAAAGGAGTACAGCAGGCAGCTGACGGAAGTACGTCGGGTACGGACGACGTGGCGGCTGACCAGCTGGCCATAGACAGCGTACGACGTGGAGAAGTGCCAGGCATTCATACCGTGACCTACGACTGTGAGGCCGACAAAATCACCATTTCGCACGATGCACACAATCGCACGGGCTTTGCCTTGGGGGCAGTGTTGGCAGCCGAGTACACCGCAACACACACAGGATTGCTCACCACGAGCGACTTGTTCAGGTTCTAAGCAATCTAATTTTTGAACATTTAAACATACATCTTGTTATCACTATGATTGATAAACAGAAAGCAAAACTAAATATGAAGGTACAATGGACCAAGTTTATCGTGGTTCTCGCCTTGTATCTTTTGTTTCTATATTGGGTAAAAAGTTGGTGGGGACTGCTGGTGGTTCCTTTCATCTACGACGTGTACATCACCAAGAAGATACGCTGGCAGTGGTGGAAAGACGCCGAGGCACCCGTGCGTTTCGTGATGAGTTGGGTAGACGCGCTGGTGTTCGCACTGGTGGCTGTGTACTTCATCAACCTGTTTGTGTTTCAGAATTACGTCATTCCATCGTCCTCTTTAGAGAAATCACTGCTCACTGGAGATTATCTTTTCGTGAGCAAGGTGAGCTACGGACCGCGCATTCCACAAACGCCATTGACCATGCCGCTTACCCAACACACGCTCCCCATCATCAACACGAAGAGCTATATCGAGTTTCCACACTGGGACTATCGTCGAGTGAAAGGATTGGGTAACGTGAAACTCAACGACATCGTGGTGTTTAATTATCCGGCGGGGGATACCATTTGCACCGAATTGCCGTATCAAACCGAATACTACAGCATGGTGTATGGCTTCGGACAACAGATTTTCGAGCAGAACAACGGGGCGCCTATCGACCTCAACACGCTGAACAAGCAGCAACAACACGACTACTTTGAGCAGGTGTATGCACTTGGAAGACAATACGTAGCCAGCAATCCGGTGGAGTTTGGATCTATCGACAGCCGCCCTACCGACCGCCGCGAGAACTATGTGAAACGATGTGTTGGACTGCCGGGGCAGACGCTTCAAATCAAAAACCGTATCGTTTACTTGGACGGCAAGCCCAACAAGGAGCCTGACAACGTACAATATACCTATTACATCAAGCTGAAACAGCATATCCCAGACGACCTCATGAAAGAGCTGGGCATATCCATGGAAGACCTTGGCAGCCTGAACCAACGTGGTTGCATGCCGCTGACCAAGGCTACGGCAAAGGCTCTTGCGGCTCACAAGGACATTGTTGAGAGCATCCGCATCAACACCGATGCCACCGTGGGCGACCTTTATCCGCTGAATGCCGTGACGAATTGGACACGCGACAACTACGGGCCGATATGGATTCCGGCCAAAGGGAAAAGCATCAACCTGGACATGAACAACATCGCTGTGTACGAACGTCCCATCCGCGTGTACGAGAATAACGAGCTGAAGATTAAGAACAACCAGATATACATCAACGGACGACTGGCCAAGAGCTACACCTTCAAAATGGATTACTATTGGATGATGGGCGACAACCGTCACAATTCGGCAGACAGCCGCTACTGGGGATTTGTGCCAGAGGACCATATCGTGGGCAAACCCATCTTCATTTGGTGGTCTTCCGACCCTGACCGTAAGGGACTGGGTGGCATCCGTTGGAACCGATTGTTCAACATGGTTGACAACATTAAATAGCAGTATGAACGCCGTCTGACCGCAACAGGT
Source organism: Hoylesella buccalis ATCC 35310 (assembly GCF_000177075.1). Classification (GTDB taxonomy): domain Bacteria; phylum Bacteroidota; class Bacteroidia; order Bacteroidales; family Bacteroidaceae; genus Prevotella; species Prevotella buccalis. The sequence goes on from NZ_ADEG01000012.1 coordinate 48,068, forward strand.
CAGCCGATGATGAGAAACAAAGCATCTCTTTTGCGAAACCTCTTACAATGGATGTTATCCATCGCTGTTTGCACCATAGTCATGTTGGCTATCCGTGCATACGCCTTTACCATCTTTACCGTACCCGACGAGGGACTCAAGCCAGTGCTTCGAAAGGGTGACAGAGTGTTGGTAAACAGGCTGGCACGCTCTGACTTCAAGCGCGGTGAGGTGGTATTGTTCGGACAACAACAGCAGGCGTTGGGGCAAGTGATGGCGCTTCCCGGCGACACCATTACCGTCAAGGGCGAAAAATATCTCATACCAAACCACTGCAACGCACACTGTCGCTGCGGGACTTGCCAGTATCTGTTGCTGGGAATAGGCCGCAGACGGACGCTGGTACAGCACGGTGACATCGCCGGAAAGGCTTATTCGCTGTTCAGATGGAAACGTTGGCCACATCTTGAAAAGCACCATGAATAGCGTTCTTCTTTCTTCCACCTACTTTGGGCCCGTGCAGTGGTACCAGAAACTCAATCGTTACGACGTTTGTTACCTAGAAAGTCACGACAACTACGTCAAGCAAACGTACCGCAACCGTTGCAACATCGCCATGACAAATGGCGTTCAGGTGCTGAGCATTCCGGTGGAAAAGTATGACTCCCTCAAATGTCCAATGCGCGACATTCGCATCAGCGACCATGCCAACTGGCGCCATCTGCACTGGAATGCACTACAGTCGGCCTACGGTGAAAGCCCTTTCTTTGAGTATTATGCGGATGACTTACACCCTTTTTTCACGAAGAAATGGACTTTTCTGTACGATTTCAATCTTGAAATCACGATGAAGATGTGCCAGTTGTTGGCCATTGAACCGAACATACAAGAAACCACAACCTATGTGAACACCGACGACTTGCCACTGCAGATGCCCCAAATAACAGATCTCAGGGATGCCATTCGCCCCAAACATCCGCTCCCAGACGACGCTTTCACGCCCCGGCCGTACTATCAGGTCTATGCCCGAAAGCATGGATTCATCCCCAACCTTAGCATCCTGGACCTGCTCATGAACATGGGGAACGAGGCCGTTCTCTATCTTTAACCTTTTTCGGAAAGGCATTTTTATCCTTATAAATGAGGATATTTTCTTGTTTCTTGACACCAATTCCCAAAAATTATCCCTATATTTACCACAATATTCACTGAAAGGCCTATGAACCTTCGCAAATTGTCAAACTGGAAAAACGCGCTAACCTACCGACAGAAAGTTGCCGGGCTCATGGCTCTGGGGGTCATCGTGGGGCTTGCCGGCCTGTTTGCCTACCTGCTCCGAATGCACACCTATATTATAGGAGACGACCCAGCCGCGTGCGTCAATTGCCACATCATGACACCCTATTACGCCACCTGGTCACACTCGTCGCACGGGCGCGACGCCACTTGCAACGACTGCCATGTGCCGCACCAGAACCTTTTCATGAAGTATTACTTCAAGGGAAAAGACGGCATGAAGCACGTCTACTACTTCGTGACCAACGGCGAGGCCCAAACCATCAAGGCAGAAGACGCGTCGGCACGGGTCATTATGGATAACTGCATACGCTGCCACACACAGCTGAACCAGGAACTCGTAAAGACGGGGCGCATGGACTACATGATGGCCAAGCGCGGCGAGGGCCTTGCCTGCTGGGAATGCCACAAAGACGTACCACACGGGGGCATGAACAGCCTGTCGGGCACGCCCCACGCCGAGACGCAAGTGCCACTGCCCGAATCGCCAGTGCCCTCGTGGCTACAAGGCTTATTAGACAAGGAAAAGTAAGAATCATAAAATTCAACAGATATGGCTAAACAACTAAAACGCTGGCAAGGATGGCTACTGTTTGGCGGTGCAATGGTCGTCGTCTTCGTACTGGGACTCATCACATCGTCCCTAATGGAACGGAGAGCCGAGGTGGCGAGTATCTTCAACAACCGCCGTACGCCCATGACCGACTCGATAGTGGCCCAAAACGAAAAGTTCAAGGCCGACTTCCCGCGCGAATACGAGAGCTGGGCAATGACGGCCGACACGTCATTCACAAGTGAGTTCAATGGCTCGAAAGCCACCGACGAACTGGCCGACCGCCCCGAAATGGTCATCCTATGGGCCGGATACGCCTTCTCGCAAGAATACAACACACCACGCGGCCACCGTCATGCCATCGAGGACCTACGCAACATCCTGCGGACAGGGCACCCAGGCATTGACGGCGACGGCGACATGCAGCCGGGTACGTGCTGGACATGCAAAGGACCCGACGTGCCAAGGATGATGCGGGAAATGGGCACTGCCAACTTCTACAAGGCAACCTGGAGCGAGCTGGGCAACCAGATGATGAACAGCATAGGCTGCTCCGACTGCCATGACGCTCGCACCATGGACCTCAAGCCTGCCCGACCCGCCCTGTACGAGGCATGGAGCCGCAGAGGGGAAGACGTCAAGAAGGCAACACACCAGGAAATGCGGTCGCTGGTCTGCGCACAATGCCATACCGAATACTATTTCGACAAGCAAACCAATTACCTGTCGTTCCCACAAGACAGCGGTCTTACGGTAGAGGCTGCCGAGGCCTACTACGACAAGACGGGCTTTTACGACTATATCCATCCGCTGAGCAAGACACCCATCTTGAAGGCCCAACATCCCGGGTACGAAATTTTCAAGCAAGGCATCCATGCACAACGAGGGGTCTCGTGCGCCGACTGCCACATGCCCTACAAGAGCGAGGGAGGCGTGAAATACACCGACCACCACATCACCAGCCCGCTGGCCAACATAGACCGCACCTGCCAGGTGTGCCACCGCCAGAGCGAGGAAGAACTGAGACGGAACGTCTACGACAGGCAACGCATGGCCAGCGAGAAACGTACAAGACTGGAAAAAGAACTGGCTGCCGCTCACATCGAGGCCAAGTTTGCCTGGGACAAGGGTGCTACCGAAAAGGAAATGAAACCCGTGCTGGCACTCATTCGCAAGAGTCAGTGGCGGTGGGACTACGGCTTTGCCAGCCACGGGGGCAGCTTCCACGCCCCGCAAGAGGTGATGCGCATCTTCAGCGACGGCCTCATCGCCGCACAAGAGGCACGTCTGCAGATTGCAAAGGTGCTGGCACGCCACGGGTTCACGGGCAACGTACCCATGCCTGACCTGTCGACCAAGGCCAAGGCACAAGCATACATAGGACTTGACATGAAGAAGCTGAGAGAGCAAAAACAACGGTTCGTCAACAACATAGTACCCAAGTGGATAGACGACGCCCGCAAGAACCACCGATTCGTGACGAAACCCATGTAGGCAACGTAGAGCAAACCCACTTCATGGGGACAACAGAAAGAGTCACTGCACGCATGCTCCATGCAGTGGCTTTCTTATGCTACCCCTGTGCAGAAACATCCTGACACGACAACAGTATGTGGAACAAACCCTGGAAATACAAAGAAGGAATAGCCATTGGCGCAGGACTTGTCATCACCGGCCAACTGCTCCAGCTGACAGCAGGCCCCATAGACTGGAGCGTTTTTGCCTTCCCGGCTAACGCCATCGCACTGGCATGCACCGTACTGGTCCTGGCAACAATCTATGCCCTGCGCCCACACGTCTACCTTTTCCGCTATCTCACCACAACCTATTCGGCCACCACTGCCCTTGGCTTTGCCGCATTGATGACGGTTATCATGGGACTCACCCGGCAGGTTCCAGCCTCCATGCCGGCGACAGACGCCATCGGCCTTACCCGTATGTTGTCGTACTGGCCATTTGTATGGATATACCTTTGGGTCACCATCACGGTGGGGGAGACGGCCATACATCAGCTGTTGTCAATGAAACGGCGCAACATTCCCTCGCTGCTGTGCCACGCTGGCCTGCTGCTTGTGCTGGTCACCGCAACACTGGGCAGTGCCGACATGAGGCGCCTGAAGATGATTTGCTACAAGGGACAGCCCGAATGGCGGGCCACAGACGGCCAAATGCGAATGCACGAGCTGCCCATTGCCATCCAGTTGGACAGCTTTACCATCGACCAATACCCGCCCAGGCTGCTGATGGCTGACGCACGGGGCAACGCATTGCCCGAAGGAACCCCCCAGAGCCTGCTGCTCGAGCCATCCCTGAGACAAGGAAAGCTACTGGGATGGGGCATCAAAATAGAGCAGAACATCAGCGAGGCTGCTCCCAAAATTATGGACGCATCGATGCAATACGTGCCGTGGATGTCATCCGGCGCAGTGAGTGCGGTACTCGTTGAAGCCACCTCGCCCGACGGGAAAACCCGCAAGAAAGACTGGATCAGCGACGGAAGCTACCTGTTCCCCAGCCAAACGCTGACCCTAACGGACAGCCTCCGCCTCTTTATGCCACAACGCGAGCCACTACGCTACGCCTCGACCGTGCAAATATTCACAAAGACCGGCAAGTGCGAGACAGCCGAAATAGAAGTTAACAAGCCATTCGCTGTCGATGGATGGAAGATCTACCTGCTGGACTACAACAAACGAATGGGACGCTGGAGCGACAAAAGCACATTCGAACTGGTTGCCGACCCCTGGCTGCCCGCCGTCTACACAGGCATCTGCCTGCTGCTGGCAGGAGCCGTCATGGTTTTTATCACCGCACAAAGAAGAAAGGAGGAACATCCATGACCTGGCACTATTTCCTGGCTTTCGCCATCCTCTCGGCACTGCTATGGGCAGGGGGCGCCTGGGCATCATGGAAGAACAAATCCCGCAGGGCATACACCCTGACGGGTCTTGGCCTGGCCGTTTTCTTCATGTACATCCTCTGGATGTGGATAACCCTTGACCGCCCACCGCTCCGAACCATGGGAGAAACCCGTCTGTGGTACTCGCTCTTCCTTCCACTGGCTGGCCTCATCGTCTACAGCCGATGGAGATACAAGTGGATACTTCCCCTCTCCACCCTGCTCTCACTCGTCTTCATCTGCATCAACATCCTCAAACCTGAGATACACAGCAAGACGCTGATGCCTGCCCTGCAAAGCCCATGGTTTGCCCCACATGTCATCGTATACATGTTTGCATACGCCCTGCTGGGCGCCGCGTTCGTCATGTCGGCCTACCTGCTGATCATCAAGCGACAGAAGGCCAGCCTGGATGAAATGGACATCTGCGACAATCTGACCTACGCTGGCTGGGCCTTCCTGACAACCGGCATGCTCTTCGGCGCTCTGTGGGCAAAAGAAGCCTGGGGACACTACTGGGCATGGGATCCCAAGGAAACGTGGGCCGCTGCCACATGGCTGGCCTATCTGGCCTACATCCACCTGCGACTGGGCGGCAAAGGAAGTTCAAGGACCGCGCTGTGGATACTCGTCATCAACTTCGCGCTGCTGCAGATGTGCTGGTGGGGCATCAATTTCCTGCCGTCGGCACAGGGAGTCAGCATACATACCTATAATATAAATTAAATTTTAGGTTAAAAAACATCATCCCCATGGCTGGCCTATAATTAATGTGTATCTTTGGAACACTGATTACACACCAAAACACTTTGAATGATGAAAAAGAAAAATCTTAGGGTTTCCACCCTTCTGTTGGCAGCAACCTTGCTGACAACATCTTGCATCGGAAGCTTCGGTCTGTTCAACAAGCTGTTGAGTTGGAACAAAACAGCCACGGACAGTAAGTTCCTGAACGAAATCATCTTCCTGATTCTCTCGCCGGCCTACGCCATCTGTGGCACTGCCGATGTCGTGGTACTCAACACCATTGAGTTCTGGACAGGTGACAACCCAATGGCCAATAACGGCAAGACAAAGCAAGTGATGGGACAAGATGGCAAGTACTATGCTGTGAAAACTCTGAAAGACGGCTATGAGATTACGGCACCAACTGGTGAGGTAACGAAGTTCTTGTATGACAAGTCTACCGACTCTTGGTCACAAGTAGCCAACGGAAAGCAAACAGAGTTGTTCCGTTTCAACGAGGATGGAACCATCAAGGCCACCCTGCCAAACGGCAAAAAGATGGATGTTGCTTTGACTGAAGCTGGCGTTTATCAGGTACACATGGCCGTGAATGACGGCACATACTGGGCGATGAAATAAGCTAACACACGGTAAAACGAATATAATACGGGCTGTTTTTGCAGGTAACAAGATGATGTTACTTACAAAAGCAGCCTGTTTTATTTATCCCATCCGCTTATCTTTAGAGGGCTTGTCACTGAAAAATCAACGTGGTAAGCTTGTCCGCTGCCATGATGTCTTGTGCCACTTGTTGGATTTCTTGTGAGGTAACAGCATCAATTTGCTCATACAGCCAATTGACATCTTTCTCGTATGCGTAGTGTAGGAAGGTCTTCCCGAAGTCCAAAGCGAAGCTTTCACGATTGTCACAAGCCACACCAATCTGCCCTTTTATTTGTTTTTTAGCCGCCTTGAGTTGGTAATCAGTCAGCGGTTGTTCAATCATTCTATCCAACTCTTTACGCACCAGTCGCTGGCATTTCGGCACATCGTGTAGGTCACAGCCAAAGTATAGGCACCACAATCCCGTGTCCGTGTAGCTCACCATCGAGCTTTCAACGGTATAAACCAACCCATGATGCTCGCGGAGAGACAGGTTGAGGCGGGCATTCATGCCAGGACCACCCAGGATATTGTTCAGCAAATACAGCGGAATCCGCTCGCGATGATGAATGTCATACGCACGATTGCCCATCATAACATGCGCCTGATGCGTGTCTTTCTTACGCACAATGACGATAGGGTCATTGCTGTTTGCCCACTGATGCGGATGAGTTGCGGACATCACAGGCGTTTTTTTCGGCATGTCTGCGGTGGCTTTGGAGAGCAATTTGACGATTTTGTCGAACGAAACATCCCCGTCAATGAAGAAAATGGCATTCTCCGGCCGATAAAACTTGTGAGTAAAGCGCTGCGTGTCGGCCGTCATGAAGGAACGAACCGTATCGGTTGTGCCCAAAATATTGTGTCCAAGAGGATGTCCTTGGAAGATGGTATTCTCGAAATCATCGTATATCAAATCGGCGGGAGAGTCGTTATAACTCTCGATTTCATCACAAATCACCTCCTTTTCTCTTGTCAGTTCTGCCTGTGGATAGGTGCTGTGAAACACAATATCCGTCAGGATGTCGATAGCTCGGGCGACATGCTCTTTCAAAATGGCCACATGATAAACCGTATCTTCCTTGTTGGTGAAGGCGTTGATGTCGCCTCCCACGCTCTCCAGACTGTTGATGATGTGCCATGAACGGCGCCGTTGCGTCCCTTTGAACGTGGCATGTTCGCAGAAATGCGCCATGCCCTCTTCACCAGGTTCCTCATCCCTTGAACCCACATTGAGTTGATATCCACAATAAACTACCGACGATTGCGAAGGACGATGAATGATTCGCAGACCGTTATCGAGCACAAAAGTATGATAATTCAGCATGATTTAATTCTTACACAGCTCAGCGTCAAACCTGCATTCTACGAATGCAAGCCTAACCAAGTTAGTGGTTTGCAAAGATAATCAATTTAGACAGATTTAAAATTTAATACTTCTTTTTATTTTGAGTTACTACCTATTTACTGTATATTTGCATGAGCAAAATCAAGTATGTTATGCGTAAGGTAATAGGTATCGGCGAGACTGTGCTCGATATTATTTTCAAAAACGACCAGCCCATCGGGGCTTATCCCGGTGGTTCGACATTCAATGGCCTTATTTCATTGGGGCGATCGGGGGTTCACACCACCTTCATCAGCGAGACAGGCAACGACCGTGTAGGGAACATGATTCACCGTTTCCTGGAACAGAACGGCGTCGATGCCAGTCATGTAAACACCTTTCCCGACAGCAAATCGCCCATTTCCCTGGCTTTTCTCAACGAGAAGAACGACGCGGAGTACCTTTTTTACAAAGATCACCCTCACGACCAACTCGATTTTGCCTTCCCCGATATCCAACCAGACGATATCGTTATCTTCGGTTCTTACTATGCTGTCAACCCCGTGATCAGACCTCAAGTGATCGGATTACTCGACTATGCCCGCAATCATGGCGCCATCATTTACTACGATGTCAATTTCAGACCGGCTCATCAGCATGACGTGATGCGCATCACCCCTAATCTATTGGAGAATTTGGAGTATGCCGACATCGTCAGAGGCAGCAGAGAAGACTTTCAAACGCTGTACAAACTTGACGACGCAGCCAAAGTATATCAGGCCGAAATATCATTCTACTGCAAACGATTTATTTACACACAAGGAGCCGAAGCCTTGCAATTGTTCGCAGAAAACAATTTCCACAAGGCCTACCCCGTGCCTGATGAAGCCCCGGTGAGCACCATCGGAGCCGGCGACAACTTCAATGCAGGCGTGTTGTTCGGGCTGCTCAAACATGGCATTACGCGCCAGATGCTGGAACAAGGCCTGTCGGAGAAGCAATGGGATCAAATCATCAGCTACGGTTTACGTTTCGCCTCGGAGAGCTGTAAGAGCATACACAACTATGTTGACACCAGCTTTGCCAACCAGATGAAAGCCGAATTGGCAAAAGGATAAGCAGATATTACCTCATTAATCACATAATAAATTCAAATATGATAGAACTCAAGAATAAAGTCTATTATGTAGGTGTGAACGACCGCAACAAGTCTTTGTTCGAGGGCTTGTGGCCTCTGCCAGCGGGCGTATCATACAATTCGTACCTGATAGACGACGAAAAAGTGTGCCTCATCGATGCTGTTCAAGTGGATTTCTTCACGCAATTCATCGAAAACCTGCATGAGGTGCTGGGCGACCGACCCATCGATTACCTCGTAGTGAACCACATGGAACCCGACCACAGCGGCTCTTTGGGACTGTTGAAGAAGTACTATCCCGACATCAAAGTCATCGGTAACAAGAAAACCTTCGACCTGATGGCCGGCTTCTACGGCATCAAAGACCAAACGATTGAAGTGAAACATGGCGAAGTGATAGACCTTGGTCATCACAAGTTGAAATTCTTCATGACGCCCATGGTGCACTGGCCCGAAACGATGATGACGCTTGACGAGACTGACCACATGTTGTTCTCGGGCGATGGCTTTGGATGTTTCGGCGCATTGAATGGTGGTATCCTGGACGAAGAGATAGACACCAGCTGGGCTTGGTTGGAGATGGTGCGCTATTACAGCAACATCGTAGGAAAATATGGCGTACCCGTGCAGAACGCCTTGAAGAAGTTGGCCGATCAACAGATTGATTACATTTGCCCTACCCATGGCCCTGTTTGGCACGAGAAGGCAGCGAAAGTAGTAGACCTCTATGACCAAATGTCCAAATACGAAACCGATGAGGGCATCGTCATCTGCTACGGAACCATGTATGGCAACACCGAACGCATGGCGGAAACCATCGCAAGAGCAGCCAGTCAGGCCGGCATCAAGAACATTTGCATGTACAACATCTCGAAGACGCACCACTCTTACATCCTCCGTGACATCTTCCGTTACCGCGGATTGATTGTGGGAGCGCCAACCTACAACAACGGTTTGTACCACGAGATGTCCGAACTGCTGTCTGAAATAGCCAACCACGACATCAAGAATCATTACATCGGATGGTTTGGCAGCTATGGATGGGCCAGCAAAGCCGTACCTACCATTGCCGAATGGGTAGACACCAAGCTCAAATTTGAGCCTGTGGGAACGCCCGTAGAAATGAAACAAGCCATGTCAAAAGACGTACGCAGCCAGTGCGAAGAACTGGGAAAGGCCATGGCTGAGCGCCTAAAAGCCGACCGGAAATAGTGTTTTCAGGCCATTTCCATAGACCCATGACTACTTGTTATCATGGGTCTATGGATTTTTTCTTTTAGCGATAGGCCACTCCTCATCGGCTTATCACGCATCAACACATGCGAAAGAAGCGAGCGCACGCCTTGTTTTTACCCAGACAGAACACGCCGAACGTAGACAAGCTCATACTATCATTTCTTTTGACAACAACCCGTTTCTCCTTGCATTATTTACAACCAGCCAACCAGTTGGGCGCAAATACGCGAATTATGAGCATGTTTCATAACTCTCAAATACACAAAACATTACAGAAAAATATTTGCTATTACTCTTCTAAAGATGCACTTTAAAGATATAAAGGCATTGACTTTGCAACACAAACTCAATGCTTTTGCACCACAAACCCATGTTAATTGACGTCCAAAAGGGTGTGAAAAACGAGACTATCGCTATGCTTTATAGCCAAAATACGGTTTTTCTTGATTTTCAAAACTGAAAAAGTACGCCGTTTCATCGGTTGTCTTTTCTATTTCAGGAGTTTACGAAAGGCATTTTATTGTCATTTTTCAGGACAAAAAGAAGGAAAGTTGACTATTCTTCGTCCGGCCACTTGCATGGCTTACCCGTACGAATCAGCATGGGACGCTGGGCATTCATGCCGCGCAACTTCTTGCCCAACAACACAGAAAGCTCCTTCACTTTCTGCGGATTCTGCCCGGCCACATTTTCTTTTTCCCCAATGTCCGAGGAAATATGGTACAACTCTTTCCGCCCCGTGGGATAGTCATAAATCAGTTTCCAATCCCCTTGGCGTATGGCACAGTTAAGACTGATGCCCGGTCCGGAGCCATCCCATACGTTCGGTACGTTCCATACGATGGCTCTATGTTGCAGAGCCTTGTCTGTACGTCCTTGCAACGAGGGCACCAAGTCCATACCATCAATGGTCTGTGGCACCTGGTAATGGGTGATTTGTGCCATGTGAAGGATGGTAGGATACAAATCTTCTACCATGATACTGGCATCGTTTCGCACGCCTGCCTTCACCACGTCGTTCCATTTCACGATAAAGGGAACTCGGATTCCCCCTTCATAGAGCGAGCCTTTTCCGCTTTTCAAAGGAGCGTTTTGGGTGTATAACGGTCCGTCGCGCCACTGCTGAGAAGAGGCCAGTCCACCGTTATCACCTAAAAAGATGATGATGGTGTTGTCGGCTTCCTTGTTCTTTTCGAGCCAATCCATGATGTCGCCCAGGCTCTTGTCCATGCCCTCGACCAGCGAAGCGTAAGCAGCATCCTTGTCAGAAAGCCCCCGGCGGACATATTTTGGGAAGAAACGCATGTCCTTGTCAATAGGGATATGCACCGCATAGTGCGACATGTAGAGATAGAATGGCTGCTTGTAACGCTTGGCTTTGTCAAGCGCCTTGAGGGCTTCCTTGGTGAGAGCCTCCGTTGCAAACGTTCCTGTTCCCCAATAAGCTTGCAGCCCAGGGATGGCATTGAGCGCATATGGCTTTCCATCCTTGGTGTGACCGTAATTCAATTCGCTGAGGTAAGTGGCCAAACCACCGGCAGCCGTGCCCGTGATGTTGACCTCGAAGCCAAAATGACACGGATTCTCTCCCGGCGTGTCGATGGCTCCCCAATGCGCCTTCCCACAATGAATGGTGTGATAGCCGTTGTCTTTTAGGAGCTGGACGAACGACTTAGCCGTGGTGGTATGAGCAACCGTAGACACCTGCGCAATGCCGTTGCAGTTCCAGTCGGCAGGCTTCACGCTGTCGTTTCTGGCATCCGTCATCACATCCCGCTGCAAAGTCCAGTTAGTAACACGGTGACGTGCCATGTTCATGCCCGTCATCAAGCTGCAACGCGTGGGCGAACTGACCGGACAGGCGTATGCCTGCGTGAACATCATGCCTTGACTGGCCAACCGCTCCATGTTGGGTGTGTCGTACATCTCGTTGTAGCGTGTCTTCTGATACCAAAACGGCACCGACGTATCCTGCCATCCCATATCATCAACGATGAAGACGATGATGTTGGGGCGGCTGTCTTTCGGCTGCGCACAAGCGGTGCCACACCCCAAGAAGGATGCAGCAGCCATGGTTGTGAAGAGTTTGTTGATCATGAATGAGGTAGGATATGATTCGGGAAGCCCACGCTTGTTTTCTGGTTAGTTTAGTGATACAAAACTGGAAAAATCAAGCTAAATCAACATGATTCACCTGTATCTTTTCATGCAAAAACACTTGGGCTTGCTCTTGAAAACGAATGGGATTTTCGGTTGTAAAGTATTGGCAAGAACCTGTTTTCGTACACTTTTCGTTCATTTCCGGGTGGCGTTTCAGATAGTCTTTCAAGCTGTTGGCCACATATTCGCCTTGGGCGACGATGCGAACGCCAGGGCGTTTGTACTTCTCTATCTTGGGCATGAGCAGCGGATAGTGCGTACAGCCCAAGATAATCGTATCAATCAGGGGATCTTTCTGTGCCAACGCATCCAGTCGCTTCTTGACAAAATAGTCGGCTCCCGGACTGTCTGCCTCGTTGTATTCAACCAATGGTACCCAGAAAGGACAGGCAATACCTGAAACTTGTATATCGGGAAAAAACTTTTGTATTTCGAGTTGGTAGCTCTCACTCTTCACCGTTCCTTCGGTAGCCAGCAGACCTACATGCCGACTCTTGGTGAGACTGCCAATGACTTCGGCCGTTGGACGAATCACGCCCAGTACCCTTCTGTTGGAATCGAGCGAGGGTAAATCATGTTGCTGGATGGTTCTCAGTGCCTTGGCTGACGCGGTGTTGCAGCCCAAGATGACGAGATGGCACCCCATTTCGAAAAGCTTGACTACCGCTTGCCGCGTGAATTCGTACACCACATCGAACGAACGCGTTCCATAAGGCGCACGGGCATTGTCGCCCAGATACACATAATCGTATTCGGGCAGCAACTGACGGATGCCATGAAGGATGGTCAGTCCGCCATAACCAGAGTCGAACACCCCGATGGGGCCTGGCGTTTGAGGCAGTTGAATCATAGGGTGTCTACCGTGATTACTTGCCTCCTTGTGCCAAGAGACTCAGCACTGCGTCATTGAGGTTGTCGCCGTAAGCCATGTCTATGTAGGGCAATGCATCGCCATCGGCGTTCAGTATGAAGGCGTAACCACGCTCCTGTCCCAACTTCCGTATGGCAGCAAGCACTTTTCCCTTGACAGGTGCCATGGCATCATGTTCAGCTTCTGCCAGCAACCGTTGTGCTTCTTTCTTGAAAGCGATGTTCTTTTCCATCATATCTTGCAGTTCGGCTTGGCGTTTCTGCATGATGGTTGGTGCGAAATCACGTTGCCCATCGAGGAATTCTTCATATTTCTTATTGAATTCATCCTCCGATCTTTTGGTCTCCGCATCATACTTTATGCGCAGGTCAGCAATGTTTTTCTGAGCCGTAGCGTACTCTGGAACGGCTTTCATCAAGGTGCTTAAATTGAAATAACCAAACTTAGGCAGCACTTGTTGGGCCTGTGCCACGAAGGGCATCATCAACAAAAATAGAAATAAGAGTTGCTTTTTCATCATCCTATGATTTATGTTGTTATTATCGGAGGGCCATGTTTCCCTCCTCTTCTTAATTCTCTCATGCGGTAACCTGCTACAGGTGATTGCCGTTTGCCGTATGAAAGAAACTGAAAAGAGTTAGCAAACAGTTGTCTGTGTCTTGCACATCAGCCCTTGTCTGCCAACTCCTTTTTCTGCTTAATTAGAAGTTTTTCCAAGTCTACATCTCCTTATAAGATGATTCTTTCAACACGGATGAATCCGGAGAAGGCAGACCGAACTCTTCAAATTACTTTGTCTTGGCCAGCTCAGCCTTTACCTTTGCGGTGACATCTTCGCTCAGTGTCTGACTGATATAAGGGATGCCGGATGTGATGTCCATGATGTAAACATAGTTTCCTGCCTTACCTACGGCCTGAATGGCGTTGACCAACTTGGCCGTGATAGGCTGCATCTTCTCTTGTTGAGCCTTCTGCAAAGCCTGTGAGTTATCGTTGTAAGCCGTGCGAATCTTCTCATTCAGCTTCATCAACTCGTCCTCTGTCTCCTTTTGCTTCGTGGCATTCATGGTCGACTTCGTCTTCTCATATTCCTCAGCCTTGCGCTGCAATTCGTCTTGCATGGCCTTCAAGTCATTCTCATACTGCTTGGCAGTGGCTTCAATCTCGCCGCGCGCCTTCACAAATTCAGGCATATCGTTCATAACCTGCTGTGAGTTCAGATGACCAAACTTTTGTGCAAACATCGACATTGGTGCAAAAAGCATCAACATTAAAATAAGCTTTTTCATTTTCTTTTGTTCTTTATTTGATTAATTATTAATTCGAATAACCCAGTTTCTGCAACACTTCGTTGCTGATATCTATCTTCGGTGAGCCGAAGATGATGCCCGAATTGGACGCACGATCAACGACCAATGAGTATCCACGCAATTCGGATATATCCCTTACGGCGTTGTATATCTCTTCTTGGATGGGGCTCATCAGGCTCTCTCGCTTCTTAAACAGTTCGCCTTCTGGCCCGAAATACTTGCGTTTCAGCTCGCTGGCAGCCTTCTCCTTCTTCATGATTTGCTCCTGCCGAGCCTTCTTTTGCTCTTGCGAGAGAAACACTACCTCGTTTTGATAGTTCTTATACATCGTGGTAGCTTCCGTATTCAGGGCTTCCACCTCAGCTTGCCATTTCTTGCTCACCTGGTTCAATTGTTCATTGGCACGTTCGTATGCGGGGATATTCTTCAACACATATTCCATGTCAACCAGTGCGAATTTTTGCGCACTGATGCCTAATGTCGCCATCAACATTAAGCTCATCAATATTATTTTCTTCATCAGCTCTCCTTTATTTTAATTGTATTATTAGATGGACGTTTTGAAATGTCCTTTCGTTTAGCTATTAAAGAGTATTTAACCCCTGGCAAACCAGTTTTAACTTCCTTAAAATTCTTGACCAAGAATGAAGTGGAATTGGCTGCCACCTTTCTTTCCAAACACTTTATCAAAGCCGTAGGCCCAGTCGATACCCATCAAGCCCACCATGGGAAGGAAGATGCGTACGCCAAGTCCGGCACTGCGTTTCATGTCAAAGGGATTGAACTTTCGGGTGTCATCCCAAGCGTTTCCGGCCTCAATGAAGCCCAGTCCATAGATGGTGGTGTTACCTAAGAGGAATGGATAACGCAGCTCCAGCGACATACGGTCGTATGCATAACCCTCGTAGCCGTAAGGTGTCAGCGAGCCGTTTTCATAGCCACGCAGTCCAATAGTTTCCTCCGCATAGCCGGTAGAATAGCCACTCATGCCATCACCACCCACATAATAGGTCTCAAAGGGTGATTTCTTAAACCGATTATAGCTGCCCAAAAGTCCTAATTCCACACGCGTCATCAAGACAAAACACTTCTGTCCGCCTGACAAAGCCGTATAAGTCTTAGCCTTGAACTTCCACTTATGGTACTCTACCCATTTGTATTTCTCCTGTTGTTCGGCCAGGAAGGTACTCGATTGGCGGTTCAGTGCCAAGTTCTCATAGTCTTTCTTGTCCCACTTAGACCATGGTGGCGTGAGCGAAACCGATGCCGTGAACTCCGATCCACGACGTGGGTACAGCTGGTTGTCCGTTGAAGTACGGTTGATGGAGAGGTTTAAATTCAAGTTGTTGGCATTACCAGTAGTCATCAAGAAGTACTTCCAGTTTTTCAACATATAGCGTGTATAGGCGAGCTGAACCGACAGCGTGAAGTAGTCGTCGGGCCATCTCAGTCGCTTACCCCAACCCAGACTGGCTCCAAACATTTTGATGTAGGTGTCAGGGTCGAGGTAGTTTTCGTAATTATTGTAAGCATAGCTTCCGTACCCATACATGTAATTCATGTAATTGTTGCGCCATGAGCTGTTGTAAAAATTGGTGGACACATCCGTTGACTTTGAAAAATAAGCACCTACAGAGAATTGGGTAGGTCGCTTACCTCCAAACCAGTTGGTTGAATAGTTCATGTTGTACGACTGGTAAAAGCGGCCGTTGGTCTGCACACCCAATGACAACACCTCACCATCTCCAATGGGCAAGATGCCTCGTCGCTCACTGTTCTTATTGAAAAGGTTGCGGATAGAGAAGTTATTCAGCTTCAATCCCACACGTCCAATCAAACCATTTTGTCCCCAACCAAGTGAGAATTCTATCTGGTCATTGCTCTTTTGTTCAAGGTTCCAGTTGATGTCCACCGTTCCATTCTCTGGGTCTGGCTTCACATCTGGATTCACTTTTTCTGGGTCAAAGTGCCCCATGGATGCCAATTCACGTGCCGATCGCATGAGTGCCTCTTTGGAAAAGAGATCGCCCGGCTTAGTCTTTAGCTCGCGACGCACCACATTTTCGTACAGTCGGTCGTTACCATTGATACGCACATGATTGAGTCTTGCCTGCTGATTCTCGGTGATACGCATCTCCAGGTCAATGGAGTCGCCCACGATGTTCACTTCCGTTGGCTGCAAGTTGTAGAACAAATAACCATTGTTCCAATACTTATTACCCACGGCATCATCATCTTCAGTCAGGCGCTTAGACATCAATGTCTGATTATACACATCCCCTTTCTTCATGCCCAGCAAAGCATTCAGATAGTCAGTAGCGTACACCGTGTTGCCCACCCACGTGATATTGCGGAGGTAATACTTGGTTCCTTCATCCACTTTTACCAAGATGTTGACGTGTTTGTCATCCACATTCCACACGCTGTCTTCAAGAATCACAGCATCACGGAACCCGTATTCATTGTATTTTTTGATGAGATTGCGCTTATCTTCCTTCCATCTTTCGGGCGTATACTTCTTTGATTTGAAGATGTTTCCAAACTTTCCCGACTCATGAATCTTCTTAAAGGCGCCCTTGGTGAACAGGGAACCCTTGATCTTCTTATCGCTGAGCGCCTCATTGCCTATAATCTCAATGTGCCGAACGCGCATCTTTGCCTTCTTATCCACGATGACATCCAGGATTACACTGTTCTTGTTGGACACGTCATCCCGCTGCATAATGTCGATGTCGGCATTGTTGAACCCCTTGTCATCAAAGTATTTCTTGGCCAGAAACTTCGCCCTACTGATGGTATTGGGTGTTACCTGTCCTCCTTTGAGCAGTCCCAACTTCGTCTCCATGGCTTCGCGTTCCGACTTTTTCAGTCCGATATAATTGATTTCAGACACGCGTGGCAGCGTTTGCAGATAGATGTTCAGATAAATCTTGTTACCTACAATGGAGTCGGCCGATATCGAAACGTCGGAAAACAAACCATGCTTCCAATAGCGCTTCACGGCATCTGTAATGTCATTACCAGGCACCGTGATGGTCTGTCCTACCGATAAGCCGGAGATACCCGACAGCATATAGTCTTCATACCCCTGCACACCAGACACGGCGATGCCCCCAATAACTACCGTTCGGGGCGTCCCTGCGTAATTGATGTCAGGATGTATAATTTTATCTTGTGCATGAACGGTCACCCCACAGGTGATTGCCGTCGCTACCATCAACACCTTATATATATGATTCATCTTGTTGAATTATTATCAATCTTAATCTGGTCTTCTATCTGACGCTCTGTCTTTCCAAACCGTCGCTGCCTACCTTGGTAGTCCATGATGGCCCGGTGCAGGTCAGCCTCGTTGAAGTCAGGCCAATAGGTATCGCAAAAATACAGTTCTGAATAGGCTATTTGCCACAACAGGAAGTTGGAAACCCGCAGCTCACCGCCCGTCCTGATGAGCAAATCGGGGTCGGGCATGAAAGACGTTTCAAGACGCTGACCAACCAATTCCTCATTAACGTCGTCTGCATGAACACGTCCTGCCTGCACATCCGCCACGATGTTTTGCAGAGCATGGGTCATTTCCCACCGTGCCGAATAGCTCAGAGCCACCACCATGGTCATGGCTGAGTTGGCTGCGGTATGCTCCTCCGTCTCCTGAAGTTTAGCTCTCACATTCTCTGGTAAACGCTTGACGTCGCCAATGACCCGAAAGCGAACATTGTTCTTCATAAAGATTTCGTCTTCCAGTGAGCTCAACACCAAGCCCATGAGAGCCGATACCTCATCTTCTGGCCTGTTCCAATTCTCCGTAGAGAAGGTGTACAGCGTGAGGTACTTAACGCCCAACCGGACACATTCTGACGTGATTCGGCGCACTGTTTCCACGCCTGCCTGGTGACCGAAGCTGCGTTCCTTGCCACGTTCGGCTGCCCAACGCCCATTGCCATCCATGATGATGGCGACATGTGTCGGGATACGTTTCATGTCCAGTTCGTTATTCATCGTTGTTTTTGTAGTCATTCTGTTATTCAGCATCATTATGACACGTTCGACACTTAGCTTGGAAGCTATAAGTAAGCGTCACCAGCAGTGCCGAATAGCCATCGGTGTTCTTGAACAATCCGCTGCTTTTGACCCGATAGGGATCAACCACACCGTCGAGTTTGTCGCTCAACGAGAAGTGCGCCGCCCACTCCAATCCTATATTAACACGGTCGCCAAGCTTGTATTTCACACCCAGTCCCAAAGGTACATGGGCGGTCCACACATCTTTCGGTCCACCCGAAACATACGTACCCCCCACTCCTCCGAAGATGAAAGGGGTGAGCCGTTTGGCTCCCCGATAGTCTCTGCCCGTGCCGTATGGCCAAAAATTATATTCAAAGGTAACGCCCAAGTCACCCAACGAATGATTAAACTCGTAAGGTTTGTCCTGCATGTCAGGATAATAAGTCTGCACATCGGCCGACGAGCCTTTGAGCTTGCCATAGCTACCCTTGGCTCTTAGGGCCATTCGAGGGTTGAGTACCCATCGCCACACAAGCGAACCCATGGGCTGCATGTTCTTCACTACGCTGCCATTGAAGTCGCCCAGATAGGACACCAAGCCCGCTCCGGCCCCCACCTCCATACGATATTCCACGTCGTCTTGTGCCTGCGTTTGCACAGCGGCCACGAGCAATAATATAGAGAGCAGACCTTGACGCATGTTTCGTTATGTTGTATCGCTATTCAGTAATCACCCTTTTCACCACAGGCCAGCCCAACTTGTTGAGCCGTCCCCGCCAAACTTGTCCGGTTTTTCCACAGACAATCCACAGGTAGTGGTCGACATCGGTCGCCATGGCAAACGATGTTTCACTAGAATGAAAACCATTAGGGAAGACCAGCGTGGCATGTTTTTTCCACGTCAAACCGCCATCCACGCTGCCATATATCTCACTAAACGCTTTCACACCGCTGCTCTCGCCTTTTCCGGCACCACCCATAGCCACGAGGTCATCGCCATATTTCACCACCTGAAGGTTGGTCAAGTTGGGTAATGCGAACCGATTTCCGGCCGATGACGTATAACTTGTCCAAGGCTGATTTTCAGCCTTTTTATCGTTCTCTTCAATCTTTCCCCACTGAGAAACACGCTGGTCGGTGGTTCCAGCCATGAACAACTGATTGGCACCCGCATTGGTTTTCGAGGGTTGAGCCACAAAATTCAAGTCAGCCTCTGGCAACAGTGCGTTCGAGGGACTCAAGGTTTCCGTCGTCCAGGTAGCACCTCCGTCGCCCGAAACTAATATTTTATGATCTTCAGTCAGGGCATACAACTTGGCTTCACTGGCACCTACCAGCTGTTTAAGTGCGATGGCAGACACCACAGACCAGTTTTTCGCATCAGTTGATTTCACCACTTGACCGTCATGATAGCCATAGAATGTCTTGCCTTGCAATACTACCTGACGATAAAAGTCACTTGTCACCTGAATGTTGGGCATGATTTCTTGCCATTGGTTTGCCGCCTTTCGCGCAGCCGTATAGACCTTTGCCTCCGCCCCCTTGTTGCCAAAGACATACAAGTTTTCTCCATTCGCAAGTAAGCGCATGGCTGTTAGCTCGGCCAGCTTAGGCTCATTCTTTGTCTGACTGTTCCAGTTGAACGTGTCACCATCCTGCTGGTGAACGTTCACATGGACGGTATAGGTATTCATACCCGTACCCGAATTGTTGTAAACAACAACCTGACGGGGCTTGGTAAAATCGAGTGAATCGGCCGAATTGAAATATTTAATCGTATCGTTGTCAGCGTTTTTGATGCCAATTACACCCGCATTCTTAGCCGAAATGGTCGCTACCACTTTCGAAGCGTCAACACCAACCGGCAACGAGTCGGGATTATAAATTACCCTATTGAGTTGGTCTATGTAGAAACTATAGTCGCTTGCAGCAAAAGTCGTGATGTATGTGCTGTCGGCACCTTTACTGGACTTGGTGTGCATCAAGCGTTTCACGTTTTTAACCGAGAATCCTATAATGGCCGCATCGTCGTATGTCATCTGCTCATCGTCGTTGTCTCTAAGACAAGAAGCGAACAGCAGCATCACTGAGCACAGCATGAGAAGCGGTAAAAATCTTCTATTCATTTACTTCTGATTATGATTTTAGCTGCAAATTTATATAGAATTCCGCAAATAGCACATCTTTTTAAGGCTTAATTATGCAAAATAGTGATTTATAGAACGTTTTTTAAGGTTGTTTAGGGTTTAAGCCGCAGCTGTTCGCAAGCAGGCTGATTACTCACATGCGGCTTCCTATACTTGCAAAGCAGGAGTGCGATTTATCAACTTACATACCGCCAACGACTTGCCTCCATGGAGTGTTTCACACACAAATGAACAAGCGAACAGCATAAAAACGCAAAGCTGCATCTCCAGAAACCACGGCTAACAAGAAAGCAATAATTAACTAAGAATTTATTTTACATTTGCTCTCGTATGCTTCGATTATTTTGAACAAGATGTCCTTCTGTTCAGAAATACGCGAATTTTGAGGCTTTTTACATACCTTTGATTCACAAACACTTATAAGAAAACAGCCAAAATAAGGACTGAAAATCAGGTGCTTTTTTGCCAAAAAACGTGCAAAATCGACCGATTTCATCGTCACTTTTCAGGGAAAAATCAATGCTTTAAGGGCATCAACTCATTGAGTTTGATTTTCAAAACGATAGAGATTGGTGAGAAATGGCTTTCCATGCAACTTTTTTCTCGTATTATTTTTCTAAAATGAGTTATTGAGAAGTGTTAAATTATTGTCGTTTTAATTGACATAAACAAACAAAAATTGGGGAAGAAAAAAGGATATTTTCATTCTATCTCCACACTTTTTACCGTTACCGTCTGCCGTGTGTCCGTTTGGTAGGAAGGCGCCCTTAGGTTGTCAACGTCATCATAATCCACCGGTGTCCACGTGATACCACCCTTCCCTTTGCCAGAAGAACCACTGTTGGTCCGAATCATTCCGTTACAAAAGGCGATATCCCAGTCGGTGCGCAGCATCCACAGGGCATCCTCATGGGTATCGCCCAAGGAGCTGCTTCCCACCACCTCATGGGCAGACAGCGAGACATACGTCCACCGGTTGGGCACATCGTTGACCGTCAACGAGACATCCTGAACGCCACGACCGACTGCATCTTCTGTGGCACAGCCTGCAAGAAGCAGCATCATGCCGGCCAACATCCATAAGCATACACGTTTCATTCTGTTTTATATTTGAGGGTTACTTTTCGGTTTTTGGCATCCGTCTTTTCTATTTTCAATTTAGCTGCCTTGCCATCTGCGGTCTTGAGCAAGAACACTTTGACAGAGGGTTGACCTTCATCGGCATACCGATAAGGCGAAGCACTCACATCAAAGGTTTTGAAGGGCTCGATGGTGAAGACATTGTCACCACCAACCAATTCGACTGGTGCTTTTGGCTGAAAGACATACTCCGTCGGCGCATGCGTACGGTAATCGATGACAGAGACACTTTCCAGACACCCTTGCCCCACCTTTTGCCCGATGGCTGATTTGACGACATTCAGTTTGAAAGAGGCGTATTGCGCTTCCGGGCTGGACATGAACTCAGTGAAGTCCATGGCAAACTCTATGCGGTTTTCCAACCACTTGCCTTGCATGGGCAGGTCGCCACCTTGGTTGTGAAAGGCGTAGCAATAGTGATAGTTGGGCAGTGCGTCACCTTCCCCACGTTCAATGCCAGCCATGGAAAACTTCAAGTCGTCGCGCGAATCATAGCTCAACCGCACCTTGAAGACCACTTTAGGTTGATACCGCTTTGGCACCACACCCTGCAACTCACCGCTGAGCAGACGATTGCTGACACTGGGATCACGGAAGAAATCGTACGGCAGATAAAAGCGGCCATGGTCATGCGCCCACGAGCCCCATGTGTTGGCCACGATGAAGGCGCCTTTGTGCTGCCGCCCTTTCTCGTCCTCGTATTCCACCAGGTCGTCATAGCCCACAATGGTCAGCGCATGAGCGCCGCGGGTAGCCAGTTTTCTCAGCAAAGAGTGGTAGCCTGTTGCCGACGGTCCCTTGTATTGTCCATCTATCTTCCACCCGTCACTCTGCGTGGAAAAGGTCAATATTCCGCCTGGTCTGCTGCCGTTTCCTGCATCATAAAGATAGCGTTTGAGCAAAGGGATGCTGTCATCAAAGACCAAGATTCGCTCCACTCGATTCTGCATGGCCCGCAAGTATTTGTCATAGCCGGTGCACCATCTGAACTGCGAGACGGCCGACCCGCCATAATCGGCCTCGCTCATCATGCCATACCGTTGAGCCAGGTACAGTCCTTCCTCAGCAAACCCTCCCTGGTCCTCACCGCCATTCAGCATATTCCATGAAAACAGATAGTCCATGCGATTCTCGGCGCTGGCCGACGCGTCACGATCCAACAATCTGTTGAGTTCGTAAGTGAGCATGTAGCCAATGGCGGAAGCCTGCGCACACGAGCCACCACGCTGTGAAAGGATGGGTGGAAAATACTTCGTCTTGCTGTTATCCACCGATGTGGGCAACTGAACGGCATCTTCCGCAGCCTCGCTGACGGTGGTACGCAGCTGCCGAATGTCCACCACAGCCTGCGTGAGGCGTGGTTGTGGGTAGACTTTTCGTTGTACAAATTGAGCTTGTACCCGACCTATTCCCACCGCCAGGCACAAGCTCCAACAAAAGATTATTTTATTCATTAATCCGTTTATACGTTTTCAGCGCCTCGTCTTTTACTGCTTGCGTATAACCTTCGCCATTGATGATGCGCTGGCATGCAGCCGAGATAAGTGGACGCTGATAAGAATGTGTACGCCAACCCATGGCCTCCAGCAAAGCTATCTCAACCTGCTCGTTCTTCTCTTGCTCGAGATAGCGCAACAAATCCGGAATCATGGCATGAATCATATAATTGCGCGTGAAGCGTATCAGCTGCAGCTTTTTCTTTACGGGAACGGTAGGATCCAAAATCTTCCGCGTGTCCTCAACCCAGCGTTCTGAAGCATGATCGATGGCATTGTATATCAACGTACGGACAGAGTCTTTATGTATGTAGCACACTTCAGGTCGGTCAAACTGAAGTGCGAACTCTTTCAGGAGCTGACTCTTGGGGAATACGGTCAACGAGTTGATCGCATCGAAATTGATTCTGGCTGACGTGGCATTGGCGATGGCAATGCTGATGAGCTGCGGGATGAGCCGTTCGTCACCGCTCTTGCCCATCATCACCACGGCACAACGCTGCAACAGTTCGTAACTGTCGTTGGCAGCCAGCTGCAACAACTTGATGAAATTGTCGTCTTTGTAATCGCAAATGAGTGTAAAGGCTTGCATTCTGACGATATAAGAGGGCGAATTGCGGTAGATATTCAATAATTCGGCCGATGACATCGCCTTGAGCTGACAAAGAGCCTCCATAGCCAAGCACTGGCGTTCTGGCTGGTCTGACTTGAGTAGTTTGCGCCATGCGCCCTCTTTGTTCTCGCTCACCAACCGGTCTACGTCCATGCCCTTGCCCTCAGTGGCGAACTTAAAGGTGGGATCTCCAATGACATGCAGCTCCAAGTAATGGGCGTACTTCACGACATCACCCACGCAACCGCCATCTGCAATCAGTCCAATGAGTTTGTCTGCCCATTTGTCTTGCAGCGCATTGACGCTGTTTGCGATACACACCACGGTGTTTCCGGGCTGGAAGACATACTCGTTGGCGATGCAATCATTCAGATGAAACGACCCACAAAAGCAGGCATCAATCACCACAACAGGCGTGTTGGGAGTGAACTGGTATGCGCGGAAGTCTTCAAGATGCAGGTCGGCAGCGGCCTCATAGATGGAGTCCAGGCGAGCCAACGAATCACTCTGCGCATGCAGAACCCACGAGTCGGGCAGGTCAAACTTCTTCAAAAGGGCGGTAGACAGCGAGTCGGCATTTTTATTGCGCTGCTTAGCGTGATAAATATGCTCCCTGAGATTGCGCATGATGAAGGTCTTGGCACTGGCTACCGTGTTGGGCAAAATCAGATTGTTGAGGTATTGGGCATCAAAAGAACCGTGATGGTGCAGCATGGCAAGGTCCATATCCTTGCGCATGAGCTCGCTCATCAGTCGCTCCTTCACGGGATTGACATCGTCGTGAGAGATATAACCAACTTGATGGGTGCGCCGTTTGAGCTGTGGAAAATGCTCGAAATAAGATATTTTCTCGTCTATTCGGGCATCTTTGGAAGCCGAGATGTATCCATGTCCATCAAAATAGAACATGTTGTTCAGCTTTCTGTTCGTCCGTTTGAGTGCCACCAGCTTCTGAAGATAGGCCTTTAGCTTGGCATATCTACTGGTTCCACCAACGTCGGTAGGTCGTATTCTTCCCGTGTAAATGTTGGGTTGCAGGCGTTGAGAGCCCCTTGCTGTGAGTGAATAGTAATAATAAGGCGTACCCTCATCATGCCCCACAGACTTGAATTGCAAGGAGAAGTCGTCATAATATCGGTCTGAAGGAACCGACGACTCCTGTCTTGGGTTGGTTTGATTCATCTTAAAGGCAGAGGTGAGATGCTGTGCATCGCGTATCATAGGCACAGGAATGTCACCCACGAAGACGGCTCCTACAATAGGGTCACGCTTCTGATAATAGAGTCTTTGAAGTGCGGTACGGATAGAATCGGGTATCCCCCAGAGGTCAACAACCGTATAAACCTTGAGGCCATTGACTTGTTCTACAGCCTGGGCATAAGCCTTCAACTCAGCTTGGGCATATTGGTAACTTTTGGTATCAACCACAATGGCAAATCCACTCTTGGCCATACCATGCCCTACCAACACAAGCAGGCAGAGCGATATGATGATGATTCGTTTCATTTCAATGTTTTTTAGATGTAAAAAAGTATTCATTAGGCGTTTTTTGATGGTTGCCTTACGCACACTCATTCAGTCTTCTTGGATTTCAATATGTCAAAATTGCATGTAAAGACCGGTACTGATACCCACCCGCGACGTATGCCTAAGCGCACGAGCGAATGCGGCGTCGTCCGCATGAAGCCATGTATCCACCTTGATGTTCAGTCCGACATTCATCCGTTTCAGGGTACGTTGCACGTCCAACATGCCGCCCATGCGCACACGCCTCGCACTTAAATACTCAAATTGAGGAGCGACATAGCGGTCGGTGATGTTACCCGTTTCTTCGGATGCTGATGCAAATTGGCGTTCTGACAATGGGAGATAGTACCCTCCATGGACTGAAGTGTTGAGCGTATAATGCCTCCATTGCACGCTTGTACCCACTGTTGCCTGCATGAAAGCAAGCATCCATGCCTGTTTTTGTGTCCCTAAATCACTGGCATGTTTAATCCATCTCTGTGTTGTTCCTATCTTGCCTTCCACAAAAAATGGCATGTCCAACCGATAACCCAAGTCGGTTGACAACCGATAGTCTTGGTGTACGCGCGCCTTTCCCAACACCTTGTAATCAGTTCGGTTGCCATGTTCGATGTCTGTTACTGCCTTCTGGTCGTACCAATAGCCATCGCCCTGATGCCAATGTACATGCGCCAGAAGCTGATGAGTCGTGCTGCGTCCAGAATGAAAGATAAGCCGGGCTTGTCCTTTCAGGCTTGAAAACTGATAATCTCCACCTTTGAAGACGTAAGCCTCACCACCGTCTACCGCGTTTTCATAACCCCGTGAGAACGCTATCTCTGTGAAACCGCTCCATCGAGAGGCCGTGGGCGTATAGGTAAGTTGGGTACCAACTTGTGTTGTTTGACCGTCATATTTGCGCTGATAACCAGGATTACTGGCTGTAGACCGCCTGAAATATTCGCCAAGTCCTTTCATGAGAAAGAAACGATGGTTGTTAAGCGGATTGACAACCGTATAACTTATGTTTGTACGAACCATTTCCATACCTACCGATACGCCCAAGTGCCAGGCTGCGTTTAGTTGACATTCGGCACCAAGCAAAACGGGGAAGGAGGATGAAAGCGTCTTGGGGCGAGGGTCATCCTGGTCGGAAGAGCTGCCCATCATCAAACCGACACCGGCTCCCAACAACCATTTTTTGGAACATTGCCATGCCAACTCGGCACTCATACGGAACACTTCGGAGGAAGGTTCGCTCCAAACAGAATCGCCCAATACAAAGGGATTGTCCGGCATGAGATAGAATGACGAGTTCCATCGACGGTCTGTCTCCTGCCTGTTTTGATATTGCAGATGTCCACTAAGCTTGACCTGCCTCAAATCTTTGAGCCCACCCACATACACATCCAGCTGCCGTTGCCTTTTGGCAGCATCCACAGCCTTGAACGATCCATTATGTTCGCCATAGGCCACCCTCGCTGTTCCTGCCGTAGACCGCTGATTATAGGCGATGCGAATGGGGTTGTTGCCGGAATATCTGACATTCGTCAACTCGTTCAGATGGTCCTCATGCCATGGGTCATCGGTATGGATAAAGACGGTTTGCGCAACAACAGCCTGCACGAACAACATGCAAGACAGGCAGCACAAGACGCGAATGGATGGAACATGTATCATAAATGACTGAATAAAGGTTCCACCGCCAAGACCTCACGACGACGGTCTTGGCAGCGGAAATGATAGCTGAATGAATTGGATTATTTATCAACCTCCGTGAAAACACGCCCCGGTTGAAGTGGCTGGTTGTTGAGGAAGTCGACCGACGAGTTATTGGTGTCCTTGAAATAAGCACGCCCGTTCACCACTTTCTCCACCTTGCGACGCAGGCATTTGCCCTCCCAAGCCTTGCTGGCCTTGACAGCTTTGGCATCGTCAACAGGCAAGAATTGTGGGAAATATGTCTCTGCATCGGATTTAGACATATCCACAGCATCCAGCACATACTTGCTTGGCATCAGCAAGAATTGCATCTTTGATGTGGTTCCTGGCGTAGTCTTTAAATTATTCTGGTCGGCAGCAAACTGCTTTGGGGTGATGCCAGCTGGCAGTTTGGCCAAGATGTAGCCACCATTGAAGAAGCCTAACCCAAAGGCCTTCATGTTTTTATTGTTCTGGAAGATGATATCCATGTTGGGAGCGGGATAATCCACCTCACCTTTTACATTGTCAATATATACCTCCCACTGTGCTTTCGACAGATCTGGGCAATGGTTTCCCTCCGGAGCCATCTTGCCATGGTCCACTGCATCACTGGCAATCACGGTGCTTTCGCCAGGCTTGAGGGCAATCGACTTACCATCCTTACCTACGGGGAAGGCGATAACAGTGCCTTGTCCACAAGCATAGCGGTCCTTGTAGCCGTTGGCTTGCCAAACGTTCTGCTCCTTCTTTTGTCCTCCAGGATTAGTCATTAGGATAACACCGTCTAGATATTGCACCTCATCAGAGTTGTTCACAATCTCAAAATAGTTATCCAACACATAGCCCTTTTTGCCTCCTGTGGTATAGATTTCCTTGAAGATGAGCGTCGACTTGCGCACCTTTTGCAGCTCAATAGTGGCTTTTTTGTTCGCATAGAGGTCTACTGAGAGCGTCCCTGTGAGGTAAGCATTGGCCTCATCCTTGACCTTTGCCGTGAGCAGCAAGTTGTACTGTCCCTGCGGAAGCGTTGTCGATAAGTCCTTCATATCCCTCAACACCAGGGTATCCTCTTTCGTT
Organism: Hoylesella buccalis ATCC 35310; assembly: GCF_000177075.1. GTDB lineage: Bacteria > Bacteroidota > Bacteroidia > Bacteroidales > Bacteroidaceae > Prevotella > Prevotella buccalis. Next base: position 75,914 of record NZ_ADEG01000012.1, read on the forward strand.
TCCTTTGTCAATACCAGCTTGGCATCGCTGATATCGTCTGCCTTCAATCCGTCAGGAAGTTGATAAGACAGCGTCAACTCGTAGTTCGCAATACTCGGCTCATCGTTTTTATTACAAGAAACGAAGCCTAAAACAACGGTCAGCAGCAACAGAGCCGAGACCATTTTTCCAATACATTTGTTCATACTTATTACTGATTTAAATTGTTTTTTATAATTTGATTTTCACTTCCGCACCAAAATAAGGAGCAGGGTACAACTGTGTTCGTGACAGACTGTGAGGATTGGTGTGCCATCGTGACACATTAGGAAAGTTGTTGGCCGTGAATGAAAGTTCGGCCACCTTGCCTATTTCTTTTGTAAACCGCAGGCTCAACAACACCCATGGATGCGTTACATCTTTCTCAAAGTCGTATAGATAATAACGTCCCATCATGCGTTGACGCACGACATCGCGCTCTGCATCGGCCGACCAGGGATAGTAATGGCCGTCCCGCGTGTAATATCCTATAGGCGAGACGCCCAGATATTCACGCCCCTCATAAGTGAACTGATGATAGCGACTCTTGCCATCCGGCTGTCTATACACCGCCCTTTCGCTTTCATACCACACCACTTGTACGGCCGTGGTGAAGACCATTTTGACAGCCGGCACATGGGTAACGAAGCGGAAGGTAGAGTTGACGCGGTCCCGGATGTAGCCCGAACCGTTTGGCATGACAGGAACATAGTCGTAGTTGTAATCAACATACCTAAGCTGGTCTTTCTCATCAGTACGCTCCGTATGGAACCAAGCGCCGTTGATGCTCAAGGATGTACGCAAAAGACTGAGCGAACCCAGGTCTATGCCATATTCTATTCCATGCTTGTGCGACTGTGTATTATTGGTCGGTCGGCTCCAAGTAGACATATCCACCTGCTCAGTTTTGCCGGCCATCATACGCACACCATTGTGCAGATAGCTCACATCCCCTGTCTCTTCATGAAATTTCGGGAGGGCAGCCTCCACGGGCAGGCTGAATTTGGGATATCTATTCCAATACAATCTGCTTTCAAATCCAAACTCATGATGATGACGCTCGTTGTAATAAGTCACAAAGCCTCTGACCTTCCCGATTCGGAAAGTAAGCCCACACTCCCACTTTTGAGTATGCGTAGGCATCAAGTCGGGGTTGCCAACCTGCCCTATCACGTCTGTCTGCAGCAGGGCCAACCGGTCTTCCTCACGCTCACCGTATTTACTCAGGCACACGTTGTCATAATAAACATTGTCGGGGTAGAGATACATCAAGGTGGGCATCTTGTTGGAAATGCCATAACCACCCGTCAAAGAGAGTTCGTCTATCCATGGATTACACGTCTTGTCCAGCAGCGTATACGAAGCATTCAGTCGAGGCTCTGCAACAAACATTCCTCGCTTTCCGCCGCTCTTTCGCTTGTTCAGGAACAAGTTGCTTACCCGAAGGCCACCTTCCACCGTCAGATGCCGCTGAAAAACCTGCAACGACAGCTTGTCACTGACGAATGCCGACAGGATGTTCAGCGCAGGAATATCCTTAAAAGCACGGGGGCGAAGGGTCTGCGTTCCCATTGACTGAGGCGGATTTTGCATGTCGAACTGCAAGCCCTTGCCATGGTTGGCGCTATGAACAAACTCCACGCCCAGCTTTACATTGGTATAATTGGCGGTTCCCAATTGCAGATACTTGTTGCCCACAACCTGACCATAGAGGTTAAGTGGTGCCCCAAGAATCTCGTATTTGGAGAAATAACTCTTGTTCTTGAAGATGGCAGGATGGATGCCCGGCGTGCGAACATCCGTGATGACACCGTCGGGATTGGACACAAGATTGTCGTGTTGGTCGGTGGTTTTGGAATATTGTAACGACAGATTGTACGACAATGCCGAAAGAAAGGTACTGCGCGCATGATATTTTCCGGATACAGACAGGCGCGTTCCAATGTTCTTGTTGGTGAAGCGGAGCTGCATTTCCCGGTATTGTGGGTCGTCTTTACGATTGTTGACGTTGCTGTAAAAAGCCCCTTTAATACTAAAGGTATTACGCCCGGCGGTCTTTGAATACCCTCCCGTGAACGTCAGGCGGTCGTATCCATTGCTATGTTTGCGCGTATCAGCCCACGACTGGCTCCAGTCTGCACTGAAGTTGACTGCGCCTCCGCGTTTCAAGTTGAAGCCCTTTCCAACATAAAGCAGCTTGGAATACGGGTCAGCCTGCGCCTTTACTTCCCACGGCGTATGCCCCATCTTGGTCTTCACGATGAGCATGCCCGACGTAAGGTTGCCATATTCGACTGACGGAATGCCCCGAATCACCTCCACGCTCTCCACATTGCCGGCACTCACCGTACGCAAGTCGGCTCCACGTCCGGCCGTGGTCTGGTCGCCCATACCGTCAGCTTGCGCTCCCGAAGAAGCCCTGAACCGGGCCGTACCCAACACTTGCAGATTGGCATCGTTGCTTACCGGCGTGCCATCCACCACCACAAGAGCGCCAAGCGCGTTGTTTCTGTCACCGTCTATCTCGCGGATATGGGCTTGCGCCAACTTGTTCAGCGTGGGATTCTCAATCAGATTGCCCGGCACCAGTTGCAGGATGTCGGTCACGCTCTTGGGTTGTATGTGCCTGATGGCATCTTGCCCGATGAGCGACTTCGAACCCATAGCTTGCTGTCGGGCGGTAACCTCTACCGTCTTGAGCTGCAAGCCCAACTCACGCATCTGCACCTTGAGCTGTGGCGTATGGGCACTTATCGCCACCGTTCCACTGACCGTTTCGTACCCAACGAACGTGATGCGATAATCATAACGACCGGCCGGAACGTTGAGAAACTCGAACAGCCCGTCCTTGTTCGTAAATGCCACCAAGCTATTGTTGAGGCTGACCGAGGCCAACTCGATGGCCTGGCCATGCTCATCGGTCAACTTACCTGCAAACCGACAGCCTTCCGGCTGTGCGTAAGCCTGGCTCAACAACACGCTGATACTGATAAAAAAGATAAAAACGGTCAATCTTTTCATATGAGAAATGGAATAGGACTGCTGAAAACAACAAAAATTTTTAAGACCATAACTACCAACTATTTTGCAAAAGTACTCGTTTCGCCATTTTCCGACAATACCCAAAAATAGGTATTTACTTGTTTGTCGTCTCACGTGCAGTCACACTTAGCCCTCCAAAAGCCAACACCTACCTACCGCTTGTTTGGCTGATTAGAGCAGAGCGTGACAATTCATCCCTCTGTGAGAACCAGAGAAAGCTACAATAAAGTGTCCTGTTTTTTCATAAAAAAGCGGCCTTAAAACGGCACTATGAAACTTTCAATCTGGAAAAATTCAATAGGCACGCAGGATGCAAACAGGCGATGATTGAGTTAGAAAAAACGAATTTTACCACAAAAGCAATGGTCTTACACCATCAAACGCATCACTTTGATTCGCAATTTACATGCCTTTGCATCACAAATGCATACTGATTGCGCTCGAATATGAATGCTTTTGTCGTTTCAAAACCAGAAAAGCAGATGCTCCAGAATATAAGAAAGCCATAAAACATTGCCATATAGGAAGATAGAAATGCCGCTCATATTTTGCGTATTTGCGACAAAGAGAGGAGTGATTACCAAATACGCGAAATATGAAGAGGTTGGTTGTCAAGAAAATTCGGAACCAAAACCCATTTAATTATAAATTAATATTAGTGGGGTTCATAAGGAATCGCAGTATGAAAGTAAAGCCGCTCAAAAAAAATATCAACGTAAAAATTTGGCGGAAGACTAAAAAACGATTACCTTTGCACCGTCTTTTTAGCGAGTGACGCTTTTTAGGAAGCTTCAAAAGGCGACGAGAAGGCTTAAATGCTTGTCCTATGGTGTAATGGTAGCACAACAGGTTTTGGTTCTGTTTGTAGTGGTTCGAATCCGCTTAGGACAACAAACAAAAGACAAATAAAAAAGAGNGTTACTA
>NZ_ADEG01000011.1 GCF_000177075.1 Hoylesella buccalis ATCC 35310
TTTATAAAAAGATGTAGAAAAGTTAAATATGTATATAGTGAACAATAACAGTATTAAAAAAATTACCATATTTGGGAATTTCTCCCTTATCTTTGCAGCATAAAGGCTAAGATACATTTCACCGCATGAATATAATCTTCAAGGAAGAAGCCTTATCTGAGCTGTATGAACAGGCAAAACCAAAGACAAGAAATACAAGCAGATATGCAAGAATAAACGTTTGGTAGATGGCTACATCCGGGCAGTAGGAATCATTTATGATGTAGAGTGTACAGATGAACTAAAGAATTTCAGCTTCTTACACTATGAGAAATTGAGATATCAGCAGAAAGAGCTTCTAAGCTCTGTTCGACTTGTAAACAGTTTGGTAGAACGCCTGTTGTTCAAGGAGACAAAGGATGGCATCGAAGTAGAACTAATTGAAGTTGATAGTACACATTATGGCAACAAGAAGTAACAGATTAGTTCCTGTTAGGGCAATCCACCCAGGAGAAATCTTGCGTGAAGAGTTGCGGGAACGTGGTATCAAGCAAAAGGACTTTGCAAAGCAGATAGGTATGCAAGCTACCCATCTGAGTGAGTTTATTCGTGGCAAACGCAATCTGAACGACGATCTGGCCATGAAGCTGGAAAACCATTTAGGGATTCCCTATAAAACCTGGATGAGCTTGCACAATGGTTATATGTATGACAGCAAAGCTGTCAGCAAGAAACAATCGGAAGAACAAATTGCACGTTCGTTTGAGGACGCATGTGCTCGTGTGTTCAATCTTAAACTTCTTTATAAGAAATTGAATTTAGCAGTTCTTCCCCTTCTTGAACGGGTGAAAGAAATAAAATCGCTTTTTTCCTTTGACCTGCTGTCATCTGCAGAGATGAGCAAGCAAGTAGCAGGATTATATAAGCACAGCGACAAGGTTCAGATTGACGAAAAGAATATGCAGACTTGGCTTCTGTTGAGCTGGTTGGCAACTTCACGTGAAAAAGTAGAAAGGACTTATGTACATGGCAATGGAATAAAGGCCGCCGATACAATCGCGAAATTGGCTAATGAGCGGAAACTTACAGCCAAGGCTATCAAGGATTGTCTTTATCAAAACGGTATAGGTTATGTTGTAGTGGAAAAGTTGGATAAAACCCCTGTTGATGCTTTCTCTACTTATGTAAACCAACATCCTATAGTGACGGTTACCTATCGGTATAATGATATTGATAAATTAGCATTTGATGTTCTTCATGAATTGTGTCATATCGAAAAGCACTTCTCAGAAGAGCACACATCGTTCATCTCTATCGAAGGAACTATCTACTCAAAAGATCCAAGGGAAAAAGAGGCGAACGACTTTGCTAAAGAGCATTTAATTCCATGTGAAGTTTGGAATAAAATTCTTTCAGGTAAAAGCAGTAGCCTATCGCCGCATATTGTAGTGAAGGCTATTGCAAAAGAAGCTGAAAAGTATGGAATCAGTCCGACTATAGCAGTTTCAAGGTATAAACATGATACCAACTGGTATCAGACCTCGGCTTACAAGTCATCTAAAATTTATTGATAGAACATGAGCTGGACGACTTGACCGGCTCTTCTTGGTCTATGGGCTTACAAGTCTATCGTTTCAGGCTTCGTTCGTCATCAACCTCATAGCTATTTTTACTACCCACTTCCCATTCTGCATTTCTTTCGGAAGCCGATGTCTGGTATGAAAGAATATTTTTCAGGATGCTATTAGAAAGATGAGTGTCGTGGATAGGAATAGGTTGGAGCACTTGCAGAACTGGGAGCAAGGCTTTGAAGTTGATACCTTCTGAAGCCAAGTTAAAAATGCACTTGTGCGAGAAATCGACACAATAGTATTCGTCACCTTGTCTGAAAATGGCAAGATGATTTTCTTTTAATGCTGCCCACAAGTCTTGCTTCTCGGTTGATGCAGCCAGATTGTTCAGCACTTCTACGGCAAATCCATTGTTGAGTTTGCTGTGAGGATCTATATAAATAAGGTAGGGATTTTCAATCTTCCAGATACGACAGAGTATATCACGCTCCACCTCGTTGGTGGGGCAAAAGGCCTGGACACAGCGCACCATAAAGTTGAATTTTAATACCTTTTGCACACTGTCGCTCAGGGCGACCTCCCTGCCATTGAGCAGCCTGAAACGGCCTTTGGAAATGCGAGTACCATACTGTCGCCATAACATTCTGTTGAGTTCATAAGCAATCATCCGGGGATTATCCTCCAGCATGGCATCCACGTAGAGCTCTACCTTATTGATTCGTTCCTTTTCGCTCATGAAGTGTTGCAGTTGTTTGATAGAGAGCACACTGCCACCTTTATACACCGTTTGTTTGGAGTGATCTACTATCATGTAACCGTATGGTTTGTCCTTTGAACCAAAGAAAACGAGCGATACACCAAACTTCTTTTGCAAGATGTCTGACAGTTCACTGCGGCTGGCAACCATGTTGCGATACTTTTTCATAACAGCCCCCAGTTGCCTACGACGTTTGTAGGTTTTCTTTTCATCAATAACAGAGAATTTTGCGGTCAAACCTTCCATTTCGATTTTTGTTCGTACCCGTCCGCCACGTGCAATTTCGAGGTTGCCGTCACGCTCGAAACATTCATAGCCAGATGCCTCCATGATGGCTTTGAATTGTGTAAGTGAATTGAAATTGTAACCAAGGGCCTCCTTCAAAAACAAACTAGCACGCAATTCCTCATCTTCGCCAACAATTTTGTTGATGACCTCCTGCGAGCGGATGCGCTCGTGACTGTGGTCTATTTTCTGGCCATTGGGATTCACCCGGCTGGTGATGATGTGCAGGTGATAGTTGTCGGTGTCATTGTGCGCATAGATAAGAAGCGGCTGCCCCTCATCATCATAGTCCATTTCGTGAAGATACTGGTGGGCAATATCCAAAAGCTGCTCTTGAGAATATTCATGTCCCCGGCAGGAAATGGCCACATGGAACTGCGCCTTGCGGATATGCTCGTTTCTTGTCGAATAGTCAATCAGGTATTGTTGCAGTTGTTCGGGAGTGTAGCCATCAGTGGCTCCCACATAACCGAAGTTCTTCATTTCAAGGAGTACTGCCTGGCCTTTGGCCACCTTTCGCTCGTTGTACTCGACGGCATGGAAATTTGTGCTGGAGGGAAGTATGGTTGCTATCATTGTTTTCTTGTGTTTTTGCGTTATCGTGAGAAGATGAAAACGGTAAATCGGTAATTACCGATGACGGTTTTTCGCTTTATCGTGTTAATCGTTTGACTATTTGATGCTGTTCCTGTTTTACCGCTGTTAAGAGCTTTTGCAGCTCCATGATTTGAGGGTAAAGCACTTTCTCAAAATAGGGAAGTGTCAGCTCATTAGCTATCGCCAGTTCGTTGGCACGCTTGACCACCTGATTGAAGTTGCCGCCCATCCATGCCAAGTCCTGCTGATACTTTTTGTAAAGAGCCGTCATCTCGTTGAGCGCGGCTATCTTCCGCTTTGTTCCCGTGTCGTCAAATTGTTTGATGGCATCCCATATCATACTGCTGACCGTCTTGTAGTTGACCGCTTTCTGCTTAATCAGTTCGGCATCCTGTGCTGAAATCCTTATCCAGAGTCTTTTCGTTTTCCGTTCCATATTCTTCTGTTTATATTCTGAGTTGCGAAGAATAATCCCCAACTTGACAGAGTTGGCAAGTCACTTTTGTCCGCACAAAAGTACAACTTGCTACCCAAACTCCGTAAGGGAAATGTAGTCCCGCCACTTGCTTGTCTGTAATAAAGTTAGCAAGAAATGATGAGTTGCAATGTCCCTCGCCCTTTTTTCAATAAAAGAGTTTTCGTGAAATTGGAATATCGAAATCCCGATTTGTTGATATTGGGATAAACCGAAGTCACGAGTCCGTTGCTTCGAGAAAAACCGAAAAACCGAAGCCGTGAAATAGTGACATTACGAGAATATATAACCACAAAAAACTACTGATTATCAATGTTTTAGATGTCGTTTTTCTTGCTTTTCTCAGTTATTTTTCGTACCTTTAGTTGGACTAATAATGTTTTAAGATGCAAGTGTTTCTCTTCGTATATATCATGGTCAGGGCCATCTTCCAGCTGATAGGTTGGGTGATTAAAGGCTTTTTGTATGTCTTGTGGATGATTTTTGGTGGCATTGCCTACTTGGTGAATTATCTGATGGAGCGTAAAACATAAAGCCATACCTCGAAGTGGGAGATATGGCTCTATGTGGTGTGTCAATAAATCATCTGATTGCTCGCTGAAGATTCTCAGCGTGCCGTTCTATCGTGGTCTTTAGTACTTTAGCGTAGATTTGTGTAGTCCGGATGTTCTTGTGTCCGAGCATACGCGATACATTCTCGATAGGTATGTCATGTGCGAGAGCCAATGTTGCGAATGAGTGCCTGGCAACATGAAAAGTCAACGGCTTGTTCAACTTCAGGGCAGTCTCGATGAGGTGAAGAAAGTCATTTGCCTTCTGATTTGAAATCTTAGGAAGGACAAACTTGTATTTCTTTAGCACTTCCATGGCTGGTCCCAGGATAGGGGTGAAAAACTTCGATGCAGTCTTGATACGGCTTCCATCTATGTAATACAACTTTCCCTGCTGTTCTGTCATTTTTTCAAAATCAAAGGCCTGCACATCACAATAGGCCAGTCCAGTGTATGCAGAAAAGACGAACAGGTCTCGAACCTTATCTAATTTTTCGTCCAACTTAATCTTTCTCAACTTTTGTAGCTCAGCCTCTGTCAGTGGCTCTCTTTCCTTGCATTCTCCACGTTTGAATTTGACCTGGGTATATGGATCTACTCCAATCTTACCCTCAATATATAATAGGTGAGAATACTTTTTCAGATGTTTGTGATAGGTATGTATTCCGACATCTGATCGCGTACCGTCGTGTAGCCATTCATCAAAAGCCACCAGATTGTTGCTTGTCAGGTCTGTCAGCTTCTGAATCTTGCCAAATCTCTTCAATGCGTCCAGCGTGCATTGCTTGTGTTTTCGAGTACCCTCACTAATATCTTCAGCCTCGATATGCTCTTTCATGTATTCTATGAGGTTGATGGAAGGCTGAATTTTCACCTTGTACTTTGTGGGGGCTATCTTCTTAGGAGAGGAAATGAAGGTAGGCTGTTGTTCTGCACCATAATAATAAGCATCGAAAGTGGCAATTGTCATTTCATTGCCCAGTAGCTCCATAGCTCCGACAATCTGTTCACACTTTCTTCGCTCAGCTTTCACCTGTGGTGAGGAAGCAAATTTTTCCCACTTTTCAGCAGGGAAGTCACCTAAAGAAATGTACTTACGCTCAGTTCTGCCAAGATAGATGCGTAATTCTACCTTGCCAGAGCCACGTTTCTCTACTTGTTTCTTTCGGTCAAAAATAACCGTTACATTCTCTTTTAGCATAATTTAACTTATTAAATCGGCTAAAGGAGTAATTTTGGGGTCATCATGTACAAGTGGTAACACATTTTTGGGGGGTGGTAACACATATTGGTAACACATTTTGTTCCCGATAGGGCTTTTTAATTCCCGTTACGTCCTGTTAGCCGCAGGTTCAACATTTAGCATAACTTCCTCTAAATGTGCTATTTAGCTAACAAGTGGCTTGTATAAACGGAAAAGAGGACTTCATTGCTGAAATCCTCTTTTTTAGTACTTTGTGACCCGCATGGGGCTCGAACCCATGACCCCAACATTAAAAGTGTTGTGCTCTACCAACTGAGCTAGCGAGTCTAACCAAAAACTTTCATAAACGATTAATGATGAAAGCGAGTGCAAAGGTAAAGAGTTTTTTTTGAAACACAAAACAAAATAGTATTTTTTTATCGGAGTGCCCGAAAGTCTCACTTAGATTTTGCATCTGTACCCCCCAACAACTCGTTGATGAAATGAATGTCATGACAGCTGTTGTATGTCATTTTTCTTAACAACGTGTGTCTTCATATTTGGCGTATTTGCAAACCGACTGTATGTTGCCAGCAAATACGCCAGCTATGAGCGATTTTTGGATTGGATTGTCTGTCAATGCGTTACGCATGTGACGTGTTGTGGCGTACCTGTTTCGCAAGGATTTCTTTTACAATAGCATTGCTTTTGGGGTACTGTTTACATGCTATTACACCCCAAGCACATGGAGTTTGTCGGTCAAAGTGGTGTTTCTTGCATGTTTAAAGACGTGACTTTTGTGGAAAAATTAGATTTTTCTTGCCTAAAGGTCTCCTGCTTGCCTCCCGCATGTCTATTGATTTTTTCCAGATTGGAAGTTTTCAAGTGCCGTTTTAGGGGCAATAATTGGTAAAAAAAGTCAACGCAAGGGGCCAGTTTCTGCTCTTGCTCATCAGCTTGGCTATATGCTGCTAACGAGCGTTCTGTATAGGTTTTGTTGTTTTCAAAGGGTTCGTTGATGTCGTGAACTTTTACTTTTTGTAACATTATCTTATTTTGTTTGAAACCTAAACATAATGTGATAGGCGTAATTTTGCGGCCATGATAATTTTATTGTTTTATTAAAGAAGATGAGAAGATTTTTGGAATGGAGAACGTGTATCATGCTGTTTTTTCTGTTTGTCTGCGCATTTCCCGTCAAGGCTCAAATGCTCACGCTGAAAGGACAGGTGGTTGATACGCAGGATGAGCCACTCATTGGGGTAAGTGTAGTGGAAAAAGGAACCTCGCATGGCACGATTACTGATGTGAATGGCGATTTCACTTTGAAAGTAGCTGCCAAGACACAGCTTGTTTTTAGTTATGTGGGTTATCAAACTCAAGTAATCGAATGGAATGGCCGCTCGCCTTTGCACGTCGTTATGAACGATGATCGTAAGGTGCTGGATGAGGTGGTTGTGGTAGGCTATGGCACGCAGAAGCGTGTGAACCTCACGGGAGCTGTGGCTACGGTAAATGGCAAGGAACTGGAAAACCGTTTGTCGCATTCGGTCACCAACATGTTGCAAGGTTCGGTAGCGGGTGTCAATGTAACCACCTCGGCAGGAAAACCAGGGTCGACTGGTGCTATCAATATACGTGGTGTCAATTCTATTAACAATGCCGACCCGTTGGTGGTTATCGATGGCGTGACAGGTGATGCGGGCGATCTGTCTCGGCTGAATCCGAATGACATTGAGTCTATCTCCGTGGTGAAAGATGCTTCGGCAGCGGCTGTCTATGGTGCGCGCGCCGCTTTCGGTGTGATTTTGGTCACCACTAAGTCGGGTAAATCCGCACAAGGCACGATGGGCAAGACCGTACAGGTGCGCTATAGTGGCCGTTTTGGTTGGGAGCAGCCCACCACCTCGACCGATTATGAGAATCGAGGCTATTGGTCGGTGTACCATGTTAATAAGTTTTGGCAATCGAACAGTGGTACCAATTACGTGAATTATACCGATCATGACATGGAAGAGCTGTTGGCACGTGTTAACGACAAGACCGAGAATCCAGAGCGTCCGTGGGTGGTCGAGGAGATGCGCAATGGCCGTAAACAGTGGGTGTATTATGGCAATTACGACTGGTGGGACATGTTGTTCCGCGAAAAGCGTCCCAGTCAGCAGCACAATGTGTCGGTGACGGGTGCGCGCAACGGACTGAGTTACATGCTCTCGGGTAACTACTACCGACAGGAGGGCATGCAGCGCGCACATCCTGACGTGTTCAATCGGTACAACCTTCGGTCGAAGATTGATTTTGAGATGAGTAAGTGGGCCACATTGTCCAACAACACCTCGTTCTATCAGTCAGACTATACGTCTATTGGTTGTGGCGGGGTAGAGGATGCCATCGCTCTGAGTGCACGTCATGCCATGGCTTGTTTCCCTATGCAGAACCCAGACGGAAGCTGGATTTATGCCACACCTTATTTAAAATATAAGGTGGGCAATGGACGACACATCATTTTAAATGAGAATACACACCGCAACCTGGATAAGAAAATCAACTTTGCAAATACCACGCGGTTGGTGATTAAGCCCATTCAACAGCTGTCGGTGACGGGCGATTTCACTTATCGTTTTTACCAGACCCAACACACCGGACGTACCTCAGAGTTGTGGTATCGCGAATATCCCGATGCTCCAATGGCTTCGTACAATACCGGTGCGGGTGAGAACCAGTTGGATGAGGCGGTGCGCTCTAACTATTTTTATTCTACCAACGTGTTTGCCAATTATGCCGACACCTTTAATGAGCGTCATCATCTCTCGGCCATGGCTGGTTTCAACCATGAATATTATTATCGCAAGGGCGTATCTGCCTGGGGTAGAGACTTGTCGTCTATCGATTTGGATGACCTCAACCTGGTGGGTCAGAACGAGAACGGAGAGACCGAAACAGGCGTGGGAGGCGGTCAGGCCGAATATGCTTTAGTAGGTTTCTTTGGACGTGTAAACTACGACTACCTGGGTAGATATCTCTTGGAGTTGAGTGGACGCTACGACGGTTCGTCGCGTTTTGCCAAAGAGTCGCGTTGGGGCTTTTTCCCATCTGCATCCTTGGGATGGCGCGTGTCCGAAGAATCTTTCTTCCGTCCAGCCAAACAATGGATTGACAACCTGAAACTGCGCCTCTCGTTTGGTTCGTTAGGCAACCAGAGTGTGTCATCGTACTACACGTATATGCGCTTGGTGTCTATGCATAACTTTAGCAACTATACCTTTGGCGAAGGCAGTGCCATGCCAAAGTATTCGTCACTCAGTGCTCCCATCTCCGACAATCTTACCTGGGAAACCGTGCAACAGTGGAATGGCGGATTTGATATGTCGATGTTTGGACAGCGGTTATCTATCGTTACCGATTTTTATGTTCGCAATACCAAGGACATGCTCACCGCCGGTGTAGCGCTACCATCGGTTTATGGTGCTGCCGTTCCTCGCATGAATGCCGCAGACATGCGCACGAAGGGATATGAAGTAAGTGTGAACTGGCAAGATAGGGTCAAGCTGCTCAATCGGTTGTTCCGTTATCATGTAGGCTTTGTGCTGAGCGATTACAAAAGCACCATTACCAAGTACGACAATCCCAATAAGTCGTTTGCCAAGGCGCATTATGTAGGTCAACGCATTGGCGAGATATGGGGCTTTACTACCGATGGTCTGTTCAAGACGAATGAAGAAGCTAAAGAATACGCCAAGCAGGTGGACCTTAGTTATAGTAGCGGCCGACTTCGTGGCGGTTGGCAGGCCGGCGATTTGAAGTTTGTTGATCTCGACGGTGATAACAAGTGGGGCATTGGTCAAAACACGGTTGACAAGCCTGGCGATAGGAAAATATTGGGCAACTCGTTACCATCGCTTTCTTATGGCATCACGGCCGGATTCGACTGGTATGGCTTCGACGCTTCGGTATTCTTTCAGGGTACGGGCAACCACTATTGGTATCCCAGCGGACACAACATGAACTTCTGGGGCGGATTCTCCTATTCTTATCTTACCTATTTGCCCAAGGACTTCTTAGGCAAGCTGTGGTCTGAGGAGAATCCCAATTCGTATTTCCCAAGGCCACATGCCTATGGTGCTACAGGCGGTTATCTGGCACAGGTGAACGATCGATATTTGCAAAACATCCGTTACCTACGTCTCAAGAATTTATCTATCGGCTACACCTTACCCAATGCATGGACACGCCACATTGGGGTAGAGAAACTTAGGCTCTACTTCTCGGGTGAAGACCTGTGCTACTGGTCACCTCTGAAAAAGAATACGAAGTACATCGACCCAGAGGCAGCCTTCAATAGGAGTAGTGCTGGAGACAATAACGCATATTATCCATGGCCATCTACCTATATGTTTGGGGTGGACGTGACCTTCTAATGGTTTAACAATAATCAAGAAAACAAAGGAAAATGAAAAAGATAACAATCAAACTATCGGTTGTTCTGGCATTGGCAGCACTGACATCGTGCCAACAAATGGACTTGATGCCCAAGGATCAAATGGCTCAATCGGAATATTTCAACAACAAGACTGAGCTCGAACTGTTTAGCAATCCCTTTTACAACGATATCTTAGACAAGACGCCTTTCGATGAGAAGAGTGACATCTTGGTAACCTCTATCCTCAACGAAATCATGGTGGGCGGCAACAGACGACAGGTACCAGCTTCGGGAGGCGGTTGGAGTTGGGGACCGCTGCGCAACATTAACACCTTGCTGGAGAACATCGAGCGTTGTACAGATGCTAAAGCTGTGGAGCATTACACAGCCGTGGCTCGTTTCTTTCGTGCTTATTTCTATTTTGACAAGGTACGAAGGTTCGGTGATGTGCCTTGGTACGACAGACAGTTGAGTTCGGAGGATGAAGATTTGTACAAGCCGCGCGACTCGCGTGAGCTGGTGATGACCAAGATGATAGAAGATGTTGATTATGCCATTGCGCATCTGCCTGCCGGGCGCAGTGCCTATCGGGTGAATCGCTGGGCTGCCATGGCTCTCAAGGCTCGCTTTTGTCTCTTCGAAGGCACTTATCGTAAATATCACAACCTAAGTGTTCCTGGACATGATGCCCGCTATTATCTGGAGCAGTCTGCACAGGCTGCCTCACAACTCATGCAAAGTGGGAAATATAAATTGTACACAACTGGGCATCCTGACCAAGATTACCTTATGTTGTTTGTTCAGCATGAAGCTAATCCCGATGAGTATATCTTTGCCGTGAAATATGATTATGCTTTGGGTGTGCGTAACAATGCCACTGGGTTTACAATCTTGGCATCACAAGGACTGCCTGGATTGACGCGAAAGTTTGTGAATACTTATCTCATGAAAGATGGTTCACGCTTCACCGATCAGCCAGGGTGGGAGACGATGATGTTTAAGGAAGAGGTGAAGAATCGCGATCCACGTTTGGCACAGAGCATGCGCACACCTGGATATACGCGTCTAAATCAAACCCGCGTTCTGCCTCCAGACCTGAAAGTGGCTATTACTGGTTACCAGCCCATCAAGTTTGTTCAGGACCCAACCGACAATAGTAGTAATAACGATCGTACAGAGTCGTCTGACGTTCCTATGCCCGTGTTCCGCTATGCCGAAGTGTTGCTCAACTATGCTGAGGCGAAAGCTGAGTTGGAAACCTTGACGCAAGCCGACTTAGATGCTTCAGTGAATCTTATAAGAGCACGTGTGGGCATGCCTAAACTGCTGATGACACAAGCCAATGCGCAGCCCGATTCTTATCTTAGTTCCAAGGAGTATGGCTATCCACAGGTGTCGGGAGTTAATAAGGGGGTGATTTTAGAAATTAGACGTGAGCGAGCTATCGAACTCTTGCAAGAAGGTTTGCGCATGAACGACCTTTATCGTTGGCGTGCTGGCCAGTGCATCAACCAACCTCTGACGGGGATGTATTTCGAGGGACCTGGTGAGTACGACTTGTCGGGTGATGATCAACCAGATGTTGTTTTGGTGCCTAAAGGTACGAAAAAGCCCAAGGAGCGCGAGGGTGTTGTCGTCTTCGAGTTAGGTAAAGACCTCTTGCTCACCAACGGTGATCATGGATATTTGGATTACCTCCAACATGCAGAGCGCAATGGGTTCAATGAACAACGAGATTATCTTTATCCCATTCCTATTGACGAGCGCACCCTAAATCCTGCATTGAAACAAAATCCTGGTTGGAAAGATGGATTGGATTTTTAATACCTTACTCGTATCAATAGTGCTGATACCCCACCAACCGGTCGGTACGTTCGCCGGTTCCGCGATAGTAGAGTAGTGCTTGATACTTGTTTTCCGTTTGATAGAACGACCCCTCGGTGCTTACCGGAGCGGTCGTTCCGTCTGTTTTTGCAACCACATACTGGTACGAATAGTAGCCCTGCTTCAGCAGCACTGCCGCCTCGTAAACGCCGTCCTGCTCGTTGTAGTGCATCTTATATTCCGGCGTCAGTTGGTCGTTGGTCCATGTTGCGTTGAGATATACGTCCCCGTTCTGCCTGGGTGTCTGCAACTTGAAATGCACGATGAGATAATCAGAGCTGGTGTTGTTTTCCACATTATCGCTGTTGCGGATGTAAAATGTCCCGTTGGCATCCTCATCGTACACATAATTTGGGCGAGGCTCATCAGTCCAAACGTATGCGTGATAATCGTTTCCGTCCCAGTTGACAGATTCCAATCCCATGGTCGTATGGTTCACGTCCAGCATTTCAAACTTTCGATATTCATTGCCTCCGTCAAAAATCAGCTGCTTGTTGTGTACCCATTTCAGTGCGTCGGGCATGACGTATTGCGGCTTGATGTTGAATCGTTCTTTGTTCCACCGTCCGTTTTGCAGCACGATGGTCTTGATTTGGGTTGCCGGATCGGTTACTTGCAGCATACCATAATTTACCTCCATGTTCACCTGCTGATGCGTTCCGTTGATGTCGATGTCTGTGTTGGTCACTACCTCCATCTGGATACCAGCGAGAGGTTCCACCACCATGAAGCACGCAGACAAGATTTTCTCGTTGTCGTTGTTTTCGTCGAAGACCGTGAGACGATAGTTCCCACTCATCTTCAGTCTGCATCTTTCGTTGGGTATTTGCAGTCGATAGTGGGTGTAGAGCGTTTTTGTGTTGATTGATTTTTGCACGTCATCGATGGTGTTCCCCTCTGCGAAGCCATCCAGATAATCGCTTGCGAACAACTGAGTGGTGGTACTCCAGTCGGCTTCGCAATGCTCAATGGTGTAAGTATATCGGTGATATTCGTGGGTGAGGTCGTCAAACGCGATGGTTATTGGCTCACCATCCAACTGGGTGATGGGGGGTGAGAGCCAGTCATCCCCTGCAACTACTTGCAAGGAAGCAATCGACTTTTTGTAAATCTCGTTCTTCTGTGCAGTGCAAACGCTTGCTGCCAGCAAAAGACAAATGCCTATCAGTGCTCTGTTTATCGTATTCATTTCCATGATGTGTTTTGCAGATGGCTGCGTGATAACACCTGTTAGAATTCGAGTATAACCTTTCCGTTAATCAATCTGCCGGTCAGATAATTGGGCACGGCATATTGTTGGTTCGTCACATCCGTAATCCAATAATATGAATTGACGTTACTGATGCCAAAGAGGTTCAGCGCGTCAATGCCCAACCAAATGTTCTTGAAGACAGATTTAGAGCGACGGTCGTCATTGTTCAGCAGTCGGTAACTCATCCCCAGGTCCACTCGTCTGTATGCAGGTGCGCGGAATGAGTTGCGTTCCAATTCGCGGTGCGGGGCTGCAAAGGGAAGACCGTCGGCAAATGCCAGCTTCAATGACATCTTCCATCGGTCGGTTCCAGGGAAGTAATCGGTGAAGAACAGGTTCACGGCGTACCGCTGATCGGTAGGCATGGGGATGGTCTTGCCATTGAGTTTCATTTTCGTATCCATCACGGAGAGGCTAATCCACGAATCAGTTCCTGGCACAAATTCGCCATACAGCTTCAAGTCCAGTCCCAAGGCATGCCCCGACCCCATGTTGTCGCCATAATATACCACCTTGACGTTGTTCACACTGTATGGCACCAGGTTGCCCAATGCCTTAAAGTAGGCTTCGGCAGTGAACTTGAATGGCCGCTTGTTCATCCTGAACCGGTAGTCCATGGCGGTGATTAGGTGGATGGAACGTTGGCTCTTCGTCTTCTCGTTAAGCCTTGCGTACGTTGTTCCGTTGACGGTTGTGGTGTCTCTTATCTCTTTGTAGAAAGGCGTTTGGTAGTACAATCCGGCCGCCAAACGAAAGGTCATGTTCTCGTTAAAGGCAGGTATGATGCCCAATGAGGCACGCGGACTCACCACCAATTCTTTGTTGTAGCTCCATTTACTCATGCGCACCCCATAGTTCAAGGTGTAGTGTGTGTTGCCGTTGCGGTTGCTAAACCGATAGGTGTCTTGCAGATAAGCCTCGATGCGCCGGGCGTTCAGTTCGTTTTTGGCACGAAGAGAGTAAATCATGTACAGGTCTTTTCCAGTGTGTGGGATGCTGTAGCCGCTTGAATCCCGCATCTCATATTCGGCTGCTTGCTCTTGAATGTGTTCAAACTTGAATGTCAATCCACCTTCCACTTGATGTCGCTTGGATGTGTGTTTGGCCATCAACTTTACGTTCTCCACATGAGCTTTCAAGTAGTTACGCGCATGTTGAAAGTAGGTTCCAACGCCCAAGTTCTCACTTGTCTCGGTTTGTGTGAGCCAATATTGCCCCTGAATGTCATATTTTTCACGTTCGTTGGTCGAGAAAGCTGAGGCTAAGAGTGACACTGACGTGGAATCACCGAAGTTGCGTGTTAAGTCGATTGAACCGAAATAGGTATTGAACCGATCCTTTTCATGCCCATCAAAATATACTTTGAACGACTTAACGTTTTGCAAGGTACCGAAAGCCGTTTCCCTGTTTTTTGGCGTAAACGTGTAGTGATTGTCCGATAGATTGCCGATGAACGACAGTTTCCAACGCTTGTTCGGCGTATAAACCAGGTAAGTTTGATAGTCTAAGAAATCGGGTTTGTATTCTCCCTCTGTTTCCAACGACCCCAACAGATATTTGTTGGTCTTGTATCTCAGGCCGTTGCTCCATGCCACCGTCTTGGTTCTGAAGCCTACGAACGCGCTGGCTCCCAACAAACTGGCAGACACGTTGGCCTCAAATGGTTTGGGTTGCCGGTAGGTGATGTCGAGGGCCGACGACATCTTGTCGCCGTATTTGGCCTCGAATCCGCCGGTTGAAAAACCAATTTTCTCCACCATGTCGGGATTGATAACCGACAATCCCTCTTGTTGTCCCGACCTTACCAAGAAAGGTCTGTATATCTCTATGTTGTTGATGTACACGCTGTTCTCGTCAAAGGCACCCCCCCTTACGTTGTATTGTGATGACAGTTCGTTGTGCGAGGACACGCCGGCTTGCGACTGTATGAGCTCTTCCACGCCGTTGCCCGTAACCGAAGGCAAGGTTTTGGCATGTTCAGTCTTCAGGTTTTGCGTTTGTCCGGTCTGGATTTTCTCGCCCATCACCTTCACTTCGCCCAACGTCTGGTCGTCGCTGTTCAATACTATCTGCAACGTTTGCTTGCCTCGCGGATGGCGCAGCACGCGCTGCTTGGTTTTGTAGCCAATCATGGAAAACCTGATAACAACCGAGTCGGCCGACATCAGTTGCATGCTGAACTCGCCTTTGAGTGAGGTCACTGTGGCCTTGCCCTGTTGCAGACACGACACGGTGGCCAGCTCCACGGGATTGAGTTGCTCGTCAACCACTCTTCCTTGCAGGGTGAATGATTGGGCTTGTGCTGCCATTGCGCATAGCAGCAACAGACTGATTACAACGGTTCTCAATTTCATCATTGGTCTGATAACGCAATAGTTGGTTGATTATTGCGTTGCCGCACGTTGTTTCAGCATTGTCGCAGAGCCGCCAACAGCTCGTTGTTTTCGGTTTTCGTGCCGACGGTCACCCGCAAACAATCGTGGCATAGTGCCACCTGGCTACTGTGGCATACCACAATGCCTTTGTCCAACAGGTATTGATAGGTGGCTTTGGCATCTTTCATCTTGGCCAGAAAGAAGTTGGCCGCGGTAGGGTACACCTTCACGCATTGTGGCAGTACGGCGAAAGCCTGCACCATTCTTCGCCTTTCTTGCAGCAGGGTGGTGACCCATTTTTCTACCTCAAAGGTGCCTTGCAGCGACTTGAGTGCTTGCTCTTGCGTGAACGAACTGATATTGTAGGGCTGTTTCACCTTATTAAATAGGTTGACGATTTCTTCGCTTGCGAATGCCATTCCCAGTCGAATGCCCGCACATCCCCATGCCAGACTCATGGTGTTGAGTATGATGAGGTTGGGGTAGGAGGTGAGTTCGGTGCGGAATGACTTCTGGGAAGAGAAGTCACTGTAGGCTTCGTCCAGTACCACGATGCCGTCAAACCGTTGGATGATTTCCGTGATGGCATCTCTATGAAGGTCGTTGCCTGTGGGGTTGTTGGGACTGCATAGCCAGATTACCTTTGTTGACGCGTCGCATGAGGTCAGCAATTTGTCGGCCGACAGCTGGAAACACTCATCCAGCAGCACGGGTTTGTAGGTCGTGTTGTTGATGTCTGCACACACTTTGTACATGCCGTAGGTTGGTTCGATGGCAACAACGTTGTCTTGCTTTGGCTCGCAGAAAATGCGGTAAACCAAGTCGATGGTTTCATCACATCCATTGCTCAGGAAGATGTTTCCGGCCGGCACTTGCTTAATTTGGCTCAGCTTTTCTTTCAATTCCCTTTGCAGCGGGTCGGGATATCGGTTAAGCGGCTTGTTGTATGGATTTTCGTTGGCATCCAGAAAGATGTTTGCCTCGCTTCCACCATGTTCGCTCCGCATGCTGCCATGGGGCGTTAAAGTCCAAATATTGGGTCTAACCAGTTGTTCCAGGGTTCTCATCATGTCATCGATTTAAAGAGTAATGGTGCCGAAATTGCGTGTCGTGAGGTGTGAATCGTTCACATGGCATTTCTTATTTGTTCTTAAAAATGTAATGCAAATATAATAAGATGTGGGGAGATGTGCAAGAAATGTCGTACATTTGCCCGATGCAAAAGTGCCAAAATTACTTTTCGACAGGTGTCGGAGCATACCGAACCGAAAGTTAATTAGTCATACTATCAAAGAACTCTTTGGCTGGCAGAGGAAAGCTGCGTAGCCAGTATCTCAAATTTTAACGAACTATTGTGAAAAAGTATGGAGTGCTTTCAATATTCGAAACCATCATTGTAACCATTATGTTTTTAGTTATATAAAACAAATCATTAGTTCTAAAATGTGATATGTCCTAATTGGAGTGCTTACGAGATTTTACTTCGAAATAAGCTTTCATTACTATTTTCTTATTGTCTATTCTTGCATCATCAGAATATGCTGTATTACAGAATTTATAGTTACCTTCCTTTAAAAAAACTTTAGCATAATCATTTATGCAACTATATGCAGGTATTTCTTTTCCCATCAAAATGGAACCAAAATCATTTTGTATACGAATCCATTTTCCATTTACTTGTCTTTCTATCCAATACTCATCTGAAAGATATATATAATGCCACTGTGTTTGATTCTTAATACTATACAGTATAACAATGGAGTCTCCTTGTGAAAAACGACATTGTTTAAGCTCTATATACAGAGAGTCTTTGTTCTTATTAGAACTTGAGGAAGATTTTGTTTGGTATTCAGTGTCTGCTTTTGGGGCATTATTTTTGGGGATATTACATGAGAATATCCCCAAAAATAATATGCAAAAAAATAAAAACTTCATTTTTCACATTTTATTAATTTAGTTAAATTCATTTGATTTTTGTAAAGTTAAGAAAATAAAATCAAACATAAGAAAAGTACCTGCTGAAATTAGATACAATTAACCGTATATTGTTTTTTTTAATTAATTGTTAAAGTGTAAAGGTGCCGAAATTGCGTGTCGTGTGGTGTGAATTGTTCACACGGCATTTCTTATTTGTTCTTAAAATTGTTATGCAAATATAATAAGATGTGGGGAGATGTGCAAGAAATGTCGTACATTTGCCCAATGCAAAAGTGCCAAAATTACTTTCCTGTTCCGCTGACATGCCATTTGTTCATCTTCCTGTTGCTGTTGATGCTCTGTGGATGCGAGAATGAAAAGACACAGGTACGCACGCCTTGGGGCACCACGTTGGGCACCGATACGGCCAACGTGAGCCAGGGTTTCTCGCTGGATGACATCATCGGAAACGGCGAATTGATTATGCTGACCATCAATGGCCCTGAGACTTATTACGACTATCGTGGGCGTGGCATGGGTTTACAGTATTTGCTGTGTGAGCAGTTTGCCCGACAATTGGGCGTTTCCTTGCGGGTGGAGTTGTGCAAAGACACCACGGAGATGGTTAACAGGCTCGAGCAAGGTGACGGTGACATCATCGCTTTTCCGCTGCCCAGAACCGATAAACGCTTGCTGTACTCGGGGCCTTCGGCTGATTCGTTGAAAACACAGTGGGCAGTAAGGAAAGACAATGAGGCGCTTGCCGACACGCTGAACAAATGGTTCAGTCCGAAACTCATTGCCCAAGTCAGGCAACGGGAATCTTTCTTACTTTCCACCCGCAGCGTCACCCGTCACGTTTATTCACCCATGTTGAACCGTTCGCAGGGTGTCATCTCCCATTACGACCATTATTTTCAGCAGTATGCACCCATGGCCAGATGGGATTGGCGCTTGATGGCGGCTCAATGTTATCAAGAGTCTACGTTCGACCCGCAAGCCCGTTCGTGGGCCGGCGCACTGGGATTGATGCAAATCATGCCCGGAACGGCGGCGCATCTGGGTCTTTCGTTAGCCGACATCCATGATCCGGAGCAAAATATAGCGGCCGCAGCCAAGTATTTGCAAGAACTCAGTGCCCATTTTCAGGATGTGAGAAACGTGCAAGAACGCCAGTATTTCGTGCTTGCCAGCTACAATGGTGGCTCTTATCATGTGCGCGATGCGATGGCGTTGACTCGGAAAAACGGCGGCAATCCGCATAGTTGGAATCACGTTTCAGAATATATTTTGAAGTTGTCTGACCCTCGTTATTATCGTGACCCCATTGTCAAGCATGGCTATATGCGTGGTTCAGAGACGGTTGACTATGTTAACAAAATTCGTGCCCGCTATGCGCAATACAGAGGTGTGGCCAAGGGTGGCATCGGTTTTTACAGCATCCAGAAACCTTCCAGGGCCAAGCGCAAGCATCGCTTCAAACTCTGAACGTGCCATAATGGGTTGCCGTAGGGGCGTGATTTATCACGTTCCGCCCCTGTGCGATTGGCAAATCACGCCCATACGGTTTGACGGAGCGTGATGAATCACGCCCCTACGGTTTTCTTACCCCAAAGCACCGCATTTTCAAACTCATTGCTATTGGCGGCCAAACTCTTTGCTATTGGTACTCAAACTCAATGTTATTGGCAGCCAAACTCAATGCAATTGGATGACGGGCTCAACGGCTTTCGTTATGAAAGGATTAAGTACCTGGTTTTCAGGATGTAACGATTTTCGTCTATGTCGCCGTCTTTGTTCGTCAATGCCCATCTCCGTTTGATGCTTCGGCCGCTTCTGTTTGGATGGCTTTCCTGTTGGATTGTGCTTGTCTGCGGGCTTCTATCGACCCATACACATAGTAGTTGACGTAGATGCCAACCGTTAGGAAGGCGGCGCAAATAAAGTAGATGAGGATGCAGGTGCCGTAGGTAAGCAGGGGGAAGTAGGTAGGCAGGGTGTTTGGGTCACCACTCTGTACGCCCATTTGTGACAGGGTGCTGGCCATGAGCAGGATGTAGACCGGCATGAGGAGAATGAGGGTGAGGAAAAAAATGACGATTCCATATAAGAAAAAGGTGGAAACGATGAACCCGATGCGACGCAGTCCGGTTCGGTAACCGCCCAGCACATGCGTTTTAAACTTGGCCTCTTTCTCCTGAATGTATCTCATGGAGGAATAGGCAAAGGGTGCTATGGCGATGAGAATGATGAGCCAGGCCACTGGAAAGAGCCATGCCTGCAAGCCCATTCCGGCCGTGCCGACAGCCGCTGATGCGGGTTTTTGCCCATAAGAAATGGATAGCGTCGCAGCAGTTAGCAGCAGTGAAATCACGCCCATGACAACCACATAGGCCAACTGAAGTTTGGCATTGCGCTTGAGGTTGCAGGCAAAACCGTTCTCGTTGAGCAGAGTAGTGGTGCGAGCCATGTACCATACCGACGCACAGAGCAGCAGTACGTTGAGCAAACCGAACGCGACCAACTTGCTCGTGGGCAAGCTGTTGCTCATCGTGTGCATGGCGTTGGTGAGGCCGAAAGCCAGATATACGCCCCCCATGACGGAGAACACTAACAGCGACAGCCAGTTTTTACGCAGGATGGTCATGACGTTAGAGCAGAAAAGAAGGTATCCGGCCTTGATGCAACCCGATATGCTTCTGTTTTTATAGAGATCGTTTTCCATATTCGTTTGATTGATTTACGTTGTTATCGTTCTTCTTTTAAATTCGCTGCACGCAATGGCCGTGGCAATGGCCACGTTGAGGCTCTCGGCCTTGTTGGGCAAGGTGGAGAAGTTGGGGATGAGCAGCGCATGGTTGATGCGTGCGCGCAGGTCTTTCGAGATGCCGTTGCCTTCGTTCCCCATGATGATGATTCCAGTCGCGGTGAGCGTCTGTTGATAGATGTCCTCACCATCGAGCAAAGTGCCGTAGACAGGGGTTGACGCCGGAAGTGCGTCCACGAAATCGCAGAGATTCAAGTAGGTGACGTCGACGTGTGCGATGCTTCCCATGGTGGCCTGAACCACTTTCGGGTTGTACACATCCGCCGTGTCTTCGCTGCAAATCACGTTCCTGATGCCAAACCAGTCGGCAATGCGGATGATGGTGCCAAGGTTGCCCGGGTCTTGAATGCCATCTAAGGCCAACACCAGCTCATGGGTTGGGTCGATGTGAGCGGGCATGTGGCGTTGTTCGAATACGGCCAACACCTCTTGCGGGTGCTGCAATAGACTGATTTTTTGCAGCTCGTCGGGCGATACCGCGATGATTTGCGGTCGTCTGTCACCCTGGTTGCCCTTCAAAATCTCGTCTTCGTGCCGTTCGAGCCATTGCTCTGTGGCGACGATGAGTTCGGGTTGGAACGACGACAGCAGGTCGTGAACCACCTTAGGACCCTCGGCAACGAACGTGCCATGGGCCAAACGTCCCTTCTTTGTTTGCAGCGCGTTGATGTATTTGAGTTTTGCTTTACTAATCATCCTCTTCGTTTTGATGTGCTGTGGAATGTTGAAGCCAAGCACAAAGATAGTAAATTCTTGATTCTTCAACCGCTTATTTAGCATCTTTTTCCTTACCTTTGCAATGATATACACAGAAGAGCCAGTTGCGTACGTCTACAACAGCGTTCTGTGCCATTGTGGTTTTCATCATTAAACAGGTGCATTTTGAGGAAAGTAAAATTATCGATTTTTTTTCTGACGTTGCTGTTCCTGGTTGGTTGCTCATCGAGTAAATTCATCCCGGAGAACGAGTATCTGTTGCAAGAGGTTGAAATCAAGTCCGATCAGAAGGGCTTTGATGCTGCCTCGTTGGAGCCTTATATCCGACAGAAAGCCAACTCCAAGTGGTTCTCTTTGTTCAACATTCCGCTGGGAACTTATTCTCTTTCGGGGCGTGATACCACGAAATGGGTGAACCGTACCTTGCGAAAGATTGGCGAAGAGCCGGTGCTGTTTGATACCGTGCAGGCTAACCAGTCGATGAACGACCTGAAGAAGGCTCTGCAAAACGCTGGATACATGCATGCGGAGGTAGACTTGCAGACAAAAATAAAAGGCAAAAAGCTGAAAGCCATCTACACGCTTCATCCGGGAGAGCCATATCGTATCAACCGTGTGAGATATGACATTGCGGACGAACGCATCAAACGAATACTGGCTTTGGACAAACCTCAGCATGCTATTCGCAGTCTTCAGAGCGGATCGCGCTTCACAGTGGAACGCCTGGACGAAGAGCGTAACCGAATAACCAAGCTGCTGTTGGATAGTGGTTTTTATAAATTTCACAAGGATTTTATCGTCTTTGA
This sequence comes from Hoylesella buccalis ATCC 35310, assembly GCF_000177075.1. GTDB lineage: Bacteria > Bacteroidota > Bacteroidia > Bacteroidales > Bacteroidaceae > Prevotella > Prevotella buccalis. The sequence goes on from NZ_ADEG01000011.1 coordinate 21,597, forward strand.
GGCCGACTCGGCACGCAACAATACCGACATCAACCTGGTGGTCAGACTGTTGAAATACCGTGCCAACAGTGACGCACCTGAGACCAATCATCCACGTTATTTCATTCGTGACGTGAAATTCTCTTCCAGTGAGGAGTCGGGAATCCATCTGCGTCCCAAAATACTTGAATATAATACGGCCATCAAGGCGGGAGAACCCTTCTCGGCCGCTCATCTGCAAACGACGTACAACAACTTCGCACGGTTGCAAGCCGTGAGGTACACCAACATCAAGTTTAAGGAATTGCCTGACACCACGCTGTTGGATTGTGACATACAGCTGAGCCACAACAAGCCTCACACGCTGTCTTTTCAGCCCGAAGGCACCAACACGGCCGGTGATCTGGGGGCAGCCGTGTCGCTGACCTACGAGAATAGAAACCTTTTTCGTGGCAGTGAGGTGCTGCGGGTGCAGCTAAGAGGTGCCTTTGAGGCTATCACAGGCTTGGAAGGATATAACGACCAGGATTATCAGGAGTACAACGCTGAGGCCAAACTGCAATTTCCCCGCTTGCTGGCTCCTTTCCTATCAAGCGCGTTTCAACGGCGCAGCACGGCATCATCGGAGTTGTCTTTCAGTTACAACTTGCAGAATCGTCCGGAATTTCATCGTAGGGTTTTGTCCGCAGCGTTTAGATATCGATGGAATGAACCGAAACGATATTCGTCCTATCGCATGGACTTGATTGATCTCAACTATGTCTATATGCCTTGGATCTCTGATACGTTCAAGCGCGATTACCTGGACGACGTCAGTAGTAGGAATGCTATCTTGCGATACAACTATGAGAATTTGCTGGTCATGAAGATGGGTTTCGGTTTGAGATTCAATAATGGTCGTCATGCCATGATCGCCAACATCGAGACGGCCGGCAACATTTTGAAGGGCTTTTCTAAAGTGCTGTCCTTCCGTAAAAACGCGCAAGGACAGTACACCTTATTTAATACGGCCTACGCACAGTATATCAAAGGCGACTTTGACTATACCCGTTTGATTACTTTTGATACGCACAACTCGCTGGCGTTGCACATTGATTTGGGGCTTGCTTATCCGTATGGCAACTCGAAAATCTTGCCTTTTGAGAAGCGATACTTCTCGGGTGGAGCCAACTCGGTGAGGGGCTGGAGCGTCAGAGAGTTGGGGCCGGGCAGCTTTCGCGGTACCGATGGGCGCATTGACTTCATCAATCAAACGGGTGACATGAAGCTGGACATGAACATAGAATACCGCACCAAGTTGTTTTGGAAATTCCATGGAGCGGCTTTCGTGGATGCCGGAAACATTTGGACGTTGCGACAATATGAGGAACAACCTGGCGGTCAATTCAAGTTACATGAGTTTTATAAGCAGATAGCAGTGGCCTACGGACTGGGATTGCGCTTGAACTTCGACTTTTTTATCCTGCGGTTTGACATGGGTATGAAGGCCATCAATCCAGCTTATGAAACACAGCGGGAGCATTTCGCCGTGCTTCACCCTAACTTTGGTCGCGACTTCACCTTTCATTTCGCCGTGGGTATGCCCTTCTAATTGCCATACCTTCCAAGAGAATGATGCATGAATCGGCCTTCCGTCTGTGCCAATCAGTAGCGGTAATTATCCGAACAGGGCACGGAGGGCTTCCTCAACTTTGCGCACGGGGTGGAGGGTTATCTGGTATCGTTGTGGATTGATTCCCTGCAAATTGTATTTAGGGAGAATGAGATGCGTGAAGCCTAACTTCTCGGCTTCAGCGATACGCTGCTCTATTCTGCTGACGGGACGCACCTCACCACTGAGGCCAACCTCACCAGCCATGCACCATCCGCTCTCGATGGGTGTGTCCACGTTGCTGGACAAGACAGCCGCAATGACGCTCAAGTCCATGGCCAAATCGGTGACGCGCAGCCCGCCGGCGATGTTGAGAAACACGTCTTTCTGCATGAGTTTAAAGCCCACCCGCTTTTCCAACACGGCCAAAAGCATGTTCAACCTACGCTGGTCAAAGCCTGTGGCCGATCGTTGTGGCGTTCCGTAAGCAGCAGAAGAGACGAGAGCCTGCGTCTCCAACAGGAATGGACGAACGCCTTCGATGGCCGATGAGATGGCGATGCCGCTCAGTCCGTCGTGATCTTGCGTGAGCAACAGTTCGGATGGATTGCTCACTTGCCTAAGTCCGTCTTGCTGCATTTCATAGATTCCCAGTTCCGACGTGCTGCCGAAGCGGTTTTTGATGGCACGCAAGATACGGTATATATAATGTTGGTCGCCCTCAAACTGGATGACAGTGTCCACGATGTGCTCAAGAATTTTGGGGCCTGCCAATGTTCCTTCTTTGTTGATGTGCCCGATTAAGATGACGGGGATGCCACTGTTTTTGGCAAAATGAAGCAGCAGAGCGGCGCATTCTCTCACCTGAGAGATGCTGCCCGGCGAGCTTTCCACATGCTCTGTTGCAATGGTTTGGATGGAGTCTATCACCACCAACTCCGGCTTGACGGTCTTGATTTGTTCGAAAATCAGTTCCAGAGATGTCTCACACAGGATGACCACATGGTCACTTTCGGCTTTGGACAGTCTTTCAGCACGCATCTTCAGTTGGTGTGCACTCTCCTCTCCGCTGACGTAGAGCACCCGCTTGTCTGTCATTTGGAGGATGGTTTGCAGCGTCAGCGTACTCTTTCCGATGCCCGGCTCGCCTCCCAAAAGGGTGATAGAGCCAGAAACAAGTCCGCCTCCCAGCACGCGGTTCAGCTCGTCATCGTGCATGTCGATGCGCGGTTCGTCAAGCGTTGAGATGTCTTTCAGGCGCAAAGGTTTGTTCTTTTCCGTGTTGCCTTTGAAGGCATTGACAACCGAACGGGCCGTGGATTGCGACGTATCAGAGCCGATGCGTATCTCCTTGAACGTGTTCCATTGTCCGCAATTGGGGCATTTGCCCATCCATTTGGGCGAATCCTGACCGCAATTAGAACACACATAAGCTATCTTTTCTTTTGCCATGGTGGTGGGATTGTTGATAGACAAAAGTAATAATAATTTTCTGAGAATCAAAATTAATGTTTAATTTTGCAAGGTATGAAAAAGTTATTGCTTTTAGCCGTGCTGCTCATCTCGCTGGTTGCTTGTCAACAGTCCACAACAGAGCGTCAACAAGTGACGAAGGCTCAGCGTGAAAAGTTGCGTCAGGAGAATGCCGAGGCGTTGAAGATTGCCGTGATGCCAACGCTCGATTGTCTTCCATTGTATGTGGCCCAAGAGCTGCGACTGTTTGATACGCTGCATGTAGATGTCAGGCTCAAGCCCTTTACGGCGCAGATGGATGCCGACACAGCCATTGTCGGTGGCAGCGTAGAGGGCATCATGTCCGACCTCGTGCGCATGGAACGGCTGAAACGAAAGGGACTCAAGCTGGATTATCTCACGGCCACCAATCTGCAATGGCAGCTCATCAGCAACAAAACGGCGCGCTTGAAACAGCTCAATCAGTTGGGTGATAAGATGGTGGCCATGACCCGTTTCTCGGGTACCGACTACCTCACCGACGAGAGTCTCAAAGGGGTGAAGACAAAATCCAGGGTCTATAAGGTACAGATTAATGATGTGCATGTACGTTTGCACATGTTGCTCAACAACGAAATGGATGCCATGTGGCTGACTGAGCCGCAGGCAACAACCGCACGATTGTATCATCATCAGGTGATGACGGAGAGCGAGAAGACGGGCACTCGATTGGGTGTGTTGGCTTTTCGCACCGATTCCATCAAGGGAAAGCAACGCACCGCACAGCTCAAAGCGTTCGGCCGTGCGTACAACATGGCTGTAGATTCTATCAACAAGCATGGTATTCAGCACTTTTCCTCGTTGATATGTTCGTATTGCAACACCGATCAAAGAACGGTGAACGCCTTGCCTAAACTGAAATTCAACCACCTTTCTAAGCCCGACCCCAAAGATATTGAAAAAGCTCAACGCTATGTAAAATAGCCGTTGGACGTAGTTTATCATTAACATAGATTGTATTTTGGAATACTCAGATAGCGAATTACAGCAGATAAGGAATGTCATTACATCCGAACAGAACGTAGGCGAGGCCTTGAAAAGCCTTCGTACTTTTATCCACGAGTATGAACTTCACGCTTTTAACGCACGCATCAGTCGTATTGAAAGCGATTACGAACTTATGAAGTCTTACATGCGCAAGGGCCTCAATGACCCCCAGTTTGAGGAGGTTTACGACCGTTTGTTAAAAACACTGTATGTCCTGAACGCTGACGTGCAGTTGGCTGTGTTCCTCAACGAGAATCCTTCGTACCAAGCAGCCTATATGGACGTGCAGTCGCTGGATGCCGATTTTGACATGATTAAGAAGCGATTGGAGGCGTTCGTGCAGGATATAGCGTTGCTTTCGCTCGAGCCGCAGGATGCGCAGAAGACCAAAAAACAGGAACTTTACGACCGACATCAGCAATATGTCAAAAAGCTTTTCAATGCCTTGCTGGTGTCTCCGCAATGGAATGAAAGCACGGCTAAGTTCGCCCAAGAACTGCTTTTGTCGCCCACCATCGACGCCATTGACGCCCAATTGTTGCTGAGTGGCGTGATGTTGTCGGCCATCCAGCTATTCGACATCCATCAGTTTCAAACGCTGGTGCAGGTCTATCGCCAGGCAACCGATCCACATCTGAGGCAACGGGCGTTGGTAGGCATCGTGCTGTCGTTACCGGAAAATGAAGGAGATATCTATCCCGAGATACAACAGGCCATCAACACTTTGTGTCAGAATGAGCAAACCTGCCGTGAATTAGTGGAGTTACAAATGCAGATGTTCTACTGTATGAACGCCGATGCCGATAATGAGAAGCTGCAAAAAGACATCATTCCCAACCTCATGAAAGGCAGTAACATCAGCATTTCGCGTGCGGGCATCGTGGAAAAAGAAGAAGATGAGGTAGATGAAATGCTCAACCCGGGGGCAGCAGACAAGGCCATGGAGGAGATGGAACGCAACTTCAACCAAATGATGAACATGCAGAAGGCTGGGTCGGACATCTATTTTGGCGGCTTCTCACAAATGAAACGGTTTGCGTTCTTCACCACATTGAGCAACTGGTTCGTACCTTTCTACGAAGATCATCCTGAACTCAGGCAGGTGAACGACAAACTGGGTGGCAACAAATTCATGCAGTTGTTGCTCGAGAGTGGGCCATTCTGCGACTCGGATAAATATTCTTTTGCGCTGGCACTGTCGTCAATCATTGACAAAATACCTCAAAACATGCGCGAAATGCTCAACAGTCAAGACATCCTCGGCACCTCGGTCAGCATGGAAGAGAAAAACAGTTCTGCCTACATCAGGCGAATGTATTTGCAGGATTTGTACCGCTTTTATCGCATCTACCACAACAAAAACGATTTTCACAATCCGTTTGATACAAGCGCTAGCGAAAACAGTGTGTTCTTCGTGATGTGCCCTTATTTTTGTGAGTCGCCCTTGAAGGATAGGATGACGGAAGTAGGAAAGTTCCTTTACAAGCACCATTTCTACAGAGAGCTGTGGCAATTGCTCGGCGCGTATGTGGATAGTGAAGACATAGAGTATTGGCGACTGGCTGCCAGAGCGTATTGTCGGGAGAAAGATTATCGGTCGGCCGACATGGCTTACACGAACGTTTTGGAGCTGAATGCCGATGACATGCAGGCCATTCGTGGGAAAGCACTCACCGGTTTTTATCTGGAAGACTATGAGCAGGCAGTCGAATACAACAAAAAGTTGTTGGAAATGGATGCTACGAACGAGCATGTGCAGCTGAATTTAGCTGTGTCCCTGATGAACAATGACGAGATAGAGGAGGGGATGAGCCTGCTGTTCAAGTTGAATTACGACCACCCCGAGAATCTGTCCATCCAGCGTTCGTTGGCTTGGGGGTATCTCCGACAACAGAAACCTCAGCAGGCAGCTCCCATCTACACGCGCCTGTTGGCCAATCAGCATCGCATGCCAACCGATTGTTTGAATGCCGGTTATTGCCAATGGTTTCTGTCCAATATGGAAGAGGCCATCAACTTGTTCAAGCAATATGTGACGGAAACGAATAAAGAACGACCGATGCCGGGCGCCAACGCTTTGCTGCATGATGTGTTTGTGATGGATGCCGACCTGTTACAACAGTATGGTATCGGAGCGAAAGAGGCTTTTGTGATGGAAGATTTGGTAGCCAATGAGTAGTCGGGTCTAAACGTGATGCCTTTTTAACGCAGGGTGATGGCGGTTGGTTCGTCACCCTTTTTCCCAACATCCATCCATGTAAAAACGGCCCCAAGCATGAATATATGCTTGAGGCCGCTACATTTTTTGTCCAAT
>NZ_ADEG01000010.1 GCF_000177075.1 Hoylesella buccalis ATCC 35310
GATCGCTGGGAAACTTTGAACTTTGAGATTTGAACTTTACTACTAGTGAAATTCATTGTTCCTCAAAGACCATTCCCGTGAGTGGAGAATAACGGATTCGAACCGTTGACCCCCTGCTTGCAAAGCAGGTGATCTAGCCAGCTGAGCTAATCCCCCAGATTTTTAATTCATAATTGTTAATTCATAATTCATAATTATTAATAAATCAACAATTGATTGAATTGTTTTTTCAGAGGCAGAAGTTAATCCATGTCAAGTCATGTCATTCTAACTAACTATTATAATTAGTTTAATTATGAATTATGAATTGAGAATTATGAATTAAAGACTGTAGTCCCAGGCAGACTTGAACTGCCGACCTCCACATTATCAGTGTGGCGCTCTAACCAACTGAGCTATAGGACTGTGGTTCCCGGTGTTCATTCAAGTCGCAGGGCCGCGTACTCTTCTTCGCCCGGCTTCCTTTTTCTCTCTTATATAAAAAAAAACAGATGTAGCAGTACAAGAAATACCTTGGGCCACCGTGTGGTAACTCCAGGCAGGTTTCTTACAAACCTTGATAAGAAATATCACCTTATAAATCCTTCGTGCAATCCCTCAACCTCTTAAGTTTAGTTGACTTAATCATAAATTATGAATTATGAATTCTTAATTATGAATTATGAATCGCACT
>NZ_ADEG01000009.1 GCF_000177075.1 Hoylesella buccalis ATCC 35310
AAGGACGTTCAAGGGCTTAGTTGCGGATTTGAGGTAAACTACAAGAAGAATGTTTTTGTTATTATCCCATGATATCGTTTACAATTAGAATCATAGCAGAGCATTACCGGATATTTTCATCTCCTGTAGTTAAACTACGTTAAAGAAAAAGGATTGCAACCTATAATCCATATTCCCAATAAGTTGTGCGTACTATCACTACCTTACTATAAATATTATTATGGCTTGAAACCATCACCAGAATATCGGCATTATCGTGCTTGCTGACGAGTTAATAGCCTCTTGCAAATTTCATTTCCATTTTTTATCTTTGCCAATGATTTCACGATTTAGCATCTTCCTCATTTACCTAATTCGCAAGATACTTATTTCTCGAAATAATGCTACTGGGGCCCAACTCCATTTGATAACCGGCCTTCCAAAAAGGAGTTTGTTATTATCACACAACTAATAACAACTTCGACAATGAGAGACAACATCATGATCACCTTTGCCAATCAGAAGGGCGGTGTCGGTAAGACTACGCTCTGCACTATGTTTGCCGATTACCTGGCGGCAAAGGGAGAAAGCTTACTTGTTGTGGATTTTGACCGACAGCAGACCATTTACTCCAAACGAAAGGAGGATGTAGAGAAATATAGAGGGGTACGTTTGCCTTATACCGTACAGCCTTTCGACATCAAAGACACCAATAGCGTCAGGGAGTTTCTTACCAGTCTGCGCGAGGGTTACAAAGGCATCGTGCTGATGGACACACCCGGCAACCTGTCGCAACAGGGACTGGTGCCTATCTTTGCCCTCAGTCATTACATCGTATGCCCCTATCAGTTCGAGGCAACTTCCATCAATTCCACCGCTACTTTCATCGGCTTCATCGCCAAGCTCCAACGTATGCTGCCCATCATGAAGTGCCAGTTCGTCTTCGTGGTTAATAAATGGGACAAACGGTATGGCAAGAAAGCGGAACTGGAGTTGTGGGATAAAACAGAGGAAAAGCTACGCCACTTCGGACTGGTTACGCCACGCATAGAAGTCAAGGCGGACATGCAACGATACAACACTATCGAACTGATGGGACCACAAAAGGACATCGTATCACCTACCTTCGACTTTATGTATCAACAGATATTCAAACCTAAAGAGCAGACAAAATGAAAGTAGACATTCCCCATTCGCAGACGCCGCCTACCAACGACCTGCTCAACCTGCCCGATATAGACGGGGTGTTTAATGAGGTGAAAGGACCATCTGTTCCACAACCCTCGCAAACTGCACCCCAAACAGTGCAGCCCAACATCCACAAGTCTGATGACAGTTGGCAGCTTTTCCAGCAGTATGCACAACAATACGGCTACCGTGTCAAGAAGTACGACCGCAAGAACTACGAGATAGACAACGAGGTGGTGGAGCTGCTGAAGCTCTGCAATATCAACAACATGTCGGTTACCGACATCATCAATGCCGCCCTTCGTGCCTTTATCGGCACCAACAGTGGCTACCTCAAAGAGTTTCTACGCAGTAACGATTATATTGTCAATAACCTTCAAAGTCATGTATAGGCAAAATATTATCTGGACCGTATCTATGGTGGATTTCCTTATCAACCACCACAAGGAGATGAACAATACCGCTTTAGCTGGACATTTGGATATTTCTCTGAGCTGCCTACGGCGGAAGTTGCATGAGTTGGGCTTGCGTAAACGTCCTGTCACCAAGGCGATGGCGGCGGCTGACACGGTCAGGCGGTTATATAACAATCACTCTCATAGTGAGATAGCACTGCTTACAGGTATATCTACTAGGTCGGTTTCACGAATCGTTAAGAAGTACCACCTTGAAAGAACGGCAGACGAAACCCGACAGATACGGTCGCGCAGCAGGAAGAGCATCATCAAACGGGAGAAGGCCCGCGTGTTGTTCGGACTACCACAAAAAACAAACATCAAGGTGGTGGGCAACAAGAAACGTGTAGTCTTGAAGAGCATCCTGAAATCGTATGGCTATCTGACCATTCCTGGCCATAACACCTTATATTATAATGAACAGCTGAAGCGCAGACCGATCCGTGAGAGCAATGGGCAGAAGCTGGGATTGCAGTTTCAGCCAATGAGTGTCTATCTTGCCATGTCGGTTCAATGCCCATCGTTCACATAATGCCTTTTGCGTATGAGTTTTCAAATATTCCTTGGTTTTATTGTGGCTTGCTACCTCTGCTATTACTTGGGTACGGTGGCCTACGACCTGCTGGCAAACAGAAAGCGTGCTACCAGCGAAGACGATAAGGTACAGGAGGAAGCCATTGACATCTCCGATGAAGTAAGGGAATTTACGCCTATCCTTATCACTCGCCCCATCATCAAGAAACAGAAGACAGCTGCCCTGAAACGAAAGCAGACAGCAGAGCTCTTGATGAGCGGCGGTATTGAAGTAAACAACCTGCTGGTCAAGGTGGAAGACCTGTCGAAAGACGGTGAGAACAGCGAACTGGGCAGCTTGCTTGCCAAATGGAAGGAGTTTGATCCCGAAAGAGGGGACATTTCTTCATAAAACATACCAACCTTTTATCTTTAATATTTCTGACCTAGCACTTTAACTTGTTTGACTTTCGGCTTTAACATGGAATTGAAGTTCAAATTTAATCCATTCGATTATGTCGCAATTGAGAAAACAAGCAGTAAAATGCGTGGGACGTGCTTGGAGTTTTGCGAAGTGTCAGTCTTTGAAATTAGCAGTAAGCGTGGGAATGTTCGCCATGAGTACTGGAACAATGCTGGCCAACAGCAAGGGTGCTGGCGGATTTTCCAAAGCTACCACGGAGATCTCTTCGTACCAAACCCCTGTTTCCAACCTGATGAAGGCCATCGCAGCCGTCATCGTGTTAGTAGGAGCGTTCAATGTGTATTTCAAGATGCAGAACGGCGACCAGGACGTGAAAAAGACTATCATGCTCACCATCGGTGGCTGTGTGGCTTTCATCGCCATGTCGGAAGCTCTTCCGCTCTTCTTCAAGTAATCAATCGGTGGGAGCCGGACCTGCAACCAAGCGTCTGGCTCCTACCAAATTTCAAAGTTTTATGGAAGATTTCTTTCCTATATACAAAGGCATACAGAAACCGTTGGAGTTCATGGGCATCAGAGGGCGTTTCCTAACCTTTGCCGCCATTGCCATTGGTATATCCTTTCTCGGTTTCATCCTTTTTTCCATCATCCTGGGCAAGCTGGCTGGCTTTATTGCCATGATTGTTCTAGCCTTTGTCGGACTGGTCACCATCTACATACGGCAGCGAAATGGGCTTCACGCCAAGCATCGGAATAAGGGTATTTACATCTATCATGGGATTTTCAAACACTAACGGTTATGGCACAGCAAAGAAAACCTTTCGATAAACTTTTCTCCCAGTTGCAGGACATCAGGGATAAGGACGGGAAACTGCTCAATACGGTGCTCTGGTCCCAGAAGGGGAATCCGTCCGTACTCTTCGAGATTGAGAATCCCGTGCAGCAATATTGTACCGATGCTGACCTATATTGTCTCTTCCAGGACGTACTGGCCAACATTATAAAGACACTCGGTGAGGGGTATGCCCTACAAAAACAAGACATCTTCTGCAAGCAGGAGTATCACCATGAGCCGGAGGGAGAACAGGAGTTCCTGACAGAAAGTTACTTCAACTACTTCGAGGGACGGGAATATACCGACATACGCACCTTCCTCATCGTTACGCAGGAGTGTGCGCACAATGCCTTTGTGAAATACGACGCCAAACGATGGGAGGACTTCCACGTCAAAGTAACCAAGGTAGCTGACATTCTGCAAGAGAAAGGTATCGCCCACCGCAAGCTGAGCAAGTCGGAGATAGACGAGTATCTTCACCGCTTTATGGCATTCCAGTTCAAGCAGGGTCCATTCTCCATGACCAACTTCAAGTGTTCTGACGAGAACCTGAAGATAGGCGACCGGACGGTAAAGTCTTTTCCCTTGGTGGATATAGATGAAATCAATATGCCCAACTTCGTGAGGCCGTTCCTTTCGGTCAACATCAACGGCACCTACATTGCCACTGACCTCTTCTCTTTCCTAACGGAGATACCTTATACTGACTGCGTCATCTACAATCAAGTCATACAAATACCTGCCCAGCGCAGACTTATGCGCAAGCTGCAAAGCAAAGCGAAGCGCCACGGCTCCATGCCCGATCCGTCGAACCGCATCGCCAAAGAAGATATAGAACGCCTGTTGGACACACTGGCTGTGGATAGCAAGCTGATGGTTTATACCAATTTCAATATCCTCGTCAGTTGTCCGCATGACAAGATAACGCCGGTTACATCGTACATCGAGACGAAACTCTACGACTGTGCCATCATGCCCTCTCGCTCGGCATATAACCAGCTGGAGCTCTTCACGTGCAGCTTTCCTGGCAATGGCTATGCCTTCAATCCTGATTACGACCTTTTTCTTACGCTGTCGGACGCGGCACTCTGCCTATGCTTTAAGGAGCATCTGAAACATTCTGAGGAGACGCCGCTCAAAACCTACTATACAGACAGGCAGGGACTTCCTGTGGCGATAGACATTACCGGCAAGGAGGGAGTACACAAGTACACTGACAATGCTAATTTCTTCTGTATCGGACCCAGTGGCAGCGGTAAGAGCTTCCACATGAATAGTGTGGTGCGCCAGCTTCTGGAGCAGAATACGGATGTGGTGATGGTAGATACTGGAGATAGCTACGAGGGTATATGCAGCTACTTCGGTGGCACCTATATCACGTACTCCAAAGATCATCCCATCTCCATGAATCCGTTTAAGATTACCAAGACGGAATACCGACAGAACTTCGGAGAGAAGAAGAACTTTCTCAAATCGCTTATTTTCCTCATCTACAAGGGAAGCGAGAGGCCTTCAAAGATTGAAGATGCCATCATCAATCAGGTCATCGTGGAGTATTATGACGCTTTTTTCCACCCCTTCCGTGGTTTTTCCGCAGAAGAAAAAGATAGGTTGCGACACCGACTCTTGCTGGAGGATAAAAAAAACGGTGAGTATGAGAAGTATGGTGAGAAGGTGGAGCATAGCTACTATCAAGATTTTGAGGGATATCAGGGAAACACTTCTGCAAGTGTAAATTCAGAAAGCAGAGATACCATCTTTTCTGAAGCCGAGGTTGCGCATCACATCAAGGCAAAGCGCCAGGTGGAAAAGCTGCATGCTCTGGTCAATGACCAGGCTGCGACGGAGGGTGAGAAGGTGGCTGCCAACCGTCAACTCATGCGCCTCATGGCTGAGGTTATCGAAGGCAGCTACCTTATGCGCATCGAACAGAAAATCGAGAAGATGGAGCAGCGTAGACGTAAGATGACGGTCTGGAAGCTGTCCTTCAACACTTTCTATGAATATGCGCTGGAACGTATTCCACAGCTGATGACCGAAAAGAAGATAGCCTTCGACATTGACAACTTTGCTGCCATTCTCGAACAGTTCTACCGTGGTGGCGAGCTGGAGTGCACGCTGAACAACGATCTGGAACAGTCACTCTTCGATGAACGGTTTATTGTCTTTGAGATTGACAAAATCAAAGATGACCCTGTGCTGTTCCCTATCGTGGTGCTCATCATCATGGATGTGTTTCTCCAGAAGATGCGTATCAAGAAAGGCCGAAAAGCTCTCATCATCGAAGAGGCATGGAAAGCTATCGCCTCGCCTACGATGGCAGAATATATCAAGTATCTCTACAAGACGGTGCGTAAGTTCCACGGCATCGCTGGAGTTGTGACACAGGAACTGAACGACGTGATTGATTCTCCCATTGTCAAGGAGGCTATCATCAACAACAGCGACGTGAAAATTCTGCTTGACCAGGCCAAATTCAAGGATCGGTACGATGACATTGCGGCTATCCTCGGACTGACAGCGGTTCAACGACAGCAGATCTTCACCATCAACAGTCTTAACAACCACGAGGGCCGGAATTACTTCAAGGAGGTATGGATATGCCGTGGACAGGTATCGGATGTGTATGGTGTGGAAGAACCGCCTGAATGTTACTGGGCCTACACCACGGAACGGGCGGAAAAGGAGGCCCTCAAGATTTACACGAAGCATTATGGTGGTAACATCCAACGTGCCATCACAGAGATAGAGAAAGACCGCAGAAAGGCAGGAATAAGCAAATATCTCGATTTCGCGCGGCATGTCAACGAACATCAAAACATTATGAGCTTATGGAAAAGTTAAGGTTAATTTTCGTTCTGGCGATGCTCCTTGCCTCGCTGAACATTCGGGCTGGATGGCGAGTGGTGATAGACAAGAAAACCACGGCCGCCGTTATGTCCAATGCTGCTTCGCAGAAACTCATAGAGGACAGGCACAACGGGCGTCTGGATTCCATCAATACCAAGCAAGAGAAGCTGATGAAGTATACCGCTACGATGGCAAGCATCAAGGAACTTTACCAACTCTCCATGCAGAACATCACTGGTTTTGGGGAAGAAAGCAGATACTACGGTGAAATCGTCTCGCTCACTGCCAGCATCTTCAAGGATGTGCCCATCGTGCTGAAACAGCTCGGCAAGTCACCGGGCAAGAACTATGTGGTATGCCTCAATGAGATGACCAATCTCGTGTCCGAGACGCAAGGATTGGTACACGACTTTGTGGATATTGTAAACAACGGCAAGGTACGCAATCCTTTGGACACGGCCAAAGATGATGGCAAGGACGACGGATATAACCTGCTCAACCGCTATGAGCGGCTGACGATGGCCAACAAGATTTACAGTCGTCTGCTTGAAATCCACTATAAGCTGGAGGTTATGGTGATGATGTGCCAGTTCGGTAACAACTGGGGGGATGTACTCATGGCCATTGACGTGGAGTCGTGGGCTGCCTATATCACGGCTCAAAACTCCGTTGACGGATTGATTGATAATTGGAACGGCTTGGATGTCTAAAGAAGTTTGGCTTATGAAAAAGGCATGGAATATAAAAAGATATGGGCTGTTGTTATGGTGCTTCATGGTAGCAGCTCCCATCTTTGCCGATGTTATACCGACGCCGAGGGATCCGCTAACCATTGAAGCCCTTATCAGTCTGCATAAACTCATCAAGGGTGAAGAGGACAAGGCCTTGGCAAAGGTGGCAACGAGTTTTGGTGAACAGAGCATCATCACAAAGGGTGCTACCAAGTTCAATGATGTCAGAACGACCTTGGACAGTAAATTGAATAATGGCTATTCCTACGTCATCTTAGCCAGCGCATTGGGTTCGACAGTCAACAGCATGTATCGCTTGATACAGGAGTACTCCCAGTTTACACGCTCCACTTTTCAATATACCTCCAAGAAGCCGATGGTGGCATGGTACTATACAGAAGCGAATATGGCTTGTGCAAGAGAAATCAAAAACATCAAAGCCCTTTATGCATCGCTTGCCGCCAGCGGTGTCAATGTAATGAAGGCCTCGATGGACGAGAAGCTTCACCTTATCATGGAGTTGAAGACTTCCATAGAAAACATGAGAGGTATCATCGACGGTGCCAACGTCTGGTGTAGCATCATTACCGTCGGCGGGGTCAGATACGATTATATTTGGGACATCCTCAACAGTGAGGTGACGGACAAAATAGCAGAAGGAGTAATTAACAAATGGAACAGTATATGAGAAAATTTCTATTCATCATGACAGGGTTACTTTATCTTTCCCTGTCCACATTTGCTCAGCATCCGACCTACGATGACCAGAAGGAAAAGCAGTGGAAGTCAATGGAGAACGGACCATGGGACTTTGCTCCAGCATGGTATTATTACTTATTACACAAGAAATATAGCGGCGGTGAGGCTTACTGGCAATGGAGATTTCTCAAATCTGGCTGGAGAGTTAGGTTTAAGGAAAGTAAGTCCAGCGTGAAACGCATCATGCCCACTCGTATCACCGCCGAAGAGACGCAACGACAGAAGATGAAGGAAACCGAGCAGGAACGTGCGAAGATAGAAGAACTCTACAAAGAGGAAGTGGCGCGTGCCGCTGACAGGAATGTCGATTTGGTTTATTCCTCCTTCAAAGCCGACTTCGAACGCATGCAGAAATCTATTTCCGACGGACTGCTCTTCTGTATGCAGAGGAGCAGCGGCAAACTGAAATTTCAGGTCGATGAGCTGACCCGGCAGAACGAGATGATTTGCCAGGATATAGCCTATATCCATCGGACGGGTGTGGGATATGAACTTGAAAACGCCAAACGGCAGAAAGCCTACCAACAATATAAGAAACAGATGGAGGAAATTGTCAGTCGCGTGGCGCATCTTGTAGGCATGGCGCAAAACTATTACAAACGATAAAATTATGGTTACAGATATTTTGATGAATATTGCAAGTCAGCTACTCACCATGGGACTGCCCTCTATCGACCAAAGCCTTGAGAAGCTGCTGGTGGCGATGGAGACTTTTCCGAAGTCGGCGGTGCTGGGCAACACCGTGGGTTACGCCCGTGTCATAGGCTTGTGCCTCGCCCTTTGTGTGGGTTCCTACGAGTGCTGGATGATGATGCTTGGGCGTAGGGCGATGGACGTAATGAAACTTCTCCGCATCGTGGGACTGTCCATCTGCATCACTTACAGTTCTTGGATCTGTCAGGAACTGGCCCGACCGGGTAAAGCGTTGGAGGCGACCACCAAACAGATGGCGAGCAGCAAGAACAAGGAAGTGGCTGCGCTGGAACTCAAAGTAGCACAGAAGCAGTCGGACTATCTCAAACGACTCCGCCAGGTGCAGGACAGTATTGAAACGGCGAAGCAGGTACAGACCATCGGGGAGGATGCCCATTGGTGGGATAAGCTCATCTACAACATGGAAAATCTGGGCACGACCATCAACAATTATGCGCAGCGAGCCACCGTAGCCGCTGAGACAAAGGTGTCGGAATGGATAAACGACGTGATACGTTTCATCGGTGAACTGATATTCCAGATGTCGTATTATGGCATCTTGGTAGCCCAGCGTATTTTCATGGCTATACTGGCCACATTTGCCCCCATCATGTTCGCCCTCTCGATAGTACCGCCATGGAGCAGTGCATGGTCGCAATGGATCAGCAAATATCTGTCCTTGTCGCTATGGGGATTTGTCACCTATATGTGCCTGTACTATATCGACTTCATCCTGATGTATAACCTCGGAGAGGACCTCAATGCCTATGGCAGGCTTCTGCAGGGACAGGTGAACTCTTGGGGACAGATAGGCGCTTTGGGCATTCAGGGCATCGGCTCCAACTGCATGTATGCTATGGGTATGCTGGTGGGTGCCTATATCATCCGTTTCGTCCCTGAAGTGGCATCATGGCTAATTCCAGGGGGTGTGAGTTCAAGTGCCGGCAGTGCAGCCGGAGGTGTCGTAGCAGGAGCCGTGGGCGGAGTTGTGGGCAGTGCCGCTTCTACTGGAGTGGGTATCGCTTCAGTGGCTACACCAATGGCGGGTGCGGCAGTCTCTGGTGCGGCGCATCTTGGCGCAGCTGGTATGGCTGGAGCCGTGAGCGGCGCAAGTGGCTATTCCGATGGCGGAGTGGCTACTATGGCTGGAGTCATGGGAGGCGCTGCCTCAGGTGTGGCGAAAGAGGCCAAACACATGTTCAAAGAAAGCTCTGCTGGCAAGGCGGCATCGAAGATGGGCAACTCCATGAGAGATTCTTACAACAGAGGAAAATAAACTAAAAACGACAGGATATGTTAATACAAAGTTTGGAACAGAAAACAAGGCTCGCACTGACAACTGTACTGCTGACCATCATCGGCAGTGCGGTGGTCTGTGCCTGCTGCATCTTCTACTGTGCCAAGTTGGTAACGGAAGAGCGTAATCAGATTTATGTCCTCGATGGCGACATTCCTTTCCTCGCTGAAAGGAGTAAGCAAGAGGCGAATTTTGTCATGGAGGCAAAAGCACACATCCAGCTCTTCCATCAGTATTTCTTCAACCTGCCGCCCGACGACGACTATATCAAATGGACGTTGTCCAAAGCCATGTATATGGCGGACGGTACGGCTCTGAAACAGAAACAGGCGATGGAGGAAAACGGTTTTTACTCGGACATTGTCTCTTCTTCGGCCGTGTGCATGATCATCTGTGACTCCATCAAGCTGGACGAACACACTCGGAAATTCAAATACTACGGTACGCAGATTATTAAACGTCGTTCACGCGACATGAAACGCTCTCTTATTACGGTGGGCGGCATTGAGAATGTACCCCGGACAAGGAACAATCCGCACGGTCTGCTGATTACCAACTGGAGAACATTGGAGAACAAAGACTTAGACTACTAAGGGTATGAGGAAGAAAATGAAACGTGCGAAAGAAGCCAAAGGCAGATGGGAACAGGAAACCAAGGGGAAGCTGGAGTCCTTTGTAAGGAAGCTCTCTTTGCAATGGAAGATACGGGAACGGATAGATGCTGCCAACGCATGGGCTGTGAAACACCCGAAGCGTACGGCGGCCATGACCATCGGTGCGCTGGTCTGTTCGCTCTGCTTGGGGATAGTCGTGTCACTCTATACCCCGCAACCCAGCAAGGATATTGTGGGGGAGATAGAGAATGTGCAGCCTATGTTCGCCGGACTGCAGAGCATACAGAACGGCAAGAACGTACAGGTTCGAGAGGTCGGACAACTGGCTCTGCGAGGACAGCAGCTGAAATGGGAACTGGATTCCTTGGTGCGTATTCCTATCAAGACGCATCAGGATTCCACGCTTATCATCTATAAATATAGGCAGCTCGAAATGATAGTGACAAACTTAAAACATTAATGATATGAAAGAACTGATTAAGAAATTCTTGCTTAAAGCTGGACTGACAAAGGAGGATGCTCCGTCAAACGCTGCACGGACGGAGGCTAATGCAGAAGCGCAGGGCGAAAATAAGGAAGAGTCCGACGAAAGGGAAAAGACTATTCCGAAAGAACCTCCAGTGGTGAAGCCCTTATCACAGGGCAAGAGTTGGTGGCGCATCGATTTCAAGCAGCCCAAGTATATCTTTCCATTGGCCATCCTCCTGCCCATCTTGTTCTTAGGCTATGAGCTGATTGGTGTGTTCGGAGGGCAGGGCGATGCCCAGAAGGGTGTTGCCACCGACAGTATCAACGCTTCGCTGCCCACAGCAGCCAATGATGAAATGGGGGACAAGATGGCGGAGATGAACAAACGTTATAACGAGGAAGATGCGGCATCGGCAGTGAACGGCATCGGTGAGGACCAGCCACAGCAGGACTCGCTCAGCAACAGTTATCAAGAGCATGAGCTGGACGATATAGACCGGCAGAATGCCATCAATGCGCAGCGGCAGAAGGACATGGAAGCCTTGCAACAACGACTGGAACAGTCTCGGAAGCACATCAATGCCTATGAGGGTGGAAGTTACGGCGGTGCATCCAGATACGGTTCGGGCAGCAGCTACGGCCGTAGCTCCCGACAAGCTGAGATGGATGACTATGCAAGGGAGGTGGAAGCGATTCAGAAGAGAAGCCTTGCCCGGCAAAAATCCTTGGAGAGGAGCATGGGCATCGGCGATGAGGATGAAAGTGGCAAAGAATCAAAAGTGTCACAACCCTTCAATGCACCTAATCGTAAGCCCAAAGAGAAACCTGCCATTGTCAAGAAGGTGATGGAGGGTAATGCGGATAAGTTCAACACTGTCAGTGCCGAGTCTACGGCGGAGGTTCCGTTGATCCGTGCCATGATAGACAAGACGACCAAAGCACACGAGGGTACGCGCCTCCGGTTCAAACTCCTCGATGATGTGACGCTCAAAGGGACAAAACTGAAGAAGGGTACCTATCTCTATGGTACGGTGACGGGATTCGGTCAGCAGCGTGTCATGGCTTCCATCACCAGCATCTTGGTTAAAGATAAGTTCATCAAGGTGGGACTATCCGTCTATGACAATGACGGCATGGAGGGCTTTTATGTGCCGGAATCGGCCTTCCGTGACTTGATGAAGGATGCCAAGGCGAACGCCTTGCAGAGCAATATCAACTTCGACGGTGGGTATGGCGGCGGACTGAGTTCTGAGGCAGTGGCTCTGCAGGCTCTACAGAACATGTACCAGTCAGCAACCTCTGCCGTGTCTGCCAATATCAGAAAGAACAAGGCACGGATCAAGTACAACACCATCGTCTATCTGGTCAATACCAATGCTGAGTAGCATTCAACAATTCATCAAACATTAGAAAATATGAAGCAGTTTTTAGTTATCTTGGTTGCCCTCATGGGATTGTGTGGCAGCCTTCAGGCACAGAAAATGTATAAGAACATTGAGGCAGACTCGGTTTCGGTGAGATATATCCGCAACGCAAGGCTCACGGACAGCTACATCTTTGACGAGAACAGACGCAAGGATGTGGTGTTTGTCAACGAAGAGGTGACAACGCATCTGCTGATGCCAGAGAATATCAAGCTCGTGGACATTTCGACGAACAAGATTGTAGGTAACCAGTGTACGGACAATATCGTGCGTATTAAACCCTCCAGGAGAATGTACGACAATGAGTTGGTAGGTACAGTTACCGTTATCGGTGAGCGACATATCGTACAACTCAACGTGGTTTATACTGCCGGACCAGCGAAAGCCAACTCCATCTATCGCATCAAGACCAGGGATATGGGCAGATATGAGAATCCCGACGTGACGATGCCACGTAAAGAAATGGCAGCCTACGCCTGGGCTATCTTTGCCAGTAAACCGCAAAAGCATATCCGTTCCCATGAGTATGGCATTAGGGCAAGAGTGAACAATATCTTCAGCATCGGTGATTATTTCTTCATCGATTATTCACTCTACAATGCCACCAAAATCAAGTATGACATCAGTGAGGTACGCATCAAACTCACGGACAAGAAGGAGCTGAAGGCCACCAATTCGCAGACAATTGAGCTGACTCCAGTCTATTCCCTGAACAGTGCCAAGAGCTTCAAGAAGGCATATCGTAACGTGCTGGTACTCGACAAGCTGACCTTTCCTGAAGAAAAGGTGCTGAAACTGGAGATTTCGGAGGAACAGATTTCTGGTCGTGTCGTCACACTCAACATTGACTATAAGGATATTCTTCATGCCGACGGCATTGGTGAACAGATAATGGCGTTCCTCCCGGTTCTTAATTCTCAAAAGTAGCATCATGGCAGTAGAAGAGACAAGGGAACAACAACAGATGTACAACACGTTCAGGAGTTGCATCTACCTTTTCTTGATTGTAGAGCTAATCATGAATCTCCCCATCACGGCGGACAACCGTGTGACGGGATTTATCCTGGAACTCATCACACGCTTCAAGGTTTTCAACAATGTAGCATCGTGTAAGCTCATCGAACTGATATGTATTGGTGTGACCTGCATCGGTACACGTCCACAGAAGGCGTTGAAGTTCAACGTCAAGACAATGGTGCTTTACCCTATCGGCATCGGCATTACGTTCATCGCGCTCTGCATGATGCTTCATAAAGGCGTCTGGGGCGGAGTTTCATTTGGCTTCCCTACCAATCGCGTGCTCTACGCCATGACTTCCATTATCGGTACGATGCTTCTGCATCAGGGGTTAGATGGTATCTCTCGCTACTACAATTACAAATTGGGTGAAGACCGTTTCAACTTTGAGAATGAGTCGTTCCAGCAGTCGGAGGACCTGAATGAGAATCCTTATTCTGTCAATATCCCGATGATCTACTATTTCAAGGGACGCATGCACAAGGGATGGATCAACATCATCAATCCGTTCCGTGGAACCATTGTACTGGGTACGCCCGGTTCTGGTAAGTCGTTTGGCATCATCGACCCATTTATCCGTCAGCATGCGGCCAAAGGCTTTGCCATGATGGTGTATGACTATAAGTTTCCAACATTGGGAAAGACGCTATTCTATCAGTACTGCAAAAACAAGAGACTTGGCAGGCTGCCGGAAAACTGTGGTTTCCACATCGTGAACTTTACCGATGTGGAGTATTCCAACCGTATCAACCCTATACAACGGAAGTATATCCCTGACTTGGCAGCAGCGGCAGAGACAGCTGCAACGTTGCTTGAATCGCTTAACAAGGGGGGCGACAAGAAAGGCGGCTCGGAGGCGTTTTTTCAGAACTCGGCCATCAATTTCCTTTCGGCTATCATCTATTTCTTCGTCAACTTCCATCCAACGGGGTTCAAGGACGGCAAGAAACTCACTCGTTACATCAAATACAAGGGGAAGAAACTAAGGCTGATGACAAAGAATTGGCATGACTACCGAGCTGTCGATAAGAACGGTAACATGATTCTTGACTTTGTGGATGAGCTGAGCCACGATGTGTCGGTGGATGAGGATGGCATGTTCGTGGATCTGAATGATTTCACTTATATCAGCCGTAACGGACAGAAAGTGCATATCGCTTCGTCCTGGTATGAGGATGAGCAGGGGCAGGTAGTGGAGCCTGACACCATTACAGGAGAATATTCGGATATGCCACATGTACTATCCTTCTTAGGTAAGCAGTACAGTGACGTATTTGACATCCTGATGCAGGATCAGAAAATACTCTCGCTCATGGCTCCGTTCCAGTCGGCTTATACCAACAAAGCGATGGACCAACTCGAAGGTATGGTGGGTACGCTCCGTGTCAATGCAGCTCGCTTGGTTTCACCGGAAGCCTACTGGATATTTACGGGGGATGACTTCGACCTGAAGATTTCAGACCCTGCCAGCCCTTCCTATCTCGTGATTGCCAACGACCCGGAGAAAGAGCAGATTGTGGGGGCACTGAATGCGTTGGTGCTCAACCGTCTCGTGACCCGTGTGAACAGCAGAGGGAATATCCCTGTTTCCATCATCGTGGATGAGTTGCCAACCTTGTACTTTCATAAGATTGACCGACTGATCGGTACGGCGCGAAGCAATAAGGTGGCGGTGACACTGGGTTTTCAGGAACTGCCACAGCTGGAGGCGGACTATGGCAAGAACGGTATGCAGAAGATTATCACCACTTGCGGTAATA
Source organism: Hoylesella buccalis ATCC 35310 (assembly GCF_000177075.1). Lineage (GTDB taxonomy): Bacteria > Bacteroidota > Bacteroidia > Bacteroidales > Bacteroidaceae > Prevotella > Prevotella buccalis. Next base: position 15,008 of record NZ_ADEG01000009.1, read on the forward strand.
TCTTTATGGGTGCCGCCCGTAACAAGGAGACACTGGAATGGGCACAGAACGACGTGTTCGGCAAGGCGAAGCAGACGTCCAAGTCTATTACTATCAATGACCAGAAGGTTTCCACATCTATCTCGGAGCGGTTGGACTTCCTAGTCCCTGCTGCCAAGATAGCGGACATGGCGACTGGTTGGCTCGCTGGTCAGTCAGCTCGTGACTTTACTCCGACGGAAGGCAGCATGATGCAGGGCTTCGACATTGAGAAGTCGGAGGAGTTCAAGACCTCGAAGTATTTCTGTAAGACCCACTTTGATATGGAACAAATCAAACAGGAGGAAAGTCTGTATGCCGACCTGCCAAAGATTTATCAGTTTGCCTCCAACCGTGAGAAGGAAATCATGCTGGGGCGTAACTTCAAGCGTGTCAATGACGAGGTGGATGCGATGATTACTGAGCTTTTGGGTAAGGACAGGAAAAATAAACAGGAAACTAATCAGTAGTATGGTACTTCATCAGTGGAAAGGTTTGTCAGGCAGTGCCCTGAAGATAATAGCATTGGTGTCCATGACCGTGGACCATATCGCTTATTACCTGATGGAACATGGTAGTTGGACGTATGACATGATGCGGACGGTGGGGAGAATGGCGTTCCCCATCTTCGCCTTTCTACTGGTGGAGGGGTATGACCACACTCGTTCCACAAGGAAGTATGCGCTCAGTCTCTTGGCTTTTGCGCTCATATCTGAAATCCCATGGTGGTTACTCAATCATGATAATTCTCACAACGTGTTCTTCACGCTTTTGTTGGGATTGATTGCAATAGAAGGTATGAGTAAGATTGACAATAAACCTTTGTTATGGTGTGTTTTGATGATTACCATTTGCGCCATAGCTACATTTCTACACGTCGATTATGAGTATTCCGGCATCCTGCTGATATGTGCGTTCCATATCTTTCAGCCAGACAAGGTGATGAAATGCCTTTTAGCCACCCTGTTCATGTATCAGTATGGTGTAGTCGGTTTGTGGTTGGGCTTGGCTGTTATACATTGCTATAATAGGCAGAGGGGATTTATAAAAGGGCAGTATGCGAAGTATTTGTGCTACGCATACTATCCTTTACATTATATTGCTCTTTTATTATACGCAAATTTTTCACGATAGCTACATATTGGTAGGCCAGAAATCATTGGAATATAATGCTCCCAAAACTTTAGAAAAAATCACCTTTGGGTATATTTGAGAATCTTGCAAATTTTGCTTCAAACTTCAAGGATAACTGACCAGTATAACCCATGCGATGCTTTGCAATAATAATCTGTGCTATACCACGCATATCATTGCCCTTTTCGTCTTCATAACAATGATAATATTCTGGACGATGTATGAAGATTACGATATCGGCATCATCTTCGATTGTTCCCGATTCTCTTAAATCCGTTAATTGAGGTAAGTTATAAAATGATTGATCGCGGTTTTCAAAATAGCGATTCATTTGAGACAAAACTATTATAGGAATATTAAGTTCCTTCGCAAGAGCCTTGAATGAATGCATAATATATGCAAGTTCATCATTTCGTGTAAAATTTGCTGATATTTTGAATGGTGTTTGTATCAACTGAATATAATCTATAATAGCTATCCTTGCATTATTGTGTTCAACCATATTTCTGATACCATCGCAAATTTGGTCAATATCAAAAGTTTGATCGTCTAAATAAATTGGAGCTGTTGAGATTTCTTGAGTAAATTTATCAAATTTCTCCCAATCCCCTGTGGATAATCTTCCTGACATCAATCCAGAGATTAGAATATCGGAATAATTTGCAATGAGCCGATTAGCAACTTCGCGTGCTTTTGTTTCCAAACAGAAGTATACACATGGAATTGATTTTCCTACTGCAATATACTTTAGCATACTTGTAGCAAATGAGGTTTTACCCATCGAAGGCCGACCTGCCACAACAATGACGTTACCATCTTGCCAACCAGAGGTTAACTGGTCTAATTCGTGAAATCCACTTGGAATTCCACTTAATCCAGATGGATCATTAGAAATCTTAGCAAGTTTTTCTATTGCTATATTTATGACCTTATCCATTGATACAGACTCCGCACTGTACATTTTATTATTCGCATTTTTCATCTCTATCCTATTTGTGAAGTAATTCTGTTTTCTTAACGCATTTATAACTATAGTCAAACTCACTATAGCCCATTGGAAATACGAGATTATGCTTATCTCGGTATTATGTTCATTATCTAAACACCAAACAAAGATAGTATATTATTTTCCAGTTTCCAAACATTTCCGCCACTCTTTATGCAAAAGTCATAAGCTCTCGACAATTCTCTTCACTTTAATAAGATATGCTTGATCCTCAGCATACCCAATCTTATTTAGGAAATCGTAATAGCTACCCTCTCTGTACTTGTACTGCACATAGTACTTGTATGCCTTCACGCTTTCTTCCCATGAGTTGAAGGTGTAGTAGCCGCCGTTGCTGGGACGGCGGAGTCCGAAGAGGTTGTTGTTCTCTAAGCATACCCGTGAAGTGAAGTAGCCTGTCTCAAGCAGGGCTTGTGCAGCTACTATCTGTGGGAACTTCATATCATACTGCCGGAGAACGGCCATCAGATTCTTGATGTTCAACTCTTTGTCGGGCTTTGTCCCGAATCTGACGTATGCCATCTTATCCTGTAGCTGTGTGATGTAACCGTTAAGATAATCCACAAAAATATTAGGATCGACACTCTTCCCACCTTTCCTAATTCTGATATGGAGGTGCGGGCCTGTGCTTTTGCCTGTGTTCCCTGATATTCCCACGATGGTTCCTGCCGAAACGGCATCGCCAGCTCTTACGGTTATCTGGTCAAGATGCCCATAAAGACACTCAAAGATGCCATGTTCCAAAACAACATAGTTGCCATAGCCTCTATTCCCAAAATGTACCTCCTTGATGATACTGGGGAGCATCGCATAAACTCGTGCATGGTTGCATTGCAGGTCTATGCCGTCATGGAACGCTGTGCATTTACTTACAGGGTCTTTGCGATAGCCGAAAGCTGAATTGATTTTTAGGAAGTCGAGCGGAAGGCAGACATTCATGCGCTGGCTGATCAGATTGAAAAGCAGGGAGTCCTTCACATTGACAAACAGTGGTACATCCTTCTCTATGGTGATTTCCAAGCCACGACCAGTTTGGAAAGTTACGTCAGGATGTTTTGTATCTATGCTATCTGCATTTTGCTTTGTAACTATTTGTTTTACAGGCTTTACCTGTTTGCGAACTACCTCCGGACGGAGAGTATAAAACTGCGCTGCCATCTTCATGCTGATTGCGGTAGCGACGAAAACCAATAGAAATAATCTGTATCGTCTCATCTTATCATCTTGCTTTTTGATAATTTTGTTTGGTGAGAAGCGCAAGTCTTCTCTCGACAAATTTACCGATAAACATTCAACGTATGGAAAATGTGATGACTTTTCAAGCTCAGGGAGCTGTCTTAGAGAAACTGATGCAGTTGGGAATCGACAGGGAAAAAATGGAGTTGATGCCTGATGGTCTGAAAGTTCCGCTGCTTTGTGGAGAGGTAACGCCTGTTTTCATGGCCAACACGGAAACATCAAATGGCAAGGTGATACAGTTACCGATGAAAGCCCAATTCGTACTGGATGATAACGGGCAAGTGTTACTAATGACTTACCCACTCCGTAGAGAGATTGCCAATGAATTAGGACTTAACCAGAATGAACTCCAACGAGTGCTGTCTGGCGAGGTAATACGCAAGGAAGTGGACGTGGAGGGAGAAAGGAAAGTAAGATTTGTTCAGTTGGATAAGGAAACAAACTCGCTCATGCACCGTAATGTGGCCAGCATTCCTATCGAGACAGAACTACAAACACGAGATAAAGTGAAGGACATCGAGTTGGGTGCCAATCAAAAGGAGGCTTTGCAGGAAGGTAAACCTGTGGAACTGGCTCTCGGCGACACCAAGGTAACGGTGGGCGTTGACCTACGTGAGCCACAAGGCTTCAAAATTGTCAACGGCGACATGAGGGAGTGGGAACGATTGCAACAGACGCGCTACGATGATGTTCACGAGGATTTTATGGGTTATGTGATGACCGACGAAAACCGCTGGGAATACCAGAAAGTGGTGGAACGCCAAGCCATGACCAACAACCGCTCAGAGTCTATCGAAAAGAAGCAACATACAGGCTTGATTCGATAGCAAAAGACGAATAACCATCCTCCCAACAAGGGATTCTTTAATATTCTGCTCCCGGCTTGTCACTTTCATAAGAGCCAGTGAGTGCTTTAACATTCTTCTCTATTGGCGAGTTCTTCTGTTGTAGAACCGTAGCGTTAAAGCATATCACGACAAGCAAGGTGGGTAGAAAGAAATACAAAAATCTTGATTTTGACTACATCGTCAGCTCCGTGGCTGGCTATGCCAAAGTTGCTCCTATTGCCCGAAAGGTGAAAGCTGGGGACGACATGGCCATTGCCAAGGCTGCGGCGATGATGACTGCGGCAGTCAGGAATGTCATGCCTAAAGACAAGCAGGTGGTACTGGTACCTATCCCAAACCGCACCGGCAGGGCCGGTTACACCAAGACGCTGGCCGAGAAAATAAGCGAAGCACTGCACCTGCCTGTCATAGATGCGCTGGCAAGCAATACTCACGATCCGCTTTATCTTGTGAAGAAAACCAATGGCTCGCTCGATGAGGTGCCGCTCTACTTTTATCGCATCCGCAGGCTACCCAGGAACAAGATACCCATACTCATTGACAATGTACTCGACACCGGGCATACGGCAATGGCCGCATATGAAGCAATGGGCAGACAGGACACGCTGATGGCGGTACTCGGTGATACGCATAAATTCACGCCCAACAAATGGAAGTCGGATATTTACCCTTTAATTGACAACAATATGGCAAGTAAGAAAAAAGAAGAGGTGCAGCAGCAAGCTACCCTGAAGGAAGAGCCGACGGCTCAAACCGAGAAAAAAGCTGCAAAGAAAACGACAAAGCTCCCGAAGTCAAAGACGCTGGCAGAGCTGTACGAGAACATGAAGGAGATGCACCCTGATGCCATCCTGCTCTTCAGAACGGGAGACTTCTACACAACCTTGAACGCTGATGCCTCCAAGGTGGCTGACACATTGGGGCTCAAAGCGAACAAGCCTGCCAAGGCAGGAGACGGCTCTCTGCAGGTTACATTTCCCCATCATGCGCTGGACACGAATCTGCCCAAACTCATCCGGGCTGGTCTTCGTGTGGCTATCGTGGACAGTCTGGAGAAGAAGCAAAATGTGGAGAAAGCCGTGTCTGAGAAAACGGAAACCACAACTCAGGAAAAGAAAGAGGAAGGAAAATCCGTGGAGAAAACGGCAACCGTCAAGCAGGAACACCGGCCGCGTGAGCCGCAGATGGTTACGGTCAATGGCGACAAGGTTTCCCATGCCCATGCCTTCCAGTCCAAGGTGAATCCTGCCGACTGGTTCTATGTGGCGCAGCTCAACGGTAAGCAGCTCAACCCCATGAAGATGGACGCTGCCGACATCGCTGCCTATCAGAAACGGGAAGCGAAGGTGGAGAATATGATGCAGAAATATTATCCCACAAAGTTGGCTCCTAAAGTATCTGCCGAGGAGTACAAGGCCGCCAACATCCTATCTGACGGCAGGGTGATTGACAAGATGACAGTGTATAAGGAGAAAGATGAGCAGCGGGCTGACTTTGGCAAGTATAAGCTCTATGCCCAGGTGGGCGACCAACGAATGTCGGCTCCTATGACCAAAGAAGACCAGAGTGCTTTCTTCGACCGCGTGACGACACCGGCGGCATTGGTGGAAAAGAACTTTGGCGAACGGCTGCACCTGGCATCGGCCTATGCCGTCTATCAGCTCCCTGCCAACATCAAAGTGGAGGATATTCGGGTGGCAAAGGACAACATGGACGGCAAGTGGAAGATTTCAGCAGCCGTGGGCGAGAACGGACGCACGGACAAGAAGGCGATTTCCTTTGACGACGGCTTTTCTCTCTTCCAAGCCAAGACCGTCACTCGTGAACAGCTGGCAGCCAAGTATCTCTCAGAGGACATCAAGATGCTGTCGGGTCAGAAGCAGGCTATCAGCAATGGACTGAAAATGTAGCCTTGGGGAATTTCTATAATGAACACAGATAACATAAATTCAAAGAAAATGGCATATAGTTTTGAAGAGCTGGTCCAGCTCAAACAGGACAGACGGATAGGATGGCTGCAGTTCACGCTTGAAGGTGAACATGCGGACGACTTCATGCAGTGGTGCAAGGAACACAACACCCATCCCAGCGAAGATACCGCGGAGTTCTATATGGAGTCGGTGGAACTGAGTATGCAGGATAAGCAAATCTTGGCGGAGGACGACTATGACTACAGCTGGAACTGAAACAAAGACGCTCGGTCAGAAAGCCGTGGACAGGTTCACGGAGATGATGATTGAGCGCATGGAACAGATGAAGTCCGTTGGCTGGCATAAGGGGTGGATTGGCAGTGCTACTGCTCCTGGTGCCATGCCGCAGAATGTATCTGGGCGTGGATATTCGGGAAGTAACTCTTTCTTCCTCCAACTGGACACGGCTCTTCGTGGCTACTCCATGCCCGTGTACCTCACTTTCAAGCAGGCCAACGACATGGGAGCACATGTGAAGAAAGGTGAGTCGGCTATGCCAGTGCTCTACTGGGATATCATGGCAAGGGACAAGGATGGTAAGAAAGTTTCTAAAGAGGCCTACCGCAAGATGAGCCTTGCAGAGCGGATGCAGGTGCAGACCATTCCTTTCCTGAAAGCCTTCAATGTGTTCAATGTCGATCAGACCAATCTGGCTGAGGTGAAGCCTGACAAGATGGAAGCTCTCAAAAAGCTGTTTGCCCCACCGGAGCTGCGTGATGCCGAGGGGATGTTTACCAGCAAGGCTCTCGACCGTATGTTTGAGAAGCAGGAGTGGATTTGTCCTATCCAATATGATAAGCAGGTACCCGGTGCATACTTCTCTCCCTCCAAGGATATCATCGTCATTCCAAAGAAAGAGCAGTTCAACATCGGCAAGACACTGGAAGAGGTCTATAAGGACGGTATGGAATACTACTCCACGGCCCTGCACGAGATGGCTCACTCCACCGGTACGGAACCTCGGCTGAATAGGGGCAGCCATGAGAAGTTCGGCGATGCGAAATATGCCAAGGAGGAACTGGTGGCTGAGCTGACGGCAGCGATGGTAGGCAACTCGATGGGCTTTGACAAGCGTATTCTGGACAACAATGCGGCTTACCTCGATAGTTGGATCTCCACTCTCAAGGAAAATCCTAAGTTCATCGTGTCGGTGATGGCCGACGTGAACAAGGCTGCTAACATGGTACTGGAAGAGGTGGACAAGCAGAAAATGGCATTGGGTGAAGAGCCCTTGCTCGATAAAAACAGAAACCTTTCTAACGACATTCCCAAGGACAAGGTCGTCTTTGAGAACGCCTCCATCATCAAGCAAAACGACGGCAACTATGCGGTGCGAGCCTCATTCCAAGGTCAAGATTTGGGACTCAAACCGATTGACCGAAATGTGGGCATCCTCTATTTCTCTCTCTCGGAAGAAACGGAGAAGGTGCGTCTGCTCTCCCATACGCTGGAAAAAAGTTTTGGCGATGTGGTCATGGCACAGACGCAGCAGCATGCTCATCGTATGAAAATATAACCCTTTATACTTGTAGGCAGTTATGAAACAGAGTGTAAACTACAAAAGCCTGAAAACAAAGGTAGGCGTAGATGATATTGCCTATTATCTGGGCTATCGTCTCGACCGTTCGGCTGGTGTGGGAAAATACATTGAAATGGTCTTGGCTGACTCCACGGGTCATCAGGACAAGCTCATCATCAAGAACCCGAAGGAGAAGGCGGCGCAAACTTATTTCCGGCGTAACGGGGCAAGAGGCGGTGATGTGGTTTCTTTGATACGTGAGAACCTTAGCAGCTTCCACGAGTCTGGAAGAAACGAGTGGGAAATCATCGGCAAGGTGATGGCCCACTTCGCCAATGAGCCGATTCCTGACTATGGAGATAGCCAGTATCTTGCGAAAGCTGGGTACACGGGTAATACCGTGTTTGATCCGAAACGCTATGAAACGAAGGATGTTAATGGTGCGCCTTCTGAAGTGATGGCGTTCTTTGCCCAGCGTGGCATCAACGAGGAGACGGTGAGTGCCTTCGCACCATTTATCAAGCAAATAAGGGACAACAGCCATACCACCTACAAGCAGTTCAACATCGGCTTCCCTTATACGGAGGCTGGCAAGGACAAGGTGGTGGGCTATGAAATCCGTGGCTTTGGCTCATTCAAGAGTAAGGCAGCTGGTACTAACTCGACGACGGGGGCATGGATTGCTGATCTCTCACAAGGTGGAGAGCCTACAGACATCAGAAATATCTATTTCGCTGAAAGTGCCTACGACATCATGGCGTTCTATCAGCTGAATCACCTTCGCTTAGATGGTACTCATTCGGTATTCGTATCGTTGGGTGGCACGTTCTCCGACAGTCAGATCAAGGGTATCATGGCGCATTACCCGGAAGCCAAGGCGATGGACTGTTTTGATAATGACCTTGCCGGGCGTATCTATGGAATCCGCATGGCTGCCTTGCTGGAGGGCATCCGCTTGAATGTGCATAAGGAAGAGGACAAGGTGAAGATTACTGTTGGCGCGAAGAACTTTGCCATTGCTAATGAACAGCTGTCCATCCGTGAGCTTCGCAAGCATATCCACATCCGCTATAATGTAGGTGAATGGAAGGCTGCTGCGAACTACAAGGACTGGAACGACCAGCTGATGGGTAAACAGATGGAAGTTGTGGCGGTAGAAAACAAGTTTGCAAGAGATCGGAATCTGGCTGACCGCCGAGAGAAAGGGGTGGGCTTATGAAACGAATCTTCATCATATCATTGTTGGGTAGTTTAACTTTCTGCCCTATGATGGCACAACAGACGGACCCGACGCTGACGGGTGCAGTGATAGCGCAGAGCGGAATGCTGAAAAAGATTTTCAAGGACCGCGAGAAGACACAGAAGAAAATCATTGCTGCGGAAACGGCAGTCACTGTGGCGATGGACAGAATGCACAAGGTGGAGGACAAGATGCTGGCGTATCTCTCCAATGCACAAGGAGCCATGCAGAACCTTTATCAGATCAAGCGAGCGGCAGAACTGACAACAGTAGAGATTCCACGAAACATGAGCCTGTTGCGCCAGTCGCTGCCCGGTCATCTGAAAGGAACGGCCATTGCTCTCTTGGTGTCTGATGAACTGACGGATGCTGCCACGCAAATGGCTTCGCTCTATCCGTTCATGAAACAACTGGTAACGAGCGGCACATACAACGTGAGTGGCTATGATGTCACCGGCAAGTCTGTGAATGAGAAGCATAAGGTAAACCTACTGTCATCGGCGGAACGGTATTACATTGCCAATGAGGTGGTGACGAAACTGGAGACGATCAACACCGATCTGTGGCTGCTGGCATGGCAGATAAGGACGTACTCGTGGAATGACCTGTGGTTTGGACTTGACCCTGAAGGTTGGGCCACGGTGATGTCAGGAAAGGCGATTGTGGATGGACTAATCTATGAGTGGAAATATATTTGAGAGGTCTGAATATGGGCATTTTTCTGTACTTTTGCATGGCGACACTTTGTTATTTCGAGGAAGAGCAGTGCAAACAACGGATTTGTCTGGTAATCATTAAACTTTAAGAAATAGCAAAGATATGAGTGATACAAATAACTTAATGATTTGCCCCGTTTGTGGCAGAGGTACAATGGTGCACGACGAGCAGGACTGGAAGTGCAGTGAACAGTCCTGTGGATTCGTTATCCCTAATCGTTTGTTTAATTTGGAGGTAACGGAGGAACTGGTGGCGCAACTTGTCAAGCATGGTCATACGGGGGTGCTCTCTCTGCAAAACAAGGACAGACAGTATTTTAAGGCGGCTCTCGTCATCCGTAATGGAAAAGTGATGGTATCATCAGGTGTACATTATATCGACGGAGTATGTCCTATCTGTGGAGGTAAGATGCGCAAGACCTCGAAGGGCTACCGATGTGAAAATTCCATCGGTGAGCATCCATCGTGTGACTTTATGATTCCGGGTATTATCTGCAACCGTAGGATTACGGAGCAGGATGCCGTGGCGTTCTTGAATGGCAAGCATATTGCCCTGGAGGGCTTTGCCTCGAATGAGTGGAAGATGTTTGCCTCGTCGTTGTCGATAGCTGAAGGCAAGGTGAAGCTGGAATCGCGCATCGCAAAGTGTCCGCATTGCGGCGGCGACCTGCATGTTGGACTGAAGGCCTACAACTGTGCCAACTATCGCAATGCCGAATATCCATGCAAGTTCTCTATCTGGCGTAACATCAGCGGTCATGCCGTATCGGTGGAGGAGGTGAAGCAAATTTGCGAACAGGGCGTAACCAGGGACTGCATCGAATTTTACAAGGAAGACGGTACGGTGTACTACAAGCGGCTGCAACTGACACCTGAAAAAGACAGAATAATCATGATTTAAGCAGTTATTAGTGATGAAAAGAAAAAGTATTATATATGTAGTGGTGGCATTGTTATGCCTCACTGGTTGTACGAATAAGCGTCATGCGTTGAAGCAGTTGGCTGTGGAGAATCTGAAACAGTCGGTGGAATATCCTAAGCAATTGCAGGTGTTGGCTATATCAGAGCCTGATTCGGCTTTTGGTTTCTGCTACTTCTCGCAACAAGAGAAGGCGGGCATCATCCGTATCATGAAGTCGGTCACGGACAGTATTATGAAACGTACCAACAATATGCAGTCGCTGGACATCAATGACTTCTACGTGATGGATCTCGCCGAAAGGCAGATGCGTGCTAACTCGGACATTCGACAGATGCTCAGTCAGGCTACTGGCAAGAAGGAATGGACGGGATGGAAAGTGAAGATCGACTATCAGGCGGTAACGCATCACGGCATGAAATACAATGCTGAACGGTGGTTTTTCATCAGTAAGGACGGCAAGTCAGTGGTGAGGACGTTTGAACTACCGCTGCCATAAAAGTTCTTTCATGAAGATACATGGTAAAAAAATAGCAGGGGAAGTTATCTGTAGCTTCCCCTGTTTCTTCCTTTAGTATTATAGACTTGCTGTTTATACTATTTCCAGATATTCGCTTTTTCCAACAGAAAATCGTAAAGTCCAATTACCAAGATTCCATTCTCATTGTAACCAGTACTGTAATGATCGCCGGCAATGATAATCTTGCGAAAGCCGTCTGACACTTGCAAGAGTGAGGCTTGTTCCTGATCAACTTTCTCCTTTGAAGGTAAAGCATAGGCAGACTGAATGTATAATCGTTCATCATGTCGATTGACGACAAAATCTATTTCGAGGTTTCGTCTTGTTAGTTTGCCGTTATTATCGCGTTTGAAACTTTCAACTAATCCGACATCAACCGAGAAACCATTGCGGCATAAGTCGTTATATACAACATTCTCCATAATATGGGTTGGCTCAAATTGGCGGAATTCAACAACGGCATTCCTTATCCCTAAATCCTCGAAATAATACTTGGTTTCTGTGCCGATATATTTCCTACCCTTGACATCATAGCGTAATGCTTCGCTGATGATGAATGCATCTTGCAGACACGCGATGTATTTGGCTATCGTTGCAGGGGCAACATCTATGTCTGCGGCAGTCTTGAAAGTGTTTGAAATTCGTCGCACGTTGGTACTCGCCCCCATAGTAGAGGCAAGAATACGAACCAGCTCCCGTAAGCCGTCTGCATTCTTTAGATGGTTGCGGTCAATAACGTCTCTTAGATACACCGTCTCAAAAATCTCGCGGAGGTAATTCTGCTTGTCTTTAGCTCGTTTCATTCCTGCCACAGCTGGCAGGCCACCATATTTATAGTATTGATCCAGGGCTTCTGCCTTTTCACCACCTATCACCTCATAATATTCTGCAAAACTAAGTGGGTGGATGCGTACTTCCCATCCTCGTCCACGAAATTCCGTTATAATATCTCTTGAAAGGAATTTTGCATTTGAGCCGGTAACATACACTTCTGCATTGGGTACGTCAAGGTAAGAGTTAAGAACATCCTCAAACTCACTGACCAACTGCACCTCATCCAACAGAATGTAATACTTCTCTGTATCTGTCATCAATTTATCGATATGTTCAAGAAGTGCATCTGGATTACGTAGCTTCTTATTTCGGCGATCCTCCAAATTGACTTTAATAATGTGATCTTCGTGAATGCCCCTTTCAAGAAGACTCTTTCGGAAGATATTGAAAAGGAGGAATGACTTGCCACAGCGTCGCATCCCGGTGATGATTTTGATCATACCGTTTCCATCAGCATTCTGTAGCTGGCTTAGGTAATACTTCCGTTCAAATAGCATTTTAGAATATATTTTTGTGTCACGACACAGATTTATGCAGCAAATATAACTATTTCATGTCATTTAAGCAAGAAAACAGTAATTATTTTCTTGTTTTCCCTATTATCAGAGAAAGGTACGTCATGATGTGCGGTATTTACTTTCTATCATTTCCATGTTTGCGGTTGCCTCCTTGCTGCAAGTACTCATTTTCTTTGCAAAGTTACGGCATAGGAAAGAGCGGCAAGCACCGCTGCGACTATACGCAGAAAAATAGACGGCAGCCTTCCTCAAATCAAGATTTGGGTATTCCGTCAATTTTTCCGTGCATTGCTTGCCTTGTCTTTCCCGCTTATGCCGTCCTGTTTTGCTCGAAAATCAAGTACCTGCAAGAAGTCTTTCGACTTCACAAAAGGGAAAAGATTAAGATTGATAACCTTTTAAAATGATAAGTATGCACGCATGGATTTTTCAATTATCGGAAGAACGCATTGAGGGCTATCTTTGTGAAGATACCTTGTTGCAGGGTGATGGCAGCGATTATGACTATTGTGCCGCCATATCAGAAGAAGAACGGAAGAGAGCCGTTTACTCGCTCATGACTCATATTCTGCCATTGGGCATGTTTCGCCTGAAAGATGAAACGACCTTGGTGTATCAAGGCGGGTTTGAGCAGTGGAAACGTGAATGGGTTGAGCGTATTCAGACGAAAGCGGCAAAGGTAAACACGGAAAACGTGATGAACTTTTGCGGTGAGTTGTACCAGTTGGAGACCGAGCTGCAAAATCCGCTGGACACTGATGCCCAATTCTACCTTTGTAATGACGACTATCAGACCTTTGCGGAAAAGTCGGCGGAGTTGATGCGCATGGTGGAGCATCTGACGGAGGGTGACGAACTTTATATCGGTGGTATCATTGATTTTCATTTCTAAAGGCATGGGGAATATCAGTATTTTTTCGATAGAGGGCGTTGATGCAAGAGAGATTTGCAATGCGCAGTTGGGCGATGCACTATTTGCACCCTGTAGTGTGTGCGACAAGTGGAAAGAAGATTTTCCATCAGTGGACAATCAATTTTACGGATATGTGGAAGATGACATCTTCTACAGCTATTCAGACGACGAGTTTGAAACCCACGTCAATGCGATGTTTGACTAAGTAGAACCAGGAGTGTGCCGAGTTTCAGGCATACTCCTTCAAAAGGAAATACAATGAAGAAGATTTATAGCGTATCGGCTCGATACATCTTCGAGGGTACTTTCAAGGTAGAAGCAGAGCGCAGCGAGGAAGCCAAGTGTTATGCAAAATCCTAAAACACTGTGGAATGGTCATGGACAGTGGCATAAAGACCACTTTTTCATACCGTGAGATTGATTGGGTGCTCTGCACCATCCTTGTAAGCAGGTGGGCAGAATAAGTAGGGAGAAGTAAGGTGCGGCTGGGCATATCAGGCTGGTTTGCCCAGCTTTCAAAATCGGGCAGCGGTCACAGTCCGCTGCCTGTTTGGGAGATATTTGTCCTCCTGAATAATTCTTGGTCGAAGTGAAAGCCTTGTTTTTTATGTCAAAAACAAGACAAATATATTAAACAGTTTTGTTTTCCCCTAAAAGCCGTGTTATGCTATCACGTCATAAATGAGTGTGATGGCTCCACACCGCTTTCATCGCTCTGCCGGGACACAGAGCGACAAAGGAGAGTGGTTAGGTCGTTTTGTGCTGGATGGAGTGCATAGCATGGTACAGGAAGGATAGGCTGCCGCTGTTACGCTGGTGATGGACTGTCGCCCATGACCGCTCCACGGCTCCGCCCATCTTACTTCCTGCTCCGTGCCTATGCACACCATATCGCACATTTTTCCTGTGTAACGTCAGTGCATCTCCAGTGTAACCCAATTCTTGTGTTGCAGTGGAGTTACACAGACTACCTATGTGGTTTTATCTATATTGCAGAAGTCTTTTCACTGAAAGCCGTATCTCCATTCTTTGCGCATGGAGCAGCAATCATTACAATACCGCTTTCATCATTCTTCAGAGACGTAGAATGACAAGGGAGAGAGGTTAGGTCATTTCGTGCGCAACAAGGCCAGTGATGAGTTGAAGATGCCACATTCCATTTCAAACTTGCAGCAAGATGCCCAAGCATCCCTGCATGCAGTTCTTCCATTCCATTTCCGGTTCTCTTCAACTCATTACCTGCCATGGCGCTCTCTTTTTGCTGCGAGAAACTAAACTTCTTCGGTGTTCATCCATTTTCTTCGCGAAGTTCGCTATTGGCACATTATGATCAAGTACCAGTGCCTTATTTTTCAGGTTTTTATGGGCCGCTCTTTATTTTATCATGGTATGTGAATAAAAACTTGAAAAATTCCTTGCCCTTGAATGTTCCATCCAATAGCAACTGATATGCTCGAAAATAGTTTTCCCCGAAGAAGTCATTAGACTTCACAAGAGGGAAATGAGTCAGAAGGTAACGGGGTGGCTCACCACTGCTCCACAATAGCATTTTATATGGCAAATCGTTTGATGACGGCAAAACTCGCCGAACAGTTGAAAAACTTCCCTCTTTATTCTCAAGACGGGAAGCAGAAGGACGCCACTTGCGTCTGTGTGTTTGAAATTGGACTCATCCGCTGGTATGTACTGGAGGGGCAGCCAGAAGACGACGACTTTACTTTGTTCAGTATCGTTGTAGGGATGGCTGAAACGGAGTATGGCTATGCCTCTGTAAAGGAGATGGAAGACATCAAGGTGGATGGCTCACGGTATGGACTGGACATGTTGAGCATTAGGCAAGTACCAGGCTTTAAGCCCTGTCTACTTACCGAGATACAGGATAAGCGACTACAGGACTTCCTGTCAAGGCTATATGATGAGCAGTAACGAAAGGCTTTGCAAGCGAGAGCCATGAAAGCTAGCTTTCAAATGGCCGAGTGCTGCTAAGCGTTATAGAAAAGGCGGAGCTTCCGCCTTTTTATTTTTTGTAGGACACATATATTTTGGCTGTCTTTTCTGTCTTATTTGTCATAAACACATAAAGTGTTGATATACAATAATATAATATTCTTTGTTATTAGACAAGACTTATATTATTTGACTAAAATAGAAAGATTGTCCACTTCGACCTCTATCTAAGACAAGTAATGACAAGTCAAGACAACATCAGAGTCATATAATTTATTGATACTCAACGACAAGACATATAAGACAAGCAAGACAAGCATTTTCGGGGTTTACTGAGATTTTTTTAGGGCAAAAATGAAGCCGCCATTACCAGGACAAATTACCTGATAATGGCGGGTAGCCTATCATGACTCACAAGCAGTTCTTAAGGTATACAGAGTGATTCCTGTTACTTCTCTTTTTTGCTCAAAGAGCGTCTTTTATCTTTTCAAGAAGCGATTCATTTTCTGCTCGTAAGCACTACGGGCAGGCGTGTTTTGCTGCCCAACACTCGGTTGAGCTTCTCGTCATGTGAGTATAACTTCATCAAACCGTTTCTACCTCGCTGGGGAGTAAATGGAGTGAGAGGGCATCTTCTATCTTGCAAAGCGTCTCGATGGAGAGGTTCTCTTTCCCTCGGAGTATCTTTGACACATACTGCTGCGAGCAGCCCATGCGTTGGGCAAGTTCTGTCTGTGTAAGATGGAGTTCGTCCATCTTATCGAGCATAAGCATCGCAATACGCTGCGAGTGGCGGAGCCACGACTTATTGGCCTGTCGGTACTCGGCAGCCTCACGCCAGCGAGAGGGTGTCTTGCTCTCATGCGCCTCCAGTTTGCTTATAATTCGGTTCATACTTACCTCCTTTTTTATATTGTGGTAACATAATCTATAAAAGAATCATCGTCGATAATATCCTCATTCAGGAGAAAACGGCGGACTTTTTCCAGTTTTGCCAATTCCGCCTTTGTGTGGTTTCGCTCTTCCATTTTGAGCGTAAGTTTAATAGCCCCACCTGTGATGACATACACGCCTTGTGATAACTTTATAGCATAGATGCGAAGCCACGAAGAATGACGAATCGTTCGTTTCAGCCTGGCTTTTTCTTTGCCGAGCACCACCTCCGAGGTGCGGAAGTTTTCCAGTGGGTGAAATAGCAATTCTAAGTCTGAATCAGGATTTAAGTCCAGCATCAAACATTGCAGTTGATCGCTGTCCTCAATCGTGTCTTCTATGGCTTGGTTGATGTCTGTCACCTTGAAGTAGGCTATCAGATCATCCCAATTATCACGGAAGAATTGTCTAAGCCATACTACGTCGCCCCACTTGTCAAACAGCGTATAGAGTGCATTATCGCTCTCTCCATTGTATCGCACAGCCCATAGACGACCGTCGTCAGTAATTTTATCGAACGTCATGTTCTTTCTTTTATGTTGCAAAGATAAGTTATATATTTGAATTATACAACTCATAGGTTGTATTTAACTATTATTTTCTTCCCTTGCCATCTCCAGATTGATGTCAAACGCCTTGACGAGCTTCTCATAATCAAAGCAATAGGAACGTTGTTGGACGGACATTTTGGTGGGCTGCCCCTTGGCATCACGGTGATCGAAGTCAAGGACCTGATTACCCTTTTTGACAACATGATACGTCATGCGCTGCTCGCCCAGATACTCTTTGCTGTTTTCTAAATAGTAACGGAGCGACTCTTCGGGCAGTGAGGTCTCTCCGTTGCGGTGGGCATTGAGCTTATAGAGCATGAAGATGCGGGTCTTCTGAAGATAAAGTATCTTGTGCGGCTCTGCCCATTCCGTTTCATTGATGATACTGGAATGGAACCGGCTGACAGTTCTAATTCTAAAATCGGCATCTTCGTAAATTTCTCCCTCACTATTGAGAAACTGCACCATACGCCAGAAGCTACCCAACTCGTCGTTTGTCTTACATTCCATGTTTTGGTGTATAATGCCTTCAACCGTGATATTCAATATTTCTGAATACGAGAGAGGCAAATCCAATTTGCCTTCCAAACATCGGAAGGCTGTAAGTGGGACCACCCAGTTTTGCACAATGCGGTCGATGACATTCCTACTGCCTAACCGTTTGTTTACATCATCCAATATCAAATGATACTGATCATAAAAGGCTTTGACAAACAGTTCCCTATGAGTCAAAAGCTGTAGGGTTAAGTGCGTCATTCCTTTAGAACGCATCATGAGCAATCTTTGGTAGTTCTTCTTTTCATCATCTGTAAAGTCTGACTTGGGAAACGAGAGGAAGATAAGCCGGCTGAAGAGTGCGATGTCGGTCGTAGGCATCTCTTGTCCGGAGATAATCACGCCTGCATCTACGGCGGTGGTCTCCTTCTTCTTGTCGGTGGCCATGTTCATGCGCGTGCGCCCCGTACCGTCCCAAAGGCCCTTGATAAACTCTATCTTGGCGGTGTCGATGCCGTTCTTGTATTCGTCGATGTGCACCAGAGCATTGGCGGCGGCAGCTACCGTGTCGTTGAGGGCGGGAATGGTGGAGTTCTGTATGTTAGGCGGTATGTTGTCAATCACAAAGAACGACATCAAGGTGTGTCCTAACTCACTCTTGCCAGAACCCTTCGGACCGAAGAGATCGAGGATGGGGAATGAGCGTGTGGTGAGGGTGATGATGTCACGGAAAAGGGTGGCAAGATAAAAGCAGAAGCCTATCTTGCCATTGTCGCCAAAGACGAGGAAGAGCTGACGGGTGAAGTCTCGGAGCAAAATCATTGAGAAATTGAAATGCACAAACTGACGCTCAAAACGGAAATAGTCAGTGTTTTCCTTATAAATCTGAGAGAAGGCTGGCAGGTAGTAGTTACCCTTCTCGTCCAGGTGTACGATACCGTACTCGTTGACTTCACTGAACTTGCCTCCATAATAGATGCCGTTGCCAAAAGCATAGAAGCCTTTCTTGTTCCAGCCGAGCTGCTTGATTTGGGCTGCTGTCTCGGTCTTTTCGTAGAGGAAGCACTTTAGCTTAATGAGTTCCTTCTCGCCAGCTTTCCAGATGAAGTTGCCGAGAGATTCGAGTTTTTGGCGGAACTTTTGTAACGAGATAAGGTCTTCCTGCTCCATCTCTATAATTTCCTTGATGCCTAACTCGTTGGTGAGCAAGAAGAGTCGTTTGGCCATGAGCGGGTCCTTGATGTGGAAGAGTGGTGTCAGCGTAAAATTGCTCCATTCAATCACTCCTCCCTTCTCGGTGGTGGAGAAGTATTTGCCGTGGTCTATCCAAAAACCGTACTGACGGTTTAGGTCGATTTCGTCCTCCTTTGGGCTGTCGCGCCTCGTCCTCTCGTTCTCGACGGCTTTCTGCCAGAAGAGTTTTCCTCGGTGATATTTGGTGAGGGCATCAATGAACATAGTGAGCTTGGTGTCGTCATCGATAAAGGACAACAGGTGGGCTATTTGCTTCACGGCATCACTCTTTTGCTCAGTGTTGCCGCTTGTTTCAAATAGTTTGGCGGCCAGCCACAGGATAAAGTCCTCTTCCTCTACAGCCTTGAAGAGCGTTTGATTCTTGAAATAGGTATCGGGATCTTCCTTCTTACCTTCCTTAGTGATGGGTATCTCCTTGACCGATACGATAAGGTGCTGTTCAGTGGCGAGCTTCCCTGCCTTCATTACGGCTTCGATACCCGTACCATAATCGGCGCCACCCTTGGGTGGGTCGTTGTCGGGAATGAAGCAAACCTTACTGACTGCCCTCTTGATGAGTTGAAACTGCTCCGCTGTCCATGCCGAACCAAGGTCGGCCACGGTGTTCTGCACACCAATGGCATGCAGACGCATACAGTCGGGGGCTCCCTCCACAAGGTACATCTGCTCGGTCTTTCCTGCCGCCCGCCATGCCACGTCCAAACCAAAGACCGTGTTACGCTTATTGTAAAGAAACGACTCCTTGCTATTGAGATACTTGGGCTGACTGTCGTCCATCACCCTTGCCGTGAAGCCGATGATGTGCTGGTAGCGGTCTTTGATGGGGATGACGATACGGTCCTGGAAGAAGTCGTAGCCCTGCTTGTTAATGAGTCCCAACTCCTGGAGAAATTCCTTTTGCAAGGGCAGATGAGCGAGGGCTTTGCCGTCGATGGGCGCAAAACCGATCTCTATCTCATCGCAATACTTCTGCCCCCAGCGGCGGTAGGCATAGTCCTGGGCAGGCTTGTAGCGCAGAAACACCTCACGGTAATGTTTATGTACGGTGGCATTGACAATCAGTAGCGACTCACGTTTCAGGCGCTGCTGCTTCTCATCGATGGTTTCCTCGCGTTCCTCCACCTCTATGCCGTACTTCCTGCCCAGCCACTTCACGGCCTCTAGGTAGGTCATGTTCTCATGCTCCATCAGGAAGGTAATCGCATTACCTCCTTTATGGCACCCGAAACAGTAGAACATGCTGCGGTTGGGCGTAACTGTAAACGACGGTGTCTTCTCCTGATGGAAAGGACACAGCGCACGATAGATGATGCCTCGCTTCTGGAGTGACAAGAATTCGCCCACCACCTCTTCTATATGCGTCGCATCAAGTACCTTTTCTATAATGGCCTTGGGTATCATTTCATCCTCTAATCATGTTTGGGGTTACAAAAAAATGCCTCAGCCGACTGGCTTCTCAGCGGGTCGGCCAAGGGCTTCTACTTAGTCACTTGTTATTTAGAGGATTTGCTAAGTATCTCTCAGTCCCGCCACCAGTTCCGACTTCAGGATATACCAGCAACGTCCCATCTTGTGGGCTGGAATCTGTCCATTCTCTATCCGGCGGCGGATGGTACATTCCTTGCGTTGCAACATTTTTGCAATGTCAGGCACAGTATAAACGGTGTCCGTTGCATCTACAATACCGTTGGCAGTAAGCATGGACTTAATCATACTCTGTTCCAATCTCCCATTTGTCTCTTTCGAAGAAACTCTTTGGGAATTTGTTTTTCCAATTTTGTGCATCTTTATTTCCGTTAAGTTCATTTTCTCGTTCTTCTCGCGAAACCACATAGATACCTAAACGCTCTGCCTCTTGGTTGTAGGCTACATGGACAAACTTGCCTGTACGACGACCATGCCCTGTGTTGTACTTACTGATAACATTTCTCACACTGTGTTCTTTTTCAAAAGGCACATTGGCAACCTTTAGCTCGCCAATTTTCGTTTTGCGCACCCATTCTAAGGGGCGGACGAGCCGTTCTACTTTAATCTTATTCATATCGATGAATTTTTAATTATACCAGGCAATATGCGATGGCACATTAAAGTAAAAACTATTCGTACATTATTAGGTGCTGTAATGCTGTGCAAGAATCCATTTACTTCCATTATACTATATCGTTAGGGTAATCACTTTTTCGTGATTTCGAGATTCATTGCTGCAAAAATATAGACAAAAATATGGAGAAAAGAGAACAAAACTCGTAAACTGTGCCAACCAACCAACTATTTAACTTTTGGTATGGGAAGCTATAGGATAGAATGAGTTTTTTAGGGAAATAATCTTGCTGTATGTGCAAACCTAAAAGCTTTTTCAAAGGGATTATTGTTTGCATGAAGAGTGTCATTCACAGTATTCACTTCACCCATATTATGTTCGGTAAACATTATCTTTCGCAAACATAATTTTGATTAGAATTAAAAGATTGGTGATTTTGTGTGTTGATAGTGATTAAAATATTATCTTTGCAAAACATAATGTTTGGCAAAGATAATTATTGATAATATGGAATTTATTGATAGAATAGAAGAAACTGCAACGTTCAAGCGCACTCTGGGCCTTAGCCGGCCTGTGCTGATTGTGATTTATGGTAGGCGGCGTATTGGAAAGTCAGAACTCATCAAGCATGTTTTGACCAATCAGGATGTGTACCATTTGAGCGAAGAAGCACAGACGCAGCAGCAGATAGATTCCTTTGCTAAGACTGTTTCGTTTACGTTTGACGGATTTGACCGTGTGTCATACCATGATTGGGAAACGATACTCACCTCTATCAATCTATATGTTGGGGAGAACACATCAGTTTGCTTAGATGAGTTTTCTTATCTTGTCAAGAGCGACCCTTCGCTGCCTTCCATCATTCAACGATTGGTGGATAGCAAAAAACTGAAATACAACCTAATACTTTGTGGTTCCTCCCAACTGATGATGCACTCGTTGGTACTCAATGAAACATCGCCCTTGTATCAACGCTGTGCTTGGCAGCCAAAGCTGAAGCAACTGCGTTTGCCTTATATAAAAGAAGCCCTGCATTGTTCCGACCAGCAGGCTGTTGAGGAATATGCCGTTTGGGGTGGTGTGCCACGCTACTGGGAACTCCGTGCCGACTTCGACAGCTTGGAGGTAGCGGTGCGCAATCTTTTGGTCAATAATTATGGCACGCTGTACGATGAGCCAACACGGTTGCTTCGTGACGAACGTCGTGATACGGCTACATCTTTCTCATTACTTACTACGGTGGGCAACGGGGTGAATCGCATTTCGGAAATAGCCAGTCGTATGCAGCAGCCTGCGACCAACCTTTCTCAGCCCATCAGCATACTGACCGATTTAGGCTATGTGGAGAAAGATATACCATTTGGCGACAATCCGAAGAGTAGCAAGAAAGGACTGTATCGTCTTGGTGACAACTTTCTTTCCTTCTATTACAGATTTATCAATCCCAACAAATATCTCATTGAACTCGACCGCCAGAATCTCGTAATGGATATTATCCGTAAAGACTTCAGCACATACGTTGGTCAGGTATGGGAAAAGATTTGTCGCGACTTCGTAACAGGCAATGAAATCGATGGTGTAGTCTATGGCATTGCCTCACGGTGGTGGGGCGGCATACCAAAAGAAGATGGCAACAATGACTACGAACAGATAGAGCTCGACCTTGTAGCTGAATCGCTCGATAAAAAGCACATCCTCGTGGCAGAATGTAAATGGCGGGAACGCGACGAGGCACAGAGCGTATATGAGCAATTAACAAGCCGTGCCAGCCGCTTACCCTTCGTAAAGAAGGGGCAAAAGGTACACACGATATTGTTCCTCAAAACAGAAACCAAGGCTGATGTTCCATGTTATTATCCCAAAGACATCATAGCGTCTATGCTGCAAGAGGATGCCTCCAAAGACAAAGCTTCATATTAAACATTCTTGAGTCGGTAACTTTTGCAAGTTATGAAAAAAAATATCCGCCACAAAATAGAGATGTGATCTTCATATAATATTGTGTACAATATCTTATAAGAGGTGTTGGGAATACTCGATAGTTGTCTGTTAAAGAAACTAAAATGAGATTTGGAACTTTCATGGATATTAGTTATCTTTGTATTGTTATTTAGAGGATTTTAGTTGTGCCGATTGAGTCTCTTTCGAAAGATCTTCATCCAGACTATTCTCCTACAATGATCTTTGATTTAATTAACGGCAGATTTCTTCTTCATGTACTATAAAGCCAAATAGCGCTACGGGGCAAAAATGTGTTACCAACGATGCGTTTGTGTTACCAATGTGTTACCACTTGATATTTCACAAATTGACCATACTTTTTATAAAAGTTTCGTATATCACTGAAAACGAACTTGTTGTAGCGTTTTTTATGGTGGCATATAAGGCTTAACTCCATGCAAATCGCGACCCCATGCGAGTCACAAAGTACTAAAAAAGAGGATTTCAGCAATGAAGCCCTCTTTTCCGTTTATACAAGCCACTTGTTAGCTAAATAGCACATTTAGAGGAAGTTATGCTAAATGTTGAACCTGCGGCTAACAGGACGTAACGGGAATTAAAAAGCCCTATCGGGAACAAAATGTGTTACCAATATGTGTTACCACCCCCCAAAAATGTGTTACCACTTGTATATGATGACCCCAAAATTACTCCTTTAGTCGATTTAATTAGTTAAATTATGCTAAAAGAGAATGTAACGGTTATAAGTGCTGCCATCGAACTGGCAACAGGCGGAGCCGTAAAACCACATGTAGGCACTGGTGGTGGAGGTTCAACATCAGAATTGCCGTGGAGAGATAAGTACAAGGATAAATACAAACCTATGAAAAAGAGATGACAGTTGTTTGCAAAAAATAAAGATTTCGCTTTGTCAGAATGGAAAGCAACCTTTTCAAAATGAAAGGGTATTACAAGGATGTTGTTTATTTTGTAAAATCATATCTTACTGATTATCTGCTGTTTGTTACCATCCTTAGCTCTTTGGTACTCCATTTGTATATAGTGATGTAAGTATAATAAGTGACATTTATGGATATAAAGCAATACGGGGTAAGTCCCAATATGGAAAAGGAACTCAGCTATCGGTTTATTGCCTATCTGATAGGTTTGCTCTTGGCATTCGAATCGATGCTGCTGCTAGCATGCTGCTGCGTGTCCCTGATGTATGGCGGGAGAGATTTGATAGCCTTCGCCGTTTCGTGTTCTGTATGTCTGGCGGCAAGCATCATGCTGTTAGTCTATGGTCGGAAAAAGAAGTCTGCTCCCTCACGCTATGAAGCCTATATCGTGGTGGCTCTTTCCTGGGTGTTTTACACGGTTTTCGGAATGTTCCCCTACCTGTTGGGCGGCTACATCCCGAATATTACCGACGCTTTCTTTGAGACAATGTCAGGTTTCACCACCACAGGAGCCACCATATTGGACAACATCGAGAGCATGCCTTATGGCATATTATTCTGGAGAAGTCTGACGCAATGGATAGGCGGTTTGGGGATTGTCTGCTTTTCCATAGTTCTCTTGCCTGAGTTCGGTGTCAGCAGTCAGATGCTCTATCTCTCTGAGGCAACGGGAGTGACTCACAACAAGATTTGTCCCAAGACACGTGTCATGGCACGGTATATATTCTTGGTTTATATCTTGTTGACTGTCATCGAGAGCGCACTCTTGAAGGTTGGGGGCATGAGCTTATTGGATGCCGTGTGTCATTCCATGGCCACCATAGCCACAGGAGGCTTCTCTACCAAACAGGAAAGCATTGCCTATTGGCATTCTCCGTATATAGAATACGTGGTGTCGTTGTTCATGTTGCTTTCTGCCATCAATTTCTCGCTCTATATTGTTGCCTTAAGGGGAAGTTGGAAACAACTATGGCAAAACGTGGAACTCAGATGGTTCGCCTCCTCCGCAGGTCTGCTTACCCTGATTATCTCGACGGCACTCATCCTGAACAACGGCTATGGCGTGGAGGAAGCATTCCGCAAATCCCTGTTCCAAGTGGCTACTTGTCACACCTCGTGTGGCTTTGCCACTGACGACTACAACCTGTGGCCGTCATTTACATGGATGCTGCTGATTTTTGCGATGCTGTCGGGTGGATGCACAGGGTCAACCAGTGGAGGTATTAAAAATCTCAGAATGATAATAGTCGCCCATTGCATACGCAACCAGTTCCGTCAGATACTGCATCCGCGTGCCGTATTGCCTATAAGAGCTGGTAGTATGTTTGACAATAAGCTGGTGACAATGGTTCTTGTATTCTTCGCCGCCTATATGTCAGTTGCCTTTATCGGCTGGACACTGCTGATGGTATTCGGAGTAGGACTTACAGAAGCCATGAGTACCGTGATTTCTGCAATGGGTAATGTAGGACCTGGGTTAGGCAGCTTCGGTCCTGCCTTCTCATGGGCAGCATTGCCCGATGCCGCCAAATGGATACTCTCATCACTGATGCTCATAGGCAGACTTGAAATTTTCGGTTTCCTTCTCATATTCTACAAATCGACGTGGAGTGGCAGTTGGTCATAGAGAAATATGGTTGCCCCTAAGGGCAATAAATGTATTATAATAAACGCTATATATATATGGAAGAAAATATACAGCAATTTCTTGACCTGATACGACGGTCACATCGGGGACGGTTCAAGATATACATCGGAATGATTGCCGGAGTGGGCAAGACCTTTCGCATGCTTCAGGATGCACGAGAGATGCTACGGTGCGGCACAGATGTACAGATAGGCTATGTGGAGACACATGGTCGGGCAGACACGGTGAGGGCACTGAAAGGACTGCCCGTGATTCCCCGCAAGCGGGTGTTCTACAAAGGCAAGGAGATTGAAGAGATGGATTTAGACGCTATCCTTCAGATTCATCCTGAGATTGTAATTGTTGATGAGTTGGCACACTCCAACGTGGAGGGACAACGCAATGCCAAGCGATGGCAAGATGTGATGGAACTGCTTGATGCCGGTATCAACGTACTCTCTGCGGTAAACATACAACACATAGAGAGTCTGAAAGATGAGATAAAGGAGATGGTAGGCATCGATGTGAAGGAACGCATTCCAGACCGAGTGTTGCAAGAAGCCGACGAAGTGGTGAACATTGATCTTACGGCCGAAGAGCTTCTGGAACGTCTGAAATCCGGGAAAATATATGCCAAGGACAAGATACAAACAGCCCTTGACCATTTCTTTCAAGCAGGGAATATCCTGCAACTGCGAGAACTGGCACTAAGGGAAGTAGCCTTTCGAGTAGGGAAAAAAGTAGAGGAAGAGGTACTGCCACGAACATATAGGACTAAAGGGATGTCAAGGATTGTGGTATGTGTAAGCAGCAATAGCGAAACACAGCAACATATCATCCGCAAGGCTGCACGAATGGCGGACAGTTTTGACGCTGACCTATTGGCACTATATGTTCAGACACGTGGCGAGAACAACGACCTCATTCCTTTGGACTCACAACGTCATCTGATGAGCCATCTGGAACTGACCATCCAGCTTGGAGGACAAGTACATAAGGTGGTTTCCGACAACATTCCGCAGAGTATATCAGAGTTCTGCCGACAGCAGCATGCCACACTGCTTTGTATGGGACAACCATCATTCTCCTTTCCCCGCTTGCTGATGCGTGCAGGAAGTTATCGGAAATTGTTGTCTGAATTGAAAGAAATGGGCGTAGATTTAATTATTTTCGCATAAAAAATTAAAAGGATATGACTGCAAAAGAAAAACTTACACTCTCAGTGGGTATTCTAGTGTCGCTCATCATCGGTTTGGTGGTGCTTTCCGTCATCAGCCTGCAGATACTCACAGCCACAGAACCTACTTCTCCTGTGGCAGACTATGGTCTGACGAGAGCCTTGACTCTGTTGTTGCTGTTTGGCGGATTGAGCATCGCCGTGGGAGTATGGATGCTTCTGAAATTGCCGGAGTATATCACCCGCCCTTTCCAGGAACTGACCAAAAGCATCAACGAGATTGCCAACCACAACTACGATACTCAGTTGCACCTTCATGGTGGTGAGGCCATGGAGCAGTTATCCACCAATTTCAACCAAATGGCATGCCGTCTGCGTGATTACCACAACTCATCGCTTTCGAAACTGAAGGTGTCAAAACAGTACATAGAGACCATCATCGACTCTATCGACGAACCTATCGTCTGCTTAGACCATAAACTGACACTCTATTTCATCAACAATGAGGCACTCAGCATTCTCAATCTCCGACGTGAGGATGTCGTGGGAAAGTCAGCACAGGAAACAGCCATGCGCAACGACCTGCTGCGCCGACTACTGGTAGGGATGGACAGACATAAGGTACATGAGACCGACGAGAAAAAGACAGAGCCACTGAAAATCTATGCCGACAACAAAGAGAGTTATTTCCAGGTGAAATATCTGCCTGTAAGAATGACAGACCACGAGGGAAGCATAAAAGAAAGCGGTACAGTGATTATGCTGAAAAACATCACCGAGTTTCACAAACTAGATGTGGCAAAGACAACATTCATCTCAACGATATCCCATGAATTGAAAACCCCGATATCAGCCATTCTGATGAGCGAGCAACTGCTTGCCAACAATCGTGTGGGCGGTCTCAACCAAGAGCAAAAAGAATTGTCGGACAGCATCCGTGAGAATGGAGAACGGCTGCTCAGCATCACGGGCGAATTGCTCAACATGACACAAGTAGAAAGCGGAGTATTGCAGCTCAAACCTCATATCACAAGGCCAATAGAGCTGATTGATTATGCCATAAAGGCCAACCAAGTACAAGCAGACAAGTTCCATATCAACATAGAGGTGGATTACCCAAAGGAAAAGATAAACAAGCTCTATGTCGATAGCGAGAAAATAGCATGGGTACTGACCAATCTGCTGAGTAATGCTATACGATATTCTTCGGAAAATGACCGGGTGACTATAGGAGCCTTGCAACAGGACGAGCACCACGTAATGCTGTATGTACAGGATTTCGGACGAGGCATAGACCCTCGTTATCATGATAGCATCTTCGAGCGGTATTTCCGTGTACCTGGTACCAAGATACAGGGCAGCGGACTGGGACTTTCCATCTCGCGCGACTTTGTCGAGGCGCATAATGGCACACTTACAGTTGAAAGTGAATTGGGTAAGGGCAGCAAGTTTGTCGTTTCCTTGCCAGTGTAAAAAGATATATAAAAAACTATGAACAAGATACTTATTATTGACGATGAACCAACCATCCGTATGCTCCTCTCACGCATGCTGGAACTGGAAGGTTATGAGGTACTAAAAGCAAAAGACCGTGCCACGGCTATATATACCTTAAAGAACAATGAAGTGCAGGTGGTGCTCTGCGACGTGTTCCTGCCTGATGGCAACGGCGTGGATATGGTGCAGGAACTGCAATTGTTGGCTCCTAAAGCCAAGATAATTCTCCTCACCGCCAACGGCAACATTCCCGACGGCGTGCAGGCCATCAAGAATGGGGCTTTTGACTATATTGTCAAGGGTGATGACAACCGCAAGATTATCCCTATCGTGAGCCGTGCAATAGATGTCATTGCGTCAGAAAATAAGAAAAAGAAGCCAAGTGCCACAACGGCAAAATCGCATACGTTTGACACTATTGTAGGAAAATCAACTGCAATCTCTGACGTCCTCCGACAAGCCCAAAAGGTGGCTACAACAGATGTTACCGTGCTCATCAACGGTGAGACCGGTACTGGCAAGGAAGTCTTTGCCCAAGCTATCCACAATGCAAGCCATCGAAGCAGTGAGGCATTTCTTGCTCTTAACTGCTCGGCATTTAGCCGTGAATTGCTGGAAAGTGAGCTTTTCGGCTATAAGGCTGGGGCATTCACTGGTGCTGTGAAGGATAAGAAAGGATTATTGGAGGAAGCCAATCATGGTACGGTGTTTCTCGATGAGATTGGTGAAATGGCGCTTGAGTTGCAGTCGAAGCTACTGCGTGTGCTTGAGACTGGAGAATTTGTGAAAGTTGGCGACACAAAGACTACCCACGTAGATGTGCGCATCCTTTCAGCCACCAACCGCAATCTGAAAGAAGAAATAGCCAATGGGCGATTCCGCGAAGATCTTTATTTCCGTCTTTCCGTGTTTCGCATAGAACTTCCACCATTGCGCCTGCGCAAGGAGGACATACTGCCGCTTGCCCAGCATTTCATTGAGCGCTATGCCAAGCAAATTGGTTGCCCACCCCCTGTGCTGTCTTCCGAAGCAAAGAATTTGTTCTTGTCTTATCCATGGCCAGGTAATGTGCGAGAAATGATGAATTCCGTAGAGCATGCCATCATCGTATGCGAAAGCGAAATCACTAATCATGACCTGCCTATAGACATGCTTTCGGACAATACATCCGCTGTAGCCAATGATTCCTTTGACCTGAAGAGTGTGGAGCGCAACCACATCATCAAGGTTCTCCACCATACTCACGACAATAAGACAGAAACGGCTCGACTGCTCAAAATCGGACTTACCACTCTCTATCGTAAGATTGAAGAATATGGGATAACCGTATAAATGCTCCACACTGTCATTCCCGCCCTTCCAAAGTGAATGTGTTTATTTCATTTTGGAAGGGTTTTTATTTGCTACATTTTCAATCTTTATCTTTGTATGATATTGATACACAGTATAATATATGATTAAAAACATATTTGGCACATCCATTGCGATACATAAGGTGACAACGATTTCGTTAAGCCATATGAACAAAGTCGAGTTTACTCGAGCTTTGCCATGGCGAGAAATCGCACTTTTAAAAACATTTATGTATAACTTTTAAAAACAGAAAGAAAATGGATTTGTTTACAATCGGTTTCGCAATTTGCTTGTTGAGCGGCATAGGCTGCTTCTGGCTATTCTTCAAATGTATCGACTGGTTCGAGAAAATCTAAAAAGGAGGTAGAGATTATGTACACAACATTATTTATCATCAGCTTGGTGGTTTTTGCGTACCTAATGTACGTACTCATCAAGCCCGAAAAATTCTAAATGACGTATGAATACGGAAGTTTTGGGAGTAATCCTACAGATTGTCGTTATGGTGGGACTCGCCTGGCCACTTGGCAAGTATATTGCCCGAGTGTATAAAGGCGAACGAACGTACCTCGACTTCATGAAGCCGGTGGAACGCCTTATGTATAAGTTGAGCGGTGTGAATCCCGACGAGGAGATGGACTGGAAGAAGTTTCTCCGTGCACTGCTTGTGGTGAACCTCTTCTGGTTTGTGTGGGGTATGGTGCTCTTGGTAGCACAAGGAGTATTGCCTCTCAACCCCGACGGCAACATCGGACAGACATGCCACCAGGCTTTCAATACCTGTATCTCGTTTATGGTTAACTGCAACCTGCAGCACTACAGCGGTGAGAGCGGTCTGACTTATTTCACGCAGCTCTTTGTCATCATGCTCTTCCAATTCATCACAGCCGCTACAGGTATGGCAGCAATGGCTGGTATCATGAAGGGTTTGGCGGCAAAAACAACGCAGACTATTGGTAACTTCTGGCGTTATCTGGTGTTGAGCACTACCCGCATCTTATTGCCATTGTCTTTAGTTGTAGGTATGATTCTGATAGTGGAAGGTACACCCATGGGCTTCGACGGAAAAATGGAGCTGACCACCCTTGAAGGTCAGAAACAGGAGGTGTCGCAAGGCCCTACGGCAGCCATCGTGTCCATCAAACAACTTGGAACGAATGGTGGCGGTTATTTCGGCGTGAATTCATCGCATCCGCTTGAGAACCCCACTTACCTTACAAATATAGTAGAGTGTTGTAGTATCCTGATTATCCCGATGGCATTGGCTTTTGCATTCGGCTTCTATCTGAAACGCCGCAAGTTGGGCTATAGCATCTTTGGAGTGATGCTCTTTGCCTATCTTGTGGGTGTGGGCATCAACATGTATCAGGAGATGAACGGCAATCCACGGATATGTGCCATGGGGATTGCACAGAATGGAGGAGCTATGGAAGGCAAGGAAGTGCGCATAGGTTCGGCCGCTGGTGCATTGTGGAGTGTCACTACCACTGTCACCTCCAATGGCTCGGTCAACTCAATGCACGACTCCACCATGCCATTGTCGGGAATGATAGAGATGCTGAATATGCAGATAAACACTTGGTTTGGCGGTGTTGGTGTTGGCTGGATGAACTATTTTACCTTCCTTATCATTGCAGTGTTCATCAGTGGACTGATGGTGGGACGAACTCCTGAATTCTTAGGGCATAAGGTGGAGGCACGCGAGATGAAGATAGCCTCGATGGTAGCTTTGCTCCATCCGTTTATTATTCTCGTTGGCACTGCATTGGCGGCATACCTCTTCGTTCATGCTCCTGAGTTCGTTGCAAGTGAGGGCGGATGGCTCAACAATCCCGGCTATCACGGACTGAGCGAGATGCTTTACGAATACACATCGTCGGCCGCCAATAATGGTTCCGGCTTTGAGGGCTTGGGTGACAACACCTGGTTCTGGAACTATTCGTGTGGCATAGTGCTTATCCTTGGACGTTTTGTGCCCATCGTAGGTCAGGTGGCAATAGCTGGTATTCTTGCTAAGAAAAAATATATTCCCGAAAGTGCAGGAACGCTGAAAACTGATACCGTTACATTCGGTGTGATGACCTTTGCCGTCATCTTCATCGTGGCAGCCTTGTCGTTCTTCCCCGTACATGCACTAAGTACAATCGCTGAACACTTAACATTGTAAGTTATGAACAATCTATTTGAAAAAGAACTTGTTATAGCGAGCATCAAACAGTCGTTTGTGAAGCTCGACCCGAGGCAGATGAAAAAGAACCCCATTATGTTCACGGTGGAGATTTGCACTGCCGTTATGCTGCCCGTGACCATCTATTCGGCGTTTAGCAGCGAGCAAGGCTCGTTTGCCTACAACGCATGGGTTTTGCTTATCCTCTTCGTCACCCTGCTGTTTGCCAACTTTGCCGAGGCCATAGCCGAAGCACGTGGTAAGGCTCAGGCTGACAGCCTACGCAAGACGCGCGAGGAGACGCCAGCAAAGCTGTATGTGAACGGTAATATCAAAACCGTCAGCAGTTCTTCTCTGAAGAAGGGCGACGAGTTTGTGTGCGATGCCGGCGATGTTATTCCTGCCGATGGTGAGATTGTTGAGGGACTTGCCTCCATCGACGAGAGTGCTATCACAGGTGAGTCTGCCCCAGTCATCCGCGAAGCCGGTGGCGATAAGAGCAGTGTCACTGGTGGTACAAAAGTGCTTAGCGACCATATCCGTGTGGTTGTCACTACGCAACCTGGCGAGAGTTTCCTCGACAAGATGATAGCCCTCGTGGAGGGTGCATCACGTCAGAAGACCCCTAACGAGATTGCACTTACCATTCTGTTGGCAGTGTTCACATTGGTGTTCTTGATAGTCTGCGTCACTTTAAAGCCCTTTGCCGACTATACGGGTACAGTGATCACCATAGCCTCGTTCCTCTCATTATTCGTTTGCCTGATACCAACAACCATCGGCGGCCTACTTTCTGCCATCGGTATTGCCGGTATGGATCGTGCGCTGCGTGCCAATGTCATCACTAAAAGCGGTAAGGCTGTGGAGACAGCGGGTGACGTGGATACGCTGTTGCTTGACAAGACAGGAACCATCACCATTGGCAACCGTAAGGCCACTGCGTTCTATCCTGCCGAAGGGGTGGATAAGGCCGAATTTGAACAGGCATGCCTCCTTTCCTCAATTGCCGACGATACTCCCGAGGGAAAGTCAATAGTAGAGCTTGGACGAAACGACGGATTCAGGATGAGGGCATTGCACACCGAGGGTGCCCACATGATAAAGTTTACTGCCGAGACGAAGTCGTCGGGCATCGTGTTGAAGGACAGCACAGAGATTCGCAAGGGAGCCTTCGAAACCATGCGTCATATTACCGAGGATGCCGGCTACACCTTTCCCGAGCATATCTCTTGTCTCGTGACAGCCATAACTGGCAATGGCGGTACACCTCTTGTTGTGACTGTCAACAAAAAAGTTGTTGGAGTCATCGAACTACAGGACATAATTAAACAAGGAATCCGTGAGCGTTTTGAGCGTCTGCATAAGATGGGTGTGAAGACAGTTATGGTGACTGGTGACAATCCACTGACTGCCAAATATATCGCAGAGAAAGCTGGAGTGGATGATTTCATTGCCGAGGCTAAGCCAGAAGACAAAATGAACTATATTAAAGCAGAGCAGAAGAACGGCAAACTCGTTGCCATGATGGGCGACGGCACCAACGATGCTCCAGCATTGGCACAGGCCGACGTGGGTGTGGCCATGAACAGCGGTACTCAAGCGGCCAAGGAGGCTAGTAATATGGTAGATCTTGACAACGACCCGACAAAGCTCATTGAGATCGTTGAGATTGGCAAGCAATTGCTCATGACACGTGGCACACTCACCACCTTCTCCATCGCCAACGATGTGGCGAAATACTTTGCCATTGTGCCTGCCCTCTTCATGGTATCCATACCAGAACTTGCAGCTCTGAACGTCATGAATCTTCATTCTCCCGAGAGTGCCATTCTCTCGGCCGTCATCTACAACGCCATCATCATCCCGCTGCTCATCCCCTTGGCATTGCGTGGCGTGAAGTACAAGCCGATAGGGGCAAGCGCTTTGCTCCGACGCAATCTGCTGATATTCGGAGTGGGAGGTATCATTGCTCCATTTGTGGGTATCAAACTGATTGATTTAATCGTAGGTTTATTCTTTTAATTGAAATACAGATATGAAAAATTTTATAGTAGCTTTCAGGCTAACGATGGTATTGTGCATGTTCCTGTACCTCGGTTATGTAATGGTATTATGGATTTTTGGCAAAGTGGCAGGTCCGGGAAATGGTAATGCCGAAGTTGTGGAAGTGGATGGCAAAGTGGTAGGTGTAGCCAACGTAGGGCAGTACTTCACCAAAGACATATATTTTTGGGGACGACCCTCGTGTGCAGGCGATGGATATGATGCTGCCAACTCGTGTGGCAGCAACAAGGGACCTACGAATCCCGAATATCTTGTCGAAGTGGAGACACGTATAGACTCTTTCCTGATACATCATCCATACCTTGAGCGCAAGGACGTGCCGGCTGAAATGGTGACGGCGAGCGGTTCGGGACTCGACCCCGACATCACTCCGCAGTCAGCTCGGGTGCAGGTGAAACGAGTAGCTGCCGCAAGGCATCTCGATGAAAAGCAAGTTGCAACATTGGTTGAGAAATCCATTGAACGTCCGTTGCTTGGCCTATTCGGTCCTGCAAAGGTAAATGTATTGAAACTGAATGTAGCTCTTGATAAACTTAAACCAATCTTGATTTCACAAAAATGATGAAGATAAAAATTATTTTCGCATCTATTTTGGGAGCGGTCATGACCTTATCGTCAGCCGCTTCCGCACAAGACAAAGTAACCGTGAATGGCAACATTGACTTGGTAAATAACTACGTATGGCGTGGAATGGACCAGAACTCCGGCTTTTCGGTGCAGCCTAGTCTTGGCTTGTCGTACAAAGGATTGTCCCTGTCGGCATGGTGTAGTCAGAGTCTGACAAATAATGCTGACCGCGACGTTCAAGAACTGGACATTAATCTATCTTACTCCATTGGTGGATTATCAACCACATTGACAGATTATTGGTGGGGCGGATTGCATAATCCTTACGGTTACTACAAGCAAGGTCCAACAGACAATCCCATAGATGGAGGCCATCACTTTGAGGCGACTGTTGCTTACAACTTCAGCACTAAACTGCCTCTTACTCTCAGTTGGTCAACATGGTTTGCCGGAGCCGATATGCGTACGGACAGCGACAAGCGTTGCTGTTCAACTTACATCAATGCGTCATACGACATCGCTTGCCCGGTCGAAGTGACATTGACGCCATCAATTGGCTTTACACCATGGAAAGGCTACTATAACGGCAAGGCCGCAATAACCGATGTATCGCTGAAAGCATCGAAGAGTTTTGGAATATCTGGTAAATTCTCGATACCACTCTTTGTTC
The DNA here is from genome assembly GCF_000177075.1 of Hoylesella buccalis ATCC 35310. Classification (GTDB taxonomy): domain Bacteria; phylum Bacteroidota; class Bacteroidia; order Bacteroidales; family Bacteroidaceae; genus Prevotella; species Prevotella buccalis. Next base: position 49,645 of record NZ_ADEG01000009.1, read on the forward strand.
AAGCAATAGTCTCACCCACCAACGACCATGTCTATCTCGTTGCCGGTGCAGGTATAGGATTTTGATGTGCCCGAAATTATGACGACCGTGCCATAATCATCATCGACTATGGCATGGTCTCCTAATGTCTTGACTGATGGAAGAAAGTTGTTACGTTTACTTGATGGAGCTTGTCTATAATAACATCAAGCCAGAGGCGATATGCCCCAGAAGGGCATAACACACAACCAAGTGTAAATGAAAGTTAATTTAAAAACATTGGAGAAGCAACAAACTTTGTGCATTCCTATTAGTTTTGGGAAATTAAATTTATAAGTAGAACAAGATGATTTGTAATGGGAATAATTTGGTATCAAAGCATTCTCATTATGATATCTTACTTCTTATTATCAGTTAGTTAAGTGCGAAGTTTAGGTTCAAGTGTGGAATCGTCCTATTGTCTATTCCACGAACTGAGGCTCTTCCAACTGCCTATCAAAGTTGAACAGACAACGTCAGAGCCCACGTCGATATGAAAATCATTACCGTAAAGAGACCTATATAATACATTAGACTGCGCCAAAATGGTACAATCCATGCTTACAA
>NZ_ADEG01000008.1 GCF_000177075.1 Hoylesella buccalis ATCC 35310
GGCAAACAAGGATGTACTTAAACGTATGAAGCTCAAGAGTCGTATCATGCACAAAGGTGTAAGGGGACGTAAGCTAACGGAAAGAGAGCAGCGTGTTAATGTAGCCATCAGCAAGATACGGTACAAAGTGGAACGTACCTTTGGCTCTATTCACAGATGGTTTCATGGTGGGATAGCCAGATATGTAGGTTTAGATAAGACTCACGCACAACACATCATGGAGGCTATTGCCTACAATTTATATCGAACTCCAGGGATAATTGTGTCTAATTCTCTCAAATAAGGGGAGAAAATGAGATGAAATAGAGCATATACAGCCTAAAAATCAAAAATATAGACCGCAGGTGAGCCAATAGTGCTCAAAAACAAGAATGAAAGAGAATGGGGTAAGGTTTTGCAGAGGTCTCAGTCTGCAAAATGAGCCATACGCAAAAAAAATCTCTGCGCACTTCGTATTGTTACATAACGAATGTGTGGAAGGAAGACTCATCTACTCGTGCCCCATACATGACAAAAGTCCGCGATACCTGTCATTGCTATCACGGACTTTTACGGATGGTTTTGCTAATCTGTCAGCAATGAAGGGCTTTAGGTTTAGCGCACTTGCAGCGTGTAATCCTCAACCTCCCCGTTATTAAATTCTCCACAAGGATCTTGATAACGGTCTGGGCTGGCAACAATTCGGATGCGATAGTTACCCTTTTGAATCGTAGTGGGTACGTAGATGTAGCCCGAGAACCCATAATAGGAGTAACGCTCAACCTTCTTCTCGTTTGGCGAGAACACTCCATCGTTGTCGAAATCGACATAGACACGCCAGTACATCTTGCTTCTGGAAGAAGATTTGAAGCCCGGGGTGAGCACATACTTAAAGGACTGGCCAAGGCTTGCGTAGGCAATATACGAGGTGAAGTCTGAGTATGCGCTTCCGCCAGACACCTTTGTCATGGTGCTAAGACTGACTTGGCTGATATAAGCTGATGAGGAGTTGGCAGCTTGAACAGTGCAGTAAGTCTTAGGGGTAGGCGTTGGGTCAGGGTCTGGATCAGGCGTGGGATCAGGCGTGGGATCAGGCGTGGGGTCTGGATCAGGGGCAGGATTTGGCTTGGGGTCAGGATCTGGCGCAGCTGGCTGCGTGATAACAGCAGTATAATCTTCAACCTCGCCATAAGTAAAGTGCTCGTCAGGTTTAGGATAACTTCCCCACTTGGCACTGACACGCACACGCGTCTCGCCATTCACTGCATCGGCGGGAACCTTGAACATGCGGTAGAAATAATTGTCGGAATTCATGTATTGAGCCAACACACGCTCGTTGTCTTCAAACTTCTTGTTGCCATTGAAGTCCACCCAAACACACCAGTACATGGGATAAATACCGTTAGGGAATCGCGGCATGAGCGTAACGTAGTTGCTGCTGCCAGCCTCAAGCTCAACCTTCTTGTTCTCGAAGAACGTGTAGGACGAGGCTCCACTGTAGTTTTGCATATCGCCGATGCTTACATAATAGATGTAGGTGGAGTTGGAATAGTCTGAATAGGAGGGTGCGTAGTTATCTGTCGGCGTTGGATCTGGCGTTGGGTCCGGTTCGTTTCCGTCGTTATAGCCCGGAGGTGCGAAGTTCACCACGATGGTTTGCCAGTAGTTGAAGCCGCCGGAGCCACCACCAATGCCCAGTCCGCTCGGGTCGAGTGCGTTGAGCAGGAAGTAACCATCAGAAAATCCGCCCCATCCCCAATTGATGTGGAAGTATCCGTTAGAGCTGTAACCATCGCAAACGAAGGAATGCCCACCACCGTTACCACTCCCGGCATATTGCACGGGTCTGCGGTTGTCAAGCTCGTTGCGCACGATGCTCTCCCACTGAGTAGTAGAATAGTCTGAGCGTTCCAAGCTGGTTACGGCATCAGGATAAGAATAGTAGGTCTTCAGCATCTGCGGAACATACTGCTGGTAAGTGCCGCTACCAGAGGGTGAGAAGCCCATGTCCAAGCCCACAGCCACACCGTAGCAAAGGCTTGCCACATCGTCATTGGGTCTACGGAGCACAGAATACGGCATATTCTTCCAATTCAAATCGTAGTTGTAATTGAAAGACAGCGTTCCATAGCTGGAGTTGTAAGAGTGATAGCCCTTGCCTCGAGCAGGATATTCGTAGTAACGCATGATTTGGGATGTTGCCGTAGCGACACAACCCACAGGACAATTATACGGGCAGTAAGCGTTGTAATAAGGAGCTTGGTTCCAATGAATGTTAGCTAACAACGGACTTACTGATGTCTGCGCATTCATCTCTTGGTTAGTTCCTGCGATGGCTGTCTGCCGCATTTGTTTGATGCGATTGTCTATCTTTACGTTCTCGTAGGCAAAGCGTATCTCTTTAGAATAGCCGTCAAGCAGCTCACGCATGTTCACAGGTATCTTGTCAGGATCGAACTTGCCATTGGTGGAATAACCCAGAATGGGATAAGTACCCTTAGAGGCAGAAACGACGATATAGCCATTATCGCCATAGTTGATAATGTAATAAGTGGAGCGTTGTGCGTTTGAAGCACGGGTGTGAGGTTTTCCGTCGGTATAAACTACCTTTAGTTCAGGTATGCCACCTGCCCTGGTCTTCACTTGAGCCACATCACTGTTTTGCTCAAGGAAGGAGCCTGCGATTTCCAAAGCCTCTTTTTCTTCCACGAAATTACTTTCGTTATTGCTTGTCATGATGGATTGAAGTTCGTCTGCCTGGCATCCAAAAAGAGTGAGCAAGCCAACGAAGAAGAATCCATACAATAATTTGAAGAAACGTTTCATCAGCGTATAGGTTTTAATGATGTGTTGAATATGATTATAATAAAGGTAATAGGAATTAGAGGAGAGTGCGAATTTTTATCTGATTCGTACTTTCCGTCTATAGTGTGTAATAGTCCTTGGCGAAGAAGTAGATTTCTCCGCCAAGAAAAAGGATTATTCTGTAGCGTAGCTTACATCAAAGACGATGGAGCCATGGTAGTCCACTGCTATCTTGCGGCGTGTTTGCATGCCAAACTGATAGTCTTTTGCATCGAAAATCAAGTCTTTCAACGTCTTGGTTATTGTCACCGTACCAAGATCATCACCCTTGGTAGTTCCTGCAGCGACTGTGTTACCCAGCGTAACTGTGATTTCCACCTTCTGATTGAGGAATGCTTCCATGTCCATACCGTTTCTATTCAGCGTAATTGTTGCGGTAGGTGCATCGATTTGGGTGTAAATGTTCGGACCATTCATCTTGTAAGCGTCTGAATAAGGAGCATTGAACAAGGATGTCGTTTGACCATTTGGCAAATTCATCGTTGCATTACCCCAAACGTAAAGATCGGGTTTGCTGGCAGCGGCAGCCTCCAATGCGGAAGGTGTGAGTTTGAAGGAAATACGGTTGCACTCGGGTACAAACACAGAAGAAATAATCGGGAATCGATCGGTAGTAAGCACCTGTGCCACAGAGTTGTCGTCTACATAGCGGAGCGTGTAAGAGATTGGTTCTGCTGTAGAAATAGGCATGGGCTCTGCGAGACTCTTGCGGAACCCTTCCCAACCACCGTCAGCGAGGCGTCCGTGTTGTTCAGCCTTGCCACCGATGCAAAGCAGGTGGAGCGCAGACTCATCGAGTACTTTCTTATATTGTGTCTGCAAGTTCAAACTAAGGTTGCCCCAGTTGGGAAGCAATAAGCCTATGGCGGCAGTCACCTCGTCATAGGTATAGTTACTTGAAACTAACATGTAGGCGATACGACCATAATACACGTCACTGACATAAACTGGAATAGTACCATCAAAATTCTTTGCTACCTCAGGTGCATTGGCAAGTATACATCCTGTTGGTGTATCCATTGAAACGCTATAAACTTTTTGGATGAACTTCAACAACACATGTGTCTTGTTGCGTTGCCATGAGTTGCTCAAGTCCCATGTAAGTTTTGCAGAGGTACCGATGGAGCCTGAAAGCTGTACAGAACCAGACCTATCGAGTGTCACCTGATGATACTCGTATTCGGTCATGGCACCTGCATCCTGTGCACCAAAAGAGAGCCAATCTTTGAGTACATCCTGATAAGAGCTCCAAGTTGGATCGTTAAGTGGTCTGGAACTCAAAGAGCCTGGATCTCTTGGCACAAGCGTGTTGGAGATGACGATAGGATTGAGCTTCTGTCCTTTAACTGGCTTGTACTCGCCACTTGTAACACTTCCACCAACAAACACATGTCCAGGATAGATGGATGTCTGTGCTGGATTGAAGATCATAAACTCGTTGTAAGCCGTACCTGACTGGTGATAGGTGGTGCGAGTGATTTTCACACCTGGAACACCATTAACGAAGTCATAAGAAGAAGTTTCGGTGCCGGGAGTTGGAGCGGGGGGAACATTCGGGGTTGGTGCACCACTACGCGCCATACCCACGCCAAGCGAGTAATTGGCAAATGAGAACGACTCATTAGGAACAGGGTTGGTCCCATCATCGACCAACGGATCCTCACTCGAACAAGCACAAAGAGCCAAGACGGCTACCATCGGAAGCCAGGTCTTGGGCGCATGCAGCTTAAAATTTTTCATAAAAGACTGATTTTAAATAATTTATTAATAAAAAAAACAATAAAGTCTTAAAAAAACAACAACAGTTTTCTTGTTTCTTTTCTGTTATATAGATTAGCAGTTGTTATCATTGTTTTACTTATCGTCAACTTTCATGCTTGCAAAGATTTAATCTTTGAGTTGACCAGCTGACCAAGAGAGGGCAGAATGTTCTGCAAATGTTCACCCGTTTTCATCTCATCAAGAGAAAATACGTTTCAGATTGTCAAGGGAGAAAGGCTCGAATTTCAGGTCCAGTTCTACTACGTTGGTGATTTTCATCAGCAAGAAAGAGAACGCTCCCATATTGCACCAGGCCACGTTGTCCATGTAAGGGCTGTGGGAATTGATAATTCATAGTTCATTTCTTTATTATCTTGCCTTGAGTCCAAAATGCAACTAAGATTATAATCCTCCAGCAAAAATAATGAAAATCTATAAAACCGTAAAAATTATAACAACTTTTTTTTAAAGAAAAAAATAAAAATAACTATTAATTTAAACAAAAAAAACCGCAAAAGCCACTTAATCTTAGATTATATCATTAAAAAAGGCATTTGATATTTCAGGTGAATGAGCGCAAAATTAAATAGGAGGCATTTCTTTGTAATCGTCTGGCTGGCCTCGTCTTGATGTGACATGCCATTTTCGCAGTAAAGTCAACACCTAAAAATGGAACGCGATAGTCGGCCTGCTTCGGATGGCTAACAATGAACAATGCCCCCTGGAATGTTTTCTTACATTCCAGGGGGCATTGCTTTGGTTAGTGCTTTATCGAACGAACAGCTTGCGGTGGTTCACCACATACACGCCTTTTTGCAGTCCTTGCAGACTCTTGTCCTCGCTCACTTGCGAGCGAACAAGGCGTCCATCCAGTGCGTATACGTTCACCTTGCGCTGGCCTGTCTGTGCTGATGGCACCTTGTTGATACCGGTCACCACACCCAAGTTTACACCTGTGGGATTGTAGTAGGCTCCATTTTCAAACTTCAAGTCGCTGGTTTGTCTGCCACCCGAAGTATTGAAGATGATGCCAGTTGGAACTTGTCCTTCGGCAGAGCCATTGGTGAAGGTGCCGTTCCATGACCACTTCCACACCTCGTTACCAGTGTCAGTCACACCTACCTTGGTGCATGCCACGCCAGGCCATGTGCCACCCGTAAAGTTGCCAGCAGCGTTCCATGCCCAACACTTGATGTCGGAGTTCCAATCTTTTGGCTTTTCAAAGAAAGCACAGGTCTCACCATCGTTCACCACACAAAACGAAGGAGCATGGAATGTAGCTTGCTCTTCCTTGATGCTTGTTACCTCATCAATGTTGACGGCATTGCTAACATACATTTTATAGTTGTCGCCCGACGTAGCCAACTTCATTCCTTGCGTATTAGCGTCTGTCGTTTTTCCCAATATCAACAACAAATCACCTTGGCTACCTTTTACTTTCAGCACGAAGCCATCGTGCTTGGCATCGGCTTGCACGATGTCGCTGGTGTTGCTTATGCCCACTGCACGGCGGGTAGCAATCATCCGCTTAATAGCAGTTTTGTATTGAAGCCAATGTGGCAAGAACACACAAGGGGTGCCCGGCATGGCGAGGATATAGGCATTGGCAGCCTCGATGTTGGCAAACAACGGATTGCTGCCTTGCCCATCAGTGCGACCTGTATCATGATTGTCGACAAACGTTACGGCATATTGCTTGTAATATGAATCGCTGGCCAGACACTCGCTGTTGAGTTTTGACCAGTCGCCATTAGAACTAAAGGCATCATAAATACGATACTTCAAGTCGAAATCGAAGGCGGCAGAGGTAGGAATACCCTCTACCTTGGTGCCGTTAATCCAGTTCTTGATGTTGGCTGTGTTGTCCCAATACTCACCAACCGAGTACACGGGTTTGGCAGAAGTGTTGTACATGCCAATATATTTGGCTGCGAATCCCTTGACCATATCGTAACGGAAACCAGTGTAACCCAAATCATTCAACAGGAAATCAAGATATGCCTTGATATTCTTTTGGGCATTTGTGGAGGTATGGTCGATGTCGCGCGCGCCCTTGAAGTCGTCGCCCGTATCGCTGTTGCCTGTCAACACATAGCCATTTCGCTCTGTTTCTCCTTGATCATCGCCTTTGCAAATATCGGCAAGCGACCATGTGAAGGTTTGCCCATTCCACGTTTCCGTGGGGAAATCACACCAGTTGGTGTTGCCGTTGCGGTGATTGATAACCACATCTTCGATGATGCCCGTGCCTTTTTCCTTGAAGGTCTTGATCATCTTGCGCAGTTCAGCTTCGCTACCAAATGCGCTATCGTGCCTGAACCACCATATAGGCGCATAGCCCATTTGGTTTTTCAGCGTGTTGCAATTGCCCGACTGTGGCACCCAAATGAGTGAGAAGTACTTGGACAGCTCGTCTGCCTGACCCTCTAAATGGCTCCATTGTGTGTCTTGATAACTGTCCCAATAAAAGCCTTGCAGCATCACGCCCTTGTAATCCTTGGGCCAACCTTGCGCGAAAAGAGGCGCAGGAATAGTTAAGAATAAGAATAAAAAGGTTTTAAATAGTTTCATAGTGTTAGTTGATTTTGTTGATATACAGCTTAATTACAAATCACTTTGTGCAGTTCAAAAAAAACACGATAGATTCACACCTTGAATCCTCCTGCAAGAAATTGCAACCTAATGTCAGTCACAGGTGACTAAACGAAAAGGCCGTCTCCATTACGGAGACTTGCCTTTCCTACTTGATTATATTACTCACTAAATATAACTCTCGTATGGTTATTGATATTTACCAGTTCCCTTTGAGAAATTTAGATAAGCTTTCTGACCCGCTTTAACATTCACTCGTGTTTGGTCTCCGCCCTTGCCACGGTAATCGATCTTTCCTTTTGCGGTGACAATGAACTCAGATTGCCACCAGTCATGTCCAGGAACACTGACGCACATACGTACTTCGTCTGCCTTTGCAAAAGCCTTTGAAACAAACACACCGTCCTCCGTGGTAGGCTCCGTGAAGAGATTTACATCCTCAATGCCCCACGAACCAACTGTATTCCCAATGAGGTACACTTTTGGCTTACTGATGGTGACGCTTCTGGAAGCACCGTTTGTTACGGTCAGTTGATACCATCCAGCATTGGCAATGGTAATGTTACCGTCAGTATCACTGACACCTGCATTGGCCTCTTCATGAATGGTTGCCTGCATACCGAAGTCGTTACCCCAATCTGCTTGCGGTGCAAACTTGAATTGTTCGCCAGCATGGAGATAAACGATAGTCCAGAACAAATCAGTAGTACCGTAGACAGGAACTAACTGTTTCCATGTTTTTCCCCAATCGTAATGGTTGCCTGTGAGGTAAAGCTCTGGATCGCTCATCGGGGTTACCTTGAATGTGAGATCAAGCATGTTGAACTCCAGCTTGTAATATTTGGCATTTTCAACTGCCTCAACTTTCAGATTCCCTCCAGCGTTGCCACCTGCAATCTTTCCTTCTGCTTCATCTTTTGATGCCGTGTAACATTTATCCCAAGAACCGATGCCCGAAACAGGATTCAACTTAAATTCTACACCATTACCTACTTGCGCAGCTGTCAGGGTAATGGTAAAGACCGGATCTTTATAGACATCAGCTCCGCTGTTTTCTACGGGGAAATCTTTATTGTTATTATCCCATCCATTGATGCCACCTACAAGGTAGTAAGTATTCTCGATAACGGGTGCTTCGGGTGTGATAATAGCCTTAGTGCTGGCTTGGTTTTTGATGCTTTGCCCCTCAATAATGGTGTATGCCGTAACATCCAAATCAATGGTTCGCGCCACTGGACGATGTCCAAAAAGCTGAAGTACCGCTTCTTCCAATTCTGCGGATTTAACCTTTCCCAGCGCATCGGCCTTCAAAGCTTTAGAATCAGACTTGTCTGTATTGTACAGCACAACGGTATAAGTGTTCACACTGCCCTCAGCAGCTTTGACAACGGGTGTGAAAAGTTGCACAGAGTCGGTCGTCAACTTGGCAAAATCAATGGCCTCGGCAGGTTGAATGGTCAAACTTACTGTCGCTGGGTCTTCATGATTTGACTGTGGATTGGCCCAATCTGTATAATCGTTGGAGCAACTCGCCATCAGCAAGAGGAGCCCCATTGTATAGAATAGCTTTTTCATTTTATATCTTTTTGAAGTGGCTGGGAGGCTCAAAAGAGCCTCCTTTCTGCCACGAATTCATTTACTGGGCGACAAACTGGTATGAACCGAGAATGTCGTTAAAATAAACTTTATAGGTTCCCTTTTTGTAGCGAATGTTCTTTCCGCCACCTGTGCCTGTACCCAAGGGGAAATCTTCAGCGCCCCAATTCACATCCCAAGAACCATTGGTGAACTTTACACCTTCGTCATTGCTGATGTTTGCATCGGCATCAAAGTTTACAGTAGTGGTCCAGTCGTGATTTTCTCCACCAGTAGTGACTTTTGTCAAAGCATTCTTCTCTGGTTTCCATCCCTGGTAGGTTCCAGGAAGAGTGATGGTAGGATAGGTCGTTACAGCAGCTGTGTACGGCTCCATTTTTGCCGTATGTTCAGTGGTGTTGACCGTAATTTTATAATAACCCGCATCTTTTACCTTGATATTGCCAGGATCATCACCTCCATTGCGATAAACAAGGTGTCCGTCTTTATCACCGCACATACCGTAATCCCAACTACCAGGCTTCTCTATAATTTTGAACTCGCCACCAGCGGGGAAATAGCCCACATACTGAATAAGACCACCTCCTGTAACTTTGTCATAGCTTTCGCCTGCAATGGTATACATAGGAATCATGGAAACACCTATCGCATCTGAGCCATTAGACCATTTTCCGTCAGCAATGCAACCACCGATGAGATACCAAATCTGTGGCGCGGCATCCTTCAGTTCGACATAATAAGGACTAACGTTGATTTTTACCGTGTTTGAATAAATCCGAGAAACTGTCTTCAATACAGCTTTAGCACGCACATACACGGTTTGTGTAGCAGGAACAGCTCCGTCAGCCCATTTGGCTATTTGCTGAAAAGCCTTAGCCAGTTCTGTCGCATTGACATCCGCACTACATACATTGTACACGGTTGTCAGTTCTTTATAGTTAGCCTTAGTAGCCCCACTCTTATCAGCTTGCTCTTGAACATAGGACGTTGTGAAGTTACCATCAAGCGACACTTGTAACTGGTAGTCCACCTTAGCAGGAAAACCATAATCAGGTTGTGACCAGGTAAAGTGCAACGTTTCTGATGATGCCATATCGATGGTAGATGTGGCATAAGTCGGTGTGTTCAACATGAATGTGGCTGGTTCTTGTACCACAGGGTTCGAGCCGCGGTCGTCATCGCAGGCCGTCAACAAACCCGCAGTGCAACACAACAGCAATATTGATTTTAAAATTGTTTTCATATCTGTTTTCGTTGAATGTTAATAACCTGTGTTTTGTTTCAAATTCTCATTCACAGAAAGATCGCTGTACGGCAACGGGAAGATGTTTCGCTGTGCATTGAAATTGCGTCCGTTGGCAGCACCGCCCTTCCATGACCATACATAATCGCTGTTACCTCCGAATTTGCCGTAGCGTATCAAGTCTACACGTCGCTGACCCTCGAAATAAAACTCTCTGCTCCGCTCGTCCAGAATATCATTGATGCTATATCCGGCTTTGGTAGAAGCATGCGAACGTTGACGAAGTTCGTTCAACAAGGCCACTCCTTCAGCTGTTGCTACATTATTGTTCAGGCGAGCTGTTGCCTCTGCATAGGTGAGATAAGCTTCAGCTGTACGGAAAAAGAAGAAATCGGTATCAGCAAATCCTGTATTCGTAGCAGCTGCACCGTCACTCTTCACATTGGTGAATTTCATGACAGAATAGCCCTTTTTGAAATCAACGATATCTTTTACGGATTCAATCTCAAGGGTACGATTTTTTCCCCAGAAAATGGCTCGGTCGTCACCTGCCTGCTTAATCATAACCGCAGGTTCAGCCTGTGGTGCATTTCCACTTGGGAAAAACTTTGAAACAAGTTCCTTTCTAGCACGGTTACCACTCCATGTGCCAGTGGTTCCATTGCTTGGCATGTCGCTCGTATAAGAGGACGCCATCATGAATGTCGTACATCCGTAAGCGGCAGTCTTGTCTCCTTGCTGTAGAATGGGGAAAATTGCTTCGACAGATGAACCATTTTCACCATTATCACCCATGAACATCAACTGGTAAGCGCTGTATCCTCCTTTGGCTGTCTTACTTAACTGATAGGGAGAGTCAATGACCTTCTTGGCGTATTCAGCAGCCTTAGTCCATTGTGGTGTACCTGTATAGATCTGTGCATTGAGGTACAATCTGGACAGAAGCATCCATGCTGCCGCTTTGTCAATACGCCCATAACCTGCGTCTTTCGATGTCTTTGGTTTAGCATCCGACAAATTTGGTTCTATTTCCAACAACTCTTTCTCGAGCCACTGATACACTTCAGCTTGTGTTTTCTGTGTGGGTTTCTCTGGTGTGATGGCCGTTGGCAAAGGTATGTTCCCAAAGGCGTCCATCGCCAAGTAAAACTGCAGGGCACGCAAGAACCGTATCTCAGCTGTCTGTGTGGCATTCACATCACTCGCAACCCCCAAGTATTGGTTACAAATCGAGATGCCATAATACAGACGATTATAATAGATGCTGAGCATCATGTTGCTGGCATCTTGTTCGTTGGTGTTGAGTGTTGTCACTCCAGGGTCGGACCAAGCACAGATAGCTTCATCGGTTGTCAGTTCGTTGGCATTGAACATCTGACGCACCAACCCTGCTGTTCCTCCATCATCTGCTGCGATATTGGCTTTTCCAGGACCTTCAATGCCTTCCAAGCCAAAATTGGCATAGCACATATTGAACAGCGCAGTTGGATCGAGCTTTGTGTTCTTATTCGGATCGATGGGTGTGACATCCAGGTCACCCACACAAGATCCCATTCCCATTGTCAGCAACAAGACTGCCACGGGAAAAATCTTTTTTGTATATTTGATGATATATCTTTTCATGACGTACTATCTTTATGAATGATTAGAAATTCAAATTGAGACCAAAAATGAATGAAATAGGGCGTGGATACAGCTCATAATCAATACCGCTGAATACCTCTGGATCTAGTCCTTCATATTTGGTGACCGTAAAGACATTGGAAACCGTTCCATACAAACGACCACTCAGCCCTCGTCCATTTCCACTCTTGAGGAGATTAGCGAAGCTATAGCCCAAGGTAATGTTATCCATCTTCAGGAACGAAGCATTGTGGATAAAGTAATCACTTTGCATCCACTCGCTTGACTGCCAGTTCATTTTGACGGCAGCTTTAGGTCTTTGTTCCAAGAAAGATGATGGTGCCCACAGCTGACTCATATTGCTTCGACTGGCCAACACGTCATTATAAACATAATTACCGATATTCGCACGCAGGGAGAAGCCCAAGTCCCAGTTCTTGTATTCCAAGCGAGAAGCCAGCCCCATAGTCACGGGTGCAGCACCTTGTTTATAGAAATAGCGATCATCGTCCGTGATGGATCCGTCACCATTACGGTCTACCACCACGCCTTCGATGGCATTTCCGTCTTTATCGTATGCTTGTTGATAAGCCCAGAAAGCAGAGGATGGGTGACCTACGGCGAAAGCTTGAATCTTCTTTCCCGTACCAGCATGCAATCCATTACCACTTTCTATCGGTTTTGTATTGGCACCCGTCAGCGCTGTAATGGTATTATTATTGTAGGTAAAGTTATAGTCTATAGTCCAATACCAATCGTTTGATTGTATCGCCTTCCAACTGACTGAAGCCTCAACACCAGTATTTTTCAACGAACCAATATTGGTCATCACTCTGTTGTCGAAGTTAGTTCCAGCAGCAGCGGGTGCAGAGTTCAACAAGTCTGTCGTCTTACGGTAGTACCAATCTACACTACCAGTCAAACGTTGGTTGAAGAGTCCCCAATCAAGACCGATGTTATAAGTAGTCGTTGTTTCCCATTTCAAGTTTTCATCGTAAGCCTGAGGTGTATACAGATTGCCGTTTCCAAGCAGAGGATAGAACGACTGTGTACCTGTATTCATTTTATAGATGGCAAAATAGTTATAATCACCGATGCCTTCCTGCTGACCTGTCATACCCCAACCTAAACGCAGCTTCAGGTCAGACAGCCATTTGATATTGCGGAACTTGTTCTCATCATTGATTTTCCATGCGAATGCAAAAGATGGGAACCATGCCCAATGCTGTTTGAAACGTGACGCACCATCGGCACGAACCGTTGCCGTGAGATAGTATCTATTCATCAATGTATAGTTGGAACGACCGAAGAAAGAAACTAAATAGTTCTCTGTTTCTGTAAAGAACGGTGTATGGTCAGTTTCCTCACCAGGTTTAATCGTACTCGTTTTCTGATAGTATCCAGTATAATCATTCTTTTCATTATGCCAGAAGTGCTGCCACTCATAACCTGCCATCACATCAAAGTGATGATTCACGTCAAAGTCTTTGAAATACTGCCCGTAAGCACTGAGTGACAAGTTGCGTTTCAACTTCTCCTCAGCGCCATAGCTTCCATAATAGAAAGCCTCAAGAGCGGTAGGGCCGACATTCTTAGTTTGTCGTCCTTTTGAGATGTCCGCACCCAGGGTGGCGTGCAAACGAAGGTCTTCAAAACCATGAACCTTATAGTCAATGTCAGCACTTCCCACAAACGATCGGCTGTAAGCATTCTCATGATGCAAGTCAAGAGCTGCCACAGGGTTTCCTGGAGCCAAGTTATTGTAAGTTGTCTTGTAGGTGGGGTCAATATCAGTTACTCCTCCTTTGCTTTTCCATTGGAAATACCCACCGTAATGCGCTGCATCTTCTCCATTGTCATAAATGCTCTGCGTTGGATCAAAACGGAAAGCATCACTAATGGCTGCATAATTGGCATACTGCGTCTCTGCATACATCCCTTTCGCATTCAAGTTCAATGTCAAATGGTCTTGGAAGAATGATGGGTTCAAGTTTACCGCAGCTGTAGCACGATAAAAGTCCGTTGTCTTCAAGATACCCTGCTGTCCAGTATATCCTACCGACACACGATAGGGTAATCCTTTCACGGCTCCCTGTACAGCCACATTATGGTCGTGACTGATGGCAGTGCGATAGATTTCCTTCTGCCAATCAGTGTTGGAGGTGCCAAGGGCTTTTGCGGCATCGCTATCTTTACCATAGTGATTGATAATAAAGCTGCGATATTCGTCGGCATTCATCAATTCGAGCGAGCCATTCTTCTGACTTACCGTTACGTTACCGTTGTAACTAACCTGAACTGGCATGCCTTTCCGTCCCTTCTTGGTTGTGATGATGATGACACCATTCGAACCACGACTACCATAGATGGCGGTTGCGGAAGCATCTTTCAGCACGTTGAACGACTCAATATCCTGCGGATTGACCATCGAAAGCGGATTGGAAAGCCCCTGTACGCCATTATTGTCCATGGCGATACCGTCAATGACAATCAATGGATTATTACTGGCATTCAGTGAAGAACCACCGCGTACTCGAATGTTAGCTCCGCTACCCGGTGCACCACCGTCACTGGTGATATTGACACCAGCCACCTTTCCTGCTAACATGTCCTGAGGTGTCACCACCAAACCCTTATTTTTGCTGTCGGGTTTCAAGGCTGTTACGGAACCTGTAAGATCGCTTTTCTTCACCATACCGTAACCGATAACAACTACTTCGTTCAACGACTGCCCGCCTGCTTCTTTCAACGTGATGACCACATCCGCGGCTGCGGCAACTTCGGCCTTTTCGTAACCGATGTAATTCACCGTAATCATCGCACCAGCATTGGCTTTGAGCACGAAGTTTCCATCAATATCAGTAACCACGCCTCCATCTTGTCCTGAGACTCTAACGGTGGCGCCGATAATGGGTTCGCCGGTTTCATCCTTCACATGGCCTTTCACGGCAATTTGTTGCGCGAAGGCACTGACTGATAATACCAACACACATAACAGCGTTAGCATTCTCAGCGGCAATGTAAAATTTACCTGCTTCATCTTTCTTGTTTTTAGTTAATGTAAATATAATAAATTTAGTGTATCGCTTAGGTCGTGTTCCCTGATGTTCATGGCCTGTCGTGACTCATGCGTTTGTGCCTTCCATATTAAGGCCAGGGAAATGCTATGAGGAGGCTTGATTGTTTCTCTTGTATGTCTGGTTAGTAGCTCCTCTCTGCGTGCAAAGTTAGTATTGTTTAACCTTTGACATACGATTTTGTCTGTAAATTCGTTGTTTTAACAGTGCAAACGTTTGCATGAAAGATTTGGTTAGAAATCAATGACTTGCTTTCCTGCATTCTCAGGTTTTGCATACATTTGTATCACTAATAACAACCTAAATGGATATTTTGTCACCGCTCACAATGAAAGACATTGCAAAAGAACTGGGTGTTTCTATTGCAACGGTCTCGCGTGCATTGAAAGACAACCCGAGCATCAGCAAAGAACAACGGGAAAAGATACAGGCTTACGCGCGCGAACATAATTTCTATCCCAACGTCATCGCCGAGTCGCTGCGCAACAGCAAGGTGAAACCGCTGAGAGTCATTGGCGTCATCGTCCCCCAACTGTCACATTTCTACTTCTCCAGCATCCTCTCCGGCATCGAAGAGGAAGCCAGTGCCCGCGGCTACCGCATCATGGTGGCGCAGAGCAACGAGAAGTACGACCGCGAGGTGCGCATCTGCCAGGATTATTTTGAGAACAAGGTGTGCGGCGTCATCGTCTCACAGGCCAAAGACACCATACGCTACGAACATTTCCAGAAACTGATAAACCACGGCATGCCACTTGTGTTTTACGACCGTATTTGCACGGGCGTGGAATGTAGTAGAGTGGTGGTAGATGACTATATGGGTGCCTTCAACGCGGTCACGCACCTCATACAGACCGGCTGCCGGCGCATTGCTTACTACGGCACACTGATGACCATGGAGATTTCCAAGAATCGTTACAACGGATACCGCGATGCCATTACCAAGTACGGACTGAAGGCTGACGACCGTTTTTTTCGAATCTGCGACAATCGCGCCGACGCAGAGCTAATCACCCCCGAGCTGCTGAGTCAGGAGGAAGCCCCCGATGCTTTCTTCGCTGTGAACGATGATACGGCCGTGGGCATCCTCTACGCTGCCAAGCGCATGGGGTATCGGGTACCCGAGGATATCTCTATCTGTGGCTTTACCAATGGTGACCGTGCCAAGGCCTGCGACCCTATGCTCACCACCGTAGAGCAGCGTGGCGTGCGGGTAGGCGAAGAAGCAGCTAACATCCTCATTTCCCGTGTGGAGGGTTTCATCCCACCCGACAAGATTGAAAAGAGAATCGTGAGAACAAAACTTATTATTAGGGGAACAACGAGGTAATATATAGTTTTAGTTGACGAGTTGACAAGTTGACGAGTTAACAAGGCAAAAGAGTGTATAGTTGACAAGTTGACGAGTAAACAAGTTGAAAAGTTAATGCTTAACAAAAGCGATTCGCAACAACACATTACTTGATAAGTTGTCAACTAAAAAACTATCAACTCGTAAACTATTAACTCGTAAACTCGTAAACTAATTACTTGTAAACTTAAAAAACTATCAACTCGTAAACTCGTAAACTAACAACTCGTAAACTAAAAAACTATATGAATGAATTAAAAAAGAAGCCCGACATGAGCTTCTGGAATCTTTGGAATTTAAGTTTCGGATTTTTCGGTGTACAGATTGCGTACGCTTTGCAGAGTGCAAACATCTCACGTATCTTCGCCACACTGGGCGCAGACCCACACAACTTGAGTTATTTCTGGATTCTGCCACCCTTGATGGGCATTGTGGTGCAGCCCATTATCGGTACACTTTCAGATCGAACATGGACACGCTACGGGCGCCGTATACCCTACTTGTTCATCGGAGCGGCGCTGGCTGTACTGGTCATGTGCCTGCTACCCCACTCCGGCTCGTTTGGCATGACGGCATCGGTAGCCATGATTTTCGGACTTGTCATGCTCATGTTCCTCGACACCTCTATCAACATGGCGATGCAACCCTTTAAGATGCTCGTGGGTGATATGGTGAATGAAAAACAGAAAGCCAAGGCCTACTCCATCCAGAGCTTGCTGTGCAATGCAGGTTCGTTAGTGGGTTACCTGTTTCCATTCTTCTTCGCACTGTTGGGCATCGCCAACACGGCACCCAAGGGTGTCATCCCCGACTCGGTGATCTACAGCTTTATCGTGGGTGCGGGCATCCTCATTCTCTGCGTCAACTACACCATTTCCAAGGTACGGGAGTGGCCACCGCAGGAGTACGAGCAGTACAACGGCAGTCTGAAGTCTGATACGGAGAAGAAAGAAAACTGGATTAGTCTACTCAAGCATGCACCCTCCACTTTCTGGAAGGTAGGCATCGTGCAGTTCTTCAGTTGGATAGCCTTCATGTACATGTGGACCTATACGCACGGCACCGTAGCCGCCAACGTTTGGGGCACCACCGACATGGCCAGCGAGGGAGCACAAGAGGCCGGCAACTGGGTGGGCGTATTGTTCGCCGTGCAGGCCATCGGCTCTGTGCTATGGGCACCGCTGCTCCCCAAACTCGGTAGTAGGAAGACCGCATACGCCCTCAGTCTGGCATTGGGTGCCATAGGTTTTGCAGCCTGTACCGTGGTGCACGACCAATATTTACTGTTCATTCCGTTCCTCCTCATAGGCTGTGCGTGGGCCGCCATCCTGGCCATGCCATTCACCTTTGTCACCAATGCCTTGCAAGGTTATGGCCACATGGGTGCTTACCTCGGCTTGTTCAATGGCACCATCTGCATTCCGCAAATCGTGGCTGCGTTAATAGGAGGCACACTCCTCAGTCTTGTAGGCTCGGTACAGAGCCACATGATGTTCGTTGCGGGCATCTCACTGTTACTGGGTGCCGCCGCCGTATCGCTCATCAAGGATGTCAAGGCCTGACATTGGTTAGGAAGTGATTATTGCAGAATTAGCTGTTGGCAGTTAACGCTCGACCACAGTGGGCGCAACCGCCTTCGAGAACAAATTGTTGCAGCAAGTTTGCATCCTCTCCAAGGAATGTTATTTTTCTCCTTAAACACGGGTGTCAAACGCCACAATACGGAGGTGTAAAAGTGTCAAAAATATTGACATGCACCCTCAATACTCGCGTATTTGCAAGCAACCAGTAGGTTGGCGGCAAATACGCGAATTTTGTATATCGCTCATTATCAAGATATTGTATATGACGAGCATTTTCTGTCGGCAACAAACTCCATGCTATTGACTGGCAAAAGCATTGGGTTTGCACGGTCATCACTATCACTTTTCTCGTCAAAAACATTGCTCTGTGCAACCAAACTCTATGCTTTTGGCTCGCCAAGGTGTAAAAACCGACCTTTAAAGGGTTAAAATCACCTTCTCGAGAAGCTAAAATGAGAATTTTGAAATGACCAAATAATCTAACAAAACCCTCCTTCAAAACACCTACATTTGGAAGCAGAAAACAGTATTTGTGCAAACGATTGCACAATGTTTTTCCAATAATTAGACTTCTAAACCAACTTCACCTTACTTATTATTTATACATTTGCATATATTAAGTACCAAACCTAAAGTTACTCAACTACTACACCTTAGTTTATGAATCTATTATTTAACATTGAATACAAAACGGTTTTTGGGGAAGATCTCATCTTGAATGTAGTGAATGATGGTCAGCCTGCAGATGGGCTTTATACCCCTTATAGAATGTACACCACCGATGGACTGCACTGGCAGTGCGACCTCAAGCTGCCTGCAACCGCAGACCATGCTTCCCTTTGCTACTACTACTCGGTAGAATGCGACGGAAAGGTAACGCGCAAGGAATGGACCACTCTAACCCACCGCCTTGACCTCACGGCAGCCAAAGCGAAGCAATACCACGTGTACGACCACTGGATGCAGATACCAGAAGACTCGTACCTGTACTCTTCGGCTTTCACCGACTGCCTTCACCGCAGCACATTGCAAGCTCTGCAGCCTACGACTTACGACAAGACGGTGCGCATTATCGTACGTTCTCCACAACTCAAGCCCGACCAATATTTAGTGCTGTCGGGCGACACCGAGGCATTTGGCGAGTGGAACATCAGCAAAGCACTGCCCATGACCCAGCACCAGCATAACGAATGGGTGGTGGACGTGGACGCTGAAACACTGAGCGAGCAGCACATAGAACTGAAGTTTGCTGCCCTGTCGTACAGCCTTCCCACGAACGACCCCATGTGGGAACCGTGCTTCAACCGAACCATTGACGTACCCAAGCTCAACCGTGGCGACGTAGTGGTGTACCACTTGGATCAGGCTTTCATGCCCATGCCCAACACAAAGGTGGCTGGAACATTGGTTCCTGTATTCTCACTACATAGCAAAGGCAGCTTTGGCGTGGGCGACTTCGGCGACCTCAAGGCAATGATTGACTTTGTGGAAGCCACCGGACAGCACGTCCTTCAGCTGTTGCCCATCAACGATACCACAGCCACCTATACCTACACCGACTCTTACCCTTACAGCTGCATCAGCGTGTTTGCGTTGCATCCGCTCTATTGCGACTTGCGCCAATTGCCCAAACTCAACGACAAGGCGCAGCAAGCGCAATTTGACACATTGCAAGAAGAGCTGAACTGCCTGCCACAGATAGACTATGTGCGCGTGATGAGAAGCAAGATGGATTTCTTACAGCTACTCTTCAAGCAAGAGGGCAAACGCACCATGGGCACCAAGGCGTACAAGGCGTTCTTCGAAAAGAGCGCCCGCTGGCTGGTACCTTATGCACAGTTCTGCTACCTGCGCGACCAATACGGCACGGCAGACGCTACACAATGGCCCGACCACCACACATGGAACGAGGCAGACCGCAAGGCGTTAAGCACCCCAAGCAACAAGGCATATCAACAAGTAGCGTTCTACTACTTCGTGCAGTTTGTGCTATACACCCAGATGAAGGAGGCGCACGCTTATGCGCAAAGCAAGCGCATCGTACTCAAAGGCGACGTGCCGATTGGGGTCAGTCGTCACGGTTGTGATGTTTGGGTAGAACCCAAATACTTCAACATGGACGGACAGGCAGGTGCGCCACCCGATGATTTCTCCGTAAACGGACAGAATTGGGGGTTCCCCACCTACAACTGGGATGAGATGTTGAAAGACGGATGCGCATGGTGGGAACGCCGTTTCAAGAACATGGCAGAGTTCTTCGACGCCTACCGCATCGACCACGTATTGGGATTCTTCCGCATTTGGGAAATACCTATTAGCTGTGTCAACGGCTTGTGCGGTCAGTTTTCGCCATCGTTGGCCCTATCGCGTGAGGAGATAGCATCCTACGGACTCAACTTCCAAGAAGATTTATTTACGAAGCCCTACGTCCGCAACTGGGTCATCGACAGGGTGTTTGGCGAACATCGTGAAGAAGTCATCGCCAAATATCTCAACCATATTCACGACGACGTGTTTGAATTGAATGAGCATTTCAATACCGAGCGTAAGATTGAAGCAGCCTTCGAGGGGCAAGAAATGGATGAGAAGAGCACATGGATACGCGACGGATTGTATGCGCTTGCCAACGATGTGTTGTTTGTTCGTGACAAGAAAAATCCTCACCTGTTCCACCCACGCATCACGGCACAATTCAACTTCATTTACGAAAGTCTGTGGGATGTGGACAAACAGGCGTTCAACCGTTTGTACAATGAGTACTACTATCGCCGCAACAACCAGTTCTGGTATCACGAGGCGATGAAAAAATTGCCTAAATTGGTACAGGCTACCCGCATGTTGGTGTGTGCCGAAGACTTGGGAATGGTACCCGATTGCGTGGCATGGGTGATGAACGAGCTGCGCATCCTCAGTCTCGAGGTGCAGTCTATGCCCAAAGACCCAAAGGTAACTTTTGGTTATTTGCCCAATAACCCCTACAGAAGTGTGGCTACCATATCCTCGCACGACATGCCAACACTGCGCCAATGGTGGGACGAGGACTACCCACGCACACAACATTATTACAACACCATGCTTGGAAAGGAAGGACCTGCCCCCCATCCACTGCCGGGTTGGTTGGCTCGCGACATCATTTGGCAACACTTGGCATCGCCCTCCATGCTCTGCATCCTGTCCATACAAGACTGGTTGTCCATGGACGAACGGCTCCGATTGGACGATGCCAACGCCGAACGCATCAACATTCCTGCCAATCCGAAGCACTATTGGCGTTATCGGATGCACTTGAACATAGAAGACATGCTGACCGACAACAGCTTGGTGAGCAATCTATGTGAACTAAATTCACAGTCGGGAAGGGGCTGATACCCTACCTCTCACACCTATAGCCACAAGGGTTTGCGCCCTTGTGGCATACTTTTCAACTACAACATCATGAAGAAAATCAATCTTATCCTTTTGTTTTTTATGCTGCCAATGGCACTGTTGGCACAAGTAGTCAAATCGCCCAATGGCAATGTAAGCATCAACTTCAGTCTGCAACGCAATGGCGTACCCACCTATTCCATGACTTATAAAGGCAAAGCCGTGGTGAAACCGTCGCACTTGGGCTTGGAACTCATGAAGGACAAGCACGCCTCCAAGGGGCTTCAGGAAACCGACTTGATGAATGGGTTTACGGTTAAAGCCACGCAGACATCCACCTTTGACGAGACATGGAAGCCTGTTTGGGGGGAAACCGCAACCATCAGAAATCATTATAACGAACTGGCGGTAACGTTGCATCAAGCCTCTTCTGAGCGCAATATCATTGTTCGGTTCCGTGTTTACAACGAGGGAATGGGATTGCGCTATGAATTTCCGCAGCAAGACAGCTTGACCTATTTCCTCATTAAAGAAGAACATACGCAGTTTGCCATGGCTGGCGACCACACGGCATGGTGGATTCCGGGCGACTATGACACACAAGAGCAAAAGACACAACAAAGCAAACTCTCCGAAATAAGGGGGCGTTTCCATGATGCGGTGAACTGGGGAAACTCGTCGGTGGCAGTGTTCTCACCCACAGGCGTGCAGACCTCGCTGCAAATGAAAAGCCAAGATGGGCTGTACATCAACATCCACGAGGCAGCTTGTGTGGACTATTCTACCATGCACCTCAACTTAGACGATAAGACAATGACGTTTGAAAGCTGGCTCACCCCAGACGCATACGGTGCCAAAGGGTGCATGCAAACCCCTTGTAAGAGTCCGTGGCGAACGGTAATGGTGAGCGATGACGCACGCGATATGTTGTCGAGCAACCTCATACTGAACCTCAACGAGCCGTGCAAGATAGAAGACACGAGTTGGATTCATCCCACAAAATACTGCGGTGTGTGGTGGGAAATGATTGTTGGCAAAAGCGCATGGAACTACACCGATGAGTTCCCATCTATCAAACTCGACCAGATAGACTGGAGCAAAGCAAAGCCAAACGGACGCCATGCGGCTAACACAGACAAGGTGAAGCGATACATTGACTTCGCTGCCAAGAACGGATTAGACCAAGTATTAGTGGAGGGATGGAACGTAGGTTGGGAAGATTGGGCGAACCATTGGAAGCAAGACGTGTTCGACTTCGTTACGCCTTACCCCGACTTCGACCTGAAAGGACTCAACGAGTATGCCCATTCAAAGGGTGTAAAACTCTTGATGCACCACGAGACATCATCCAGTGCGGTGAATTATGAACGACATTTGAAAAAAGCTTTCAATCTCATGAACCAATATGGATATGATGCCGTGAAGACAGGATATGTAGGTGACATCATTCCTCGTGGCGACCATCACTTCTCTCAATCCATGAACGACCATTATATGTATGTGGTGAAGCAAGCCGCCAAGCACCATATCATGGTGAATGCCCACGAAGCGACACGCCCAACGGGCTTATGCCGCACATGGCCTAACATGGTTGGCAACGAAAGTGCAAGGGGTGGAGAGTACGAAGCCTTTGGAGGAAATAATCCAGACCATACCACTATCCTGCCCTTTACTCGCTTACAGGGCGGTCCGATGGACTACACGCCGGGTATTTTTGTAACGAAACTGTCAGAATGGAGCGACAATACCAGCTTTGTACACTCCACCTTGGCAGGACAGTTGGCACTCTATGTGACCATGTACAGCCCACTGCAAATGGCTGCCGACTTGCCCGAACACTACGAGAAGTACGATGATGCGTTCCAATTCATACGGGATGTGGCTGTTGACTGGGACGACAGCAAGTATTTGGAGGCTGAACCTGGTGACTATATCACCGTGGCTCGCAAGGCAAAAGGCACGGACAACTGGTTTATCGGGGGCAAATGCGACGAGAACGGACACAAGAGTGTCATCAAACTCGACTTCCTCGACAAGGATAAGAAGTACAGATGCACGATTTATGCCGATGCTAAAAATGCCCATTATGACCACAACCCACAAGCTTATGTCATCACGCACAAAACCGTGAAGCGTGGAGACGTATTGAAAATCAATCAAGCCAGCGGTGGCGGATTTGCCGTTTCGCTCATGGCGCAATAATCAACATCTGAAGCCCTAAATACCTAAAGAAAATGAAATTAAAAGTTCTGTTTCTAACATCCTTCCTTTTAATCATGTGCGCATGGATGCGCGCGCAGTCACTCGATACAATGGCCATAGATTACACCAGCCACGTTTACTATACGTCATCAGAGACTACCTTTTTCCTATGTGCCCCCAACAATGCACGGCATCGACCTCTCATCAGACTCTATCGTGAGGGATTGGGCGGCAAGCCGGTGAAGACCATCAAGATGAAGCGGGAAGAGAATTTCGGGTGGGTGGCCGATGTGAAGGGTGATTTGAAAGGCATGTTCTATACCTTCGACGTGGTGGGAACAAAGAAGCAACCCGTGGAAATGCCGGGGATGTTTGCCCGTGCCGTAGGCGTGAACGGCAAACGGGGAGCTATCATCGACCTGGAGACCACCAATCCCGTGGGCTGGGAACACGATGTAAGGCCGGCACTGGCGTCGCCTGCAGACCTTGTCATCTATGAAATGCACCACAGGGACTTTTCCATTGATGCGTCGTCTGGACTAAAACACAAGGGAAAATACCTGGCACTCACCGAGCCTAAAGCCATCGAACACTTGGTGTCGCTGGGTGTCAACGCCGTACATATCCTTCCCTCCTACGATTATGCCTCGGTGGATGAGACGAAACTCGACCAGCCTCAGTACAACTGGGGCTATGACCCACTGAACTACAATGTGCCCGAGGGGTCGTATGCCACCGATCCCTACAAGCCCGAAGTGCGCATCAGGGAGTTCAAGCAGATGGTGCAGGCACTGCACAAGGCGGGCATCCGCGTCATTCTCGACGTGGTGTATAACCATACGTTCGACATCAATGGCAGCAATTTCCAACGCACCTTTCCCGATTATTTCTATCGCAAGAATGCCGACGGCACCTATTCTGACGGTTCTGGCTGCGGCAACGAGACTGCCTCGGAGAAGCCGTTGATGCGCGAATTCATGATTGAGAGCATGAAATACTGGGCTACGGAATATCACATTGATGGCTTCCGCGTGGATTTGATGGGTGTGCACGACATAGAGACGATGAACCTCATACGCGAGGAAATGGACAAGATAGATCCATCAATATATATCTATGGCGAGGGATGGAGCGCAGGAACGTGTGCCTATCCTACGGAAAAGTTGGCACTCAAGGCCAACGTTAAACAGATGCCACGCATCGGTGCTTTCAGCGATGAACTGCGCGATGCACTCCGCGGCCCGTTCTCGGACGACAGCAAGGGGGCGTTTCTCGCCGGCATCGCGGGGCAGGAAGAGAGTATCAAGCTTGGCATCGCCGGCGCAATAGCACATCAACAGGTAGACATGACCAAGGTAAACTACGCCAAAGAGGCGTGGGCCACAGAGCCGACACAGATGATCAGCTATGTAAGTTGCCACGACGACATGTGTCTGAACGACCGCCTGAAAGCCAGCATACCCAACCTCACAGTGGAGGAGCAGATACGCCTGAACCTCTTGGGGCAGACTGCGGTCTTCACATCGCAGGGCGTGCCTTTCATGCTCAGCGGCGAGGAGATGTTCAGAGATAAGAAAGGGGTGCACAACAGCTACAAGTCACCTGACAGTATCAATCGGTTGGATTGGGACAATTTACAGCGTTACCCACAGGTATTCAGCTATTACAAAGGACTCATTGCACTGCGAAAGCAATACCACGCATTCCGTTTGGGCAATGCCGAGGCTGTGCGTCAGCATCTTACATTCCTCCCAACAGAGCCTTGCTTGGTGGGTTATCGCTTGTTTGATGCCCCCACCAACAGCTACGTCTACGTGCTGCTCAATGCCAACAAGACCGAGAAACAGGTATCCTTGCCTGTTGGAGCGTACAACGTACTGTGCTACGATGGGGTCATTGACGTCAACGGAACCGAGAAATTGATGCTCGACGAACATGCCGACAAGGCTATTGTCCCTGCACAATCAGCCATGATTCTAATAAAACAGCAGTAAAAAGAAAATAAGATGAAGAAGTTATTATTTGTCATTTGCCTTTTGACACAGACTTTTACGACGTATGCCCAGATACAAATAAATCGCATTGACCCAACCAATTGGTTTGTTGGGATGAAGGATGCGAGTTTGCAACTCATGGTGTACGGCAACGACTTGCACGGCACTCAAGTAACCACCCATGACGCTGGCGTGCAAATAGACAGTGTGGTACAGATGCCCAACGCACATTATTTGCTGGCTTACCTCAACCTGAAAGACGCCAAGCCAGGCACCATCACGCTGTCGTTCACCAAGGGAAAGAAAACAAAAAAGGTGAAATACGAGCTGAAGCAGCGGGAGATGAGTGGCGACAAGCGCATGGGATTTACCAATGCCGACGTGCTGTACATGCTCATGCCCGACCGGTTTGCCAACGGAGACACCAAGAACGACCAGATAAAAGGCATGAACAATTATGTTTGCGACCGCACGAAACCCAGTCTGAGACATGGGGGCGACTTGGAGGGCATTCGCAAACACCTCGATTATTTCACCAATTTGGGGGTGACCGCCCTATGGTTCACACCCGTACTGGAGAACAATTCGCCCGACACCAACGGCTTTAGTACCTATCATGGCTATGCCACGACAGATTATTATAAGGTAGACCCACGCTTTGGCACCAACGAGGAATATCGCCAGCTCATTGACGAAGCCCACCAAAAAGGACTTAAAGTGGTGATGGACATGATATTCAACCACTGCGGATTTGAACACCCATGGCTCAAAGAATTACCCTCTGACGATTGGTTGAATGTGCCTGAATGGCTCGAGGAGGGCAAGAAAACTGGGCGAGACGAGAAGACAGGCATGACAAATCGGCCAAGAACCAACTCCAAGTATTTGCAGACCAGTTATAAACTCACACCGGTGCTCGACCCATACGCTTCGGAAATAGACCTAAAGGAAACCGTTGACGGATGGTTTGTACCCACCATGCCCGACTTGAACCAACGCAATCCGCACGTCATCAAGTACCTCATCCAAAACAGTATATGGTGGATTGAGACCGTAGGCATTGATGGCATCCGCATGGACACCTATCCTTATGCCGACCGCAAAGCCATGGCACTGTGGATGAAGACGCTCAACGAGGAGTATCCCAACTTCAATGTGGTGGGCGAAACATGGAACACAGAACCCGCTTATACTGCTGCTTGGCAAAAAGACAGCAAGCTGTCGGACATCAACAGCAACCTAAGAAGCGTCATGGACTTTAGTTTCTTCGAGAAAATCAACAAGGCGAAGAATGAAGAGACCGATGGCTGGTGGGATGGACTGAACAGGATTTACAACTCACTGGTGTACGATTACC
Source organism: Hoylesella buccalis ATCC 35310 (assembly GCF_000177075.1). GTDB lineage: Bacteria > Bacteroidota > Bacteroidia > Bacteroidales > Bacteroidaceae > Prevotella > Prevotella buccalis. The sequence goes on from NZ_ADEG01000008.1 coordinate 26,590, forward strand.
TATACGAAAAGCCCGAGAATGTGATGGCTTTCATCGAGAATCACGACACCGACCGATTCTTAGGCAATGGACAAGATGTTGCCACACTGAAACAGGCCTTAGCTCTTTTGCTCACGATGAACCGCACTCCGCAGCTGTATTACGGCACGGAGGTGCTGATGAATGGCACCAAAGAGGTGACCGATGGGCATGTACGTCAGGATTTCCCCGGTGGTTTCCCGGGCGATGTACACACGGCATTCACGGCAGAGGGCAGGTCAAAAGCACAAAACGAAATGTTCAACTGGCTTAGCAAGCTGCTGCATTGGCGACAGGGCAATGAAGTAATTACCCAAGGCAAACAGATTCAGTTCATCCCTTACCAAGGAGTGTACGTCTTGGCACGCCAATATCGAGGTAAAACTGTGCTGACTGTACTCAACGGAACATCGAAAGAAGCCCAGTTGGACGTGAAGCGTTATGCCGAAGTCATCGGCAAATCAACTGCTGCTCATGACGTGATTAGCGGAGAAAACGTGGATATAAGCAGAGATATAACTTTGGCTCCACGCCAAACTCTTGTCATTGAATTATAGGTAGGAAGATAGTTAACGGGAGTTAGCGGGGAGTTAAAAAGGAGTTAGCGGACATTAGTTCGGCAGAACAATAGAAACGAATGCTTTTGTAGTCAATTACAAAAAGCTATTGTTAGCTAACTCCCTTTTAACTCCCCGTTAACTCCTTTTTAACTCCCTGCTAAC
>NZ_ADEG01000006.1 GCF_000177075.1 Hoylesella buccalis ATCC 35310
GGACTTCAAGTTCAAATTATCTGCAAATTCAGTAATGAGAAGACGTGTAAACGCAATAAGGACGTTCAAGGGCTTAGTTGCGGATTTGAGGAAGATTATATTACAGTATAGAAAAATATTATCCATGTTGAACTACAATAAAAAACAAAAAAACTTTTCCCCAAAATAGACGCTTAGGACTTTTCTCCTGATATTCATCAACAAGATGGGATATTCTTGACTTCCTGAAATAGCATTTATACATGTATGTTACTATTGGCATGATTATTATGACAGACCATACCCATGAAAGTAAATCATTTCTGCTTTTTATGGGTAGATGTTGTAATATATTTAATCCTATATGCTGTTCTGCGATATAAACTATAGTAAGTATATTTACAAATAATAAGACAGAAACAATTAAGGCTGAGTCTATGCGAGTATCTGCAGATTTTCCGTAGCTCTTATTTTTTGATAAAAAATAATATGTCCAATATGCAATCTCTTTTAATAGCATAATCTTATCTCCTTGATTTTGATGCAGGTCCAATGAAAGTTTGTCTGGGGCTAAAACGTCTTTTGATAATTGTTGGTGGGAAAGAATGAATAGGTAGGACAACTCTTAGATTATCTACAGGTTGAATATATGGATCTTTTCGTATATTGGGGGCAAGCGTTGGAGAGTAAAATGCTCCTAATAAAAGAATAGCATACATCTCAAGAATCAATTCTCTCGACTGAGATGTATATACCAACCATTTTTTATAGGACGATATAACTCTATATTTACAGAATATCTTTGAGCAACTTGATCCAAATCTTCCTCCGTAATTCTTTCTACGATATACATTTCAGTGCTGGGATCTAAGGCAACCTCTTTATCGTAGTTCTTTATATGATCCTCAAGATTTGGAGCATAGATATACTCCTTGTACCCTCCGCTGATAGAAACACCCCATGTATGAAAGAGCAAGCATACTTCTGATATCCCATCATACTGTATGCTAATAATATCCAGTCTCTTGATTAAAGAGTCCAATTCCTTTTTATCTTTATATGAGATGATATAGGCTGTACTATCTGTTTCATCATAGGGGGGGTAATGAAATCTATCGTACTTAACAGAAATTTTTCTCAATCTCTCAAATTCAGACTCGTAGAGATTGAAATGCTCTAACATTTGATGATCTGACGACACATTATTTCTTGTACACCCAAAAAGCAAAAAAATGAATGTGATTAAAAAGAATATTGATGATTTAGACATTTCTTAATATTTACAGGTTTGTTATCTTGATAAGATTTATAGATTTCTTCTATCTCTCCCTGCTCATTGCGCCTCTGACTTAGTGTCCACTCGTGCAGGGGCACGTTGCCGTTCCACAGCCAGCAGGTGATGCCAATGGCATCCTTGCTCAGTCTTCTTCCGAGTGCGTCATAGGTGAACAGGGCATCAAAGGCAAAATCTCCCCCTCCGGGAGGTCTGACCTCCTTCAGCGTTCCGTTCTGGTTCCAGATATATTTTCATCGTTTTTGCTTGCTGTCCCACCACTTGCCTGTGCCCTTGTACTTTTCCACGAGCTGTCCGTCCCTATCATAGACAAAGCGCCATTCCCCCGACTGCTCCAGCTTTCCTCCTCGGAGGTACTTGTGCAGCTTTCTGTCAGGGTCGTCAAAGAGGTTGCCCGCCTTGTCCGAAAGACGGTACTCCTCCCTGCCATCGGCATAGACCGCCTTTTGCAGATGCCCGGTGGGGCTGTACTCATAGGTGGTGGTGCCAAAGCGGTTCTTACTTATTTTATTTGTGCTGCAGTCTATCTTCCATTGTAACTCGTTGTTTTGTTATAGCAGCATGCCCATCATTTGGGTACGATGGTAATGCCCGTAAAAGCCTAGTTGCACTAATATTCCCTTGTTCTGATGAAGCCGTGAGCCACTTTTCCGCACTAACGATATCTTTCGTTATAAATTTCCCTTCCAATAATATTTTTCCTAGCTCATATTGTCCCAGAGGATCTCCACATTCTGCTCTTTTAGAATGAAATGATAGGACATCACTTCTCATATCATAACTCCAATAATATTCATTATTATTCCAAATAACGTTCACAATATCATCTTTATAAGATAATTTGTAGACATAAAACAAAAGCATATCTCTTATCCCTGATTGAGCTGGTACTCTATCTAAAAGAGATACTATTTTTACAGATTCTCCATATCGATTATAAAAAGATAACTTAAGTGACAGTATGGATTTGTATGTGAACTGAACTTCACATTTATAAATATCTGATTTACCGCATTTTACTTGTTTGTACCTTTCAAAAAAAATGCAATTACGATCATAAATTGAATGAATAACCTGTTTTATCCCATTGTCATTCCATCTTCCTGAAAAAATATATCCATTGATAATGGAGTAAATTTCAGATAGAAGTATTTTCCGTTTTGTACTAAGATCATTACTAATGCTCAATTCTATCCATTGACTAATAGGTTTGTATATGTACTCTATTCCAAGAATACACTTCCCAACTTGAGGCTCATCAGTAAAAATAATCACTAATTTAACAACTCCATCTGTTTTTATGCTTTTACCTAAGTGATAAGCAAGCATATCAGAGATACTTAATACTTCCTTAGGCAGGGAAATATATTTCCCTGAAAGAATTATCTCTATTTGATTCAAATATCGATCCATATAATTATATTTGAGGATTTGGGCGTAAGTTTCCTTCAGGAGCAATGGGAGCATTTGCTATACGAGATTGACCACTTAGACCAATGCCAGTGTTTCCTGCATTTTGAGCAGAAATGGAATACACATTAACTCTTCCTTGCTCTACATTTAAGGCTTTTGAACGAGTTGATCCTTTCCTTACTATTTTAGATTCATAATTTCCTCCTGCTGCATTTAAAGCCCGAACTTGTGATTCTGCTCTAGAAGACTTAGTATCCTTTCTAATACGACCACCACTTATACCAAATTTATAAACTTCTTCCGTACCTCTATCATAAATAACATAAACATGATTAGGTTTAGGACTTTTCTTACTATTACCATGAATAGAGTATGTTTTTAATCCAAATACATCTAACCACCCATTTGTGTCACTTACATACGCGAACAAAGCTATCTTCCCGCTCGCAAAGCGGATGGGATCTTCAGATATATACCTACCCATTTGAGGGTCATAATATCTGAACCTGTTGTACGCCAACTTGATTTCCTCGTCGTAGTACTGCCCTTGGAAAAGGAACGGTATCTTGATGTAATCCTTGTAGGAAGTATAGTTCATCGACCGCTCCTCAATGACCTTCCCGTTCATGTCAAGCCTGCGGTACCATACTTCCTCGCCCCTCCACAGACATTTCAGTTATTTTATCGTTGATGTAGCCTTTTGCGGGGTATTATATATATTCTTTCTATTTTTTCTCCACCAGTAATAGTAGTGGTTTTATAGCATTTATACATATTGCTCATACCTACCATACCCCATTGTTTATTCAGAACATCATTTTTATCCACATTAAACCGCGTGCCATGTTGCAAAAACTTATAAGTTTTTTTTGTACTAATTAGAATGTTAGGGATACAAAAACCAACATCATCCATTTCCTCTTCTGGATTGACTAATGTAATACCAATGAATATACTAGAACTGACTTTGGCTATATACTCAAAATATAAACTAACATCATAAAGCAAGAATAAGGATACGTGAAGTAAATATTCAAGCACTTTCTCGGGTGGTATATATTTTTTTAAGAAATCGATATCCTTATATCGTGAAAACAATGGAATTTCCTCAAATACTCCATCTTTGATATTTACACGTTCTATTTCCCTAAACAACTCAGGTGTAAGTATTTTTTTGTATACTTTTGATGTTATAAATTCCATCCGTACTTCTTCAGCCATTTCTTTGTTTTTTTTTGAAACTTTAGGATCACTATCATATATAGAGCCATCTAAATTGAGAGCCCCACCATGCTATTTAGTTTCTATTATTGAAGAAAATTTCAAAAGTTCTTCGCTAATCTCGGAAACCTTTACGTAGCCGGGTGAATCAATTTGAATACTTATTCTTTCCATTTTTAATTATAGCGTGTTCATTCCTGGCTTCCGCCAGTGCCATGCCCGCCTTCATGCCCGTATCCACGGCGCTCACGCCCGCAGAGATGTCCTGTGAGGCGTTGGCGGAGGAATTGCCGGCAACACCCTCAAACGAGGAGCCCACACTCAGGGACAACTGGGTGCTGACGCTTTCAAAGTAACCGTGGGAGGTGGAAGACGAAGACATAGGCGGATTATTTATAATGGTAGTACAGGTAAACTAAGGCAAGAAGCAGGAGGACGGCGAGGACACCCTTCACGAACCGGACGGCATTCCTGCCAAACAGGTCAATCCACATTTGCGTAAAGTCGCTGTTCCCGCTCGGCAGCAGCGTCCATTTCCAGTCAAAAATCAACCCTATGAGATACAGGATTACAAGGAGGATTGCCACGAGAAGCCCGTATTGCGGATGTTCCCGGAGGTAGGCAAACAACTTGCCGAAAAAATCATTCAATTGTTCCATAATCTGACGGGATTTGTGGAGGGTTTTTCATTTGTTGCTGGTATATTGTCGTTCCCTGAAAATGGTTGACTTATTTTTTTGCTGAAACTGATTTCGGTTGACATCGTTTTCGTCGTCATACTAGAATGAGTTGTCTTGACTTTTCAAAGATACTGATTTTAGTTGACTCTGGCAATGTGGGGTAGTTTGTCGTGGTATACCCCGGGCTTGTTTTTTC
>NZ_ADEG01000005.1 GCF_000177075.1 Hoylesella buccalis ATCC 35310
AAAGGCCAAAAGATAACAAAACGTATTTCATAAAAAATTAATGACTATATGCGGTGGTAATTTATAGAACCAGCCTTAAGTGAAAAAGGTGTTTTTTACTTGTCAAATTAGTACCTGCGTGCATCCCGTAGGCCTATCGTTTTTTTCCAGATTGAAAGTTTTGAAAGGTTGTTTTAGGGGCTAAAAACAATCAAAAAATAGGACATTTAGGGTGAGCGCCCTACCATGCTCCGTCAAACAAAAATGGGGTACATCCTTACGGACATACCCCAATGATAGGTTTTCATGACGTGCAGGCCGTGCAGCTGTTCCCGCACCCTTCATGCTCTGGCTGATGCGGTCCAGCTGGCAAAGGCCCGCTGTGCGTCCTTAATTTTTGAATGTCAGCCCATGGTCATCGGCATCGATGGTGATGGGTTTATCGTTCATCACCTCGCCGGCCAGCAGCTTCTTGGACAGGTCGTTCAAGACGTAGCGTTGGATGGCGCGCTTAACCGGGCGGGCACCGAACTCAGGATCATATCCCACCTTGCCAAGGAAGTCGATGGCATTGGGTGTCCATTCCAAGGTAAAGCCTTGTTCCGACAGCATTTTCTTCACGGCGTTCATCTGCAATTTCACCACGCTGTCGATCTCAGTCCGGGTCAGTGGCAAGAACATGATGGTTTCGTCGATACGGTTGAGAAACTCCGGCCGGATGGTCTTTTTGAGCATTTCCATGACCGTATGCTTAGTTTCCCTCAACTTGTCCTCACGGTTGTGTGCGTCGATGCCAGCCATTTGCTCTTGGATGTATTGGCTGCCCAGGTTAGAGGTCATGATGATGATGGTGTTCTTGAAGTTCACCGTGCGTCCCTTGTTGTCGGTCAGTCTACCATCGTCCAGCACTTGCAGCAGGATGTTGAACACGTCTGGATGCGCCTTCTCTATCTCGTCGAACAAGATGACGCTGTAAGGCTTGCGCCTGACGGCCTCTGTCAGCTGTCCACCCTCGTCATATCCAACGTATCCGGGAGGTGCGCCGATGAGCCGTGACACGCTGAATTTTTCCTGATACTCGCTCATGTCGATACGCGTCATCATGCTTTCGTCGTTGAAAAGATATTCAGCCAGTGCTTTGGCCAGCTCGGTCTTGCCCACGCCAGTGGTTCCTAAGAAGATGAACGAGGCGATGGGGCGTTTCGGATCATGCAATCCGGCCCGACTGCGGCGCACAGCGTCGCTCACGGCCGTGATGGCCTCATCTTGGCCAATCACCCGTTTGTGCAGCTCGCTTTCCAGATGCAAGAGCTTGTCTTTCTCGCTTTGCAGCATACGCGTGACGGGAATGCCGGTCCATCGGCTCACCACTTCAGCGATGTCATCAGCCGTCACCTCCTCGCGCACCATGGCTTCTCCGCCCTGTGTGGCCTTCAGTTGTAGCTTGATGTTGTCGATGTCGTCTTGCAGACTTTTCAGCTTACCATACCTTATCTCGGCCACCCGTTCGTAGTTGCCCTCACGTTCGGCGCGGTCAGCTTCAAATCGCAGGTTCTCCATCTCCTGCTTGTCCTGTTGTATCTTGTTCACCAAGTTCTTCTCGCTTTCCCACTTAGCCCGGAACGATTGTTCCTCCTCGTGCAGTTCGGCGATGTCTTTGTCGAGTTGTTTGATCTTCACCTCGTCGTTTTCTCGCTTGATGGCTTCGCGCTCAATCTCCAATTGTTTGAGCTTACGGGTAATCTCATCCAACTCCTCCGGTACCGAGTCGCGTTCCATTCGCAGTTTTGCGGCGGCCTCGTCCATCAGGTCGATGGCCTTGTCTGGCAAGAATCGGTTGCTGATGTATCGCTCCGACAGTGTTACGGCAGCAATACATGCGTCGTCCTGAATCCTCACTTTGTGGTGGTTCTCGTACCGCTCTTTCAATCCGCGGAGGATGGAGATGGCACTCAACTCATCAGGTTCGTCGACCATCACCGTTTGGAATCGCCTTTCCAGTGCCTTGTCTTTCTCGAAATACTTCTGGTATTCGTTGAGTGTGGTGGCACCAATGGCCCGCAATTCGCCACGCGCCAGAGCCGGCTTTAGAATGTTGGCGGCATCCATGGCACCTTCTCCGCCGCCTGCACCCACCAAGGTATGAATCTCGTCGATGAAGAGGATGATTTCGCCCTCGGCGTGAGTCACTTCCTTGATGACGCTTTTCAGACGTTCTTCAAACTCGCCCTTGTACTTGGCTCCGGCCACCAATGCGCCCATGTCCAGCGAGTAGAGCTGCTTGTTTTTTAAGTTCTCGGGCACGTCACCTCGAACGATACGCCCGGCCAAGCCCTCCACAATGGCGGTCTTACCCGTACCCGGCTCACCTATTAATATAGGGTTGTTCTTGGTGCGGCGGCTCAATATCTGGAGCACGCGGCGTATCTCCTCATCCCGTCCGATCACTGGATCCAGCTTTCCGGAACGCGCTTCCTGCACCAGGTTCTTGGCATACTTATCAAGTGCCTGATAGTTTTCGTCGCCACTCTGGCTCTGTACCTTCGAACCTTGTCGCAACTCATCAATGGCTTTGGTCATGTCTTTTTCCGTACAGCCTGCATCCTTGAGGATACGACTGGCCGAAGAGTTGACCGTGAGCAAAGCTAATAACATCGGTTCAAGGCTCACGAACTGGTCGCCAAAGCGTTGGGACAGATCCATAGTCTTTTGCAACACCATGTTGGTGTCGTTGCTCAGGTAGGGTTGTCCGCCCGATACCTTGGGCAAATGTTCAATCTCGCTCTGCGCCAATGCCTCTATCTGAGAAGGATTGATGCCTAACTTTTGAAAAATAAACGTCGTCACATCCTTCCCTTTGTTCAGCAGGGCGAGCAGCAAGTGAATGGGTTCAATAGTCTGTTGCCCAGCGTTTTGTGCCAGGTTCACAGCCTCTTGAACAGTTTCTTGTGCTTTAATTGTAAATTTATCGAATGTCATCATCCTTTTTTCCTTTCTTTTTTAATCATTTCTTTAACTGCTTCATGATGTCCAAAAGGTGTGCCTTTGTATAGTGATGCGCCAATGTGGCGGTTTTATTATGCCAAATTGACCGAGAAAGAACTTGCGGATTTCCGTGAGTCTGCCTGTCTGTCTGTGATTTATATTGAGGAAGGTGATAGGTATGCTTTCAACAGATGGCTGCTTCATCATGTTGTAAAAGATTGTGATTTCTTGTGGCTATTAAGCGTTTTTTATTACCTTTGCATAAGATAGGCGTCGCCTCAGCAATTCAAGCCAGCTTGATTACCTTCGGCTCGCACTATCTTTGCAAGTGATAGGCGTCGCCTGTTTACCCCAACTGATTTGAACATTGATTATCATTAAAATAAAATTGATTATGAAACCAACATTATTACTGCTTGCTGCCGGCATGGGTAGCCGTTATGGAGGATTGAAACAACTTGACGGTTTGGGACCTAATGGGGAAACCATCATGGACTATTCTATCTATGACGCCATTAAAGCAGGTTTTGGTAAAATTGTATTTGTCATCCGAAAAGACTTTGAAGACGAGTTCAGAGAGAAAGTGTTGTCTAAATATGCAGGACATATTCCTGCCGAAGTGTGTTTCCAGTCCATCGACAAGCTGCCGGAGGGTTTTACCGTTCCTGAAGGTAGAGAAAAGCCATGGGGTACCAATCATGCCGTGATGATGGCCGAAGAATTGATTAACGAACCGTTCTGTGTCATCAATTGTGACGACTTCTACAATCGAGATGCATTCATGGTGATGGGAAAGTTCTTGGCCAATCTTCCAGAAGGCTCAAAAAACAACTATGCCATGGTGGGCTTCCGCGTAGGCAATACGCTGTCGGAGAATGGAACCGTGGCGCGTGGTATTTGCGAAAAGAACGAACAAGGCAACCTGACCACCGTTGTAGAACGCACTGAAATCATGCGCGTTAACGGAGCCGTATGTTACAAAGATGAACAAGGAGAATGGGTGGCAGTAGACGACAATACGCCCGTATCGATGAACATGTGGGGCTTTACACCCGATTATTTCAAGTATAGTGATGCTTATTTCAAGGAGTTTCTCTCTGATCCGAAGAACATGGAGAACCTTAAGGCAGAGTTCTTCATTCCATTGATGGTTAATAAGTTGATTCAAGAGGGAACGGCTACCGTGAAGGTGCTTGACACTACCAGCAAGTGGTTTGGCGTTACTTATGCGGCAGACCGTCAGGATACCGTGGATAGGATTCAGTCGCTGGTTGACCAAGACGTATATCCCAATCAGTTATTCTGATGGATGAGTTTTTTGAGTTTATAAGTTTTTGAGTTTGTAAGTTTTTGAGTTTTTAAGTTGGTGGGTGATTGCCTTTGTGCCAAACAGCCATCAACTTGAAAACGATGATATTCTCAACGTACATTCGTTACATGAACATAGACATTTTGGCACCAGAAGAGTTGGAGTTGTTGCGACAACTAATTGATGATGCTCAACATATTATTATCTGCGGACACAAGTCGCCTGACGGTGATGCACTGGGCTCTTCGTTGGCTTGGTGCGATTATCTGAAGAGCCAATGTGGCAAACAACCCGCTGTCGTGATGCCGGATGCTTATCCCGATTTCTTGCGATGGTTGCCCAACAGCGACCGTATTGTACGCTATGACAAGCATCAGGAGGAAGTGAAACAACTGTTTCAGAAGGCTGACTTGGTGTTTTGTCTCGACTTTGGCAGCACCGGGAGGGTAGACGAAATGCAATCCGTATTGGAAGCAAGTCCTGCCAAAAGGGTGATGGTAGACCATCACACCAACGCCGACATGGATACGGTTTTATCCATATCCCGAACCGATGCCAGCAGTACAGGCGAACTAATCTTCCGCATAATATGGCAGTTGGGTGGCTTTGAACGGATGACGTGCCAGGGTGCCGTGCCCATCTATTGTGGCATGATGACCGATACGGGCGGCTTTACCTACAATTCGTCCCGTCCAGACATTTTCTTCATTATCAGTCAGTTGTTGACAAAAGGATTCGACAAGGACAAGATTTACCGCAATGTTTACAACAATTATAGCCAGTGGGCCATACGGTTGCGAGGCTATATGATGTCGCAAAAGTTAAATGTCTTCGAGGATTTTCATGCCTCTTATTTTGCCATCTCCCGCAGTGACATGCGCGATTTCCATTTTGTGAAAGGCGATGCAGAGGGCTTGGTCAACGTTCCGCTCTCCATCAAGGGCATGAAGTTGTCCGTTTCATTGCGTGAAGATGACCGTAAGAACAACCTGGTTTGGGTGAGTTTGCGTTCGGTGGATGACTTTCCTTGCAATGAGATGGCGGCCGAATTCTTCAATGGGGGAGGACATGTCAATGCCAGTGGTGGTCGACTTTATTGCTCTTTGGACGAGGCTGAAAAAGTGGTTAGGCAGGCTTTCATACATTATGAGGATCGGTTAAAACGAAAATAGCCTACGCATGACAGCTTGTTCCTATCGTCAATAATCTATAAAAGCAAAGCTTTTCTTTTGTCGTTTTCCCGACTTTAACTATCTTTGCAGATGACTGTAGATATCATAAAAGATGAAAAGAATTATATTTCCACTATTCGCCTTGTTGTCCATCTGCTTTTTGGCATCTTGCCGTGACAACAAGACCTATGCAGATCAAAAGGCAGCGGAGCGCAGTGCTATCAACAAATACATTGCCGATTCGGCCGTGAATGTCATTTCTGAAGAGACGTTTGCGGCGCAAGGTTACACGACAAACGTGCAACGAAATGAGTTTGTCTTGATTTCCAGCAGTGGCGTTTACATGCAGATTATTCGAAATGGAGTGGGAGAGAAAATCAAGAATGGCGAGACCGTTGATGTTCTTTGTCGTTTTAAAGAACGTAACTTGATGACCGACTCCTTGCAACTTTCGAACGATGTGTTGTTTTATTCAGCCGTGGTGGATAAGATGAAGGTTCGTAATACAAGCGGAACGTTTACGGCTTCGTTTGTAAAGGGTGAGAGCGTGATGTCAAGTGCTTTCAATACAACAGAGGTTCCTGCAGGTTGGCTGGTTCCGTTCAGTTATATCCATGTGGGCAGACCCATCAAAGAAGGCGACGAGATAGCGAAGGTTCGGTTGATAGTTCCGCATACCAGTGGGCATAACTATGCGCGACAGAGCGTTTATCCATGTTTGTATGACATTACATATCAACGAGGTAGGTAAGAAAAACCTGTGAACAACTTGATATAAAAACTAACATTAAACAGGAAACATCATGACGTTAATCAAATCAATTTCAGGAATTCGGGGTACCATTGGAGGTCGTTCGGGCGACACGTTGAACCCATTGGACATCGTCAAGTTCACATCTGCTTATGCTACGTTTATCCGTAGAAGTGGAAAGTCGCAGAGCAACACTATTGTGGTGGGACGCGATGCGCGCATTTCAGGTGAGATGGTGAAGAACGTGGTGTGTGGAACGTTGATGGGAATTGGTTATGATGTCATTAACATTGGATTGGCTACGACGCCCACAACCGAACTGGCTGTGCGTATGACACAGGCGGCTGGGGGCATTATCATCACCGCGAGTCATAACCCAAGACAATGGAATGCACTGAAATTGCTCAACCATGAAGGCGAATTTCTGACCAAATCGGAAGGCAATGAGGTGCTTGACATCGCTGAAAGTGAAGATTTCAACTATGCGGATGTGGATCATTTAGGTCATTATACCGAAGATTCTTCATTCGACCAACGCCATATTGAGAGTGTGTTGGCACTGAAGTTGGTTGATCGGGAGGCCATCAAAAAAGCTCATTTCAAGGTTGCCGTGGATGGTATCAACAGTGTTGGTGGCATCATTCTGCCAAAACTGTTGAACGAATTGGGCGTTGAATACACGCTTCTGAACGGTGAACCCACGGGTGATTTTGCACACAACCCAGAGCCATTGGAAAAGAATTTGGGGGGTATCATGCAGGAAATGTCCAAAGGAGGCTACGACCTTGGTATAGTTGTTGATCCGGATGTAGACCGCTTGGCGTTTATCTGTGAAGACGGTACCATGTTTGGTGAGGAATACACGCTGGTTAGTGTGGCTGACTATGTGTTGAGTCATACACCTGGCAACACCGTTTCAAACCTCAGTTCTACACGCGCACTGCGTGACGTGACAGAGAAACATGGAGGACAGTACATGGCTTCAGCAGTTGGAGAAGTGAACGTTACCACGAAGATGAAAGAGGTGAATGCCGTCATCGGTGGTGAAGGCAATGGCGGAGTGATTTATCCGGAGAGCCATTATGGTCGTGATGCCTTGGTAGGTATTGCCCTCTTCCTCTCTTCTTTGGCACATAAAGGCTGTAAAGTGAGTGAGCTTCGCAAGTCTTACCCCAACTATTTCATGGCGAAAAACCGTATTGACTTGACACCAGAGACTGATATCAGTGCCATCTTGGATCGTATCAAGGAAATGTATGCGGATGAAAAGGTGACAGATATCGATGGCGTCAAGATTGATTTTGCTGACAAATGGGTTCACTTGCGAGCCAGCAACACGGAGCCTATCATTCGTGTTTACAGCGAGGCTGCGACAATGGAAGAGGCTGAAAGTCTTGGCCGTAAGCTCATGGATGTGGTTTATGAAATGCAATAAGACGTATTGCTTGGTCGGCATCTGCCAACCATCAAACGTCAAAATCCCCAAGGCGGCACGTCGTCTTGGGGATTTTGGTCAATATGCGGTACATCTTTTCGCTGAGGCTTGTATGGAGTTTTAACTGAAAATCATTGTTCCCAGTGCTTTTGCCAGCCATATCAGCAGGGCAATCATCATGGCAATGGCGATGATAAAGAAAATGAGGAAGACCGCAGCTTGCAACGCTCGTTTGTTCACTTCCTTGATGATGGCTTTGTCATCGTTGATGAATCCGTCGATGAGCGCCATGTTCTTCTTGTTAGAACGGTGGAAAAAATCTATGACATTGCCGACGTAGAATGGAATTAGTCCTAACAGCACGTCACGCAAAGTGTTGTTCAACACTGCCAGAGTGAGGGGAATTGAATGCAGTTTGAACATGGCGAAGTAGACATGTGTCAAGCCGAAAAAGGCGGTCACGGCGTCACCTATTCCTCCTGGAACCAGACCAGCAATGCCATCAAGGTGATAATTGTCCAGATAGATGGTGATGTGTTTCATGGCCTGGTATGGTTTGCTGTTCCGTAATTGTTCTTTTCTTTCTTGTGAGTTCATCGTTCTTTCTGTCTTAATGATCTTGTTTTTGTTCTTTCGAAAGGTCAACTATGGCTTGGATGTTGCGCATCAGTCCCTCGTATTTTGCTCGTTTTACCGCACTCTTTTTGAATAGTTGGCGGTATTCATCTTCTGAAAGCTGCATCCACTTGTCGCGTGTCATGGATAAGAACTCTGGCTTCGGTTGCAGCTCTGGTGTGTTGTTGGGTATAGAGAAGCGGTTCCATGGGCATGCTTGCTGACAACGATCGCAGCCGTAAACCGTATTTCCCATCTTCTCGGCGATGTCTTTTGAGATGCCTCCACGGTTCTCTATGGTTTGGTAGGAAAGGCATTTGTTGGCGTCGAGCGGGCCGTCTTTGGTGATGGCGCCAGTGGGGCAGGCATCAATGCAAGCATGACAATTGCCACAATGGCTGCGCATGGGTTCATCATAGTCTAACTCAATAGTCAAGAACAGCTCGCCAAGGAAGAACATGCTACCAGCTTTTGGAATAATCAGTTGGTGGTTACGGCCAATCCAACCCAGTCCTGCACGAGTGGCCCAATAGCGCTCCAACACAGGCGCAGAGTCGCAGAAAACCCGAAAATAAGTGTCATTATCCTCCTTGTTCGGTTCATCCTGCATGCGCAATTCCTTGAAATCAAACGTCAATGCCAGCTGTCTTAGCTTTTTCTTGACGATGTCGTGATAGTCTTCGCCGTAAGCATACGCCGCAAACTGTAGCTGATCGGATGGGATGTGCTGTGCCGGTGTGTAGTTCATGGCAACCGACACGATGCTTTTCACGCCCTTCATGAGCAGCCGTGGGTCCAGTCGCATGTCGGTATGGTTGCGCATATAGTCCATGTCTGCCAGCCGTCCATCTTCTATCCACTGCCTTACATGACTGGCGTTGGTGTCGTCAACGGCTTCAGCGTGTGCTATTCCGCAAGCAAAAAAGCCGAGGTTTAATGCCTCAGCCTTCAGCTCACTCGAAAGTCTTGAATTCATATCCTTGTTCTTTCAGCCATTTCAAGGCCTCTGGTAAGGCGTATCGTAGCTTATCGATGCTCTTCGTAGAATCGTGAAAAGTAATGATCGAGCCGTTGCGGGCATATCTCTTCACGTTGTTCAGTACGTCCTCTGCCGTCATCCACTTGGAGTAATCGCGGGTCACGAGGTCCCACATTACGATTTGATAGCGTCTGGACAGCCACCAATATACCGACCATCGCATCCATCCATGGGGCGGGCGAAAGAGGTGGGCGTGTATCAATTCGTTAGCTTTCTGGATGTTGATGCCATAGGTCAGCGCCCAATGTTTGAGTGACCCCATGTGGTTGAAGGTGTGATTGCCTATCTGATGCCCTTCCTCTACGATGCGGTTGTACAAGTCGTGATAGCGTAGTACGTTCTCGCCCACCATGAAGAAGGTAGCCTTGGCGTCGTATTGAGCCAGCGTGTCGAGGATGAAAGGTGTGGAACTGGGTATCGGGCCGTCGTCGAACGTCAGATAAACCGACCGCTCGTTCCTATCCATTCGCCACAGGGCGTTGGGGTATAACCACCGTAACCATTTGGCTGGTTGCTCAATGAACATGCTTTATTTTCTTCTTTTTCTTTAAAAATTGATGCCGAGAACCAATTAGTCTGACTGACATGCTTGTGTTCCGGCATCAACATTTATCATGAATCACTCTAATGTGCGACCGCCTTTTCGTGCATATAGGTTGTATCGTCGGTTCAATTCGTCCATTTGTTTTTTGGCCCATGCTGTGTCGAAGAGTGACGTAATCTTGTTCACTTCCATCATCAGATGGAAGTAGAGCATGCAGTCTTCTTGTGATGCAAGGAATCTTGTGCCATCCAAATTCAGGTACCAGTCGGCATATTGCACATGGTCCTTCCATAGTTTTTGAAGGATATGCTTTGCCTTGTCTTTCTGTCCCAGCAGCACATAGGCACGCGCTATATCCAGGGAGCCACTCTTCCAGCTTATCGGTACATTATATTCTGGTATCACACGTTCGGCCTTGGCCAAAGCCTTTGCAGCCTTGTCGGTCTTGCCTTCCTTGAGAAGCTCTGTAGCCAGCTGTGCGAATAGGCGTCGGTGTGTCACGCACATGCCCATGGTGGTCTCGTCGATGTAGAGGCCTTTCTTCTCCAGTCCGCCGTACTTGTAGCGATTCATGAGGTTGTTGTAGGCCTTTTCGGTGTCGAAGTTCTTCACACCGGGCTTGTTGGTGGTGAAAGGTGTGATGCGGTTCACCAGTCCTTCGCTCACAAAGTTGTCACCCAGGTTCATGTAGTATCTGGCAGCAACGGTTGTGGCAATGTAGATAGGTCGAGTCCATCCGCATTCAGCAATCATCTCCAGCATCATCATGTCTTGCTTGTACAACGCACGCTTACCTGCCAGTGAGATCACCATCTTATCGGGGATGGTGTCGGAAGCCATCATCATACCACTCTTCTTTACGGCCTCCTTGTCAATGGTCACATATACCGTGTCGGTGGGGATGACGTGCCTGTCCTCGTCTTTCGACCGCATCCAGTACTTGATGATGTTCTTCAGCTCGAACGGCTCATCGCCGAATTGTTTCTTGGCCTCTTCGGGATAATCCCTATAGTATTGCTCCAGCTCTTTCTTCCAACTGCTCTGGATAGGCACAGCCTCGTTGGTTCCCGAGCAATAGTCTAATCTTGGCCAGCTGATAGGTACGGATGGCGAGTCGTAAGCTGGCCGCTTCATCTGATCAATGTACCAGTCGGTCTGCAGATAGCTCAGGTTACATACCCTGGCGTCGGTTCGTACGCCCTCCACATCCTGGTTGTACCAAAGTGGGAAGGTGTCGTTGTCGCCGTTGGTGAAGAGTATGGGGTAGCCCTCATCCTGCAAGGTCATGAGGTAGTTCTGTCCGAAGTCGCGGCAGGTGTATCGCCCACTTCTGTCGTGATCGTCCCAGTTTTGGCTGGCCATCTGCACTGGTACCAGCAGACAGACTACGCCTACAATGGCGGCCAGTACTGTCTCGTTGACTTTATTGAGATACTTCTTCAGCAGGTCGATGATGGCTGCCACGCCGATACCACACCAGATGGCGAAGGCGTAGAATGATCCCGCATAGGCATAATCGCGTTCGCGAGGCTGCAATGGTGTCTGGTTCAGATAGATGACGATGGCCAATCCTGTCATAAAGAACAGGAAGAACACCACCCAGAACTGGCGGATGCCACGCTTGCCACGCCATGCCTGCCAGAACAGTCCGATAAGTCCCAGCAGCAGCGGCAACATGTAATATACGTTGTGTCCCTTATCGTTTTTCAACTCATCGGGCAGCTTGCTCTGGTCGCCCAGTCGCGGATTGTCAATCAGCGGGATGCCCGAGATCCAGTTGCCGTGCTCCAGTTCGCCATTTCCTTGTATGCCATTCTGGCGACCAGCGAAGTTCCACATGAAGTAGCGCCAATACATAAAGTTGCATTGGTAGCTCAAGAAGAAGCGCAGGTTCTCCCATTGCGTTGGCATTTTCACCATGATGTTTTCACCACAGCGGTCGTATGGCACCTGTGTGCCATCCACGCCGCCCATCCAACTCTCGTAGGCCGTGGCGTGATCTGACGAGTGCATGCGCGGGAAGAGCATGTTCTGTGCGTAGATGTATTTGGAGTTGTGCGTCACCACGAAGTACGAGTCCTTCTCGTCCTTGCTTGCTTTTTCCTTGCGTGCGTATATGGGTGCGCCCTCGTTCATGCTGGGTATGCACTGGTTGCCCTGCACATCAAGCTTTACTTGGGAGGTATAAGCCTGTCCGTAGAGTAGCGGACGGTCGCCATATTGATCTCTACTCAAGTATTTGCCTAATGTGAAAATATCCTCAGGTGAATTCTGATCCATTGGAGGGTTGGCCGCCGAGCGTATCACAATGAGTGCATAGCTCGAGTAACCTATCATGAGCATCAGCAGTCCCAGTAGCACAGTGTTCTTGATGCGCGCGCTGATGAGCGGCACTCGCTTCTTCTCAACCTTGTTTGTATAGTTGAGTACGAACCACAGCAGGGCCAACACTACCACGCCGATGCACACCGCACTCCAGCCATAGCCGTAGAACGGGATGCCCAACATGGCCACCGATAGCATGAAAGCAATATTCATGCGGCGGTTACTTTGTCCCACATAGCTCTCGTAGATGGCCCACACCACAGTGGCTACCAGCAGTAGGATGTACACGATGGTACCTGTGTTGAACGGCATGCCGAGCGTGTTGACGAAGAAAAGCTCGAACCATCCGCCCACGGTGATAATGCCTGGGATGAGGCCGTACAGCACGCCGGCCACCACGACAAACGAGACAAGCAGGGCAATGAGTGAGCCCTTGACCTCGATGTCGGGGAACTTGCGGTACACAAACACCAGCACAATGGCCGGGATGCACAACAAGTTGAGCAGGTGTACGCCGATGGAGAGCCCCGTCATGTAGGCGATGAGCAGCAGCCAACGGTCGCTGTGGGGTTCGTCAGCGTGGTCTTCCCATTTCAAGATGAGCCAGAATACAACAGCCGTGAATGCCGATGAGTAGGCATACACCTCGCCCTCGACGGCCGAGAACCATGCCGTGTCGCTGAAACAGTAAATCAAGGCTCCCACCAGTCCCGATGCCTCGATGGCGATGAGTTTTCCCAGTGACAGACTGTCCCAGTCTTTCAGGATAAGCTTGCGCGTGAGGTGTGTAATAGTCCAGAACAGGAACAGTACCGTGACGGCACTCAGCAACGCACTCATGATGTTGACCATGAGGGCCACCTTAGACGGATCACTCACAAACTGCGTGAAGAGATTGGCCGTAAGCATGAAGAATGGTGCCCCCGGCGGATGCCCTACTTCCAGTTTGTAACCTGTGGTGATGAACTCTGGACAGTCCCAGAAGCTGGCTGTCGGCTCTACAGTAAGACAGTAGGTGATGGCAGCCACGAGGAAGGCAACCCATCCAACCACATTATCTACTAATCTGAATTGTTTCATTGATATAATGATGAATAATAATTTTGCATCCTATTGATAGGCTGTCCTTTCTTTGCTTGTTATGCTATTTGTAAGCAAAAAACTCGTTGATGGTCAACGTAACAACCTATATTTTGCAAAGGTACGCAAAAACAATTAAAACAAGTGGGGTGAAAGACTTAAAAAATGTGACATCGGCATTTGTGAAATGATTGGAGGATACGGATGCCCGATGATGAACCTTTTACCTTTATTCGGATTTTTCGCTGGCCAGTCTTTCCTTTCTCTCTATCGCTTCCTTTGCTTTTTGTTTCAACCTTGCGATGCGTTCCAAGGCATGACGACGAGTATGGATGATTTGATAGCGGTAAACCAAACAAGTGAGTAGGAAATAGGCCAGTACCTGCACCCATAAAACTTGGTATTCTGTTTTGATGTCAGCCAGCGTGGCTCCCATGCCGTTGATGCGCAAGAATCCTCTAATGCCGAAGGTAGATGGGAAAAGATAGGCCACACCTTGCCATATTCCAGGTATGTTGTTTTGGGGCCATGAAACGCCTGTCATGAATATTAAAGGAATGGATGTGAAGACAACCAGTAGGATGACATTCTCGCGATAGCGAACCATACACGACAAGGCCATGCCGAAGAAGATGCAAGCCAGGATGTATGGAACGAGCAGACCCACCAGCGCAGCTCCAGACGCAAGGGTGGTAAAGCCGAAAAGCCTGGGTACTATCAATGACAGGTAAGCTCCGATGACTGCATAAAGCATGAAGTAGGCCATAGATTTGCCCATGACGATGCGGAATATGCCATTGTAATGTCGGCTGATGGGTACAAGGTCTTTGTAGCGATTGTTCTCTCTGGCCGTTCCTGCAGCCAGACCGATGCCCAACAACAGCGTCTGCTGCATGATCATCATCAGCACACCGGGGATGAGCGCATTGCCGTATCCGCCCGTCGAATTGAATATTTGAACATCGTCCACGGCCAGAGGTTGTGCTGCAATCTCATCATCTCTGTTGGTGTATCCGCCCGCCTGTTGCAGCTGCAGCTCGGTGTTCAGCATGCTGGCCACCTCCTGTGTACTTTGATAAATGGCTTTATAGGTGAGCATCAAGCTCATGTCGCAGTAAAGGCTGACGTGGGATTGCTGCCCTCGGTATAGTTTGTTTGAGAAGTCAGCGGGAAAATACAGGATGCCGTGAACTTTTTGTCGAGCTACCAGTTCACGTGCTTCGTTTAAGCTGTTGACATGGTAAGTCACGTCGGTGCCGGGCGAAGCGTCTACTGAACGAATGAACTGACGGCTAAGTTGTGATTTGGAGAAGTCAACAACAGCAACCGGCACTTCGCGTGTCACTTCGTTCGTGTAAGCCCAGGAATAGACAAGAGGATAGAGAAGTGGCACCAAGATGCAAAAAATCAGCACGCCTTCATCGGTCACGGAAGAGCGTATCTCCTTGACCCAGATATAACACATATCCTGGATGCCTTCTTTGATTCTCTGGAAGAAACTTTCGTTCATGTTTGCTTGTTTCTTGTCTTTAAACTTCTATTGGGTTGCTTAGTTTATCTTACGTCCTGTTAAGGTATATATACATAGGTGAGCATGGCTCGCTTGATGTTGCGCAGGGTGAATATCGGCAGTATGATGAAGGTGCACAGTGCCAGGAGATTGAGCCAAGCGTCTGTCAGCGGGAAACCGTTGAAGATGCACTGTTGGTAAATCATGTAGTAGTGCCTGAGAGGGAATAGTTGTGCCATCGCCTCAATCATCGGGCTCATGGAGAACACCGGATACGTGGCGCCGCTGGTCGTAAAACCCAGTACGGCCCAGAGTGAGCATACACTCATGGACATGCGCAGTGAGGGTACCAGACCAAAAGCGAAGATGCCAAAGCCTTGTCCTGCCAGCACCGTGAGCAGTCCGAGCAACAAGATGGGAAAGAGACCGCCTGGGTGTGGAAAGCCCAGCACATAGTAGATATAAATTTCAAAGGCGTAGAAGATGGTTAGGAAGATGATGGTTTGCGGCAGCATCTTTCCTGCCATGGCCACATAGATGTTGTTGTCAGCCATGGCCAGCCACTTCTTTGATTCTTTGAACTTGAGTTCCGTACCAATGGAATAGGCAGAGATAAGAAACATGAAGATGAGCAATACGCCTGGAATCATGGTCGTGGAAAGGTAAACATTGTAGTTGGCCAATGGATTGTTGATCATGTGCAGGTCGATGGCAATGGGCTGTAAGAAGGTTCTAACCTCGTCATTGGTCTTCCCCATGGCTGTTAGTTTGGCGGAAGCAACTCCTGCCGAACCGAGCGTCGTAATGGTTTTCAAATCCTTGTACAGCGTAGAGCCAGCTACGAGTGACACACTGCTGTAATAAAAAGAGATTTTTGGCTGGCGTGCACTGGTGAGGTCGCTTGTCATGCCTTTCGGAATGAGCAGAAAAGCATAAATCTCGTTGCGCTGGATAGCCTGCCGGGCATCGTTCATGTTGGAATAATGTGCCACGACATGGCTCATCTGGTAGGAGTCAAGATTACGAATCAGCTTGCGCGAGGTGGTCGTGTTGTCCAAGTCAACCACGCCGACAGGCATCTTCACGGGTTGGCCTTCGTTCATCAAGGATGTAAAAAAGATGATGACCAGGATGGGGAATATCACCATGCAGAATCCATAGATGGGATTATGTAGCAATATTCCACATTCGCGAAAGGCAATCTGTATTATTTTTTTTAACATGTATCTACGTGATGAATCCTATGTGATGGACAGTTGTGGTGATGAACCATGGGAAGGTGTCGTGATTCTCGTGCGGGCCTGATTCAGCTGCAATGAACTGGAACCATCATCTACACAATTCTGAAAATCTCGTTTATGACTCCTTGATGACGAGCGACATTCCTGGACGAAGACCCTCGAATTTTTGGGTAGGACGTGCTTTTACCTCAAATGTTTTCAAGTCATATTGCCCATTAGTCTTGGTGGCTTTCCATACAGCGTATGACCCTTGGTCCTTGATGTAGAACACTTTCATGTTGATCTCTTTGTTGAAAGCGGGTGCGTAAGCCTTGAAAGTATCACCCACCTTCATGCCATTGAGTTGGTCTTCGCGGATGTTGAAGGTACCCCATAGGTCTTTCATGATGGAAATGCTCATGATGGGCGATCCTGTACCAACCAGTTCGCCTTCCTTAGGATATATGCTGCTGACTTCACCTTCTACGTTGGATATCTGAACGGTCTCTCTTAATAGCGATCGAACCACATTGGCGGCTCCCTCAGCTGCTTGAGCCTGTTTCTTCGCAGCGCGTTTCTCTTCTTCGCGAGCACCGTTCTTGGCCATGTCATATTGGCTCTTGGCCGCCTTCACTTGTGCTTCGCGTGCCTTGTAGCCAGCAAAGGCTTCGTCGCGCTTTTGAGCACTCATCACCCCTTGATCAAAAAGGTTTTGCACGCGTTCGTACGATTTCTGGGCGATATCTGCCGCCGCTAATGCCTGTTGCCACAATTGATAAGCAGCTTGAATCTGCTCTTTTCTGGCTCCATTGTCTGCCATGTCGCTCATGGCGGCGGCAGCCTGTTGCTGGGCAGCTGCTGCCTTTTCCTGGGCATTTACCTCGGGAGCCTCCAGGATGGCCAGCGTATCGCCCACCCGGACGTAATCACCTTCCTTGACTCTTAACTCCAAGATACGACCAGGCAGTTTGCTTGAAACGCGGTATTCAGACACTTCAATTTCGCCTTGAACAATCTCTGGCTTCTTTCCTAACGTGAAAAAACCGATGATGGCCACGAGAATGACAACTGTAGCGAATCCAATGATCGCCAGTAAAATGTTGTTGTGTTGTGATTTTGCCGACATGATATTTATTATTGTAAGATGCCAAGCGCCTTGTTGAGGTTTACTTGGGCTAATTTAACTTCTACTTCTGCTTCTATTTTTTGACTTTGAGCTTTCTGCCATGCTGTTTGCGCAGCCATGACATCCGTCGATTCCATGACACCTTCTTTGAATCCCAGATTGGCACTGCGCAGGTTTTCTTCTGCACTTGACACGCTCTTCATGGCCATAGCCAACTTTTTGTTAGCTTCTTTCACCTTGAATCTGCTTTGTGCGATTTGCAGTTCTATCTTTTCTTGTGCGTCGCTCATGGTGAGCTCGGCGATGCTGGTGGCCGTCTTGGTGGCACGCACTTTATAGGCACCCTCAAACCAGTTCCACACCGGCACCTGAACAATGACTCCCACATTCCATGCACCCGAGAACTTTCGCTGGAAGCCATTGAACATATTTGGATTTGAGATGAAATAACCACCTGTGAGTGCTACATGTGGCAGGTAGGCTGCCCGGATGAGCCGAGTGTTCTGTTTGCTGATGTCAACGGCGTTTTGCAGTAAGCGCAATTCCGGGCGGGTAGTGGTGATGTCAATCGCCTGATTGGCCTCACTGTTCACTCCTGGGGACAGCAACTCGGCATTTTCGTCAGCCAATTGGATGTTCTCATCCAAGGGTAGCCCACACAATTGGCAGAGCAACATCTTGGCGAGGGCAACTCCGTTTTCGGCCTGTGTCACCTGCATGTCTGCTTCGTTCACTTTCACGTCTACTTTCAAACCATCTGCTCGTGTGGCCACACCTTGCTCAATCATCTTCTGTACATCAGAGCTGAGCTTCTTGACGAGTTCTTGATAGCTGTTGGCCAGTTTTTGCTTTTGTCTCAACGACACCACCAGCCAATAGGCGTGGTCAATGTCGTAAAGTGTGGTCTGTGTGCGTTGTGACAGGCCGTTGGCAGCCATCTGTTCGTTGATGTCTGCAATGTTGTTGGCTGCGATAATGGCTCCTCCCATGTAGATGGGCTGCTTCACCATCACCGTTCCTGCCCATACTTGCCGGGTGTCTGTCTTCAAGGCCTCATTGATGCTGTTGCCTATGGCATTTCCGGCTTGGCCGATGGCAGCCCCCAGGTTTTCCATCAGTGAACCCAGTTGTTGTGCCATTTGTGGGGAGAGAACCCCTTGTTGTACCAATCCGCCAATCATGGTGGATAAATTGGATCCCATGCCGTTGCTGATGTTGGTGCCCAAGTTGGCAAATCCAGCTTTCTGTTGGTCGTTGAGTAGTGAAATCTCCTTGCTGACAAATTCATATCCACCCATCGCATCGATTTTCGGCAGATATTTTGTTCTCAGGGATTTTCGCATGTTTCTGGCGACGTCTTGTTGGAGCTTGGCTACATTCAGCTGCTTGTTGTTGCGCAGGGCCATGGCCCGACAACTGTCAAGCGACAGTGTCGTTTGCGCATGAACAGGCAACAGCGTACCCATCAGAACCAGTGTAGTATAAAGTCTGTTCATCATCGATTCATTCAACTG
Source organism: Hoylesella buccalis ATCC 35310 (assembly GCF_000177075.1). Classification (GTDB taxonomy): domain Bacteria; phylum Bacteroidota; class Bacteroidia; order Bacteroidales; family Bacteroidaceae; genus Prevotella; species Prevotella buccalis. Next base: position 18,605 of record NZ_ADEG01000005.1, read on the forward strand.
CTAATCTAATGTAAAACTTCGTGATCCTATCATGTTACCTTCTGCAAAGATGCTCACCTGATATGTACCCGAGACCATGGCTTGGTCTATGTTCCAATAGGCTGTGACATTGGTTTGCTGACCGCCGTATTCCACGGTTTTTTTTGCAGTAGCCTGCAAATTCTTGTTCTCGTATGGGAATGTACCGGCTCCGCCCAGCACGCTTCCCGTAGGTGCTACGATGCGCACATACAGCGTACGCATGCCATTGGTGGCAGTAACGTTTTTCGCAATGCTGAAATCCACTTGCAGGGTCTTGGCCTTTTTCAACCGCTTGGTTGCCCTGCCTCGCTTGTCACGAAGGGATAGGTTAATGCCTGTGGCATCCAATTGTGCTGCGATGGCCACCTTCTCCGACAAGTTTGCCTTTTCAGTGCTCAACCCCTCTATTTGTCGGTTGGCAGCTTCATATTCTCCCTTGATGCGGGTATTTTCCTTGGTCAGGTTTTGATTGAGCCGGTTCAGTGAGTCTATTTCCATCACATAGCTGCGCAGGACGGCGCGCACGGTGGCCAATTCTTTTTTCAACCTGGCAATTTCACGAGCGTCATTGCTCTTTACTTGCTTCAGCTCATTCAAGAGCCGCTCGGTCTTTTCCTGTTCTTTGGTGAGCTGAGCGACAATGGAATCGTTGCTGATTTGTGTCTTCATCTCACTATATTGATCGGCAAATCGTTGATATTCGTTTTCCATCTCCTGCTTGTCCAGCTCGGCCAACTCTTGCATCTCCTGGTTATGCTGTTGTTGCTTGTTCAAGTTGTAGGCAAGATATACAATGCCTGCAACGAGTAGGAGCATGAAAACGATCATCGGAATGACTACCTTTTTTTCATAGGTAATTTTACTTAATAATTGTCTTTGCAAATTTAGATATTTAATGTTGATTGGCAAAAAAAAAACAAAAGACAAATGACCATTCGGCTTGTTTTTAATGTTTTTTGAGAAAATTAAACTTTGCAAAGCACATTTCTTGCGCCTCAAGCCTTGTATTCCGTTGTAGGATGTGATGCGACCCCCTGCGCTCAGGGGATGCTGCATGGTGAGTTAA
>NZ_ADEG01000004.1 GCF_000177075.1 Hoylesella buccalis ATCC 35310
GATAATTTGTAATAGAATGAGCCGTAACTATAGTAACTTCTACAAATAAAATCGTTTGATAGAAAGTTGTTTTCTTTTGAGAGATACATAGAAGGACTTATTACTTCGTCATAACTACCACAACAATTGCGGTGGCGAATAAATTGTGTATGACCTCTCTCTTCATCTAAATAACAAACATTTCCCACATCAAGTATATAATATCCTTTACACTTGATCAGTTCTGTAAAATGAATGTTGGCATATTCGTTACGGAGACAAAACTCCCGAAACTGCTCAGAAACAATCGTATAATGGTCATACGTCGTTACCATATTACGACGGCTTTTCAATTTATAATTAGGATTAGGAACATCTTTTATCCTATTTTTACAAATTGGACAAATATCAGGGCGATCATCTGTGGAATCATACATGAAACCATGTTCATCACCTCCTATTAAAAAATGTGCTACTAGAGAGTCCATCTTAAATTGTTGTTTTTATAAAAATCATATCGCACATCAAAATATTTAAATCTATTAGAATCATAAAAATTCTTCATTGTTCTAATTCTCAATTCTTTACTTAGCCGTCCCTTAAAAATACATTTCAGTGAAAAGTTGACACAATATAACTTTTCGCTGATTATTTTAAATAACCGCAAAATACTGGATAATAATGCGTTTAACTCTGAAGTTTTAACCTTTTGACAACTTGTTCAATAGGCAATAAACGCTTACTCCAATATACAATAGCTGCATCATAACCTCCGCTTGCATCTTTCTGTTCGGAATTGAAAATATACAATATGCCGTTATCGCAAGGCGAGTTTTCATTGGTTAAATGTTTTTCTTGCATATCAAAATAATGAGTTTTACCATTTTCGCCGCTAATCATAATAAACCCTATCTTTTTGTTGGTAAAATCAAAATCATTGCGAGTGGTTTCAAAAATTTTATTGAGATATACACTCTCTGTTTTGTTCAACAACAAATCTTCTTCTGTTTTTTCCATATTGTCGTTTGCATAAAATTTAGGTATTGGACAACAACTCAACAAAAACATTTCTATAAATACTAATACAAATAATTTCATACATTTTATTTTTATGGGATTTGATATAGATATGGGCTCGAATACATTCCTAATTGTCGGATAAGTAATTGAATATTTAACATACTTGGATGAAACGCATATATCGTTGGAATTCCCGCCGCCCATAAAGCTCTTGTTGTATGCCCTACACAACTATTAAGAAGTAAGTCCCAACGAGTTATTCCTGCTGCATATTTACTTAGTGCTGTCCACACTTGGCATCAGGGTGATGTGGCCATTCATCATTGGTATTTAATAGAAGAACCATAGGGTTGCCACATCTTGATGTCCTTCATGCTCTCTGACGGCGGATAGGTTAGTAGCCAATTGGTACGCTGTAGATCCTTTAGTCCTATGTCATAGCGTTGGATGATTGTTTGAGATATTTCTTTTGCGGGAAGAGTTCGGGCCTTACCATCCAAGATAAAAACTATAATAGTATCGGATTTTATTCCATTAACATCTCCAAACGCATCTTCCCAAAAATCAAACATCCAAAAAACGTCTTCATTTACCCCTCCTGATGTGACTTTATGGGATTCCGGAATCCCATGTGCAATACCAAATATAGACATGGTATCTGGATACCATATTCCTTGAGCTATATATATAGTCTTTAAAGAATTGTTTCTAATACGTATGCTTTGATGATGGTTCTCATCTTCAGGATGTAGCACACATGACAACAATGACATTATAGTAATTGCCATTATTAAAATAATACAAATCTTACTGTTCAATTTCATCTTTCTATTTCTTTAGACTTATAACATTAATAATAGATGGATAAAATGAAGTAGCCAAAAGGATATCCCAGGCTGTAACATGAACACGCCCCTTTTTTAATGCTACCTGATTGACAGGTGAATTGTAATCCAAATCCCAATTATGACCATTGATAGAATTACTAAAATGATTCCATTGGTAGTTGTTCTGCTGACCACCCTGCTGCTTCTGAAAGGGTTAATTCTGACTGAACAGGATTGGGGTATTTGTCACAGCGGATTTGCTACTCTTTAATCATATAAACATCCATAGATTTTATAAATTGGTCTACGTTCTTACTTCTATACTCTTCTATACTAAGCATTATAATATTTTTAAAATCTTTATTTTCATATGAAGAAATCTCTATAGTTGAAATGAAGCTTTTTGCTAAACTATCAACTTTTTGTAATGCTGGCAAAGTATAATTTAACACATCAAAATAAACCGTTGTAGAACGGTCTATGCGGACTAAGTCAGTTGTTTTAAAACCATAATTCATACAATAACACAAAAAATAATCTTTTGGCTAATGTGACAAAAATGTGCTTAACTTCTTTGTCCCATTAGCCTGATTTTATCGTTTTGAGATAGCGAAAACAATATTTTGGGGTTCTCCTTTATCACAACATCTGCTAATTTTGCATTTCGGGCATTGCTTAAACCTATCGGTTGATCTTTTACGTTATTATAACTTGGATAAGCAACGTTAATTTTCCTCATTCAATCGTCCTATATTTTCATATAATTCCAATCCTTTATCAAATATGTTTTTATATCCTTTACATGTATTACCTATCAAATTAGTACCTTTTATAAAAATATTATTATTAACAGTCATTCTTTCAAAAAAATGACAATCAAAAAAATCAAAAAAACCAAGGAAGATATTATTATGTATATGTATTTCCGAATAATTATGTCCGCCCATCTCATGATTTATATCATTAAGAACTATGCAATTCTCTAATACAAATCCTTTGCGAAACCACGTTGAATTCAAATACATATTCTTTATTACACATTCTTTTATATAAACAGGTGTTTTTATTTCAGAATAATTGAAGTCAATATTCACATTGCTAATACCTTCTATTATGATTATATTATTTTTTTGATATTTTAAATAATTGTCATCATTTATAATTATTGATTTATTTTCTACCATTTTAATTCTCCAAATTTAATAATAGGATTTGCCGTCGGACGGTTTGAATATCCAGGAAATAAGTTTAATGAACGAATTTGTCCATTGTGCACATTGATAATTAAAGACTTTTGTATGCCATTAATTGTACCTTGAAAAGTATTACTGCCTTCTCGCAAATTGAATTTATTTTTGATTACAAAATCTTCCACATGACTTGTAATATCTGACTTAGATATTCCTATATCCTCATGTCTATTATTTGAAAAAGCATGTTCATTAAACTTTTGTATAACATCATTAGATATATATTTTTTACCCGTCCACGGATTCACTTTATTATCCCTAGCATATTTAAAACCAGAAGCGGCACCAGTAATTGCACCTACACCAGCTCCCGTCAAAGCGTTGACTCCCCTTTCTGATTTCACGCAGCATCATAGGCATACGACAAAGACTGTTGTGCATAGGCTTGTAGGGCTATGCATGCCCATACCATGGTTAGAATAAAGTGTTTCATACGCCCTAAGGTTTTAGTCTTTAGAGATAAGCAATCAATAAAATCAGAATATAACGCCATATATTCTTGTATGGTATTGCAAATATAAACACTATTTTTGAATCACACAAATAAAATGGGATAAAAATCAATAATCAGAAAAGGCGCAGATCCATTCGGATTTACCGTGTTGAACAGCCATTACCCGGACTGATTTATACGATCACTCACCAAAAATAAAAGTATCTTCATTACATACTGGTCTTGATTTAATTGTTTCATCTTTCAAAAATGCTAAATCCATTTTTGTATTCTTGCAACATAATAACACAAGTTTATTTCCTTGTGATGGTGCATCTATAAGGTTTAAAACATAATCGTAATTATTTTTAAGTAAGAAAGTTGAGATGATAAAATCATCTTCTTTTCCTACATAATACCTTTTTTTATATCTTCCTTTTCCTAAAAATACCCGATTGACAACAAAAACACTTTTTAATTCACTATCATATACAAATATCTCATAATGAATTATTTTTAACCTTTCTAAATAATTACATATCTTATTATTTTTCTCAAAAGTTGGAGATACTGAATATGTCTGAGTACTATCCAAGACTTCAAAAAGAACTGTAGCAAAAAGTTGTTCTTCCTTTGGAATATCAAATAATTTCCGCATTTTACAAATTGCCTGTTTTTCTAACTGCTTTATTTCGATCTTGGGAATTATTTTTTGAGGTATAACATTTATAAATGATGGCAACAACATAATTAATAATATTATATTTTTTTTCATAATGCAATTTTTAGGGAAGTATTCTCCATATAAAATCTATTGAACGTGCACCAATATTTCTGAAAACTCCAGAAGCTGGATCCATAACTTGATACACAACTTTTTGGAAGGTAACACCAGATATTTTTTGTATAGTAAGTACCGAAATTTTGTTTAATGCTGTAGCATGATTTATTGCAGTCCCCGTTCCAGAGGATAACATAAACCGATTTCCACCATTTAACAAACCAGACAATTGTTTAGCACCCAGTACGTCAGAAGGTAACTCTGTCCCTAAAGGTTTAACTGCCCGCCCAGTTAAATCTGTAATCGCTTTATTCATATCTAACGGTTTAACTGGGTCATTTATTCCATAATTATATTTTTTCACTAAATGATCTCTATACACATCTTGTGAAACTCCAGTATTGGCTTGAGATGTAGCAGGACCACAATTCATATCATTATTTTGTATAACACTAGGGAGATTAGCGTTACCAAGAACTTCAGTATTAGTTACTCTTGATCCATCCCAAAAATTCCTACCATCAATGCTTGCGGAAATTCCACTAGCTATTCCACCCACTACTCCACCGACACCCATTCCTATAAGACCATCTCTCGCACCACTCAAAAGTGCCTGTCCAAAAGTTTGATTTTGCATCAGTCCATTTCCAAAACCAGAAACAAATCCACTGCTTAGTCCTGCACCTCCTCCTATCAAAGCTCCAGACACAAAGCTTGTGGTGGCAGTTGTTGCTGTACTAGTTCCAAAAAAACCCGCAACAAAACCGCCCGACATTTGACCTGCAATTGGCAAAACAGAGCTTATTCCTGCACCAACACCAGCACCTAATGCACCTGCTGCTGCCCCAACAGCAAAATAGCCAAGTCCTTTTGCGTTAAATTTAAATCCATGTGAAGCCCAATTTACAATTCCACCTATGACTGCCCCTATTATAAGATGCCAGAACTCCCCATCCCCATCCACATACACCAGCGGATTATTCAAACAATAGCTGTACCTGTTGAAGCTCTGCGTAAAGTCTGGCATCTGCACGTATGGGTCAGGGCTGAGGAAACGGCCCAAGACAGGGTCATACAGGCGGGCATTCATGTTGATAAGCCCGAACTGCGGAAGATGTTCATGACCCGTGTAGCCACGTCCTAAGAACAACGCAGGCTCCGTGCCCGGTGCATAAGCTACTTGTGTTTCAGGATTGCGCAACCGTCCCCACGCATCATAACTCAATTCCTGTTTTAAAGTGCCATCAGCATTCGCAATATGCGTGATGCTGCCCAGATAGTCACGGCAGATGTAATATATCTTCCACTCACTGCTGTTTTCTTCCTTGACATACACGGCCGGAGCACTGTAAGCATCGCCACCGATGAATAAGCGTTGGGCGGCATTACCCTTGACACCGTCAATTTCATACTTGCCGTCAAAATAATAACGTGTCAGAAGAGTGGAACCTCCGCTGTCTACAATCATTTTTATCCGGTCGCCGTCTGCATTGTACGTCAACGAAGCTTTGATGCCGTTTTCTGAAATCTCATCCGGGCGTTGAATGGAATTATACGTAACGGTCTGTGATCTTAATGGCACTGTGTTTCCATCAGGTGTCAACATGGTAACCTGATAAGGCCTGTCTGCATGATTGTATTGCATGCTGCCCATGCCGGGCATCTGTGTGATGTTGCCGTTGGAAGCATAGGTTATCTGCTGTTGTCCGATGCTACTCAGACGGTTCAGGTTGTCATATCCGAACGTTTCGGTAAGATGGCGGGTGTTGTCGGTCCTGCTGTTCAGGTTACCTGTCTGAATGTCGGAGTCGTAGGCAAAGTCTTGGATGTTGCCAGCCGTTCGGCTGGTAGGCATACCAAAATCTGTATAGCTGTAAGTGCGGTTCAATGCTCCCGTGACGGCTTTGGTGGGCTGACCTAAGGCATTTTCTTCTGTCAGTTTCCAAATACTGATGTCGTCATTCAGCTTGATTTCTGTATTGTACCCGTTGGAATAAACATACTTTTCTGTTGCAATGGCTCCTGTTTGTGAGGTATATGAGATTTCGGCAATGTTGCCATCGTGATAGGTAAACCGCTTTTCTAAGAATTTCCCTTCGGAAAGATTGTCCCAAACGGCTGCAACCCTATCCATTTCATCATATTCAAATACCCGCATGCTAAGATTATCTGAATATAACTGTGCTAAAGTACCGTCATCATTATAAACGTATGAGGTATTTGTGTCAGCTCGTTTTTCCACTACCCTGCCATATTGATCGTAAACAGTCGTGTTGCTGACATTTCGGGCATCGGTCACCGTCAATGTCTTGCTGCCGTCAGCAGCATAGGTTTCAGTGAAGCTTTGTCTTCCTGCACTGGGGTCGGTGATGGATGTCTGTCTTCCATATTGGTCATATTCAAACGACGTCACCACATTACCTGGGGCCGTTATGCGCGATGGCTGACCATCCGGACGCAAGGTATATTCTATCATTCCACCCGGATCTTCTACTTTTATCAATGCCCCCGATTCATCTGTCGTTTTGGTTGTGGCAATGCCGTTTCGTGTCTCGGTGGTGCTCAGTCCGTCATAAGCCCATGTGGTTGTTTTGCCTGAGGCCTCTGTCAGGGTAAGCGGACGATTGTATGGGTCGTAGGTATAGGTAGCCCAGAAGTTGGGTGACGTTCCTCTGAAAGGAAGCGACACTTTTTCCAACCGTCCCCTTCCGTCATACGTTTGGTCAACAAACTGCCATTGCCCGTCAAAGCGTTGACTCCCCTTTCTGATTGCACGTCCCAAAGCATCATGATGCACAACCGTTGACGGTTTGCCCGTAGCCGTATTTGTTACGGTATACAATCCCTGTCCGCCCCAGTCCGTTTTTACTTCTTCTTTCGTTCCGTCCGGGTGTTGGGTGGAGATAAGCTGCCCCCAAGCGTCATACTGATAAGACGTAGTACGGTGCTTGAAGTCGGTAACTGTGCCTGCATGGCCAAACTTGTCATAATTGGCATAGGTCGTGGTTTGCCCCAAGGCGTTGGTTGAAGAAGCAAGATTCCTGCCTTCAGCATCATAGGTAAACGTCGTACCTAAGAATGTAGCCACGTCATACGGTGCCGAAAGTTCACTCGTCATGTTGCCATAGGCGTCGTAGGTCCAGCGCGTCTCATTTACCTTGTTGTCTTGAATATATGAGATTCGAGATTCGGGCAAACGATTGGTATTGTAGGTAATCGTCTCCTCATTGACCCACGATCTGCCACCGCGTACATTCGTAACGGTTTTTGTCACAGGTTGTCCGATCAGGTATCTGCCAGATGTTACCAGGTTGTCATACGTTTGCACCGTTATCGTATGTAAAGGTACGAATTTTTTCGAAAATAGAATTACCATTTGAAATGTCTACGTTCTTATTTCTCACAGCGGATTTGCTACTCTTTAATCATATAAACATCCATACATTTTATAAATTGGTCTACGTTCTTACTTCTATACTCTTCTATACTAAGCATTATTATATTTTTAAAATCTTTATTTTCATATGAAGAAATTTCTATAGTTGAAATGAAGCTTTTTGCTAAACTATCAACTTTTTGTAATGCTGGCAAAGAATAATTTAACACATCAAAATAAACTGTTTTAGAACGGTCAATGCGGACTAAGTCAGTAGTTTTAAAACCATAATTCATACAACAACACAAGAAATAATCTTTTAATAATTCTCTATTTTTTTGCATTTCACATTCACTCTTACATGTAAAAGAAGAAAATAAAAAAATAAAGAGAAAAAAAAGGAGGGACAATTTGCGTTTCATATTATCTTTTATTTAAAATTCCATAAGTTAAATTGATATACGCCACCACTTGCATGCGATTATGCATACCAATATCACGGTTAGAATCAAGTGCTTCATACATCTTAAGGTTTTAGTCATTAGAGATAAGCGTTCAGTATAACGCTGAATATATCGCTATATATTCCTGTATGGTATCGCAAATATAAACACTATTTTTTGATTTTACAAATAGTTTGGAATAAAAACAACAATAGTTTCCAGCAGAGTCAGCCTACAAGTTTTGCAATTCGTTTTTGAATCCGCACAGAAAGGTTGATGATAGCCATATTCAGCCAACCGATACTTCACCTATCTTATCCTATAAGATTACTCGTGAGCAGATTTCATCATGAAAGTCAGCCAGCCTTGACGGGTCATCTGCAACGAAAACAGCAATGACACCACATTGCATCTTTCGGCGCTACATCTAAAAGTTTTTGATGGCTCTATCCATTTCTCGCCTGTCTTCTTTTTCCTTCAGCGTTTGTCGTTTGTCGTATTCCTTCTTTCCCTTAGCCAAAGCGATGTCCACCTTGGCTCTTCCATGCGCATCGATGAATACCAAGGTGGGAACGATGGTATGACCAGCTACCTTGAGGTCGGCTTCCAACTTTCTGATTTCACGTTTCGTCAGCAACAGCTTGCGGTCACGCTTGGCTTCTGGGTTGGAGTAAGAGCCATAGAAATACGGACTGATGTTCATTCCTTTAATCCATATTTCGCCATGATAAATGTAGCAGAAGGCATCAACCAAAGATGCCTTACCCAGGCGAATGGACTTGATTTCCGTACCCGTGAGCACGATGCCGGCGGTATAAGTATCAATGAAAAAATACTCAAATGACGCTTTTTTGTTCCTAATCTGTATGGGACTCTTTTTTCTTAGTGCGAGTTCTTCCTTATTCATTCTTTCACAATCTTTACAAATTGCCCGATGTGTTCATCCACATAGCGGGCAACATCCTCTGTCCAACGCTCTTCATTTTCAACGAAGTCATCGTCAAAATCGTCAAAGGCTGGGTATTTCTCAAACAACGCCATAAACTCGTCGTCAGAACAATCTTGTTCCAATTCGGCAGCATATTTACGGTAGAGTTTATGACATTTCCCTATCATCTTAGACAAATCTTGGATGCCCCAGCTTTTCAGTGCCTTGTCAAAAGGATTTCTGAAGATAAAGGGACCATAACCATTATGAATGAGCTGTACGAATCCGCCATCCATCACTTCCTGATGAAGGATGTGATAAGCCAACAGCGTAATCTGATCCGAGTTCAGTTGTTGCATCGAGTCGGCCGTCAGTTCTCCGCCTATCGCATCATAAATCGTATCCACAATCGCCTGAAGAAATACATCCATCCCTTCTTCAGCTGCTTTTTGCAGAACGTTTTCTTCGAGTTTTATTTCAATCATACACTGCAAAGATATGCAATTCGTCTTGATTATCTTCACATTATTAACTATTTTTGAACTGTTTGCACACACATTACCACTTCAACCAATTCTTTTTTGATTTTTGGCCGTGGAAGTTCTTCTCGTTTCACCGGTGACCATGTACCAGTATTCGCATAAGTTAAAATTATTTACGAAACATATTTCATTCCACATTATAATATAAAATAGCACCCGGAGAGCAATGATAGTATAATATTTCTTAATTTTCCATGGAATCTCATTAATTTATTTATACCTTTGCCCAAACCGAATAAAAAAGAAAGGACTAGAAAATGAAAAAACTGATCATGTTATCCATGATGCTGTTTGCTTGTTTTACCATAGTAAACGCACAACAAAAACCACAAATCAAGTTTGACAAAATCACTCACGACTTTGGCAAATTCAATGAAAGCACACCTGAGCAGAAGTGCGTTTTTACCTTCACTAACGTGGGTAACGCCCCGCTTATCGTCAATCAAGCTGTGGCAAGCTGTGGTTGCACTGTGCCAGCTTACACCAAGACTCCTGTTCAACCAGGAAAGAAAGGTGAGATAAAAGTAACGTACAACGGCAAAGGCAGATTTCCTGGACACTTCAAAAAGACCATCACGGTACGCACCAATGGGGAGCCAGAGATGACCCGTCTGTACATTGAGGGCGTCATGGAAGAGGCTAAGAAATAGGCAAAGACTACTTTTATAGTATACATACACATAGAGGAGGGAGTATCAAAACAGTGATACCCCCTCTTTTTTTGTATCACAATGATTGCTCTATATAACAAACGAATTCCATGTTCCCACGAGTAGTCAACATTTGGAACCAGCCCATTTGACACATTGATGCGACACAGAAGCAAAAAAAGAGGTTGGTGCAGGATGCTACCAACCTCGAGGGACGATTTCATAAATCATGAAATCAAAAAACTGTGACAAATATAACGTTTAAGATTGACAATAACAAATTTTATCCTTAAAATGTTCAATATTTAACAATCAGTCAACAATATACTGGTGTCAGCAGTCATTTGAACCATAAAAAAACGTTTTGTCACGAAAAATTAATATGTAGAAAAACAACAGTTTCAAGTATATTTTGTATCTTTGCTCCTACTAGATAACTTATAAACTAACTTTTAAAACTTATTGAGTATGAACAAAATTCTACGTATTTCAGTAATGAGTTTCCTCATGTTATGCTGCAACACCTTTATTTCTGCGGCTGATGTAACGCTTAACTTCAAAGATCTTTCAATCACAAAAACTGATGCAGGCTTCACCCTTACTGCACAAGGCTATACCCTTACTGCCACGAAAGAAGATGGGACAACTCAACCCACACAAAACGCTAAATTAAAAGATGTGCGATTGTATGCCAAAAACAAATTAACAGTTGCAGGGAATGATTTCAAACAAATAGTATTTAACATCTCAAAGCAGGGTTTGAGACGTTGGAGTAACGTCACACCAAGCGTTGGAGAAATGACTGCCGATGTGGCTGCCAAAACTCTTACGTGGACAAACTCTACTGCGGTGAAAGAAGTTACATTCACTGTTGGTGATGATGCTACTTTAGGTACTGATACTGGCAAGGCAGGTCAATTTGACTTTGACGCCATGGTTATCTCTACCGAAAGTGGTGAGGTAACCCCAACTCCAGATCCTAATCCAGATCCAGAAATCAAAACAGCTGCAGACATAGCTGCATTTAAGGCACTACCTGCAAAAACAGTTGCCAAACTAACCTTGAAAGATGCACAAGTGTTGTACAAATGGACCTCTAACAAAGGCAATACGCAAATTTTCATTCGTGACCATAGTGGTGCACTGATGCTCTTCAACACAGGCCTTGATTTGGAAACAAATGACATACTAAACGGTGAGGTTGTACTATTATATGACATATATAACAATACTCCTGAAGGTACGAAAGCCGATGGTACTAATGCTGACAAATTAACAATTACAAAAGGACAAGCTGCCACACCAAAATCAATCACCATAGACCAAGCTAAAGATAACATGTCTGATTTGGTTCAAATTGAAGGTGCTGAAATTAAAAGCGAACAGTCCGGACAGTACACCAACTACTATGCGCACGTCGGAGATCAAAAGATTCAATTGTACAACGGCTTCCACTTAGACGCCTATAATGATCTGTCAACACTGGAAGGAGCTAAGAACAAAACCGTAAAAGGTATTGTAAGCATGTTTAGAGGCAATTATCAGATTACGATTATTAGCATCGATACAACGACTGGTATTGACAACTTAAATGCAGAGAGCAAGACCCTCAACGAAAATGCACCGATGTACAACTTGGCTGGACAGCGTGTTGACAAGACATATAAGGGTGTTGTTATACAAAATGGTAAGAAGTTTATCAACAGATAAACCGTGCGCTGAAACGAGAAATCAATTATTTGATTAGCAAATACATCAAACGGACGTGTCCATTTGGCGGCACGTCCGTTTCTTATTTTATTCCCACAAAAACTATCAACACGTTTGTCATTCGGCAAGAAACGCAGCGCATCGCTCGGCACATCGCTCACCATCAATACCGGCAGAGACGATGCCACCCGCATAGCCAGCGCCCTCACCACAAGGAAAGAGGCCACGAACGCGAACATGTTGCAGCGTTTCGCGGTCGCGGAGAATACGCACGGGCGACGACGTTCGCGTTTCAACGGCTATCACGACAGCTTCGTTGGTCAGGAAACCACGGCTCATCTGCCCAAACTTCTTGAAGCCTTCTTGCAAACGATGGACGATGAATTGCGGCATCCAAAAGTGAAGTGGACTGCTCATTAAGCCGGGAGCATAACTGGATGTCGGCAAGTCGTATGACAATTTACCATTCACAAAGTCAGCCATTCGCTGCGCCGGAGCTGTTTGTTGCCTATTCCCCTGCAACCAACAAGTGTATTCCAATTGTTCCTGAAACTGCATCATCACCAAATCGTCATTCAGTTTTTCACCATCACTGGGCATCAACAAGCCTGCCTGACGAACGTCATCAGGATGCAATTCCACCACCATGCCTGCATTCGACCACCTCGTTCCGCGGTTACTAGGACTCATTCCGTTCACCACTATTTGCTTCGGACCCGTGGCTGAAGGGATGACAAAGCCACCCGGACACATGCAGAACGAGTAAACGCCACGTCCCTCCACCTGACTGACAAATGAATATTCGGCCGCCGGGAGATACTTTCCCCGACCCCGCTTGTCATGATATTGTATCTGATCGATCAACATTGAAGGATGTTCCAAGCGCACTCCTACCGCCAATCCTTTCGGTTCGATTTCTATTTTGGCACCACTCAAATATCGATATACGTCACGCGCACTGTGTCCGGTGGCCAGGATGACCGGTCCTCTGAACGTAACTTCCTGCCCCGAAGACAATCGCACGGTTTCAACGCCCAGCACCTCATCCCCCTCGGCAGACAGCAAGAAAGCCGTCATCTTGGTTTCAAAATGCACCTCTCCCCCACTGTTGATGATGGTATTTCGCATGTTTTCGATGACCTTCGGCAACTTGTCAGTACCGATATGCGGATGCGCATCGGCCAAGATCGAGGTTGAAGCACCATGTTGGCAAAACACATTGAGAATTTTCTCAACCGAACCACGCTTCTTCGAGCGGGTATACAGTTTACCATCCGAATACGCACCGGCACCACCTTCACCAAAACAATAGTTGCTTTCAGCATCAACCTTCTGCGTCTTGGTAATCATGGCAAGGTCTTTCTTGCGCTCCCTGACATTCTTCCCCCGCTCGATGACCACGGGTTTGAAGCCCTCTTCAATCAAACGAAGTGCGGCGAAAAGTCCCGCCGGACCAGCTCCCACAACGATGACGCGCGGCTTTTGGGACACATCCGGATAGACCGTCCTAACGAATTCCTCATCCTGCGGCAGCTCATTGATGTACACCCTCAAACTAAGATTCACATACACCGTTCGCTGCCGCGCGTCAACAGATCGTTTCAACACCCGCACATGCTTCACCGTTCGGGCATCCATTCCCTTTTCCTTGGCCAGATATTCAATGATAGTCTGCTCGGAATGAGCATGCTGAGGAAGAAGTCTGATTTGAAATTCTTTAATCATGAATGAAGAAATTTTGTAGATTTTCGACAAAAAAGGATGTCACAAAACACCTTATCTCTTTGCAAAATAAGTATTTTTTTTCCAGCTACCCAAGTATTTTTCAGATTAAAACCAACTCTTTTCAAAGTTCATTCACATCAAAGGGAAATCAACGTTGCATGATAAGCCATTCAAAGTTTTTTCGTACTTTTGCAACCAAATATCGGTTTCGCAGCATGATGAGGCATGAAACCCAATGCGTTCACCATCGTTGTAGGCTGGATAACGCCAAAGTTTCTGTTCGTAATGCTGAGAAGCGAAATCAACAAATCATCAAAACCACTTTTGTCGGGTGGCATAAAACATTAAAAAACAGTAAAATGAAAGTATTGAAATTCGGCGGAACATCCGTGGGTTCCGTCAAGAGCATCCGCTCCTTGAAGAGAATCGTAGAACAAACTGCCAAGCAGCAACAGGTGGTTGTGGTGGTTAGTGCCTTGGGAGGCATCACCGACCAATTGCTTGCAACCGCCCAACAGGCCTTGCAAGGTGATGACGAATGGAAACAACAGTTCAACGAGATGGTAGACAGGCACCACAAACTCATCGACACCATCATCACCGACAATGCGCGGAGAGAAGAATTGTTCAATACCGTTGACGCCCTGTTTGAACAACTACGATCCATTTACTTCGGCGTTTATCTCATTCATGATTTAAGTCGGAAGACGCAAGACGCCATCGTGAGCTATGGCGAACGGTTGAGTTCGAAAATCGTCGCCACGTTCATCAAAGGCGCTAAATGGTACGATGCCCGCGAATTTATCAAGACCGAGCGCAAGCATGACAAGCACACACTGGACAGTCAACTCACCTACAAACTGGTTAAACACACGTTTGCCACCCTCCCCCGCATCTCTCTCGTGCCGGGTTTCATCAGTCAAGACAAGAATACCAACGAGATAACCAACCTCGGACGAGGTGGGTCAGACTACACGGCATCCATCATCGCAGCGGCTTTGAACGCGGAGATACTGGAGATATGGACCGATGTCAACGGATTCATGACGGCCGATCCGAAGGTCATCAAGGCCGCTTACACCATCAACGAGTTGAGCTACATTGAGGCTATGGAGCTGTGTAACTTCGGTGCCAAAGTGGTTTACCCACCAACCATCTACCCCGTGTGCGTCAAGAACATCCCCATCAAGGTGAAAAACACCTTCGACCCAGACGGCGAAGGCACCATCATCAAAGCCCAAATAGCCAACGACGGCAAGCCCATCAAGGGTATATCCAGCATCAAGGGCACGGCGCTCATCAATGTGAGCGGCCTCTCCATGGTGGGCGTGATTGGTGTAAACCGGCGCATTTTCACGGCCCTGGCCGACAAGGGCATCTCCGTGTTCCTGGTCAGTCAGGCTTCTTCCGAGAACTCTACCAGCATTGGCGTACAGGAAAAGGATGCCGAAGAAGCTGTCAAGGTACTCAACGAAGAGTTTGCCAAGGAAATTCAGACGGGAGCCATGTTCTCCATGAAAGCACAGAAAGGCTTGGCTACCATCGCCATCGTAGGCGAAAACATGAGACACCTGCCGGGAATAGCCGCCAAACTCTTTGAAACGCTCGGCCGATCGGGCATCAGCGTGATTGCCTTTGCGCAGGGATCCAGTGAAACCAACATATCGGTGGTCATTGAGGCGGCGTACCTTCGCAAGGCGCTGAACGTGCTGCACGACTCGTTTTTCCTGTCAGAATACAAGGTACTGAACCTGTTTATCTGCGGAATAGGTACTGTGGGCGGTAAGCTCATCGAACAGATTCGAACTCAATACGAAGAGCTGAAACGCCATTCGCAGCTCAAACTCAACGTCGTAGGCATCGCTTCGTCAAAACGTGCCATTTACAGTCGTGACGGCATTGACCTGAACAATTATAGGGAAGCGTTGAAAGAATCTGACCTCAGCTCACCCTCTGCCCTGCGCGACCATATCCTCAACATGAACATTTTCAACTCCGTGTTCGTCGATTGCACCGCCAGTGAAGAGATAGCCGCACTCTATCAAACCTTTCTCGAGCATAACATCAGCGTGGTGGCAGCCAACAAGATAGCCGCATCCTCACCTTACAACGAATACTTGACACTGAAACAAACGGCCGTGATGCGGGGCGTAAAGTTCAGATACGAAACCAACGTCGGTGCCGGATTGCCCATCATCGGCACCATCAACGACCTGCGCAACTCGGGAGACAAAATCTTGAAGATTGAAGCTGTGCTGAGTGGCACGCTTAATTTTATCTTCAACGAACTTTCCGCTGACGTTCCGTTCTCTGAAACCGTACGTCGCGCACAGGCTGAAGGCTACAGCGAACCCGACCCACGCATCGACTTGAGCGGCAAGGATGTCATTCGAAAACTGGTGATTCTGACGCGAGAGGCGGGCTACAAGGCTGAACAAAAAGACGTGGAGAAGCATCTGTTTGTGCCAGCCGACTATTTTGAAGGCAGTCTGGACGACTTCTGGAAACGCTTACCTCTCTTGGATGCCGACTTCGATGCCCGCCGGAAGCGGCTGGAAGAACAAGGCCAGAGATGGCGGTTCGTGGCCTCCATGGAGCATGGACACATGCAAGTGGCTCTGCAAGCCGTTGACCGACAGCATCCTTTCTACAACCTCGAGGGCAGTAACAATATCGTGCTGCTCACCACCGAGCGTTACAAAGACTACCCCATGCAGATACAAGGCTATGGAGCCGGTGCCGACGTGACAGCCGCAGGCGTGTTCGCCAACATCATGTCCATCGCCAACATTTAGGTTGAGCCATAACGGCAAGCTTGCGCAAGCTGTCGCGAGAGCCACGCCCCTCACCGCAGGTTTATGGTGAGAGGTGAATGACAAATCGTGAATGACAAACCAACCCCTTTTTCATACCAGCGCAATCGTAGGAACGCACAAACTCTGTGTCCATACGATTGCGCTGAAATATTTCCGCTACATTTGTCAGTTATTTTCATCAAAAAAGGCCACTAAAACGGCTCTTCAAAACTTCTATTCTGGAAAAAATCAATAGGCAAGCAAGGAGCAAACAAGCAATGACTTTGGATGAAAAAACAATTTTGTAGGCAAAAACGCTTGATTTTTTCTACAAGAATCATACTTTTACGCAGCAATTACCATGCAATACCTCGCCAAAGGCATACATATTACACGCTTATAGCATAGCTTTTGGCTTCAAAGAACATTGAAAGATAGAGCAAAACTTTTACAAATAATTGCAACGTATTGATTATCTTTTACTTGCAAATATTGTTCATGTTTGGCGTATTTGAAAGCAAGGGCAAGATTGTTTGTAAAAGCGCCAAGCATTGAAGCGACCTTTGTCAAGAAAATTCGTCATCACTCTTCCACTATATTTTTGCGCTTATAGCACAAAAACACATTGCACTGCAATCTGAAATTCATGCGCAACACCAGCAAATGTAGTTATCAGATTAAGAATATAGTACACATAAGGCTGGTTCTATAAATTAGCTTTGTTAGATTTTGAGCTTATTTTTGAGGCCAAAATGCAAGAGAATG
>NZ_ADEG01000003.1 GCF_000177075.1 Hoylesella buccalis ATCC 35310
GTATGTTCATCCCCTCGGGGAAGGGCAATAGTGTGGGTAATCATGCTCCCAAGAAAATCCGCTAAGCTCCAGTCATGCAGCACCCGTACCGCAAACGGACACACGTAGTCGGGTTGAACATACTAAGGCGTTGAGAGATTCATGGTTAAGGAACTAGGCAAATTAACCCCGTAACTTCGGGAGAAGGGGTCCTCGTCACTATGACGAGGCGCAGAGAATAGGTCCAGGCAACTGTTTAACAAAAACACAGGGCTGTGCTAACACGAAAGTTGATGTATACAGCCTGACACCTGCCCGGTGCCGGAAGGTTAAGAGGAGAGGTCATACGTAAGTAGAAGCCTTGAATTGAAGCCCCGGTAAACGGCGGCCGTAACTATAACGGTCCTAAGGTAGCGAAATTCCTTGTCGGGTAAGTTCCGACCTGCACGAATGGTGTAATGATCCGGACACTGTCTCAATCATGATCTCAGTGAAATTGTAGTATCGGTGAAGATGCCGATTACCCGCGATGGGACGAAAAGACCCCGTGAACCTTTACTATAGCTTAGCATTGACCTTGGTCATCCGATGTGTAGGATAGGCCGGAGGCTTTGAATTTGCCGCGCCAGCGGTGATGGAGCCATCCTTGAAATACGGCCCTTTGGCTGTCTGAGGTCTAACGCGCTTAATGCGCGGACACTGCTTGGTGGGTAGTTTGACTGGGGTGGTCGCCTCCAAAAGCGTAACGGAGGCTTCCAAAGGTGCCCTCAGGTCGATTGGTAACCGACCTATT
>NZ_ADEG01000002.1 GCF_000177075.1 Hoylesella buccalis ATCC 35310
GACGCTCTAACCAACTGAACTACGGCCACCATGTATAAAAAACTTGCTTCCTCACTTGGAAGCGATTGCAAAGATAAGGGATTTATTTAATCCAGCCAAACAAATCCCTTATTTTTTATCTATTTTCTACTTTGCCGGTGTTGCCGGAGCTTTCGGAGCTGCGGGTGCCGACTGTGTTCCCTGTGTTGCAGGTGCTGCTTGTCCGCCAGCTGCCGGAGCTTGTTGCTGACTGGCACCAAATCCAGGCGTTGTGTTCGGGTTGGTGGTCTGTGTCTCCGTAGCGGTCTTCTCCAACACACTCTGACTGCTGGCTGAGTGAGGAGCCACATAAGCGCATGCTACGCTCAAGACAACCATGGCGATTGCCAAGCCCCAGGTAGCTTTTTCGATGACGTCGGTCGTTTTTCTAACGCCCATGATGGCGTTTGAAGATGAGAAGTTGGAAGCCAAACCGCCTCCTTTTGACTCTTGGATCAATACGATTCCCACCATCAACAAGGACGCAAGAACGATGAGTCCAACGAATAATGTGTACATCATTTTCTTATTTGTTTATTTTATTGTTTAATATTAATTTCTCTAAAAAACGTAATTGGTCTGCAAAGTAACTATTTTTTTTTGGATAATTCAAATTTAATCGCTGAATTATTTCCATTGCCTGTTCATATCTCCCCTGCTTGATGTATATTTTGGCCAGTGTCTCAGTGAAGTATCCCTCATCTGGTTCACTGTTCTCGTTTTCCTCTTGCAGTTCTGGAAGATATTCGGGCGTGTCGTTCAATTGGATGCGCCCATCGCCGCTTTTCTCTATGAAGCTGTCGATAAGTTCCTGACCTTTGAGGTGTAGTGAGGGTGACGACTCCTGTTGTTCCTCGCTATTTTCCACCTCCATTAGATAAGCCACATAGTCAACGGCAGCATCTGCTGGTGTTGGCTTGCGTTTCTTGCTGGTTTCCTCTTCATCGGCAGGAATGGTTTCGAGGAAGTTGTCAATCAGTGAGATGGTACGGTCGTCATCCACAGGTTGATTTTGTGGATTCTGTTTATCCTTGTCCGCCCGCTTGAGTTGATAATGAGCCGCCTCGATGAGATTGAAGAGAACCTTCCGATCGGTTAGATAGATGGCGGCTCGTCGCAGTTCTTCATCAAACGAAGAATCATGCAGAAGATACAGGTTTTGCAACATCAGCAACCTTGCCGTCTGATAATAAGGGTGAAGGGCAAGCAGGCTTCTCAGGTCATAGAGCGTCTCCTTGTCCATCGTTTCTGGATGTTTTATCAGTCGAGTCAGATCCATCTGTAGGTTGTTGATTGCTTGAAATTACCAGTTGGCTACGGTCGCATTGAAAATTTGGTCTGCAAGATCTTTCACCATTTGCGATACCAATTCTTCTTGTACCGAGTTCAGGTTCTGCGTTGTCTCGTACGACTTCGCGGATGAGAACTGTCTTTCAAAGTCTTCCGTATGGTTGACGTTATTGGTGAAGCGCACGTTCACCGTGAGAGTCAGCTCGGTTTGTGCGGAATGTCCTTCGCTGGAGACCGACTTGTTACGCTGCGTGTACGACACAATCTCGCCTTCTATCTTCAGGTCGCCATTACGCCTCACCTGCTGTAGACGGGTGTGGTTAGCAAAAACGTCTTTCAGTTCGTTGTTGAACATCGGTCCCATCGGTCCCCACACATAACTACTTCGTATGGGAAAGTCGACGATTTGAATGGTCTTGGTCTTGGTATAATCAATACTGGCACCATTAAACTTATAGCTAACCGAGCAAGCCATGAGCACACAGCCCACGACGAGGCTGATGATAAGGATGCTACATGTGTAGTGATATTTTCCTATTGCCATACCGTCAACTCTTGTCTAGTCCATATTGTTTAATTCTTCTATACAGCGTACGGTCAGATATACCGAGTTCCTGTGCAGCTTTCTTGCGGTTGCCACCATTACGTTCGAGGGCCTTCTCCACCATTTTTCGGCCGAGGTCGTTCAAGTTCAGGCTCTCGGGTTCGGTCACTTCCTCCACAATGGCATCCTCCGGATCGGCCGATGACCGTACGTTTGCCTGCGGTGCAGTTACCTGGGGGTGCTGCGGCATATTGGGATATCCTGCCAGTTTATTATCCAACGCTTGCACCTGTCCTTGATAAGCCACACCAACGTTTTGCTGTTGCGCCTCGTCAAGTTGCTTTCTAAGGCTGTTCATGTCCCGGCGGAGGTCACTCACGTTGCCCCTCAGTTCGTACAATATTTTATACAGTATCTCGCGCTCGCTTTCGTAGCTGTGCGATCCTTGTGACGAGATGGGTGCCAACTGAGTGCTTTCGGGATCGCGTGGGATGAACTGTTGCAACAGCTGTGCGTTAATTTTCCTGTCTTTCACCAACACCGACATCTGCTCTGTGATGTTCTTCAGCTGCCGAACGTTGCCCGGCCACTTGTAATTCAGCATCAGCTGTTTGGCGTCTTCGGTGAGACTAATCTTTGGCAGACGGTATTTCTCTGCCATCTGCATCGAGAACAAGCGGAACAGCAAGATAACGTCTTCCCCGCGATCACGCAGAGGAGGCATCTTGATGGGGATGGTGTTAAGACGATAATACAAGTCTTCTCTAAACCGTCCCTCACTGATAGCTTTAGGCATGTTCACGTTGGTGGCGGCCACTATGCGCACATCGGTCTTGCGAATCTCTTGTCCTCCCACGCGAATATATTCACCTGTTTCCAGCACACGCAGCAAGCGAGCTTGCGTAGCCAATGGCAGTTCGCCCACCTCGTCCAAGAAGATGGTGCCTTTGTTGGCTATGCCAAAATAGCCTTCGCTCTCACCGATGGCACCGGTGAACGACCCTTTCTCGTGTCCGAACAATTCACTGTCGATGGTTCCTTCAGGGATAGAGCCACAGTTGATTGCAAAATACCGTTCTCTTCTTCGAGGTGAATGGTCGTGAATAACACGCGGAACGATTTCTTTGCCCACGCCACTCTCTCCGAATATCAAGACCGACAGGTCAGTGGGTGCAACCTGAAGGGCCACATCCAGCGCATGGTTCAGCTCGTCAGAGTTGCCCACGATGCTGTAACGCTGCTTTACTTTCTGCAATTCCGAAGTGTTCATTGGTTGACAAAATTAAACAATTTATTCGAGATAGCCGCAAGGATGGCTGAGTTTTTATGCGCCATCACTCCACCTTATTATATAGCATCCATCTGTCTGTCCCTTCCATCCGGAGGGTCAAGGCGTGGCCTTCGTCTGATCCTGGCCCTTTCGTTCGTTAATCTTGATAAACAACAGTCCAATACCCGTCCACACCAACTCACGCAATCTGACCAGCAGAGCCACGAAGATACCTGCGCTGGCCGTCATGCCCAGGGCCGATACCGACATCAGGAAGCCACCCTCGCGCCCGCCCAATTGCAGGGGCATGAAGAACAATAGATTAGCAAACAACGACGTGAACGCCAACACCAGCACACAATGCAGATAGTCTACATGTGGCATGAGCACCATCAAGATGAACATCACCTCCAATGCTGACAAAAACCTGCATGCCATTTCCAACGCTACGGCCGACAAAAAAGTCTTGGGATTTTGCTGATGCAAGGCCGCAATTTGCCCGTCCACGGTGTCCAGCTGCTGCCTGTGTTTCTCCACGAAAGGCTGTGCCCACTTCTTGACAAACGGTATGTGTCGCAGCACATTCATCATGCGCACCGCCAATCCCTTCTGATATCCCACCAGAAAGAACCAAATACCCAGTCCACAGAACACAGCCGCGGCAGCCAATAATAGCCCCATCTTAACGGACATGGGCTGTGTGAGCAGGTACAACACGATGCAGACGGCCCAGAAACAAAAATGGGTAAAGATGTGTGTCATCACATAAAGAATCACCGATGACGACGCTCGCTCGGCTCCTATTCGTGGCGACAGCTCCATGATGCGGTAAGGCTCGCCACCCATCAATCCGCCAGGTGTGGCGTAATTGAGAGCGAATCCCGACACGGTAATCTTGTAGAGCCACCAAAAACCCACCTTCCCCTCTGGCTTCCCAGCTGCGTTGTCGTCACCACTTGTCGATTCTTGCGACGGATGAACAGGCTCACTGCTTCGGATGATCAGGTACCAAGCTGCGGTGTTGAACATATACAACACTGCCCATAAGGCAACAATAGCAAAGAACCAATAGCCAGCATGGGTCAACCCATTCCACACGTCGGTGAAATTGAGTTGGGTAACCATGATAACTAGTATGACTACCCCAAAGATGAAGAAGCCATTTTGATACTTACTTTTCATCTTTCTTTGGCTGACTGGCCTGCTGCTCGCCCTTCATCTGACGTTTGGGCGCATTGAAGCGACCCTTGCCACGGTCCTCACGGCGTTCATGATAAAGTTTGGGCAACGGATTTTTCATCGGCTCGTCATAGTTGAAGCGGTTGCGATAGATGTCGATGGCCAGATAAACGGCTTGCCGCAGTGGGTTCTCATTGATAACACCCTGACCGGCCACCTCGAACATTGGCGTATAATTGGTTTTGGTGCATACGATAGGCAGGTTGGCGATGGTGCTCACACCCTCTTCCAACGACAGCGTCTTAAAAGGCAACATGGCTTGGTCGTGATACATCGCTATGATGCCATCAAACGCATCATATTCGTTGGAGCCAAAGAACGTCTCGGCTGCATAAGGACCGAATGCGCACATGCCGGCATCCGAAAGCTTGGCAACGGCCGGACGAATGATTTCCTGTTCCTCTGCCCCATCGGCCTTCGGATTAAGACCCAGCACTGCAATGCGCGGGTTGGCGACACGCAGATCACGCTTCAAGGTGAGGTACAGGATAGCTGCCTTGTGAACAATGTTCTCTAACGTGATGTTCTCCATGGCCGCTTTCAGAGGTTGATCGTCGGCCACCACGGCCACGTGCATGAAGTCGTTCAGGTACAACGTGGTGGTTTGCTTCCCCTCTCCCAAGCAAGTCTGTAGGTAATTTTCCAAACTATCGAATGTAAGGTTGCCAAACTTAATGCCATCGGCGCTCATGGGAGCCGCCACCAGCACGTCGTAAACTCCTTCCCGATAATCGGTCATGGCACGGTCGAGGGCACGCACTGCCGCTTGTCCCGACTCTTCCGTAGGGGTTCCCAACTCCACTTTCACCTCGTCATCAAAGCAGGTCATCAGGTTGATTCTACCGTCGCACACCTCATCAGCCGTGTTGATGATGCTGAAGTTGGCCTGGATGTCCAGCGCCTTTCGGTGGTAAGCAGCGATTTTGGGCGACCCATAGATGATGGGCGTGCAGAGCTCTAACATCTCTGGAGCTGCGAAAGTTTTAAAAATTAGTTCATATCCGATACCGTTCGTATCACCGTGTGTAAGAGCCACACGAATTTTTCTGTTGTTCATAAGAGAATTTGTTTATATGTCACGGAGGTCATGAGTGACGGCTGTGGCCTATCCTCGCTCCCCCTATCTTTATTTCCGTTTCACGGTCAGCAGTACCGCTTCCATCTCACGCATCTTGTTGCGTTTGCCCATTTCGGGCGCATAGACGAAGGCATCGAGTACCAGTGACTTGCCTGCTACGCTGTCTTTGACGATGCGTCTCACCAACGGACCGCCCATGGCGTCGCCCACCATCTCCCACAGTCCACGCTGCAGCTGGCATGACTGTCTGCCGATTCTGACGTTTTCTTGTGTTATGGAGCGGGCCACGGTGCGCATGTACATGCGGTCGGTCTCGCCTTTCATGTTCGCTCTCAGCACACTGTCCATGCGTTCGGACGGCTGATTATCAATTCCGCTGAGTGTGTAGACACACAAATTCTGCATGCCCTGCGCCGTATTGTTGGACACCCAGAGGAAGTCTTTTCCCACCTTGTGGTAGATCATGTCCGCAGGCAGCAGTACGGTATAGTGGAACATCGAGTCGATGAGTCTTCCGCTCCGTACGGAATGCTTTCGCTGGAGCTGGAGAATGGCCGACAGATATTCGTTGGTCACCAGCAACTGCCTCACTCGTTGTTGGTTCGTGGCGATGAATTGCTTCAGGTCGTCGGTCGACCCCACGTCTACATATACAATCAATTGCGGCTGCGCATGGCGGTCACGTTCGATGTGGAGCGAGGGCTTGCCAAGCCATTTTCGGTTCCACCTCACCACCACGACATTGCGCGCCAGCAACAGCTTTCCCTTGAACCTAGCAGGCTCAACCTGCCGCACGTCGAACATCGGCTCACTTTGTGGCAGTGCCGGCATCGGCACCGACAACATGTGGCACACCAAACTGTCAACATCACCCATCACCAAAACCTCGTAAGGGTTCGCCGAGGCAGCGGGCAGCGGACGTTGCTGCTGCCCACAGGCTGTTAAGAGCAGCATGGCAGCAAGGGCAACTACCCAACTAAGCCTGCTCATGCGCCAGCTTTTTTAGCCGTACTCAACAGGCCACAGGCTGCGAAGATGTCCTGCCCACGACTGGCTCGGATGGTGGTGAAGACGCCATGCGACGTGAGGTAGTTGCGAAAGTTTTCCATCTTCTGCTCGTCGGCACCTTTCAATGGCACGTTCGGAATCTGATGGAAGCGTATCAAGTTGACGCGGCAGTCCAGTCCATGCAGCAGGTCGATGATTCTGCGGGCGTGCATCGGCGTGTCGTTCAGTCCGCCAAAGACGATGTATTCGAACGACAACCGGCGTTGGTGAGCAAAGTCGTAGCCGCGCAATAGGTCAACAATTTGCTCGATGGGCATGCCTTTCTCGGCGGGCATCAACATGCTGCGCTGTTCGGGCAGGGCCGAATGCAAACTGATGGCCACATGGCAATCGCTCTCATCAAGAAAGCGTTTCAGCTTGCCTTTCACGCCCACACTGCTCACAGTGATGCGCTTGGGACTCCAGGCATAGCCGTAATCGGCGGTCATCACCTGCGTTACCCTCAGTACATTGTCCAAATTATCCATCGGCTCACCCTGACCCATGAACACGATGTTGGTCAGCCTGTCACGTTCGGGCAGTGAGTACACCTGGTTGAGGATATCGGCATAGGTCAGATTACCTTCAAACCCCTGCTTGCCAGTCTGACAGAACAGGCAGTTCATCTTGCATCCCACCTGACAGGACACACACAGGGTGGCGCGGTCGTCATCGGGGATGAACACGGTTTCTACAAACTTTCCCGAGGCGGTTGGAAACAGATATTTGATGGTTCCGTCTTTCGAATACTGCGCATCGATGTGCGCCATGCAGCCAATTTCATATTCTTCGGCCAGCCGTTCACGGTTCGACTTCGAGATGTCGGTCATCTCGCCAATACTCGTCACCTGCCGCTGGTAGAGCCATTTAGCCATCTGTCCGCCTGCGAACGAAGGCATTCCCAACGCCTGAGCCACCTCTTTGAGCTCACTCAGCGTCATTCCCAACAGCTTTTTCTTACCAGTTTCCATTTTTGATCTTGTTTGTTAAATCGCCACCTGCCCTTTGCTGAAGACAGGCTTCGCCGCTGCAAAGTAAGTAATACTTGCTTTGCTTTCTGCTCGCACTATCTTTGCAAAGGTACACAAAAAGCCTGGAACATCCTACACCTAATATATAAAAACGAAAATTACAACCCAGATTCACGCAAAAAATCTGCTGTTTCAGCGAATTTTGCGTGACTAAACAGCCAAAGAATAAATTCTGCCAAAGATGAAAAAGCGAAGATGGCAGATGTTGGATGATTATGCCACCCTTCAAATGAAACCGTTTTTTGCGTGGAAAGCGATATATCACAACCCTACAAATTGTCCTTATTTTTTATCAGATTTATGGTCAAAATCGCCCAATAAAAAAGCACATTCTAGAAAAAATCAATAGGCTTACCAGGAGTAAAAGAACGATTTGGGAGGCAAGAAAAATCGTTTTCAACTTCAAAACGGGCATTTTAGGGGTTAAAAAGCATTGGATTAGAAGCACAACAAGCATGGTATTGAGGTGCAAAAGCATGTGAATTGAATGCCAATAGCTTTGCTTTTGTCGCAGATGTGCGTGAACAGCAGAGGACGAACAGGGATAAATGCGCATAAGAATCTGATTGTCAATAATATCCTAAAATCGCTCATATTTCTCGTATTTGCGCCTTACTACCCGTCTGTTGGCAAAAACGCAAAATATGGAAGGGTTGCTTGTCAAGATTATTCATCATCCAACACGATGATGGTTGGCATATTCTCGACGCCAACTTATCACTTCTATGATAGTCAGAAAGGCGGACGGTAAAAAAGTAGGTTGTTCATTTCTTTTTGTGGGCTTTTTGCACTATCTTTGCATAAGATAGGCTGCGGCTCAACAAAGTAAGTAAACTTCCTTTGTCTTCGGCTTGCACTAACTTTGCATAAAACAGGCTGCACCTCAGCAATTCAAACGCAGTTTGATTGCTTTCGGTTTGCGCTGTTTTTGCATAAGATAGGCTGTGCCTCAACAATTACAAACAAAAGCACAAGCTTATCTCGCTAAGAAACCAAATCCGTTCATGTAAAAACCAAAATAATGAGAGAAAATATAGACTGCTTCCTACCGTGCGACGACATCGCCGTGATGGAAAACACCCTTCACGACTTGCGACAGAGCAAGTGTGTACGACAAATTTATCTGATGGTTTCGGAACAGTTCACACAGGAAAAAGAAGTTCCCCACGACTGTTCACTGGTTCGTATCAACCGCCTCACGTCATCTGAGACGATGAGGAAAATGGGCCAATTAGCCACTGCCGAGTATATCCTACTCTGTCTAAAAACAACGCCATTCACGCTGGGATTTCATGCCATGGACCGGTGGCTGCGCGTGGCGGTCGACGCTGATGCCACCTGCGTGTACAGCGATCACTACATCAGTGCGGACGGAAAGCGGCAGCCGCATCCCGTGATTGATTACCAGGAGGGGAGCATCCGAGATGATTTTGATTTCGGACAGCTGCTGTTGCTGAAGACAGAGACCTGCAAAACATTCGCAGATCAAGCCGACAGGGACGATTACTTGTATGCCGGATTCTACGACCTGCGCCTCTTTCTCAGCACGCAAGGTACCATCTTCCACCTCGACGAAATGCTTTATACCGAGCAACAGGTAGACAACCGACTGAGCGGAGAGAAGCAGTTTGACTATGTGGACCCGAACAATCGGGAGGCGCAAACGGAGATGGAGCGCGCAGCCACGGCACACCTGACCACCCTGGGTGCCAAGATAGACACCACGGCATATAACCGACCCGATTTTGAAGAGCAGGACTTCGAGTTTGAAGCTTCGGTAATTATCCCTGTTTTCAACCGCGAAAAGACAATTTCTGATGCCATCAAGTCGGCATTCGCACAACAAACGACATTTCCTTTCAACGTAATAGTGGTAGACAACCATTCAACAGATGGTACCACCCGTATCGTGGAGGAATTGACCCGCACCCACCAACGACTGATTCACCTCATCCCCGAGCGTACCGACCTGGGCATTGGCGGCTGCTGGAACATGGCCGTAAACGACGAACGCTGTGGACGATTTGCCGTTCAGTTGGACAGCGACGACCTGTATTCGTCGCCACAAACACTGCAACGCTTAATAAACGCCTTCTATGAACAAGGAGCCGCCATGATGATAGGCAGCTACCGCCTGTGCGACTTCAATCTGCAAACAATACCACCTGGCCTTATCAGTCACAGCGAATGGACAGATGAGAATGGCCCAAACAATGCTCTTCGCATTAATGGACTTGGAGCTCCCAGAGCCTTTTTCACACCTTTGTTACGACAAATACAGGTACCCAACACCAGCTATGGCGAAGACTATGCGCTGGGACTGCTCTTCTCACGCAAATACAAGATTGGGCGTATCTTCGAAGAGTTGTATCTCTGTCGGCGATGGAATGGCAACAGCGACCATGATTTGAGCGTGGAGAAACAGAACCGGAACAACCAATACAAAGACCGACTGCGCACCTTGGAGATTCAGGCACGCCGACAAATGGTGAGCGGAAAGAGTGAAAGCATAGTAGAGAGCCAGTTGCACCGGTTCACCAACCGCCAACTGGAGGTTTGGGAAAGCGCCCATCAGCGGTTCAGAGAACTCAAACAAGTGGAGACCCGACAGCTGTTTTTGGGCGACAACAGCTTCACTATTCAGTTCAATCCAGCACGAATGGTGTCAACGGGTGCCAAGATTGACCACAAATCGTTGGCCGCCCGCCCTTGCTTCCTCTGCGAGAAAAACCGACCGGAAGAACAGATGACAAAAACGATTGACCAGGATTTTGAATTGCTCATCAATCCTTTCCCCATCCTGCCCGAACATTATACCATCCCACTTCGGAGGCATGAACCCCAACAAATAGCCCCGCATTATGCGGAAATATACAAGCTGCTGGATTACTTTCCCGAGCTGATGGTGTTCTACAACGGTCCGCGCTGTGGCGCATCGGCTCCCGATCATGCCCATTTCCAAGGCGGCAGCAGTGGCATCCTGCCTCTTCAGCAGGCATGGCAACGGCTTTCACACTCCTTAGAGCCTGTGATATCGCTGAATGAAGACGACCAGCTGGCTGTAGTCAAGGCATATCCGTGCCACGCCTTCGCCATCAAGTGCCGCTCAGGCAAGGCAGGTGAAAAGCTCTTCCGCGAACTGTATCGGGCCCTTCCCCTGCACGAAGGGGAAACGGAACCCATGATGAACATCGTGGCTTGGCGGCAGGATGAAGACTACATTTCGGTAGTATTCCCCAGAAAGAAGCACCGCCCCGACTGCTACTTCGCCGAGGGGGCAGACCAAATGCTCATCAGTCCTGGTGCCTTAGACATGGCCGGACTGATTATCACGCCTCGGAAAGAAGACTTTGAACGGCTCACGGCCGCACAACTCGAACACATTCTGTGCGAGATGAGCATCTCCCAGCAGGACATGCAACAGGTGTTGGACCGCCTGGCGAAAGCCTCAAGCGCAAAACAGCCCACCTTCGCAACCATTGAGAATCACCAAGAACCCAGCGTGTCGGTAGGAATCGTCAGTGCAGAGGAGATACGTTTCACGCTCAATAAGCCCTATTTGGCCAAAGGTGAGGTGGTGTCGGGCGAACAAACGGTGCGCTTCCACGAAGGCGGCATCGGTTGGAATGGCAATACTTACCGTGAGTTGACGTTTACGCCCCATCAAGCTGACGCATCGTTCACGCTCGATGACGTGACCATCGGCATCAACTTCCACTGGGAACGCAAAGAGTCGCAGACCTTCCCAGGCGTGTTACGCCTCATCGTGGACAGTGAGAAGATATGCGCCATCAACGAGCTACCGGTAGAAACCTACCTTGAGAGCGTCATCTCCAGCGAAATGAGCGCCACGGCCTCGCTTGAACTACTGAAGGCACATGCCGTCATCTCACGCAGCTGGCTGCTGGCTCAGATGGAGAAACGCCGCAACCTGAAAGAGTCGGCGAACAGCTTCTTCTCTTTCATTCGGAAAGATGACGAGCTGATTAAGTGGTACGACCGCGAAGATCACACGCTCTTCGACATGTGCGCAGACGACCACTGTCAGCGATATCAGGGCATCACAAAGGAGACGAGTCCCAACGTGGCCACCGCCATCCGCCGCACACGAGGGCAGATTCTGATGTCGGAGGGCGAGATATGTGATGCCCGCTTCAGTAAATGTTGTGGCGGCATCAGCGAAGAGTATGAGTATTGTTGGGAGGACGAGCATAAATCTTATCTTGAAGCCATACGCGACAACCGCCAACAACTGGAAGGAAGAGCCGAACCACTCATCGACCTGACAGTGGAGAAGAATGCCGAGAAATGGATACGTTCGGCACCCGAGGCCTTCTGCCACACCACCGACAAAAAGATTCTCTCGCAGGTGTTGAACGACTATGACCAAGAAACGGTCGACTTCTATCGATGGAAAGTGAGCTATACCCAAGCGGAACTGAAAGCGCTCATCGAGCAAAAGTCAAACATGATCTTTGGCAATATTCTTGACTTGGTGCCGCTGGAGCGAGGCAAGAGCGGACGCATATCCCGCCTGAAAATCATTGGCAGCGAGCTGACCTTCACCATCGGCAAGGAATTGGAGATAAGAAGAACGCTGTCGGAATCGCACTTGTACAGTTCGGCCTTCGTGGTTGACAAGGAGGATGTGGTTGATGGCGTACCACAAAGGTTTGTCCTCACCGGAGCTGGATGGGGTCACGGCGTGGGACTTTGTCAGATTGGTGCCGCCGTGATGGGTGAAGATGGATATGGTTACGATGAGATATTGACCCACTATTACCACCACGCCACCATCGAAAAACTATACGAATAACAGAGAGTAAACGGGAGTGAACGGAAGTAAGCTGGAGTTAATAGGAGTTATTGGGGTAAGCAGACAAATGCCTGTTTGGTAGGGAAACATCACTAAGTACCCGCTACATCGAACTATATAATATAAGGTAATGCCCGATAGCTCCAGTTAACTCACACTAACTCTCCTTAACTCCCAATAAGAACTACCAGAAACGAAAAGCTCCAATCAACTCGAGATGATAAAGATCAGCCATCACCTATTCAACTCTCCTATTGACCTCAACCACGAAGTTAAGGTTCCCTGGAAGTGGATGCCAACGTTGTACCTCTTCAAGGGGCTCACGTTTGTGATGCTGTTCTATTTTCCACTCGTGATTTTCAAGCGAATGGGAGTCGACAACGGAACGACAACCTTCTTCATCGCCTGGTTGATGTTGCCCGTCGCCATGCGTCCCGTGCTGTCCATTTTCGTGCAGACGGGGCATCGTAACCGCCTATGGATACTGCTTTCTGAAGCGCTAATCATCCTCTCCATTGCTGGCATGGCGCATGCTCTGAAAAGCGCATGGTGGCAGGAAGGCAGCATCATGTGCCTCGGGGTGATGGCCATTGCGCATGTTTTTCACGACATCGCCATCGACAAATTCAGTCTGCAGGCCATCAAACACCACCGCACTTCGTCGCTTCGTCTCTTCAAACTGACGTTCTACCTACTTTCTATGCTGTTGGTGTTGGGCATCATCGTGATGATAGGCGGCAACCTTGAGGTGGTGAATAGAAGTATACGCAGTTCATGGAGCACGGCATGCTACTGCCTCTGCGGCATTCTTTCCGTCGTACTGCTGTGGCACATCTTCATGATTCCACAGTCGGGTGCCGATGACAGAGAGCGAAAGATACGAGTGTCTGACATGTTCTACGCCTGTCTCAACACCAGTGCCGACCTCATCCGAACCCCGAGTTCGTGGCCGGGCATTCTCTTCCTGAGCATGTTTCTGCTGCCCTGTACGTTGCTCACGCCCGTTTCCATCCAGTTCATGCTCGACTTAGGAAGCAGCGGTGGACTTGCACTGTCGCCCCAAGAGTTTGGCTATGTACAAGGAACGGTGAGTGTATTCGGCCTCATCATCGGTGGCATGCTGGGCATCTGGCTTCTTCAGAAGGTTGGATTCAGCAATACACTCCCCCTCATGGCGTTTGCCACATGCATTCCCCCACTCTTCTACATTTATCTCAGCTATGCCCTACCCACGAACATTGGCTGGATAGCGTGCTGCGCATTCATCACCCAAATGGCCTGTGGATTCGGCTTATGCGCCTATATGCATTATCTTGTTTATTACAGTGAGGTAAAACGAGTGTCCACCTATGCCCTGTGCATGTCGCTGGCCACGGTGTCAGTCATGATTCCCATGATGCTCTCCGGCTCGCTTCAGCAAGCCCTTGGCTATCGTCGCTTTTTCATTCTCACCACCCTTTTGGGCATCTGTACCCTCATTACATCAGCTCTGGTGATGGTGGATAAAGAACTGACGGAGGAGGAAAACAAGCCAACTGAAAAGAAAACCATTCGGCAATGAGTAGCCGCTACGTTTTCGATGTATAAAAAAATTTTGAGGTTATTCTTTTTTGTCGTAACTTAGCACCTGATAATAACACCCAACGATATAACTAACTCACATTAAACTACCTACCATGATGAAAACGACAAAGATGTTGGCAACCGCCTTGTTGCTATCTGCCATCTGCTTATCAGGATGCGAAAAGCCGTCAATAGCAGAGGAGACAGACACCGGAGAACAAGAAACAAAAGACTTGTTTCACCTTTCTTTCCGTGTCGCCCAATTCGAACACATTCCTTTCAATCAAGCCGTAGACATGTCACGTGCCACCGATGTCAAGCAGGTTTGCACGCGTATCAGTTTGGCCCTGTTCAAGGATGGCGTGAAAGTAAAGAACATTCACCAAGACACGAAGGACACCCACTTCGGTCAGATTGACGTCACACTGCCAGCAGGAACTTACCAAGTGGTCGCTATTGCCCACAGTGGCAGCGGATCGGCCACCATCACATCGCCCGAAGAGATTTCATTTCCCAAGAACAAGATGACCGACACCTTTTATTATTGTCAAGAGGTGACGGTTGGAGGCAATGCGTCTTACCAACTCGAAATGAAGCGTGCCGTAGCCATGTTCAGACTGGTTACCACTGATGCCATACCAACAGCCGTCAAAACCATGAAGTTCTATTATACGGGCGGCAGCTCAACATTCAACGCGTTAACAGGCGTTGGTGCGAAAAACTCGCGCCAGACCGAAGAACGCACCGTGACAGATGCACAGCATGCAGCATATGGACAGTTTGACGTGTACACCTTTCCGCACACGCCCTCGGATGTGTTGAAGATCACGGTATCTGCATTAAACGCATCTGGCGATATCATTGCCGAGCACACTTTCGAAGAGGTTCCTGTCAAAGTAAATGAGATCACGCAATACAAAGGCTTGTTCTTTCAAGGCACCACACCAGCAGATGCCAATATATTTTCTTTTTCCGTCCAAGACGAATGGACGAAAAAAGAATACACTTATTAATGGGTACCCTTCAAGAATGATATTTTTATAGCTCAACCAGACAGATTTTTGGAAAGATTTTTCTACCTTTGGCCCAGCTTTCCAAAAAGAGGATACTATGTCGTCTATTCGAAATTTCAAAGACATGGCCAGTCAGCTGGCCCAAAAAGGTGTACGAAAAAGAACAGCGGTTATATGTGCAACCGACGAATCTACACAGCAGTCGGTCGCCATGGCCATTCAGCAAGGATGGATGGAAGCAGTCATGATAGGCTGCACCGACCAGGTTAAACAAAGCCAACCCTTGATGGCGTGCTCGCAACATCTATCGTTCATAGAAGCAGCGAATGATCAAGAAGCAGCCGAAAAGGCCGTAGCGATGGTCAAAGAAGGCACGGTAGACATCATTATGAAAGGCCTTATCAGCACGGATGTCGTTATCCGAGCCATCCTCGACAAAGAGAAAGGCATTTTACCCGCTGGAAACGTGCTCACACATGTGACTGCCGCATCCATTCCCGACTATCACAAACTGCTGTTCTTCACCGATGCTGCGGTGATACCTTACCCTACACAAGAACAGCGTTTCATGCAAATCAAGTATATTACTCGACTTTGTCACCAGTTTGGCATCACTCAACCCAAGGTGGCCCTGATACACTGCTCAGAGAAAGTCAACGCCAAACATTTTCCATTCACTGCTGGTTACGCCAGTTTGATAGAGCAAGCGAAGGCCGGAGCCTTTGGACCTTGCATCGTAGACGGCCCGCTCGACTTGAAAGTTTCCTGCAACCTGCACAGCATGCAGGTCAAACACATCGACTCACCCATACAGGGATCGGCTGATGCGTTGGTGTTCCCGGATATTGAAGCCGGAAACTTGTTCTACAAAACCATTACCCTGTTTGCCCATGGCGAAACGGCTTGCATGCTGCAAGGCACCCAATGTCCCGTCGTTCTCCCGTCAAGAGGCGATGATGTCATGTCCAAATTCAACAGTCTGGCGCTGGCCTGCCTCCATTGTTAGCACGCCGTTGCACCTGATTTCTACAGAAATAATCAATTTATGTTCCACATATTAAGCATCAACCCCGGCTCTACATCCACCAAGATAGCCGTTTTTGAAGATGAACAGATGCTGTTCACCCGTAACATCAAACACTATGTTGCCGAATTAAGCCAGTTTGACCAGCCCATGGATCAGCTGGAATACCGTCGGCAACTGGTTATAGACACCCTCAAGCAGATGGAGGTACCGTTCAATTTCAACGCCGTCATCGGCCGCGGTGGCTTGGCCAAACCTGTGGAGAGTGGCGTATACGAGGTAAACGAACGCATGCTCGAGCTGACACGCAACGCCCTACACCAGCATGCGTGCGACTTAGGTTGCCTCATCGCTTACGACATTGCGAAGGCCATTCCGGGCTGTTTGCCCTTGATCGCCGACCCCGGCGTGGTGGACGAGCTGTCGCCTTTGGCCAAAATCAGCGGCTCTCCCCTCTTACCGCGCTATTGTATCTGGCACGCACTGAACCAGAAAGCCATCGCCCGACGATATGCACGAGACATCGGCAAACGCTATGAAGACCTTAATCTTATCATCTGTCATCTGGGGGGCGGCATCTCCATTGCAGCCCACGAACATGGCCGAGCCATCGATGCCAACAACGCCTTGGGGGGCGAGGGGCCTTTCTCTCCCGAGCGAGCCGGCTCACTACCAGTGGCCGACCTGATACGCTTGTGCTTCAGTGGCAAGTACACCATGGAGCAACTCATTAAGAACGTCACGACAGAAACGGGACTTCGAGCGCATCTGGGCACCAACGACGTGAAAGAAATCCTACAGCGCATCGACCAGGGCGACCAGCATGCGCAGCTCATCCTTGACGCCATGCTGTTCCACACAGCCAAAGCCATCGCCTCAGAGGCAGCCGTGCTATACGGAAAAGTAGACGCCATTCTGCTCACCGGAGGCATCGCTTATTCCGACTATGTGGTGAACAAGCTGAAAGAACGTTTAGACTTTCTGGCACCCGTCATCACCTATCCCGGCGAAAACGAGATGCAGGCCATGAGCAACAACGCCCTTGCCGTGCTGCGGGGAGAGCTGAAGACGAAAGAATACCATTAAGTCGAAAGCACTCGAATGTTGCAAAGCGGCGATGTATCGACGGAGAGATTGTGCCTACAACGTGTGTAACAAACGAACTCCACAAACGCATTTGGCTCTTTTGAGGTGCCAAGGAAAGAGCTTGCACCTTGAGAGACAAACGAAAATCATCCCACTAAGACAGATATATTGTAATGGGATGACAAACAGTAGGCATCCATTAACACCCTAAATGCGAAAAGACTGGCAGCCGCCAAAGCAGCTACCAGTCTTTTCTTTTTAGTGGACTTGCGGAGATTCGAACTCCGGTCCGCACAAGGAAACCATACGTTTTCTACATGCTTATTTCAGCCTTCGGTTTTCGTGCCACAGCAAGACCTGAACCACCAACTGTGACCTTATCCTCTAAATTTCACCCTTGCACCGAGGCGTACACGGGCTATTTCCGATTTACCTGCACCGCTTGACCCTCAGATTCGGAACAACATCCTTAGAGCAGTGTCTCGTTCCATCATCTAATGACGGAATAAAGCTAATAATCTACTATACTTCGATTAAGCAGCGAGAGCGTAATTATTTTCGCCAATTAATTCTTTGATAACTGAGATTTAGGAGCCAGCCACCGAAGCTCCGCATGCTTACATACCATTTCGACTTGCCGTCAAATCCATACAAGCCCAGGATGTAGAATGCAAAGATACATCTTTTTTCTTAACTTCATCCACTTTCCCGCAAAAAGTTTTTCCTTGACGGAGAGAAAATGCTTACATTTTTCAGGAAATTTCCGCCCGTGATTCACAAAAACAATGTACCTTTGTGGAAATTAACCACTTCGTGAACATAACGACAACAATCAAATAACAATACAATGAACAAACTTTTTTCATTTTTTCTGTTCACTTTCCTGGGCCTCAACGCATGGGCCGGCAAGATAGTGACTGACAGTATTCACAGCAATGTGCTGGATAGTACGATGACCTACAATGTCTATTTGCCCACAGGATATGAACTGTCATCACAAAAGTATCCCATTGTTTACTTGCTGCATGGGCTGTATGGCACTTATAAAGATTGGGCTTCGAAGGCAAACATGAAAGAAGTAGCCGACGAATTGATAGAGTCTCAGGAGGCTGTACCCATGGTGATTATTATGCCCAATGCAGGAAATCCCGATGTAAGGAATCAGTGGAATGGCTATTTCAACATGCCTGGTTGGAACTATGAAACGTTCTTCTTCACTGAACTGTTGCCCACCGTAGAGAAGAAATACCGCGCCATAGGCGATAAAGCCCACCGCGCCATCATGGGACTCTCGATGGGTGGAGGCGGTAGTACGGTGTATTGCCAACGCCATCCCGACCTATTCTCGTCATGCTATGCCATGAGTGCTTGGTTAGACAATAAAGAACCAGAGGTTGCCCCACATGGGAAGGACAAATTGTATTATGTCTCTAAATCGGTGCGTGACCATTCGGCAATTGATTTCATCACGAACGCTGACGAAACAACGAAACAACAGTTGCGCTCTGTTCGCTGGTTTTTCGATTGCGGAGATGATGATTATTTGGTAGAACTGTCCTTTAAGATTCACCAACTCTATGCCAAAGCGGGCATCAAAAGCGAACTTCGCATCAGAAACGGTGTACACAACTGGGAATATTGGCACGGCTGTCTGCGCACAGCCTTACCGTTCGCCTCCATCGACTTCCGCAGATAACTGACAAACAAGGAGGGTGCCACACCTATGTCTTGCCAAAGCCTGGCTGCAACGGTGCATAGCCCCTCCATTCTAAACTCATTGAGTTTGGTGGTCAATCTCAATGGGTTTGACCTACAATCTGCATGACTTTAGGGTGTAAACTCAATGTTTTTTTCTACCTTTGCAAAAAGTACATTCAAATGAGAAATACAAACATCATCATGACAAAACATTTCATTCATCCAGCCATCCTTTTCATGACACTCATGCTCTTCCCAACGCTTGGTTGGGCTGAGGGCATCAAACTCCTACATGGTCCTTATCTGGACATGGTACAGGAAGACAACGCCACCATTGTTTGGGTAGCAGACAAACCCTCTGTAGGATGGGTTGAAGTGGCACCCGACGACGGCACTGACTCCTATTCGGTGGCACGTCCCAAGTTCCACGACACAAACATCGGCATCAAACGCACAAGCCTAATCCACTCTGTGAAGTTGACCAACCTAAAGCCAGGCACTCGATACCGCTACCGCGTATACGCCCAAGACTACCCCATTCTCGTCAATTCAAACAACAGAAGCGTGACAGCCCAAACTGGAAATGGGCAACTGGATGTCAAGGTTCTTGACTTGAACGGAAAAACTACTTTCCACAAAACCTATTCCGCATGCTGAAACAGATGGCTCCTGCGATGAAGTCGTGACTCATCCCACATCATCACGGAATAAAGAATCACAAAGAAGGCAAGCATATTAAGCCATACTATATTAAACCGCTTGAAGCGACCTGCTTAAAAACATACTTTTTGCCATTTTTGAACATCAGCATTTTCACTTTATAGTTAATATCAATTTTTTCACTTATTATTTTTATTACATCATGATTTTAAAATTACGCACTTGGACATTGCTGTTTTTCATGTTATTTGCTCACATTACTTGGGCAGACGAGGTTGTCTTCGACCTTTCCAACTACCTGAGTTGTAAACTTTTTGGCTTTACAGAACCCTCAAGTAATAATTCACACGGTGGTGACATCACCGAGGAGAAGACAGCAAAGATAAACGATGTTTCCATCACGGTTCTACCCAATCCGAACAAAGATTTTCCAAACAAGATGTGGACCAACTCATTGAGACTTTTTGGTGGCAAGCTCATTGTAAAAGCCCCCAAACCCATCAAGGAGCTGGTTATGGAGTTGAATCATGACAAATGGGGTGATCGCAATACGGCTAACAACGGCAAATTGACCAGGGGACATTGGGTTGGCGATAACAAAACCATAGAAATCAGCATCGCCTCTAACACAAGAATTCAAAAGCTCACGGTGAAATATGGCGACGTCGAAACCACACCTGGTGAACAAAAGGTTTATACCCTTCACGATTTGTGCCAAACTAAAGACGACCTGACGGATGTAGAGATTAAACTCACCGACGCGAAAGTGCTCTATTGTTTCTATACGAATGCTTGGATACGTCAAGGAGAAGATGCCATTATGTTGTACCTCACAGGAATAGACTATCAGACAAATGACGTGGTGAATGGCACATTCAGAGCCGATTTTCAAAACTACAAAGGTACTCCGGAAATCAAAGGAAACTTTATGACGACCAAGGCAGATAAGTTACAAATCGAACATAGTGAAGAGGCTGCACAGCCGATCAAGATAACCTTTGACGAATTGCTGACCAAAAAGTATCTCTCTAATTTAGTTGAACTAAAAGACATGAACGTAGAAGTGGAAGATAACAATTTCTTCATCGTGAACAATGGTCGGCGAATACAGCTATACAACAAGCTGCAATTGGACATGGAGGCTATTGAGGATGGAGCATACACCGTGCGTGGAATCGTAACACTCCACGATTACAAAGTACAACTCTACCCCACAGAGTTAATACCTTCAACAACGAGTGGCATTTATGGCATGAAAGGCAACGATAAACAGACAAATCATTATCTATACAACTTAGCTGGTCAGCGAGTGGGTAAAGATTATAAGGGAATTGTTATCTCGAACGGAAAGACTATGGTGAAGCCATGAGCCATATAGACTGATTCTTATCATCCCAATGCTATTTCAGGATAGTGTTGGGATGTTTTTTATACAGGATGGTGCCAGCACTATCGAAGTCAAATTGGGCATCACCTTTCCTGTTGCTGCTAACGATAACAGCACAAAGACATAAGCAAGCCAGCATGGGCGGAACACGAACCACAAGACCTCATGCATCACTACCTCGTCGCATGAATCTTGCAATCCAGTTCTTTCATTGAAGAAAGGTTGTTCGTTGTAGATGAAACCATCATTTCCATCTATATTAACAACGAGCGTAATGGATGCAACTACCACTTACGACACGATGCATAAATACTGTTGAATGGCAAATGCCTTATTAGTATTTGTTAACAAACCTTTCGTTTGTTAAATCAATTCTTTTTCTTTGACAAAATAAAATCGAGAAATAGACAAAACAGAGGGAATATTTTAGGCATTCAAAGCCTTCAAATCATCATCTGGTACGCTATTAACATGGAGTTGATGTGTAATTAACAAGCTTTTGCAGTCCTATGTACATGCTTTTACCGCTCTATTTACATCATATTGAAGGGCCTTTTGCATCAAAAAAAGGGATTTTCAGCCCCAAACACATTGTTTTTAATTTCGCCTCAATCTTTAAAATCCCATAAGTCATTAATAGACAAACGGATAACGAACACCTCTCATGACGAGCATATTTACGACACATGAACAAGTTGGTTGAAAAAACGCCCAGCATTTGTGTTAAAAAGATGTTGCGACAGAAGATATTTCATTGAAAAATGTTCGGTTTGATCTAAAACCGAAAAGCATCATTCTTAAACAAAAGAGCCGTGTGTTTGCAGCAAGAAACCATCAACTGCATGATAGATAAATAGTCGGAGAATATCATCCTACAAAAATAAATATCGCTATCTTTGCAACAAATTAACGAAAAACGAGTTAATAAAGAAAGAGAAAAAGAGATTTTACCCACGATATGAAAAAAGTCATTCTATATATTCTGCTACTCATGCTGTGCCCGCTGACCCTCACGGCACAATCTTCCATGTCAGACGAACAGGTTCTTGAATTCGTCATGAAAGAAAACGCCGCAGGCACCTCACAGGCACAAATCGTGACCAAGTTGATGCAGCGTGGCGTAAACATTCAACAAATCAGGAGAATAAAGGATAAATACGAACGACAGACCAAGCGCAAAGGACTGGGCAACATCGCTGACCAAACCGTAGACCAGACAGAAACACGCATGCGGCAGGCCAATGGCAATTCGAAAGACGCAAGGGCGAAATACAACACCATCAAGGAGCAAAGGAGAGATGCCAAGCAACTTTCTTCCAACAGACTGCAACCGCAGATACAGTGGCAGGACAAATATGATGAAGACAGCGAAGAGTTCAAGCTGATGCAGCAAGAACTGAACTACCTAACGCCCACCGACTCCATCAAATGGCTCAAGCAGATACTCAAGCAGCAGGCTGAAGACAAGAAAAAAGTTTTCGGTAGGGACATCTTCAACAACAAGGATTTGACCTTTGAGCCCAGCATGAATATCGCCACGCCGCAAAGTTATCGGTTGGGACCGGGCGATGCCGTGTATGTTGATATCTATGGCGCATCACAAAAGTCCATCCAGTCGACAGTATCACCCGACGGTGATA
Organism: Hoylesella buccalis ATCC 35310; assembly: GCF_000177075.1. Classification (GTDB taxonomy): domain Bacteria; phylum Bacteroidota; class Bacteroidia; order Bacteroidales; family Bacteroidaceae; genus Prevotella; species Prevotella buccalis. The sequence continues at coordinate 22,405 of NZ_ADEG01000002.1, forward strand.
TCAATATCGAAGGCTTTGGCCCCATACAGGTGAGCGGCTTGACCATTGCACAAGCCAATCAACGACTACGTGCGCAATTGGGTGCACGTTACAGCAGCAGCAAGGTGCGCCTCACGCTGGGACAGAGCCGCACCATCACCGTCAACGTGATGGGCGAAGTGCGAGCACCCGGTACTTATACCGTTTCAGCCTTCGCTTCTGTTTTCCATGCCCTGTACATGGCTGGAGGAACCAACGACTTGGGAACGCTGCGCGAAATCAAGATTTATCGCAACAACCACCTCATCTCTCAAGCCGATGTTTACGACTACATTCTAAACGGCAAGATGACGGGCAACGTGCGCCTTACGGATGGCGACGTAATTTATGTGGGACCGTACAACTGCCTGGTGAACATCACAGGAAAGGTGAAACGCCCCATGTTCTACGAGATGAAGAGCAATGAGAGCGTGGGTACGCTACTGAAATACGCAGGAGGCTTCACGGGCGACGCCTATAAAAAGGCGGTACGCTTGGTTCGCAAGACGGGTCGTGAATTTGCGGTATTCAATGTTTCCGAATTCGACATGAACACCTTCCACATTGCCGATGGCGACTCGGTATCAGTCGACTCGATTATTCAACGCTATAATAATACGGTAGAAATAAAAGGAGCCGTATTCCGTCCGGGCTTATATCAACTGGGCAACGACATCAACAGCGTGCGCACCTTGGTACAACATGCCGAAGGACTGAAGGAAGAAGCCTTCACCTCCCGTGGCGTCATTCATCGCATGAAGGAAGACCGCACCCTGGAAGTGGTGGCGGTCGACGTAGCGGGCATCATGAACGGCACCGTGGCCGACATGCCCTTGAAGGAGAACGACGTACTCTTCATCCCCACGAAACGCGAGATGATGCAACAGCAAACCATCACCATCCATGGTGAGGTACAATATCCCGGCGTGTACAAATATGCAGACAACGAAACCCTGGAAGACTTCGTGTTGCAAGCGGGCGGACTTAAAGAAACTGCATCTACCGTAAAAGTAGATGTTGCACGTCGCATCGTCAACTCCAAAGCCCTCACCACCGACTCACTCATTGCCAAGACATACACCTTTGCCTTGAAAGACGGCTTTGTGATTGACGGCGAACCCGGCTTTGTGCTTAAACCCTACGACGAAGTGTATGTACGCAAGAGTCCAGGTTACAGTACTCAGAAGAATGTAAGCGTAGAGGGCGAGGTAATGTTTGGTGGCACCTACACCATGTCCAAGCGCAACATGCGGCTCACCGACCTACTGCAAGCAGCTGGCGGCGTGACCGACTTAGCATACATTAAGGGCGCACGGTTGGAGCGCGTACCCAATGCTATAGAAAGGTCAAGAATGGAAACAGCTCTGAAGATGCAGCAAGAAGAAATGCAACGCCAATTGTTGCAGATGGCTGCCAGCAGCAACAACGCTGGCGCCATACAGCAGTTGGGACAAAATACGTCGACTGCCCAACTGAAGAAATTTGAAATTCCCGCCACATTTCCCGTAGGTATCGAACTTGATAAAGCCATCGCCGACCCCAATAGCGACGCGAACATTGTGTTGCGTGAAGGCGACCGCCTCATCCTGCCACAATATACCGCCACCGTCAAGATTAACGGAGCCGTGATGTATCCCAACACCGTGGCCTACAAAAAAGGAAAGAAAGCGAAGTATTACATCAATTCAGCCGGTGGGTTTGCACAAAACGCACGCAAGAGCAACGCCTACATAATCTACATGAACGGCATGGTAGGCAAGGTTAGCGAGGGTGCCAAAGTTAATCCTGGCTGCGAGATAGTGGTGCCCACCAAGCTGTCGCGCAAGATGAGCATCGCCGAAACCATAAGCCTGGGCAGCGGCATCACCAGCATCGCCGCCATGATAGCCACGATAGCGAATATGATGAAATAAAGAATTTTGAAGAAAGCCATACAAGTTGAGGCATCATAATGAGTAGCCAAATGAAAGAAACAAACGAACAGATTAACATATCCGAGATTATCAAACGAGTCATTCAAAAGAAATGGACATACGCCCTCATACTGTCCAGTACCTTTGCAGTGGCTTGCGCCCTGATACTTCCTGTACCAAGGTACTACAAAAGCGGCGTGTCGCTGGCACCCGAATTAGGAAACATCAATGAAGGAGGTGGTCTTTCCGACATCGCGGCATCCATGGGCTTTAACCTCAATAACACGATGTTGTCAGATGCCATCTCACCCGAGCTCTACCCAGAGTTGTTGAAATCGAATCGATTTATCTCACAACTCATCGACATCCGTGTGAAAAGTCTCGATGGAACCATCAACACCACCTATTATAATTATCTGGATAAGCATCAGAAGCCAAATCCATTGACGATTCCATTATATTTTTTGAAGAACCTTTTTAAGAAAAAAGCAGCACCAACGCCTCAAGATCATCACATCAATCATTTCCAATTGACAATGAGAGAGTATGAAATTTTCAGTGCCATCCGCAACAAAGTAACTTGCAGAGTGGACAAGAAAACAAGCCTCATCTCTATTGAAGTAGAGGATCAAGATCCATTGATTTCAGCCACCATGGCCGACTCGGTAAGATACAAGCTTCAGGAATTTATCACAGAATACCGAACTAGCAAGGCACGCCATGACATGAACTACTACAAAGAACTTACCGCAAAAGCCAAACATACTTACGAGAAAGCTCGGCAAGCATACGGCAGCTATGCTGATGCCAACATGGACATCATGTTGGAAAGCTTCAAGTCGAAGAAAGACGACTTGGAAAACGACATGCAACTCAAGTTTAACGCTTACAGTACACTGAACACACAATTGCAGGCTGCCATAGCCAAAGTTCAAGAAAAAACTCCCGTGTTTACCGTTGTGACCAATGCCACTGTTCCACTGAAGCCTGCGGGTCCCAAACGAATGATATTCGTGGCAGGTATGCTTTTCTTGGCATTCATCATAACAACTGTTTATGTTTCAAGGGATTTAATTTTCTAAGGCTTCCTAATATAAAGATGACAACCTATCAAGCCAACAATAAGAGGATAGCAAAAAACACGATGTTCTTATATATCAGAATGTTTTTTGTTTTGCTGGCCAACCTGTATATCTCACGTATATTGTTAGACACACTTGGCGTTGTTGACTATGGCATATATATGGTTGTTGCTGGTCTGGTGTCGCTATTTGGCTTTTTCAATACAACACTTGCTTCTACCCTGCAACGCTATTACAATTATGAGGGCACTCACAAACGGGAACAAGGCATTCAAGATATTTTTGCAACAGGCTGCATTATCAACCTACTGGTAGCAGTGCTTACTTTCGTCCTACTGGAATCGGTTGGTTTATGGTATCTCAATCACTATTTAGTGGTGCCTGCCGACCGAATAGAGGCTGCCACAATACTGTTTCATGCCTCTACCCTTTCGTTGGTTTTGATTATCCTTCAAATCCCGGCCACAGGACTTATCCTTGCCAAAGAGAGAATGGGATTTTACGCAGCGGGTAGTATGATTGACGTCAGCCTAAAGGTAGCAGCAGCTATGGCATTACCTTATATCGGTGGCGAACATATCTCTGTGTACGCATATTTCTTGCTTGGAATTGCCATCTTTAATTTTTTGCTATACCATGGATATGCCAAACTGTCTTTCCGTTATATTCACCTAAGTAGAAAGATAAGCCGGCAAACTGCCCGTTCGTTGTTGGCATTTACGGGATGGAACATGATGGGCACGCTGGCATTCATGCTTAGAGGACAAGGTATCAGTTTGTTGTTGAACAATTTCTTCGGTCCTATCGTTAATGCCGCACGCGGAATCTCTATGCAAATAAGTAGTGCTGTGGGACAGTTCTCCGCAAATATTACGTTAGCCTTTTCACCACAGATAACAAATGCTATTGCTGAGGAAAACGAAAAGCTTGCGGTATCCATGATGTTTACAGAGTCAAAAATATGTTTTGCCGCCATACTTATATTGATATGTCCCCTCTGTTTAGAAATTAATTATGTTTTGAAATTATGGTTAGGGGCAAATGTCCCCATTAATTCTGAGGCATATTCAATATTACTCCTTATTGACACACTAATTTGCACGCTAAATACACCTTGCACTCAAATTACACAAGCTACAGGAAAATTAAAAAATTATCAAATAGGTAGTACTTTAGTGAACTTATGCTTAATACCATTTTGTTATATTTTTCTACGATTAGGTTTTTCATCTATAAGTTCTTTTGTAATAACCATTATTTTCTCCATTATCAACCAATGTGTCTGTCTGTACTTCACTCACAAAGTTGTGAATTTTAATTTCTGTCTTTATCTGAAAAAAGTACTTCGCCCTTGCATGGTACTAACATGTATTATACCCTTAACCCTTCTCTTTGCTGTATGGAATGTTGATAGTTCATTCATGAGATTATTATTCGTTTGTTTTCTAGACGTAATTGTAGCTGTACCAACCTGCTACTATCTTCTGCTCACAAAAAAGGAACAAGCTGTGCTAAAAGCATATTTCAAAAAATAATATAACGAAAGAAGACATGGATTATAAGATTTCTATTATAGTTCCCATTTATGGTGTTGAGAAATATATAGAACGGTGTGCAAGAACGTTATTTGAACAAACACTTGAAGACATCGAATATATATTTGTCAATGATTGTACTAAAGATCGGTCTATGGAAATTCTTACTTCCATTATTAAAGATTACCCAAAAAGAAGAGAACACATCCGTATTATAAATTCTGAAGAAAATAGAGGTTCAGCAGAAACAAGGAATAAAGGGATTAAGCATGCCAGAGGTGAATACTTTACAATATGCGACAGTGATGACTGGGTAGACAAATCTGCCTATGAAACCATGTACACAAAAGGGGCTAATGAAAATGCAGACATTGTTGTATGTGATTTATACTATGCATACGACAATAAATTAGAGAGAAAAAAGGGCATGATAAATTCTATGCATGATAAATTTATCACGGATATGTTTTACCAGAGAATCCCTTGGTCATCATGGAATAAATTATTCAAGCGAACTTTGCTGTCAAATACAATACTTTATCCCTCAGAATCCATGGGGGAGGACTTTGCTCTAACCATGCAACTTGCATATTTCAGTAAAAAAAACTGTTATGTTGAACAGCCTTTATACTTCTATTATCAGCATGAACAATCGATGGTCAAAATGAAAGGTGATACTGTTGTATTCAACAAATTTGTGCAAGCCTCAATTAACCTTGAACTTATTGTTGATTTCTATAAAAGAACAGAACTTTATAAATCGATAAATGGGGCTATGGCACATACATGCTACCATACAAAGAGTCTGATACTTCCTCTTGTAAGCAAAAAAAAATACTACCATATATGGAAGAATTATTATCCAAATATAGAATGGAAGATTCTATTAGACAATAACAATTCCAAAAAGGACAGAATCAAATGTCTACTGATATTATTGAGAATTTATCCATGGATTAGTAATTGTTTAGGTCTTACTAAATGTAAATGAAACGCATACGATACATAAAAGACAATTTATACTATTACATAGGCATTGCATGTCTTTTTTTTGCAGCCTTTGCAAGTCTTTATTCGCCAGCGGCTAATACTGTTGGATTATATTTAGCTATACCTCTAGCATGCATGATAGCCACCTTATTTAACAAGGGGTTTCATACAAATATTTATGAAAAGTTGCTGTATGGGCTTTTTGTTTGGGATTGTATAGCCTACCTTTGGGCAGATAACAAAGAGCTTGCCAGCACAGAATTACACATGATTTTAGGTGCGTTCCTTTTAGTTTATTGTATCTCAATCTTTGCAAGAAAATTAAGACTTATACCCTACTTATATTTTGTATATGTACTATTATACCTCAGCGCATGGAATTACGCCATTCACAACATCTTCACAATGATGGTCGATGACAGCGACCGACTGAATGATGAGGTACTCAATGCCAATACCATGGCATATTACACTTTTTATGTCACTTTTTTATCGTTTATGCTCTGGCAGATAACAAAAAATAGATGGACAAAGCGATTATGGGCTACTTCCTTTTGGCTAATGCTTCCTGCCTCGTTTGGTGTTTCACTACTTACAGCATCTCGACAGATTATCATTATACAAGTTCCACTTTATGGTATGCTCTTATATGAGCGTTACATAAGAGGCGTGCAATTGAAAAAGAAAGTCCAGTTTTCTTTAGCAGCAGTCCTTGTTATAGTGGCTCTTTCAGGACAAATTCTCAATATCTATGAAAATAGTTTCTTGAAACAACGGGCTGAAACAGACGTGAGAGAAGATAGTAGAATGATGTTGGTATATGATGCCACGAAAGTTGCACTGCGAAACATGCCTCTTGGGGTTGGAAGTGGCAATTATCAAGGAGTATCGTGCTTTAGACAAATTTCGCATAATTCTTATTTGGAAGCGTTCGTGAACTTGGGTTTTATTGGTTTGGCTTTATATATTGCACTCATGGCTGTTTTCACTCTCCGCCAATGGCGCAGATACAAGATCCACCATCATAAAATGTATTTTTACTTTTTCACTTTTGGAGTCATTTATTCTTTTTATGGTGTGTTTTTTGTATTTTATAATGCCATTTGGCTAATATCCTTTTTCATGCTCGTTGCAGCACACAGCGAAACATATTACGCTGAACACCATAAAGAATTAAATAAAAGCAGTAGAGAAGAACTTTCAACCCATTGCGGGACAGAACAAATGCTATAAAATGAAGAAAATCCTTTTAGTTGATACCAAATATAAAGAAGGTGGACCAAAAACGGTTCATCAAAATATCTTGAACTCCTACCTCTCGAAGAAGTACGAGATTAAAGAAATAGGCATCAGCGACAGTGTGCTACATTTCAATCCTATCAAAGGCATGAAGTTCGTACGCTCTTATTGGAAACTAATCAATGCAGAGCATGCCGATGTAGCTCTCGTGCGGGGCTTGCAATATATTGGCTTTTTAATGGTTTTGGCTGCAAAACTTTCAAATGTCAAAAAAATAATTGTTTGTGTCCACGGGTCAGACTGGGATGTACCAGAAAGAACTTTCAGGAAAATAATTCTTAAATACATTATAGAACCCTTGGAAATAAGAATGGCTGATAGCATTTTTACGGTTTGCCAAGCAGAACAGAAAATTGTAAAACCTTTAAAGCTGGCTAAGGCTGGAGCTAACAAAGGTGTAATCTACAATACTTTCCCTAATGTTGACATCAATAAAATTAGCTCAGGAAAGCTTAGGAAAGAACTGAATATTCCTGAAAATAAAATCATTGTCATCTCTGTTGGGCGTGTTGTTATTCGAAAAGGACATCAATATATTATTGAGACTCTCAAAAATTTCAAAGACTCAGCCTTTGTTTTTGCCATTGTAGGAAGTGGCGATTATCTACATCACTACGAAGAGCAGTGTAAAGAAGAAATTGCCGAAAAACGTTTATTTCTTCTCGGAAATAGAACAGATGTCTACGAGCTTCTCAAAGATAGCGACATCTTCCTGTTTCCCACCCTCAACGAAAATCACTCAATGGCTCTCCTTGAAGCTATTAACATGCACTGCGCTGCCATCGTAACCAACGTAGGAGGCAATACAGAGACAATAAAAGACGGTGAGACAGGAATAGTTATCAGACCTAAAAACGCAGCCGATATTGTAAGTGCACTTTATCGGATGAAAGATAAAGAGAAAAGAAAAATTTATACACAAGCAGCCTACGCATTCTCACAAGTACAATTTTCAGTTGAAAACACGCTGGGAAAATTGGAAATATTATTCAATGAATAGACAAATGAACTCATGAAAAATAAACAACCCATTAATATTGCAACTATCATTACTTGTCACAACCGGAAGCACATGACAATGAAGGCCTTAAACTGTTTGTTTGAGGCTGCGGAAACTTATCGACAGGAAAGCGAATCCCCACTTCGATTAAAATTGTTTCTAACTGATGACGGATGTACTGATGGAACAGCAGAAAGTATAAAGCAAACATTTAGAAACGAAGATATTGTCATTCTGAAAGGTGATGGACAACTTTACTGGGCTGGTGGAATGCGCTATGCCTGGGAAGAAGCTCTGAAAGAACATTCACAATGGGATTATTATCTTTTGCTAAACGATGACACTTTCCTCTTCAAAAATGCATTCACCCAACTGTTAAACACACACAATTATGCCATCGAAAATTATACTAAGGGAGGAGTGTATGCAGGCATTACCTGTAGTTCAAATAAACAAGAGATAACCTATGGAGGTGGGATTTACAGCCATCCAATAATAGGTAAACTCGTATTGATACACCCAAAGGGACACCCACAACCTTGTCAAGTAACCTACGCTAACATTCTGCTTGTCACTAAAACCGTAGTAGATAAAATCGGAATATTTGACTCATGTTATCGGCATCGATGCGCAGACTGGGCTTACGGACTCCAAGCCAATAAAGCAGGATTACCTGTATTAGTAACAGGCTCTGTATGTGGCATTTGTGAAGATGATCATTTTTCTGAAGAAGAAGAAAAAAAACATATTAAAAAGATGTCAATACGACAACGAATAACGTATTTTTCGTCACCTCTTCGATCAGTAAAAGATGTACTTGCTTTTATGGCAAGATTTCAAAAAATAAAATATCCCATGGTCTGTGTGGCAAGATTCATCAATATTTTTTTTCCTACGCTATACTATCGGTTCAACAAAATGCGACCTGGATCCAAACAAGAATAACACAAACTTGAATAACTTTCAGATTATAAAGTATACGTCATCTCCTTCATTAAAAGCTGGAAGACTCAAATGATTATAAAAGATGACACAATCCACCAATGAACAAGATACACAATTTCAGTGACGTACAAGTAAAGACAACTCTTTGGACTTATAGAATAAACCACTTATGAACACCGATTTAGTTTCTGTCATCATCCCCTGTTATAACTCTGGTATTTATATAAAAGAGTGTGTAGATAGCATCTTACAACAAACGTATCAAAATTTTGAGATTTTGATTACAGATGATGGGTCTACTGATATATCAACAATAAAACTCTTACAGCAAATAACGCAATGTGATAAACGTATCAACGTATTTTTTTTAGATGGAAACAGTGGCCCGGCTGCAGCACGCAATAACTCGATAAAACATGCCAAAGGACGATACATCGCCTTTTGTGATAGTGATGACAAATGGCTTCCCAATAAGCTAACCGATCAAATACCATTATTCGACAATAAAGAAGTAGCTATTGTATATTCTGATTATGAAAAAATGGATGCACAAGGCAAGCGAAACAACAGGATTGTACATGCGCCTCAAAGCCTCACATACGCTAAGTACCTAAAAGGAAATACAATAGGAAATCTTACAGGCATTTACGATACTCAAAAGGTGGGAAAAGTGATGCAGAAGAATATTCATCATGAAGACTATGTGTTATGGTTGGATATTTTAAGACATGGTTGGACAGCTCTCAATACAAATACTGTAACTGCTGTCTACCGCATACATTCCAATTCTATTACAGCCAATAAGTTAAAACTATGTACATGGCAATGGTACATATACAGACACCATGAACACTTAGGCTTAATTTCTTCAATGTATTATTATTTACATTATGCATATAGAGCATTCGTTAAGTTTCTAATCTAATTTTAATATATTTGAGTATGGATTCTCAATTAAACAATAGCTTACTTACCCTTTTCAAGGCATTTATAGCTTTTTGTCATGAACATCACCTTACTTATTATGCCGCATACGGTACGGCACTGGGAGCAGTAAGACATCAAGGTATGATTCCTTGGGATGATGATATAGACGTATGGGTGCCACGAAAGGATTACGATAAACTGTTATCTCTTAGAAGTCATCTAAATGGAACAAACTATGAAATAATAGATATTAAAGATAAGGGATATTACTTATACTTTGCTAAATTTTGCGACCGTAACTCTACTATCATAGAGCGTGAGGGCGAGGCATTAATGGGATTATATTTAGATATTTTCCCTTTGGATAATTACGATAACCATAAGGGAAAGTTTCTGAAAAGAATAAATTGGATATATAGGATACTGTGGCTTGTGTATGGACGGAGTTACAGAACCTATTCTTCAATCGAGATACGCACACATCTTAAGAAAGGTGAAATTAGCTTTTTGCCAAAGTTGCTGTTTTACAACATTCTTAAACCGTTTAGGGGTATTGCCAAGATGGGTATTAAGAAGATACAAGGTGTTTTGCTTTCTATTCCAGAAACAAATAGGATATGGACTTATGACGTAAAAAGCAGTCTGAGTGTGGTATTTTCTAAAGACTGGTTCGGAGATGGAATAATATTACCTTTTGAGAATTTGGAAATAACTGTACCCTCAAACTATGACAACGTTTTGAAAACATATTATGGTGACTACATGACTCCTCCGCCAGCCACACAGCGCCAATCACAACACTACCGATATTTTATAGATTTAGACAAAAGATACTCTCGAAAGGAGATTATAGAAAAGATGTTTGGCAAAAGAATGTAACGAAAAGGAACAAAAATACGCTCGATAGGGGTTTGTTTGAAAGAACGCAACTGTCTGCCGAAAGAAATAAGATGAAGTATCAGTAGCTTGTTAGCTGATTGAATGTTATTACAATTGCATCGTAGTACGTTTACTTGTTGGAATTCACCTCATTTAAAAATATAAAGCATCGCACATAATAAGCCAAGTAAAGCTGCGTTATATGATAAAAGTTACAAGGTGAAGACAATCCCGCCCTACATCAAATACAATGACGACATCAAGAACCCTCGGTTCATTCCCGACGGTATGAACGAGTTGGAGCGTAACATCAAGCGCGCTGCCGATTTCTTGATAGCCACCATAGCACTGATAGTTTTCTCACCCTTGTTTCTGCTTTGCTACTGCTTGGTTAAGCGTGAAGACGGCGGACCCGTGATCTTCAAACAGGAACGCATCGGGCGCTTCGGCCGACCTTTCACCATTTACAAATTCCGTAGCATGTGCATCGATGCGGAGAAAGATGGACCGCAACTTTACAGACACCAACATGACAAGCGCATGACCAAAATAGGCAGATACCTGCGCACACATCACTTGGATGAACTGCCGCAGCTATGGAACGTAGTCAAAGGGGACATGGCCTTCATCGGACCACGACCGGAACGAAAGTTCTACATCGACCAAATCATGCAACACGATTCCAGGTATGCCTATCTTTACCAAATCAGGCCTGGCGTCACTTCCTACGCTACCTTGTACAACGGCTACACGGACACCATGGAAAAAATGCTGAAACGACTGGATCTCGACTTGTATTATCTGGAACATCGGTCGTGGTGGTTCGATATGAAAATACTAACCAAAACCTTCATTAACATCGCATTCGGTAAAATTTTCTAACCTTAACCCATTCAAACCTTTCACATAGAGAGAACAGGCTTCCCAATCTAAAGTCTAACTACCCAGGCAACATCCACCACCATATTATTACATGCTTAATGACAAAGATGGAGCGTTTGTAAGTATCGAATCCATAGTTCTGATAGCGGATGGCGCATAGATATTTCACTAAAATAAACCAATACAGGTAACAAAAAGAAACATTACGTCCTCTATGCGAGTTAATTTGTGTTAACGATTACATTAATTAACATAAAAACAAACAAAAATCAGGGTGGATTCCTTTACTTTGCGTTCAAATTACTAAAACTGTAAGTAAAAACAAATGGCTACTACACTCATCATCTTACAATTACTCATTGTATTTGGGTTCATCTTCATTGGTGCCCGCGTAGGCGGCATCGGTATGGGTATCTACGGTATGGTAGGTACTTTCTTATTGGTCTTTGTCTTCGGTCTGGCACCGGGAAAAGCACCTATCGATGTGATGATGATTATCGTTTCAGTCATTGTAGCAGCTTCAGCCCTACAAGCCACGGGAGGTTTAGATTATCTGGTGGGTGTCACGGGCAAGTTCTTGCGCAAGCATCCCAGTCAAATCACCTATTACGGTCCGTTGGCATGCTGGATATTCTGCCTGTTGGCAGGAACGGCGCACACCTGTTATTCACTGCTCCCCATCATTTCTGAGATTGCCCAGGCCAACAAGATTAGACCCGAAAGACCGTTGAGCGTCAGCGTCATTGCTGCTTCGCTGGGCATCACCGGTAGTCCCGTGAGTGCCGCTACGGCCGCCATCATCAGCACTGATATCCTGGGCTTGAAAGGCATCGACCTGGCTGATGTGATGATTGTGTGCATTCCTGCCTCTTTCGTAGCCATCCTCGTGGCAGCGTTTGTGCAGAACCGGATAGGCAAAGAGTTGGAAGACGACCCCATCTATCAAGCTAAGGTGGCATCTGGTGAAATCAATCCGGAAGAAGAACAGAAACGCATGCAGCAAATAAACGCCAACCCCAACCCACGCGCAAAATACTCCGTGTATGCCTTCTTGCTGGGCGTTGCGCTGGTGGTAACATTCGGTTTGTTCCCTCAACTGAAGCCTCATCACATGGTAGACGGTGTAATGACGCCGATAGCCACCTCCGAGATGATCGAGATTGTGATGATGTCGGCGGCTGCGTTGATTCTCCTTGTGGGCAAGGGCAATGTGGCCACAGCTGCCAAGGGAACTGTCTTCGCTGCCGGCATGAACGCCATGGTGAGCATCTTCGGTATTGCCTGGATGGGCGACACCTTCTTCAACGGCAACAAAGACTTCTTCGTCACTCACCTGGCCGATTGGGTACAAGCAGCTCCCTTCTTGTTCGCCGTCATCCTCTTCATCATGAGCATCATGCTGTTCTCACAGGCAGCCACCGTGCGCACCATCTATCCCCTGGGTGTGTTGCTGGGCATCAACCCGCTATACCTGTTGGCGATGTTCCCTGCCTGCAACGGTTATTTCTTCATGCCCAACTACCCCACCGAGGTGGCAGCCATCAATTTTGACCGAACCGGCACCACGCGCATCGGTCGGTACGTCATCAATCATAGTTTCCAGTTGTCAGGATTCATCACAACCATCGTGTCCATCGCACTGGCTTTCTTGATCACGCAATTATTTTATTGATATCATATTTAATCACTTAAAAACAATTTATTATGAAACATTTACGTATCAACATCCTGGTGATTGTTGCATTGTTCGTTACCGTTGGTCTATGTGCCAAACCTAAGGTTCGCATCCTGGCAACAGGTGGCACCATTGCTGGTGTATCCACAAGTTCTACCTCATCGGCTTACAATGCCGGCCAACTGGGCGTGGAAACCTTGATTGCTGCCGTTCCGCAGATTAAAGACATCGCTGACGTATCGGGTGAGCAAATTTGCAACATCGGTAGTCAGGACATGAACGACCAAGTGTGGCTGAAACTGGCCAAACGAATCAACCAGCTGCTCAACCAAGAAGGTTACGACGGCGTGCTGATTACTCATGGAACCGACACCATGGAAGAGACTGCTTACTTCTTGAGCCTCACCGTACACAGCAACAAGCCTGTCATCTTGGTAGGTGCCATGCGTTCGGCCACAGCCATCTCTGCTGACGGACCCGCCAACCTGTACAATGCAGTGGCTGCCATTGCTACACCCGAATCGCGCGACAAGGGCGTGATGGTTTGCATGAACGACCAACTGTTTGACGCCAAATCGGTCATCAAGACACACACCACCGACTGCGGTACGTTCAAGGGTGGCATCTATGGTCAAATTGGTAACGTGTTCAATGGCAAGGCTTACTATCTGCAAACACCAGCCTACAAGCGCGGAACAGAATCAGTATTCAACGTGGACAACCTCGACAAGTTGCCACAGGTGGGCATCATCTACGGTTACTCCAACTGCTCTGACCTTCCTATCAAGGCATTCGTTGATGCCAAGTACGATGGCATCGTGTTGGCAGGTGTTGGCGACGGCAACTTCTACAAAGACGTTTTCGACGTAGCTATCAAAGCACAGAACAGCGGCATCCAAATCGTTCGTTCAAGCCGTGTACCCACAGGTCCTACCAACTTGAATGCTGAGGTAGATGACAACAAATATCATTTCGTGGCATCTCTCAACCTCAATCCTCAGAAGGCACGCGTATTGTTGATGCTGGCTTTGACGAAAACACACGACTGGCAGCAAATTCAGAAATACTACCAAGAATATTAATTCCTATCATTGACAACAGGAATAAACATAATGAACATGAAAAAAATAATGATGATTTGCGCCATGATGTCTTTGGCACTGGGCGCAAGCGCACAAGGTAACAATACAGGCATGGGTGGCGAAGATGGCAATTACGAGTCATTGGCAAGCCGTCTGTTCAAATTGGAGAAGAAAAGCGACGCATTCAACGTGTACTTCAACTATGCGTCTTCCTTCCAAGAGGCCTACGATGGCAACGACTGGGGTTCGTCCTTCAAGAACAAGCAAGCCCGATTGGAAATCAAAGGTTCTTTCGGCAAACTCTCTTATCGTTTCCGTCACCGCTTGAACAAAGCCAATGGTGCGCAGGGCGAGGACAACTTTGCCAAGGCAACCGACATCCTTTCGGTTGGTTATCAGGTCACCGACAAGCTCGGTATCACGGGTGGTAAGATGTGTCAAAACTGGGGTGGATTCGAATTTGACGAAAACCCCATGTACATCTACCAATACTCTGACATGGTTGACAATATGGATAACTTCATGGCCGGCGTAAACTTCGCATTCAAACCCGTGGAATCTCAGGAGTTCAACCTGAACATCACCAATGCTTACAACAACAAGTTGGCTCAAGAATACGGAGCTGACCTCAAAGTGATGAAAGAGAATGGAAAGACTGAAGCTGTGGAAGCTGCCAAACATCCATTGACCTACATCTTGTTGTGGAATGGTAATTTCTTTGGCGATAAGCTACAAACGCGTTGGTCAGTGGGCACACAGACACAGGCCAAGGATCAGAGCAGCCAGATGGTGATGCTCGGTCAAAAGCTCAACTTGCCCACCTTCCAGTGGTATTTCGACTACATGGGTGCCTTTGACGACGTTGACCGTCTGGGCATTGCCACCAGCGACTTGTCTGCATTCCGCGGAAAAGGCAACGTGCGCTACGGCAAGGTAAACTACAACTCGTTCATAACCAAAGTTAATTGGCAGTTCGTTCCACAGTGGAACCTGATGCTCAAAGGTATGTACGAGACGGCAAGTGTCAGCAAGATAGAAGAACTCAAGAACTACCGTAAGTCCTTTGGTTACTTTGCCAGCTTGGAATATTATCCTGTCAAGTCACAAGACTGCCGCGTATTCTTGTCATACATCGGCCGCAACTACAAGTTCACCGATAAGAGCAAACTGGCTGACTACAACACCAGTCGCATCGAACTGGGCTTCATGTACAGAATCAAGGCGTTCTAACAACAGCCCTTTAACAGCAAGATGAACGTGAGACACCCCTCGTGTCCACGTTCGTCTGTTATGACGAACCATGACAAACACAGAAAAACAACTACATAAATCAATAGTAAACACAATGGAACAAAACGAAAAATACAGAGTAGAGTCTGATCTCTTGGGCGAATTACAAGTGCCCGCAGACGCTTATTATGGTGTTCAAACGCAGCGCGCCATCAACAATTATCGCATTTCCAACACTAAGATGTGCGATTATCCCCAGTTTATCATGGCCATCGCATACGTCAAGAAGGCAGCTGCCGCAGCCAACGCTGAGCTGGGTGCCCTTGACAAAAACATTGCAGATCACATCTGTCAAGCTGCCGATGATATCATCGGAGGCAAGTTGTGGGACAACTTCTGCATTGACATGGTACAGGGTGGAGCCGGCACATCCGTGAACATGAACGCCAACGAGGTGATTGCCAACCGCGCACTGGAGTTGATGGGATATGAGAAAGGTGACTATGTGCACTGCTACCCCAACGACCATGTCAACTGCGGCCAGTCTACCAACGACGCTTATCCAACGTCTTTACGCTATGCGGCTTATCGCATGAACAAAGACTTGTTGAAGAGCTTGAAAGCACTTGTAGACTGCTTGCGCGTCAAGGCCAACGAGTTTAAAGACGCTGTGAAGATGGGTCGCACCCAATTGCAAGACGCTGTGCCCATGACATCGGGACAAGAGTTCGCCGCTTTTGCCAACACATTAGAAGACGAGCTTGAATACATCGAATACAATGCCAAGAAGCTGCTCACCATCAACATGGGTGCCACGGCCATTGGCACAGGTCTCAATGCAGTACCAGGCTATGCTGATTTGGTAACTGAGTATCTCACCAAGTTCACCGGCGACAAGTTTGTGAAGGCCAAAGATATGATTGCAGCCACACCAGACACCGGTGATTATGTAAGCTACTCAGGAGCATTGAAGCGATTGGCAGTCAAGTTATCCAAGATTTGCAACGACCTCCGTCTCATGGCTTCAGGTCCTCGCTGCGGTTTGTACGAAATCAATCTGCCCCCCATGGCACCAGGTTCTTCCATCATGCCGGGCAAGGTGAACCCTGTCATACCAGAGGTAACCAACCAAGTGTGCTTCAAGGTCATCGGTAACGACATGGCCATCACCATGGCTGCCGAGGCCGGACAGCTGCAACTCAACGTCATGGAGCCTGTCATCGTAGAGTGCATGTTTGAAAGCATCACCTGGATGACCAACGTCATGAACACCTTCAGGGAGAAATGCGTAAGCGGCATCACCTTGAACGAGAAGCACAATCTCGACATGGTGAAACATTCCATCGGCATCGTCACGGCGCTGAACCCATACATTGGGTACAAAAACAGCACCAAGGTTGCCAAGGAAGCATTGGAAACAGGTAAGAGTCTGCACGAGATTGTGGTGGAAAAGAATCTCATGAGTGCCGAAGAGGTTGACAAGATTCTCGACCCCAAGGCCATGTTGCAATCACACAACCTATAAGTATGGGGCGAAAGCCCTGACAACATGATAGGGGGATGCGTCATCATTTTGATGCACCCCCTTTTCTTTTTGTTTCAACAACGAATGTACATGATTGTTGATAAACAACGAATGAACTTGATTGTTGATGAACAACGAATTTAACGAATTTAACGAATCAACTAAACAAGACCATGAACGCCAGCGTTCATTGATTCCAACAATCGGATTCGTTAAATTCGTTAAATTCGTTGTTAAAACAAAAATTAACCATGTCGTTAGCTTTTGCCAAATTCGTTTGATTCGGTGAACGCCGGCGTTCATTGACTCCAACAATCGGATTCGTTAAATTCGCTAAATTCGTTGTTAAAACAAAAATAAGGTTGACGACAAACGACCTTTTGAAGTGAAAGAACCATCCGATGCAAACACAACAAATTCACGGACTGAAAGCCCAAAAGCTTATAGCCCAGGGTATCATCCTGTAGTTTCCTGATTTAGGTTGACTACTCCTATGCCTAATCCCCAATCAAAGTTGACTGAGTTAAACGTTATTACTGATGTTAGTTGACTATTGTTGTCTCTGCCGCCTTTTGTTTATCATCCATAGATCGATCGGCATAGGTGTAGACCGAAGTTGGAAATTAGTTCCTGTTCATCACGCTTTCCGCCAGCAAATACACTCGCGTACCGAGTGTTTGCGGCCAACGGTCATTCGGATTCTCGTCTAATGCCCTTGCCCGTTCTATTGCATCTTCCACGTGAGCTATCAAAGCTAGTGCATCGTAGGATGACTCGTGATAAGACCCCATATTTTTACGCAATCGTACCTTCAAATATGGGTCAGCATTTCTAGACTTTCTGCGATTCTCCATCCATTGTTTCTGTTCTTCTGGGGGCAGCGATGCTGCATCTTCTATATGCAATAATAACCAAAGTTCAAAACAAGGATTGCTCAAAGCCATGTGCATAGCAACTTCCTGCGAACATTCCGTGGCAACACGAGAAAGCATGGCCTCAGTCCAGCGGTCTTTGTCCGCTACTAACCAGAGTTCGTCGTCTGCTTCTAACTCATATTGGCTTTTGTAGTCATTGAGCTGTTTTAACACATGTTCTGGGCTGGAGTTGTTCTGTTCATCTATACTACGTTCCAAAATATGTACATGCACGCGCGGATTGGTATATTCTTTGGCTAATGCCTTGAAATATATCCGCTCCGTGGCTTTGCCCTCGGAGGCTATGACTATAAGGCGAGCGTCACGAAATGCCTCGCGACGTTCGCGCATCAAACTATTCCTGCTTCGCATCGTCCCAATGAATATTATTCAGTTCGCCAAAGAATGGAATCGCTCCATAGCGACCGTTCAGATAACCTTTCTGCACATTCTCTCTCGGTTTGTACTCACAGAGTGAAGACAAATGGCTTTCTCCTTTCTTGTCTTTCTCTACAAACCAAACTTCATCCTGACGTATAGGGGCTGAAGAAAGTAGATTTGATTCGTGTGTCGTGCATATTAACTGCATTTGCGAATCGCTTCTAAGCAGACTGTTATACATCTCTAATAATTTCAATGTCAACATTGGATGCAGACTCCTGTCAACCTCGTCAATCACATAGACTGCATCATTAGCACGCATATCGATAAGCATTGGAATGAAGTCAAACAAACGTGACGTTCCATCAGACTCTTCGAACATTTCGAAGATATAGTCCGAGTTGCTGTCGTCCTTTTTGTGAATGGTTTTCAGCTCATACCACTTCAGATTCTTCGACTTATCTTTTTCTGCAAAGATGAAGCGGTTCTCATTGTGAATTACCACGCCAGTTTCGGAGCCTTTTCCTTCAAGACTTTCCTCAATCTTTTGCCTGATTTCGTCGGGAATGCCCAAATCTTCAGGTTTAGACTCTATGCGACGAAGGTCTGAGATACCTGTGCCAAAATAATTTAGCAATTCACGCATAATAGTTCTGAACTGGGTGTCGTTCACAACTCGGAATGGGAAATCCGTTCTGTGTGTATTGGGGAAGATGATATTCAGATTCTCAAACCATTTACTAGCAGACTTAATTACATCTATTCCCTTTCCGTTACGCTTGATATACTCACTTAAGAAAGTACCCTTGGTGGGAGTACCATCAATCAGGAACTTCAAGAATTGTCCATCCTCATTCTTCAAGAACTGAGGTGCAATAGTATTATCCCAACTGTCACCATTGCGTTTGCGCTCAAAGATCATGGTGTCATTGCGGCTGCCAGTCTTATATAGCCATTCCTCAAGCAAGCCCCCCTTCGAGAAAGCTACACCGTAAGCAAAAAACTGACTATCTACCTTAAACTCCAGTTCAATGCTTGAACGTTCTTGGGGATCGTCCGTCATCTTGAAGTAATTATATTTGAGGTTGCTCCAACCTTTCAAAGCAAACTCCTTGATTATAGCCAAACATTTTATGATATTTGATTTTCCAGAAGCATTGGCGCCGTAAATCAATCCCATACGGAGCACGGATATATCATCCCGTTTCTCCGCACGTGACACTTGTAACGGCAATTGGTCGCTTTTGCTAGCTGTGAACAAGATGCGTGTTTCCTCGTTAAACGAGTAAATGTTTTCAAATTTGGCTGACAATAACATAATGACGTCTGATATTTCGTAAAATTTCGATGTAAAGATAATAAATTATTTCAAAACAAAGACATTTGCTTTCGTTAAATATGTATAAATACGACAAAAGACGTGTGTCGTATCGCCATTTTGTCATTTTTCAACATGATATTGTCTTAAATTTGACCTTACCTTAATGCTTGCAAGGTTAATATAAAGCGAATCAACTAAACAACACAATCAACTAAACAAGACCATGAACGCAAGCGTTCTGCGAATAAAACAAATTTGCCAACATAACCATGTCGTGTGCTTTTGCCAAATTCGTTTGACTCGGTGAACGCCGGCGTTCATTGATTCCAACAATCGGATTCGTTAAATTCGATAAATTCGTTGTTAAAACAAAAATAAGGTTGACGACAAACGACCATTTGAAGTGAAAGAACCATCCGATGCAAACACAACAAATACACGGGCTGAAAGCCCAAAAGCCTATAGCCCAGGGTATCACCCTGGGTTGGATGCGTGGGGGTAATTGGGTCCTGTAAGAACAAAAGCATGTGATTATCATGTACTTGTAGTTGCTTTTGCCCCTACAGGGCGCACACCTACTCACAATCTTACCCAGGGCGGTGCCCTGGGCTATAAGCTACTGCCCCTGCGGGGCGTACAACCTCGGTACTCAACATCTCAAACAGAATGGCACGGACTAACACGGACAACGCCCGTGAATAACCGTGATGCTCCGATGCAAACCAACACCATACAACCTCGCTAATTCGCATTCCAACACAATAACACACTACAACCATATACCTCCATGTAAACACGCTTGTAGTGGTGGCAGGCGATGTAAAGAGCAACGGATGTTCACGGACATACACAGATGCGTCGGTGCCGTTCCGTGGGGTTCCGTGGCCATGACCATTGCGATTGTTGTTGTCGCAATGCAAGGTCACGGGTCATCCGTGACACTCCGTGTAAATCCGTTGCCATAAAAAGAGAATTGAATTGTTGTTCCACACCACCAGCAGGATGATGTTGGATGCTACAACCTGGTGAGCGGGTATAAGACACGAAGTGGGAGGGAAACCATTGGTTCCCTCCCACTTTATTTCATGTCATGAGTAGTTGCAGGACTATTCTCAGCACGCATGCCGAGGATTACCACACGCTTCCCCAACTCTTGTCGTTGCAGCCATCCGCCTCGTCCCACGAATCCAAGTCGTCACCCTGCCACTGCTTTCCATTGGCATCAGTGGCACCGGGAGTGTCTATTGGTATTTCGAGACTTTCCGCTAAGGGGTTAGTTGTTTCCATTTTGATGATTTGGACGCATGGCGACAGGTAGGTGCGCCTGTCGCTAGCAGCGTTGTTTATATTTTTATCGTTAGTGTTCATCTTATTTCGTCTTTAATGTTTTCTTACCCTTCATGATATACATGCCCGATGGCAGACTGTCGAAGTTGGTGCCAACATAGCGTCCGTCAATGGTGTAAATGCGCTGTGCGCCTTGCTGTGCATCGGCATTTTCTGTCACACTGCTAATGCCCGTCGTCTCCCCTTCCGAGAGTACCATGAATTGCTTGGCGCTTGAAGCACCCGGCAAAAGATTTACAAAACCACGGAATGGCGGTATGCTGGGATTTTGTATATTTGATCCCTTAGTTTCATATTTCATTTGCCTCCATACATCGATTTCCTTATTTAGTCCTTCAATGGTATGCTTCTTCACTATGTTCAGCACATAAGGCCTATCATGACCATAAGCCTCAGCAGGAATCTTTTCGGTGCTGCCCTGGAAGCTGAAGGACTGTCCAGGCTTGGTGGCGGGGAAGCCAACAGGCTTTAAGCGTCCTCCATTGACTATGTCAAACTTTTCAGGTGACTTAGCTATTTCCACATTGTTTGCCGTAAATGCCTTAGAGTTAGAGTTGTCGCTGTTTGCATTCGTGATACGCAGGAGATATGGCTTGCTCGCCTCGAGCGTGCTGCCGTCAGGTATTGAATTGAAGACATAGAATTCTGTATCCGATGGCCAACCATAAGGGTATTCTGGTTGTTCAGGAAAATATTGACCATCTGTGAAATACTTTTTCGAGTATTTATAATCCAACTTGTATGCGCGTATACCTTCTGGCAATGTCACGGCGTACGGTAAAAAGATAGTGAAGCAGTGCTTGCCATCAGCAAACTTAGAGAAGTCGCGGTAGGAGGTTAGAGATTTATCTCCTTCATAATGAGCAACTTCTAATGGGGTATTGTAACCACGATTTATGGTTGTCTTGTTAATGGTCATGTTGCATCTGTTGTAAACCACTTCACTGGCTTTGATGTCACAAAGAAACTCGTATTCCATGCCATCCTGCAAGCTCAGCTTGGTACATGTACCGTCGCTCTTGACAAAGTTCACGTCCTGACCATCCGCAATGGTGATGCCCGTTGCTTCAGGAAGAAACACGAGAGTGTGGGTAGGCAAACCTGATGTGATTGTATGCGAATTTAATTCGCGTGACAAATTCTTCAGGTTCTTTTTGAAATCTTCATTTTTTACATTGCGCAAGTCTACAAATTCCAAGTTGGGGCAACCTTCAAGAATTTCTGCACCAATCTTGCAGTTAGCACTACCCTTCAAGATAAATGCTTCCAATTTGATATTTCCCGCAAAGGCACCATCGCCTACTTCCTCAACTTGGTCTCCAATCACAAAGTCACCTGACATAATGCCATTTTCAAAAGCCCTTGCACCAATCTTCTTTACTTCAGACAAGGGGTTGAAACTAAGAATACCAGCATTTGAGAAAGCTCTTTCGTCTATGGAATTCACCACAGAATAGGGAATGACAAAATGAGATAAGTTGGTAAAGGCTTTTTCAAACATGCCTGTAGGGATGGTTGTTGGGCCTTCAGCCAAACTTACACTGCCACCGAATTCCGCAAAAGATTCCACACCCGACCGCTGGTCTGTGCCTGTGGGCAGGTTCTTATACATCGCCTTAATTTTGTTATCTTCGGGTTGTTCGCCAATCTTCGCTGCTGCAGGGATCGGTGTTGTAATATCAATTTTGGTACCCTTGAAAGCCTGATATCCCACGAATGTTATATTCGGGCACTTAAACTCTGACGTTGAAAAGATTCCTTCAAAGGCTTGGGGACCTATGGCAGTTGAGCCTGGAATATCAACCGAAGTTTTATCAGTTTTTCTCTCCCATGTCCCTTTTTTTGGGGGTTTCTACCTTTATATTCTTTAAGGTAGAAAGGTGCCAAATTGCTCTTATAGAAGGCACCCCAACCAATGTACTTCAGACCTTTCGGAAAATTCAACAATGTGACACTGCATTGATAAAAGGCAGCATCTTCAATGGCTTCTATCGTTTTAGGAAGTTCTATTTTTCTGATTCTTCTTTCATTGATGAATGCATAGGAGCCGATGGCTGTGACTGTCCAGTCCTTGCCATTATAGTTGACCTTATCTGGAATAGTAATGGTGTAAATCTGTCCAGTAGCCTCTTCATACGCAAGTTCGTCTTTCATTGTTTCAACTTTTTTGCCATTCTTGTCCACTGCATTTGTCTTCAGCGTACCGCTGTAGCCTTTCCACTGGTCAGGGATGTTTGTCGTTTCATCAATTAACTTCTGCTGCCTTGCTTCCGTCGTTGCAGCATTTGAGTTTGCGTATGTCACTTTCACAGTATTGGCCGTGGCATCCACCACCTCATACCACAGTTGTCCGACTTGGAACTTTTCGCCCGCGGTCTGTGCGGTGATAGGCAGAGCCGTTATCATCAGCAACACAAGCGCAAACCATGCGCTGCGAAGCTTTGTCTTGTTGTTGTAATTTTCTTTCATAAATTCAAAATGATATTTAATTGTTGTTTTATGTCGTTGGATGGTTACTCCTGAAAAGAATTGATGAATACCTCATTCATAAAATTCCGTAATTCGATGCAAAGATACACAAAAGCATTGGTTGTAAAAAAATACAACGCATGTTTTTTACACACATTTAACGAAAATGTTATAGTAACAACGGAATGGCACGGAGCAACACGGAACAACAATCCGTGTAAATCCGTGATGCTCCGATGCAAAAAACAACAAACAAAATGATGATGGCAACGGAATGGCACGGAACAACACGGACAACGTCCGTGAATATCCGTGAAGCTCCGTTGCATTTAAAATTTGGTGAACACCAATCGAAGCTGCTCACTGCGCAGAATCATACGCGAACCATCTAACCGTTCCACCTCAAACTGTTCGTCCAGCCGCCGAATGCCGTATGGATAGAGAATCTTCACATCGTCTATCACGGGGTCGCCCTTGGTACGATCTGAAATCAATGGCCTGTGCAACGTCAGACGCTGGTCACGGTGTTCAAACTCCATCACACACTCGGGATAGCGGTAATCCAAATCGTTGAGCATGAGAATTTTGCCTTGAACCGACCAAAACAATCGTTGCGCAGAGAGGTCGGCCGTTCCGTTGGTTTGCAAGGTGTCTACTTGTTGCAAACGCCAATAACCGTCTAAGGCCCCATTGTTAGATGTTTCCAGCTCGCACGAGGTCCATGTTGCGAGCATCAGGATAGAGAGGAGAATATAAGATACTTTTTTCATTTCAATGACAAGTTTACAGGTTGAACACTCCATGTTTGCCGATGGTGAGCTGTACGCCTTGGTTGTTGCCCAAAATGTCTCCGAAATCGCCCCCATAGCTTCCTCGGATGTTCCAGCCATGTTTGAGGCGGCAGCCAACTTCCAGCATCACGCTTACGTTGTTTTGTTTGGCGGCGAAGGGCATTTTATAGGTTCCCAATCCCTCTTGCCAAGTGGTCAACAAACGATAGCTCACGCCATTCCACGGCTCGCCCGACACGCCCAGGTGGAAGGCCTTGAACCGATTGTTCTGAATGTTGATATGTCCATCTTCGTTATAGAGTGGCGAGCGATACAACGGGTTGCCCATCACTTCTCCCCAATGCTGCCACCCGGGGTAAATGTAGTGATTGTAAAAATCGTCGATGCCCGAGATATGGTGACTCATGTTCTGCGTGTGGTCGTGATATACCGGCCCACTCTGATACTTGGTGTACAGATATTCAAACACCACGTTGCGCACCAGGTCGTTGTATTTCAGATTGAGTTCCACGCCCAGCATCATGTCCTTGAAATCGTAGACAAAAAACTTTCTTTTCTTCTTGACATTCCATTCGTCACCCGTTCCGTACCCGTCGTAATCGAGTTGGAACATGGACGAGTGGTCCTCGAAAAACTTTTCACCATACAGACCTACGCGCCAGGTGTCCGCATCATAGTTCATCCGTATGAGCCAGCTGCCCAGTTGGTCGCCTTCCACATTCTGATAAACGATGTCCTCCTCGGGCGCGTCGTAGCCACCAGGCATGAAAGCATTCCAAAAAGCCCTGAACCCCGTTTGACTGCGAATCACGTTGACCGTTCCATCAGACTTGGGTTGATAGCCCGTTCCACCGAAAAGAGTGGCCATCTCCAACCCCATTTCGATCGAAAACGGACAGAAGCGGTCTTCATTGCCTATCTTCAAATAGCCGGCCTTGCTGTGAAACAGCACGTTATCGGCATACTTTGACTGGCGCTGGGTAAAACTGTGCTGCCAGTTGTCGTCCGTCATCTTGCCGTAGGCGACGTGTCCTTTCACGTGCAACCACCTGTTGCCAAAGGGCAGCATCCAGTAATCGGGCAAGGCCAAACGCACCTGCGGAACGGGGCGGGCATTGATGCCCAGCGTTTGCGAACCACTGCTCAACTGGTTGTTCTTCAACTCCATGGGGTATTCCTTGCTCCCTATCGAGAGCGCACCATGCAACCACCGCAGCTCGACAAAGGCCTGTTGAACCATCATCTTGCTGGTATGATTGACACCCGCCGCCACATCCAGGCCATAGCCAATCCCCCATTTGCGTGCCGAGCCGGTACGCAAGGGTCTGATTAAGGCCGCGCGCAGATAACCGTTGTTCTTTTCCAACGAGCTTAAGCCATACCGGTTGGAATGGAGCCACAAGGGCGTTTTGCCGTCAGCGAACGAACTTTGTAACTCTACCTGATAATGAATGTTCTCACCGATGTTCCACGGCGATGCGTTTTCTGCATCGAAATCGGCCTGGGCATGCCCCACTCCAGTTGCGACCAGCAGAACGGACAGTAATATATGACGTTTCATGCTTTATAGAATCGTGCTTTTTAACGATAACGAGAAATCGTAACAATTATTATATATCTCGCCGTTGTAGACCACACGGCACATTCATTGAAGGGCAATGTTGTGGAACAACGAATTTAACAAATGACACGAATCAACTAAACAAGACAATGAACGCAAGCGTTCTGCGAATGAAACAAATGCTGCCGACATGAACATGCCGCATGACTTTGCCACATTCGTTTTTATTAGATGAACGCCTGCGTTCATTGACTCCAACTATC
>NZ_ADEG01000001.1 GCF_000177075.1 Hoylesella buccalis ATCC 35310
AGCTTTTTGTTGCTCAGGTACTTAAAAAGTTTAATTTATAATAGTGTTGCGGAATTAAGGTCTTTGTAAAAAAAGATTTAACCTTTTGATTTTGGTGTTACAAATATGTAGTTAAGTATGAAACATCTTAAATTTTTCATCGCTATACCAATAGTTTTTATTTCTCTGAATCTGTATTCACAAACAATGATAACAGGAAATGTTATTGATGAAGACGGTAAACCTTTTATAAATTATACATTGAAAGTGGTGGGGGCTTCAAAGTTGGACTCGTTGAAATTATACTCACCAAACGGGAATTTTTCTTTTGAGGGAAATGATTGTCCTTATCATTTTACTATCGCATATTTTGGAGAACAGGTTCTTGATACAATTGTTGGGTGTGACGATGTAAAATCTCATCTTACATTCCAAACTAAGCTGGAAAAAAAGTTGGAGGAAATAATCGTACTAGGCAAGAGACCTATCGTAAAAAGCAAACTTATGGAAGATCAAATACAAATAAAGGGTATTACGATTTTTGAAAATAACAATATGGTTGAAATATTGCAAAAAGTTCCTGGATTTATTCAGAATAGCAATCAGTTAACTTATAAATCTCTTCCTGTGGTATCTGTAAGATTTGGCAGTCAAGGGATAAGCAGACAACTGACAGCAGATATGTTGCAAATGCTTGAGAGTTTGTTTGCTGAAAATGTTTCATCTATAATTTTTAAAAGATTACCGCAAGGTAATAGTTATGAACTTATTGTAAATTCTGTAATTATAAAAGGATTTGAAACTACAACTACCGCAGAATACTCAAGAGGAGAAGGTGATTATGGGACTATCAACACTCGTGGCGTGTTAAATACTGCAAAATTAGCAAATAGCCTTTATTTAAGGACAAATCCATATCGTTCTCCGACTTCTTCTACAAGGCAATATGTTTTTGATAATGGTGTTGTAAAAGACATTGAGGATGCTAAACAGAAAAAAACGAAAGACTTTTATGTTGATTACGCTAATAATTATAACCTTTCAAAAGAAGTAAATGCAGGAGTATTAATAAATTACCTTGTGTCTAACAACAAAGAAGTTCGAACTTCAAATGTGTTTGGTAATGTCTCTGATATGGATGCATCTCAATTTTATCGTTTTTTCACTACCGGAGTCTATTTTGATTTGAAGAAGAACAAGCATAAACTCCATTTAGAGATGGCACTTAACAACAAGAATGACCAATACAAATTGAGAAATACTAACAACACATTACTTCAGAGTATGAAGAGCTATAATATCACGCCTAACGCCTCTGTTGATTATACATACACATTCAGAAACCCTAAATTCAAGATTCGCTCATTCAGTTCTTACTCTTACATGTTTTTAACGGCTGAAGATGTATTTCATAACATCAAATTACAGGACTTTTGGGAACACACATTTAGGCAAGATATGTATTTGAATGGTTCTTTAGGAAAATTTGAGTTTAACGCAGGAATTACTTTTGATTACTCAACCAGTCATAAAACGCATTATTTTTATGTGGATCCTCATATTCTGCTTGGTTATGAAATAAAAGGTCATAAATTTAGTATAAGGTATGATCAAAATACGTCAAGACCTCTTTCTGGGCAACTTGCTGGCATAACAAAACAAGAAAATGAAGGAATAGATATTACAGGCAATAGCGACCTTAAACCATATAGAAACAGTCAATTGAATTTATCATACCGAAGAGGGAATTTGGGGATTAATATTGGAGGATGTCGTCGTGCAAACTGGTGGATTCTTCTTCCTGCCTATCAAAACAATAAATTCCTTTATAAATATACAAGTCTTGGTATTTCACATATGTTTACTGCAAGTGTTTATTATTCACAATATTGGAAGTTTTTTTACCTCTCTCCCAATATCAGTTTAGAAACAGGGAATTTCAAAATATCAGAGAATAATTCTCAATATAATAATAAGTATCTTGCTGTTTCTTTACCTTTTGGCTTTAATTATCGTAAGCACAGGGTAAATATTACTTTTTCCTATTTTCCTATTTCACAATTCGAGAATACAAAAGAAGAACCAAGGTCGAATTTATCATTTAGATATACATTCTCAACATTAAATAATGCTTTCAGAATATCGTTATTTGCTAATGATATTTTCAAACAAAATCAGATGCAATCAAGAATATATGCTAATGGATTTAATGAATATAGAAAAAATAATACAGATACGAGAAGAGTTGGCATTCAACTTGTATATCATTTTTCTTCAAGAAATAAAGTAAAGAAATTCAGTTCTCTTATACATAATGTAACAAGGAACTGAAAATTGTTTAACTAAATTTTAATGTAATTATGAAAAGTATTTTAGATTTGAAAGACTTCGAGTCTCTTAGTGCTAACGAACAAATTCACCTTGTTGGTGCATTTAGTCCTATTGAAGTGGCGTTATCATCTGATTCTGATGACACATCAGACCATGATGATACTTCGAATCACAATGACACGTCCAACCATCATGATCACAGCGAAAGCTATGATAGCATTTCTCAGCAAGAACTAAATGGTATTTAATGGTTGTTCGTAACCCTTAATCTTATCTGTACCTCAAATCCGCAACTAAGCCCTTGAACGTCCTTATTGCCTTTACACGTCCTCTCATTACTGAATTTGCAGATAATTTGAACTTGAAGCACCCACTTGCGGCCTACAATATCCCCTTACCCCACAATGTGACTTGAGGCAA